>NZ_PEOG01000040.1 GCF_002761755.1 Roseateles chitinivorans
ATCTTGGCGATGACCTGGTCCGAGGTCACCGTGCCGCCGTCGCCGACGACCAGCTCGGACAGCACGCCGGCGGACGGGGCCGGCACTTCGAGCACGACCTTGTCGGTCTCGATCTCGATCAGGATTTCATCGATGGCCACGGCTTCGCCGGGCTTCTTCTTCCATTGCAGCAGCGTCGCTTCGGCGACCGACTCGGACAGCTGGGGGACTTTGACTTCAACGATTGCCATGATGTTTGTTCTCTCGGTTTTTTCAGTAAACCGGAGCCTTGCGCCTGCCGGTCGCCGGGCCGCCCCGAGGGCGGCGCCCGGCGCCGGTGTCATTGCGGCGCTTGGCGTCCGCAATGACTCACTTGGTCAGCACGAAACCCTTCAGCTTGCCGAAGGCCTGCTCCAGCAGCGCCTTCTGCTGCTCCTGGTGCAGGTGGGCGTAGCCCACGGCCGGCGATGCCGACGCGGGACGACCGGCGTAGCCGAGCTTCTGGCCGTCGGCCATGTTCTCGTGGATGTAGTGCTGGACGAAGAACCAGGCACCCTGGTTCTGCGGCTCGTCCTGGCACCACACGATCTCGGCCAGGTTCGGGTACTTCTTGAGTTCGGCGGCGAACGCCTTGTGGGGGAACGGATACAGCTGCTCGACGCGGACGATCGCGACGTCCTTCTTGTCGCCGCGGGCCTTCATCAGGTCGTAGGCGACCTTGCCCGAGCAGGCGATCACGCGCTTGACCTTGCTGGCGTCGATCTCGGCGTTCACTTCGCCGATCACGGTGCGGAACTCACCCTTGGTGAACTCGCTCACCGGCGAGGTGGCGTCCTTGGCGCGCAGCAGCGACTTCGGCGTCAGGATGACCAGCGGCTTGCGGAACATGCGCAGCATCTGGCGGCGCAGCAGATGGAAGATCTGCGACGCGCTCGTCGGCTGGACGATCTGCATGTTGTTGTCGGCGGCCAGCTGCATGAAGCGCTCCAGGCGGGCCGAGCTGTGCTCGGGGCCCTGGCCTTCATAGCCGTGCGGCAGCATCATCGTCAGGCCGTTGGCACGGCCCCACTTCACTTCGCCGGAGGCGATGAACTGGTCGATGACGACCTGCGCGCCGTTGACGAAGTCGCCGAACTGGGCTTCCCAGATCGTCAGCGTCTGCGGATCCGCGGCGGCGTAGCCGTACTCGAAGCCCAGCACCGCCTCTTCCGACAGGATCGAGTCGATCACGACGAACGGGGCCTGGCCTTCCGCGACGTTCTGCAGCGGGATGTAGGTGCCTTCGTCGAAGCGCTCGCGGTTCTGGTCGTGCAGCACCGCATGGCGGTGGGTGAACGTGCCACGGCCGCAGTCTTCACCGGACAGCCGCACCGGATAGCCCGAGGCCACCAGCGACGCGAAGGCCATGTGCTCGCCCATGCCCCAGTCGACGTTGATGTCGCCCCGGCCCATCGCGGCGCGATCGGCGATGACCTTCTCCACCAGCGTGTGGGCCTTGAAGCCGGCCGGCAGCGTGGTGATCTTCTCGGACAGGCGCTTCCACTCGGCCACCGGCAGCGCGGTGTCGCAGCTGTCGGTCCACTTCTTGCCGAGGAACGGGGTCCAGTCGGTGGCGTACTTGCTCTTGAAGTTGGTCAGCACCGGGTCGACGGTGTGGCGGCCTTCGTCCATCGCGGCGCGGAAGGCCTTGACCATGCCGTCCGGACCATCGGCGGCCAGGACCCCCTGGGCCACCAGCTTCTCGCCGTACAGCTTGCGCGTGCCGGGGTGCTGGCCGATCTTCTTGTACATCAGCGGCTGCGTCAGCGCGGGCGTGTCCTGCTCGTTGTGGCCGAGCTTGCGGAAGCAGACGATGTCGACGACCACGTCCTTCTTGAACTGCTGGCGGTACTCCAGCGCCAGCTGCGTGCACAGCACGACCGCTTCGGGATCGTCACCGTTCACGTGCAGCACCGGGGCCTCGATCATCTTGACGACGTCGGAGCAGTACAGCGTCGAGCGGGTGTCGCGCGGGTCGCTGGTGGTGAAACCGATCTGGTTGTTGATGACGATGTGGACGGTGCCGCCGGTGTAGTAGCCGCGCGTCTGCGCCAGCGCCAGCGTTTCCATCACGACGCCCTGGCCGGCGAAGGCCGCGTCACCGTGCACCAGCACGGGCAGCACCTGCTCGCCGGTCTTGTCGCCGCGGCGATCCATGCGGGCCTTGACCGAGCCCTCGACGACCGGATTCACGATCTCCAGGTGCGACGGGTTGAAGGCCAGGCTCAGGTGGACCGGGCCGCCAGGGGTGGTCACGTCGCTGGAGAAGCCCTGGTGGTACTTCACGTCGCCGGACGGCAGGTCCTCGGGGGCGGTGTGATCGAACTCGGCGAACAGGTCCTTGGGCATCTTGCCCAGGGTGTTCACCAGCACGTTCAGGCGGCCGCGGTGGGCCATGCCGATGACGATCTCCTGCACACCCTTGATGCCGGCGCACTTGACCAGCTCGTCCATCGACACGATGAAGCTCTCGCCGCCTTCCAGCGAGAAACGCTTCTGGCCGACGTACTTGGTGTGCAGGTAGCGCTCCAGGCCTTCGGCGGCCGTCAGGCGCTCCAGGATCTGCTGCTTCTTCTCGGCCGTGTAGGTCGGCTTGCTGCGGATCGCCTCCAGGCGCTCCTGCCACCAGCGCTTCTCGGTCGGCTCGGTGACGTGCATGAACTCGGCGCCGACGGAGCCGCAGTAGGTCTCACGCAAGGCCTGCACGATCTCGCGCAGGGTCATGCGCTCGGCCTTGGTGAAATAGGTGTTGGTCGCACTGAAGGTGCGATCCATGTCGGTCTCGGTCAGACCGTAGGACGCGGGGTCCAGTTCGAGGATCTTGGGACGCTCGGTGCGCTTGAGCGGGTCCAGGTCGGCCCAGCGCGAGCCCAGCGTGCGGTACGCGGCGATCAGCGACTGGACATGAACCTGCTTGCTGGCGACTTCCAGCTCGGCCGAGGACACCTTGTTGCCCAGGGCATTGGCCTTGGCGCGCTGCGCGAAGGACTCGACGACGGGGGCGTGGGGGACGTCGCGCTTGTCGCTGCCGTCGACGGCGGGGACATGCTGCAGCGCGTCGAAGTAGGCGCGCCAGTTGTCGGGCACGGCGCCCGGGTTGTCCAGGTATTGCTCGTACATCTCCTCGACGTAGGGCGCATTGCCCCCGAACAGATAGGAGTTCGAGCTGTATTGCTGCATCATCTTTCGCTCACCTCTGCCCCGGCTTCCAGGGCGATCGGCTGGTTAACAAACCTTCCGCGACACGGCTTGACCGGTTGGCGGATTGCGACCCGCCTTTGCTGTTGCCAGAAAAGGGGACGGGAAGGACCTCAAAGTCACAAGCGCAGGACTGTAGCACCACGCCGGTTCCAGCGTTGTTGCGGGTTCGCCCAATTGTTGTGCGGGCTGTCCATGACGGGAATCAAGCGAGCAGCGCTTCACGTCATACAAACGTTTGCGATGAAATAGCCCATAGAAGTAGACTGCGCGCTGGCGTACCGCCCCGAGATTGAATGGCGGACTGCCCGGGACCACAGGAGATCCCACATGCAAGTTCGAGTCGTCGACTACCGCGCCGCGGATGCGGCCGAGCAATTCACCCGCTCCCTGCACGAGACAGGCTTCGGCGTCCTGGTGAACCACCCCCTGCCGCAGGAACTGGTCGAGAAGATCTACGCCGACTGGCTGGCCTATTTCAATGGCAGCGAGAAGCATGAGCTGGCGTTCTCCAAGGAGACGCAGGACGGCTACTTCTCCACCGAGATCTCGGAAACCGCCAAGGGCCACACGCAGAAGGACATCAAGGAGTACTTCCACATCTACCCGTGGGGACGCATTCCGGCTTCGCTGAAGGACGACGCGATGCGCTACTACCGCATCGCCAACGACCTGGCGGCGGAACTGCTGTCCTGGGTGGAGAAGCACACCCCGGCCGAGATCGCGAAGAACTACCGCGAGCCGCTGTCCAACATGATCAAGGACAGCCGGCTGACGCTGCTGCGGGTGCTGCGTTATCCGCCGCTGACGGGCAACGAGCCGGCCGGCTCGCTGCGGGCGGCCGCGCATGGCGACATCAACCTGCTGACCATCCTGCCGGCGGCCAACGAGCCCGGCCTGCAGGTGCAGGGCAAGGACGGCGAGTGGGTGGACGTGCCCGGCGACTTCGGCATGCTGATCATCAACATCGGCGACATGCTGCAGGAGGCCTCGCAAGGCTATTACCCGTCGACGCAGCACCGCGTGGTGAACCCGACCGGCGAAGGCGCGAAGAAGAGCCGCGTGTCGCTGCCGCTGTTCCTGCATCCGCGCGAGGACGTGGTGCTGTCGGACCGCTACACCGCGCACACCTACCTGGAAGAGCGTTTGCGGGAGCTGGGCGTCAAGGCCTGACGCCCTTCCCCCGACAAGACGGGCCCATTCCATGGCGGGAACGGGCCCTTTCTCCTTACAGGCTCTTCAACGGCACCACATCCTTGCCCTTGAAGGTGAACACCGTGACGGCGGACGACTTCAGGTCGTGCTTGTCGTCATAGGCGTACTCGCCGGCCACGCCCGCGTAGCTCGACTTGGCCAGATGCTCGCCGACCTTCTTGGGATCGGTGGACTGCGTCGCTTCCATCGCGCCGGCCAGCAGGTAAGCGCCGTCGTAGAAGGCCGCCGCGTAGGTCAGCGGATCGCGCTTGAACTCGGCCTTGTACTTCTCGAGGAACTTCTTGCCCTTGTCGCTGCGGTCGATCAGCGCGCCGCCCTGGGTGCAGTAGGCATTCAGCTCGGTCGTGATCTGCGACAGCGTCGCCGTCTCGGTCGAGCAGATGCCGTCGCCGCCCAGCAGCGGCGCGGTGATGCCCAGGCCGCGCATCTGGCGCAGCAGCGGACCGCCTTGCGCGGAGTAGCCGCCGTAGAACACCGCGTCCGGCTTGGCGGCCTTGACCGCGGTCAGGATGCTGCTGAAGTCCGTCGCCTTGTCGTTGGTGAATTCCTTGGCCACCACCTTCAGGCCCAGCTTGGCGGCCTGCGCGGTGAACTCCTGGGCGACGCCCTGGCCGTAGGCGGTGCGGTCGTCGATGACCGCGACGGTCTTGACCTTCAGGTCCTGCGCCGCGTAGACGGCCATCTTGGCGCCGAGCTGGTTGTCGGTCGCGCCGATGCGGAACAGGTTGGACTGGTTGGGCTGCTGCGTGATGCGCGGATTGGAGGCCACGGTCAGCACGATCACGCCACCGTCGGAGAACACGCGCGAGGCCGGCATCGTCACGCCCGAGTTGTACGGGCCGAGCACGAAGCGGACCTTCTTGTCCACCAGCGCCTGGGCCACCTGCACGCCCTGGCGCGGATCGGCGACATCGTCGTTGACGTCGAGCTCGAAGATCACCGGCTTGCCGCCGATCTTCATGCCCTTGGCATTGAGTTCCTTGATGGCCAGCGCGGCGCCGTCGCGGTTGTCCGTGCCGTAGCCGGCCTGCGGGCCGGTGATCGGGCTCATGAAACCGATGCGCACGCGCTCCTGCGCCTGGGCGCCCAGCGCCACCAGGCCGGCGGCCAGCACCAGCAACTTCAACGAGATCTTCTTCATGGGTCTTCCTCGGTCAGGTCGTCCCGGGATCGATTCCCGGGAGGGGTCTTCCCCGATAGGGGAAACGCGAGTCTACGTAAAGACGCCAGCACCCGACCGAGCACCGCACCGAAGTGCGCAACGAGACCACCGTCCTCACCCATCCCTTGCGTCTACAGTGGCGCATGGTCCGCCCCCTCTCCGGCAGCGTCATCTGGATCCAGCCGGAGGCACCCCCCAAGCCCGCCGTCGGCGCGCCCTGCAATGGCTGCGGCGTGTGCTGCCTGGTCGAGCCCTGCCCGCTGGGCATGCTGGTGAGCCTCAAGCGCGAAGGCGCCTGCCGCGCGCTGGTGTGGTCCGAGGCCGACCGCCAGTACCGCTGCGGCATGCTGGTGCATCCGAGCCGCTATGTGGGGCTGCGCACATTCCGGCCGGAGGGCCTGGTCAACCGCCTGATCCGTCGCTACGCGCGCCGCATGATCGCCGCCGGCATCGGCTGCGACGCCGCGATCGACATCGAGGCTCCCGCCGGCACGACGCCTCCGGAGAAGCGCTAAGCAACACCCGGCACCACCGGGCATAGCATGGTCCGCGCATCGCCTGATCCGGGCTTGATCGGAGGTTCCCCATGACTCGTCTGCCGAGCGCTCCGCGCTTCGCTCGCGCCCACGCGGCGCTGTCCCTGGCGATCGCGCTCGGCGCGGCGACCGCCGCCACCCTCGCCGCCTCGTCCGCCCACGCCGTGCCGCTGCGCTGGACGGCGCAGAACGACGTGCTGACGCTGGATCCGCATTCGCAGGACCACACCACCACCAGCGCCATCCTGCAGCACGCCTACGAGGGCCTGACCCGCTACAACGAGCAGTGGGAGATCGAGCCCTGCCTGGCCACGAAGTGGACGCAGATCAGCCCGACGCAGGTGCGCTTCGAGCTGCGCAAGGGCGTGAAGTTCCACGACGGCTCGCCCTTCACCGCGGACGACGTGGTCTTCAGCTTCGACCGCATCCGCCAGCCGCAGGGCACGATGCAGATCTACGTCACCGGCATCAAGGAGATCAGGAAGGTCGACGACTTCACCGTGGACCTGATCCTCGAATCGCCGCAGCCGATCCTACTGCGCAACCTGGTCGACTTCCGGATCATGAGCAAGGCCTGGTCCGAGAAGAACAAGGCCACCCAGATGGCCGATTACAAGGCCAAGGACGAGAACTACGCCAGCCGCCATGCCTCGGGCACCGGCCCCTACGAGATCACCTCGTGGCAGCCGGACCAGAAGGTCTCGATGGTCATCAACAAGGGCTGGTGGGACAAGAACAAGGGCAACATCACCGAGGTCAGCTACATCCCGATCAAGTCCGACCCGACGCGCGTCGCGGCGCTCACCTCCGGCGACGTGGACCTGCTGACCGACGTGCCCACGCAGGACGTCGGCGCGCTCAAGGCGGATGCCAAGCTCAAGTCGATCGACGGCCCCGAGACCCGCACCATCTTCTTCGCGATGGACCTGGGCAGCGACGAGCTGCGCGGCGCGTCGGTCAAGGGCAAGAACCCGTTCAAGGACGTGCGGGTGCGCGAGGCACTGTCGCTGGCCATCGACCGCGAGGCGATCAAGCGCAGCATCATGCGCGGGCTGTCGGTGCCCGCCGCGCTGATGGTCGCCCCCGGCGTCCATGGCTACGACGCCGCGCTGGACAAGCCGCGGACGCCCGACCTCGCGAAGGCGAAGAAACTGCTGGCCGACGCCGGCTATCCCAGCGGCTTCGAGGTCCCGCTGAACTGCCCCAACAACCGCTACGTCAACGACGAGAAGATCTGCCTGGCCGTCGTGTCGATGTGGAGCAAGATCGGCATCACCGCGCGGCTGACGGCGCAGCCGATGTCCCAGCACAGCCAGCTGTTCCAGCGCTTCGAGGCGCCGCTGTACATGCTGGGCTGGGGCGTCTCCACCCGCGACGCGCTGTATGCGATGCAGGCGCTGGCCCGCACCCGCAGCGGCGGCGCGGATGGCAGCTTCAACTTCTCCAAGGTCAGCGATCCCGCGCTGGACCGGCTGATCGACGCCGCCAAGAGCGAGAGCGACACCGCCAAGCGCGACGCGCTGCTGCGCGACGGTCTGGTGCGGATCCGCGACCAGTACCTCTTCATCCCGCTGCACCACCAGGTCCGTCCGTGGGCGATGCGCGCCAACCTGCAGACGCTGCACCGCTCCAACGACCGGCCCGAGGCCCGCTTCACCACCATCAAGTGACCGGCGCGGCGCTCCCGGTCCGGCGCGCGTCCTGACGGACCGGTCGCGACAGCTGGGTTTTCCGGTCCACCCCTGGGGCAATCCCCAGGGTGGACGGCTCTCCCGGACCGGGTCCCGACGGCTAGCATCCAGGCGACTTCACGTTTGCTTAACGACGTTGCCAAGGGAGCTACCGCTCATGTCGAGGAAATCCATCGGACCGAACCGGTCCGCGCGCCTGCTGCTGTCCGCCGCCGCCGTCGGTGCCGCCGCCCTGATGGGCGCGGCCCTGCCCGCCCATGAGGCGCTCGCCGCCCCGCTGCGCTGGGCCGCGCAGAACGACGTGCTGACCCTGGACCCGCATTCGCAGAACCACAGCACGACCAACGCCATCTCGATGCATGCCTATGAAGGCCTGACGAGGTACGACCGCCAGTACCAGGTCGAGCCCGCGCTGGCCACCAAGTGGACGCAGAGGGGGCCCACGAGCTGGCGCTTCGAGCTGCGCAAGGGCGTCAAATTCCATGACGGCTCGCCGTTCACCGCCGACGACGTGGTGTTCTCCTTCCACCGCATCAAGCAGCCGGTGGGCACGATGCACCCGTTCGTGGCCGGCGTCGCCGACATCAAGAAGGTCGACAGCCACACCGTCGACGTGATCCTGTCCGCGCCCAATCCGATCGTGCTGCGGCAGTTCGTCGACTTCCGCATCATGAGCAGGACCTGGGCGGAGAAGAACAAGGCGATCAACCTGCCGGACTTCAAGGCCAAGGAGGAGACCTTCGCCACGCGCAATGCCAACGGCACCGGCCCGTACCGGATCACCGGCTGGCAGCCGGACCAGCGCATCACGATGGTCCAGAACAAGGACTGGTGGGACGCGAAGAACGCCACCAATGTCGACGAGGTGATCTACACGCCGATCAAGTCGGACCCCACGCGCGTCGCCGCGCTGCTGTCGGGCGATGTGGACCTGCTGTCCGACATCCCGACCCAGGACGTGGGCCGCCTGAAGGCCGACGGCAAGCTGACGGTGCTGGAAGGCAGCGAGACCCGCACGATCTTCATCGGCATGGACCAGGGCAGCGAGCAGCTCAAGGGCAGCAACATCACCGGCAAGAACCCCTTCAAGGACAAGCGGGTGCGCGAGGCGATGTCCCTGGCCATCGACCGCGAGGCGATCAAGCGCGCGACGATGCGCGGCTTGTCGGTGCCTGCGGGCATCATGGTCGCCCCCGGCGTCAACGGCAATGCGCCGGACATCGACGTGCCGACCAAGGTCGATGCCGAGCGCGCCCGGAAGCTGCTGGCCGATGCCGGCTACCCGAACGGCTTCGAGGTGCCGATGAACTGCCCCAACAACCGCTACGTCAACGACGAGGAGATCTGCCTCGCGGTGGTGTCGATGTGGAGCAAGGTCGGCATCAAGGCGCGGCTGCAGACCGAGTCCTTCAGCACCTTCAGCCCGAAGCTGCAGGCCTTCGAGTACCCGCTGTTCCTGTACGGCTGGGGCGTGCCCACCTATGACGCGCTGTACACGATGCAGTCGCTGGCGCGCACCCGCGTCGGCGGCGCGGACGGCAGCGGCAACTACTTCCGTCTCAGCGATGCCAAGCTCGACCAGATCATCGACGCGGCGAAGGTCGAGGGCGATGTCGCCAAGCGCAACGCGCTGCTGAAGGACGGCCTGGTGCGCATCCGCGACGAGGTGTTCTTCATCCCGCTGCACCACCAGGTGCGTCCGTGGGCGATGAAGAAGGGCGTCACCACGCCCCACCGCTCCGACGACCGGCCGGAAGCCCGCTTCACGACGATCAAGTGATCGCCCGGTGATCGCCCGGTGATCGGGAAATGATCGGGAGGCGTCCGCTGCGGCGGACGCCTTCGGCACCGCTGCGGCGCGTCGGCTGTTGTGCCCTGAAGGACCCGGCTCGCCTCAGGCCGCGCTGCCCGCGGCGGTCCGCGGCGGCTTGGCCCACTGCAGCAGCACCTCGACCAGTTCCGCCGGCACGATCGGCTTGCCGATGTGCGCATCCATGCCTGCCGCCAGGCAGGCCTGACGATCCTCGTCCATCGCCGCCGCGGTCATCGCCACGATCGGCAAGCCCTGCCCCTGCGGCAGCAGCCGGATGCAGCGCGTGGCCTCGATGCCGCCCATCTCCGGCATCTGCATGTCCATCAGCACGAGGTCGAAGGCGCGCTCGCGCACCAGGTCCACCGCCTGCAGCCCGTTCCCGGCGATCGTCACCGCCAGCCCGCCCAGTTCCAGGAAGGCCTGGGCCACCTGCTGGTTGACCGGGTCGTCCTCGACCAGCAGCACCTGCGCGCCGCGCAAGGGCCGCAGCGCCTCGTCCAGCGTCTTCTCCAGCGGCCGCGCCATCGGCGGCGCCGCGGTGCCGTGCTGCAGCCGCACGATCGCCTCGAACAGCCGTGACGGCATCACCGGCTTGACCAGCACCTGCAGGCCCTCGCGCGGCCCCAGCTCGCGCTCGAGCGCGTCGACATGATGCTGCCCCGTCAGCACCAGCACCCGCGGCGTCGACAGGCCCCGCTCGGCGCAGAGCATCTCCACCTTCTCCAGCACCGCCGCGGCCCCGGTCTTGCCGTCCAGCACCAGCAGCTCGTACGGCAGTTCGTGGCTCGCGGCGCGCTGGAACTTGAAGACCGCGTCGTCGACGAAGGCGGCCGCGCTCACCTGGAAGCGCCAGCTCGACAGCATGCTGACCCAGGCCTCGCGCTCGGTCGGCGGGCCGTCCATCACCAGCGCGCGCATGCCGCGGATCCGATGCAGGTCGCGCCGCGGCTCGCCCGCCGCCGTCAGCCCGAACCAGGCGCTGAACCGGAAGGTCGAGCCGCTCCCCAGTTCACTGTCGACCGCGATCTCGCCGCCCATCAGCGCCACCAGCCGCCGACAGATCGCCAGTCCGAGGCCGGTGCCGCCGAAGCGACGCGCGGTGCCGGTCTCGCCCTGCGCGAAGGCCTCGAAGAGCCGCTCGCGCGTCTCGCGACTCATGCCGATGCCGGTGTCGCGCACCGCCAGCCGCAGACCGACGCGCTCGGGCGTGCGCTCGATCAGTTCCACGCGGATCACGACCTCGCCGCGCGGCGTGAACTTGATCGCATTGCCGACCAGGTTGTTCAGCACCTGCGTCAGCCGGAAGGCATCGCCGACGACGCGTGGCGGCACGTCCCGGTCGATGTCGAAGACCAGGTCGAGGCCGGTCTCCTCCAGCCGCGCCGAGAACAGCTCGCCGACGTTCTCGACGACCTCCTCGATGCCGAACTCCTCGGCCTCCAGGCTGATCTTGCCGGCCTCGACCTTGGAGTAGTCCAGGATGTCGTTCAGCAGCGCGAGCAGCGCCTTCGACGAGGTGTGGGCCTTGGCGACATAGTCGCGCTGCCTCCCTTCCAGCGGGCCCTGCAGCGCCAGATGGGTCAGCCCGATCACCGCATTCATCGGTGTGCGGATCTCGTGGCTCATGCTGGCCAGGAACAGGCTCTTGGCCGCGTTGGCCCGCTGCGCTTCGTCGCGCGCCAGCGCCAGTTCCGCGGCGCGTTGCCGCTCGCGACCGTGGGCCTGCGCCAGGCGCGCATACAGCACGGCGTTCTCGAACAGCAGTTCCGCCAGCACCGCGCTGCAGGCCAGCAGACCGAAGATGCGGCCCGCATAGAAGCCCAGGTCGTAGCGACCGCCGTTGAGCATCGCCGACAGCGCGATGTCGCACAGCCAGGCCACCATGACGACCATCAGGCCCAGGTCCAGCATGCTCGCCGCCCGACGGCGCGGCAGCAGCACGGCGAGCGCCGCCATGCAGAGCAGCCACACGGAGCCGACGGTGAACATCATCGCCGGCGTGTAGCGATGACCGCTCATGATCGCCGGCAACCACGCATGACCGGCGGTGGCCAGCGCGGTGAGGCCGACGCCCAGTGCCAGCGCCACGAGCGTTGCGCCGAGGGCGGTCCGGCGACCGCGCGTCACATCGTCCCCGACGTCGCCCTCCCGGTCCGGTTGCGAGCCGCGCTCGCGGCCCGCGTCGGCACCGGGCGGGCTCGCCCGCCGCATCCATGCATAGGCGATCACGAACAGCGGAAAGCCGCCGTGCCAGAACATGTAGATCCACGCCGTCGATTGCGGCCCGGCGCCGAGCGCGCCGCCCGGTGCGAAGAGGCCGGGAAACGACAGCGCATGGCCGACGGTGATCACGGCCGTGAACAGGTAGCCGCTGGCCAGCACCGACAGCGCCCGCAGCCGCGTGATCCGCCACTGCCCGTAAAGCAGCGCCGCCGTGATCAGGTCATTGAGGACCAGCGCCGATTCATAGATCGGAATGAAGGCCGCCACCGCCGGCAACTGGAGCTTCGCGAACGGCGCCAGCGCGATGCACACGGCCACGGACAATGCCACCGTCGCCAGCGCCCGCACACGCGCGCGGTGGCCGGCGGGCTGAATGGCGAGGAAGGACGGCGGGGAGTCGCCCGCCGTCCCGGGCGACTCCGCCTGTGGCAACTCAGCGGCCCGGACCTCTCCGCTGCGTCGTGTGTCGCTGCGCGCATCGACGGATGCGTCACGCCCTGCATCGTTTTCGCCCACGCTGCCTCCCTGAAGGCATGCCCGATCGACTTGTGTGGACGGATGTTTGCCGATCGGCCTTCAGAAAGCAACCGCGTCAGCCGGGCACCCCTCCAAGCGCGCGCTCGACCAACGCCGCCTGCTGACGCCGATGGATCACCGGCGATGCGGTGGCGCCCGCCGCCGTCACCTCGCGCGAGACCTCGACAAGGCGCACGCCGGGCGGCCGCAGTGCGTCGAGCTCATCGCGGATGAACAGCCACGCCCCCTGATTGCGGGTCTCTTCCTGCACCCAGACAAGGTCCTGCACGGACGGATAACGGCGAAGCACCGCCGCGAGCGCGTCACGCGGAAAGGGATGGAGCTGCTCGACGCGCACCACGGCGATCGTCGTGTCGCCCCGCGCCTCGCGCCCGCGGAGCAAGTCGTACACGACCTTGCCGCTGCACAGCACGACGCGCCGCACCTGCGCCGCCGCGGCGGCATCGATCGCCGTGTCGTCCAGCACCGGCTCGAAACGCCCCGCCGCGAGCGCGCCGACCGGCGTGTGACTGCGCGGCTCGGCCAGCAGCACCGCCTTGGGCGTCATCACGATCAGCGGCTTGCGCACCGGGTCGAAGGCCTGGCGCAACAGCAGCGAGGCGTATTGGCCGGAGGTCGACGGCATCGCCACGCGCAGGTTGTCCGCGCCGCACAGCAGCAGCAGCCGCGCGAGGAAACCGTTCGAGTGCTCCGGCCCGACGCCCTCGTAGCCATGAGGCAGCAGCACCGTCAACGCCGACGCGTCGCCCCACTTCTCCTCGCCGGAGCTGATGTACTGGTCGAGATAGACCTGCGCGCCGTTCACGAAGTCGCCGAACTGCGCCTCCCAGACCGTCATCGCGTCGCGGGCCTGAATGCTGTGGCCGTACTCGAAGCCCAGCACCGCCTCTTCCGACAGCACCGAGTTGTGGACCTCGAAGCGCCCGCCCGGCCCCGAGAAGCGCGTCAACGGCATCCACCTCGGCGGCACGTCGGCGCCGGCCTCGCCCTGGTGGTGCCACACCGCGTGACGATGGAGGAAGGTCCCCCGTTGCACGTCCAGGCCCGAGATGCGGACGTCGGTACCCGCGCGCAAGACCTGGGCCCAGGCCAGCGTCTCCGCGGTACACCAGTCGGCGGGCTGTCGAGCGTCGGCGGCCATCGCGCGCCAGCGCGTGGCCAGGTCGCGCAGCAGCGGATGCGGCTCGAAATCCGGCGGGAGGTCCGCCAGCGCTTCCAGCACGTCGGGCAGATCGACCCGCGGAGCGCGCTTGTCGGAGAGCGGCGCCGGCGCCTCGTCCATGGGCGCGGCGCCCGGCAGCGGCCGCGCCGGGTCGAAGGCGTCCACTCGAGCGGCGATCAGGGCCGTCTCCTCGGCGAGGAGCTGGCCCTCCTCGCGCAACCGCGCCGCATACAGGTCGGTGATGCCGGCTTTCGCCGGCATGCGCCGATACAGCGCCGGACTGGTCAGTTGCGGCACGTCGTGCTCCGAATGTCCCTGACGCCGATACCCGACCAGATCGATCACGACATCGGTGCCGAAGCGCGCCCGGTAGTCGCTCGCCAGCCTCGCGGCGCGCAGCACGGCCTCGGGATCGTCGGCGCTGACCCTCAGCACCGGCGCGTCCACGCTCCGCGTCGCATCGGTGCAATAGCGCGCCGCTGCCGCGTTCATCGGATTCGGCTCGGTGAAGCCGAGCTGGTTGTTGATCACGACGTGAACCACCCCGCCCACGCCGTAGCCGGCCTTCTGCCCCAGCGCGAGCGTTTCCATCACGACCCCCTGCCCCGCGAACGCGGCATCGCCGTGCAACACGATCGCCAGGCAGCGCTCCGGGCGTTCGCCGGCGGCCGAGCGGGCCGCCCGGGCCATGCCCACCACGACGGGATAGACGCTCTGCAGGTGCGAGGGATTGCTGGCGAGCCGCACGCGGAGGGCGCCTGCGTCCGTGCGGACGCGATAGGTCCCGCCGAGGTGATACACCAGGTCGCGCTGGCGCTCGGGCCGCGCGGGCACCGCTTCGAAGTAGTCGAGGATCTCCTCCACCGGATGGCCCAGCAGGTTGACCAGCACGTTCACCCGCCCCCGATGCGGCATGCCCATCATCACCTGGTCCACCCCTTTTGCCGCCGCGGCGTCGAACAGCGTGTCGAGCAGCGGGAGCAACGCTTCGCAGCCCTCGAGCGAGAAGCGCTTGCCATGGGGAAAGCGCCGCGCCAGATGGCGCTCCCAGCCCTCCACGCGCGCGAGGCGCTCCAGCAACGCACGGGCCGCGTCCGGCGCGAGCGGCTCGCCGTCGGCCTCGAAGCGCGATCGCCACCAATGGCGCCGCACCTCATCGCGCACCGCGGACAGGTCGAGCGACAAGGCGCCGCAGTACAGCGCATTCAGCCGCGCGTGCAGCGACTGCGCATCGACGGCGCCCAGCACCCTCGCGCCATCGTCGGTGAGCGCGTCGTCGCGCCCCAACCCGAAGTTCTCCAACGCGAGCGGATCGACCGGCGTTGCGTCCTCACCGTCTACGCCGCCAGCGGCGACGCCCTCCCCTTCCGCCGGGCATTCACCTTGACTCAGCGGATCGAGCCGGGCCTGGCGATGCCCTTGATCGCGGAACGCGTCGATCAACGCGGCGACGCCGGGCCGAAGGCGCGGCCCGGCGGCCGCTGGCGATGCGCCTGCCTCCGATGGATCGGTATCGCGATCGAAGCGGCAGCGATGGGCCCAGGCATGGCGCCCGAACGAGGTATTCACGGACATGTCGACTCCCTTGACGTTGACTGAGGTGGCTCGGATGAGCCTGCTCGTCACGCCTCCGGACGGCCCGTGGCGCTCTGCGGCGCCTGTGCCGCTGCACCGCCACCTTTGGGCAAGGCGGCGGTCAGCCGGCGGTCGGATCCTCCCGGACTGCGCGACATCCGGCTCTGCGGCCGGTCCTGTCTCCAGTCCCCTCCAACCTGTCGGCGGCCCTGCGCGGGCCGCCCGCGGTGTCACAGCGCGAAGGCGCGCACCGCGTCGTTCAGTTGCTGCGCCTGCGCCTGCAGCGCGCGCGCCGCGGCGGTGCTCTGCTCCACCATGGCGGCGTTCTTCTGCGTCGAGTCGTCCATCTGGACCACCGCCACATTCACCTGCTCGATGCCGGCGCTCTGCTCGCGGCTGGAGCTGCTGATCTCCGCCACGATGTGGCTCACCTGGCGGATGCTGCCCACCACCTGCTGCATCGTTTCGCCGGCCTGCTCGACCATGCGGCCGCCGGCCTCGACCTGCTCGACCGAGTCGTCGATCAGCCGCTTGATCTCCTTGGCAGCGGTCGCGCTGCGCTGCGCCAGGCTGCGGACCTCCGAGGCCACCACTGCGAAGCCGCGCCCCTGCTCGCCGGCGCGCGCCGCCTCGACCGCCGCGTTGAGCGCCAGGATGTTGGTCTGGAACGCGATGCCGTCGATGACGCCGATGATCTCGACGATGCGGCGCGAGGCCGCGGAGATCGAGCTCATCGTCTCGACCACCTGGCCGACGACCTCGCCCCCCTGGGTGGCAATGCCGGAGGCGGACGACGCCGAGCGATCGGCCTCGCCGGCGTTGTCGGCACTCAGCCGCACCGACGAGGTCAGCTGCTCCATGGCCGATGCCGTCTGCTGCAGCGCCGCGGCCTGCTGCTCGGTGCGCGCCGCCAGGTCCTGGTTGCCCTGCGCGACTTCCTGCGCCGCGTTGGCGATCGTGTCGGCGCCGCTGCGCACCTCGGTAACGATGCGGTGCAGGTTCTCGACCATGTGCTGCAAAGCGGCGGTCAGGCGCGCCACCTCGTCCTTGCCGCTGGCGCGCACGCGCGCGGTGAGGTCGCCGGCGGCGACCCGCTCGGCCAGTTCGATCGCGCGCTCGATCGGCTGCGTGATCGAGCGCGTGATGAAGAACGCGGTCACCGCGCCCACCAGCAGGGCCAGCGCCGAGGCGACCACCATGTCCACCTTGGCGGCGCGCGAGCGCTCATTGGCCTGCGCCACGTCGGCGGCCATGCGCGCGGCCTGGAAGTCGACCATCTTGTCGATCAGCGCGTAGTACCGCGCCTGCGGTCCCGCCATCTGCTCCTGGTACGCGGCCATCGCGCCATCGCGATCGCCTGCCGCCAGCAGGTCGAAGACCTTGCGCACCACCGCGCCATAAGCCTTGCGCGCATCGGACTGCTCGGCGAAGAGCCGCTTGCTGTCCTCGTCACCCAGCATCTTCTCCAGTCGCGCCAGGTTCTCCGAATTGGTCTGGCGGATGACGGCGTAGTCGTCCATGTACTTCTTGGCGGCCTCAGGCGTGCTTGCCAGCAGCAGGCGCCCGATCGTGGTCGCGCCGCGGTCCCCGACGCTCTTGACCTGGTTGGTCAGCGCGATCAGCGCATAACGGTCCTCGACCACGCGACCCATCGTGTCGTTGACGCCATCGATCACACGGATGCCTACCCCGAGGATCACCAGCAGCAGGATGAAAACGACGGCGAAGGCGCCGGCGAGGCGCGATCCGATCCGGACGTCGGCCAATTTCATGAATCACTCTCCCTGGACGAAAAAGGCGGTTTGCCTGTTGGAATGTCTTTCGATCTAACCATTCCTTACATTTCCGGTCCATCTCTTCCGACAATGTGGGACGTTGATTCACACTATGAAATTGGAAAGTCGAGAACTTTTCAACGAATCACGCCCGGTGGGAGAGGTGGGAGCATTCCGACAAGCGCCCACGGACACCGCAGGTCGCACGGAAAAGCGCGGGCACAAACGACAACGCCCCGCAAAGCGGGGCGTTGGAGGGAGCGCGTCAGCGGTCGGTCAGGTCAGCGCGAGGCGTTGACGGGCGGCGTGGTACTCGCGGCCGAAGCGCGCGACGAGCTCGCCGGCGGGCAGCACCTCGCGGATCGCGCCGATGCCCTGGCCGCTACCCCACACGTCCTTCCAGGCCTTCGCGCCGTTGCCGCCGAAGTTCATCTTCGTCGGGTCGCTCTCGGGCAGGTTCTCCGGATCGAGGCCGGCCTTCACGATCGAGCCCTTCAGGTAGTTGCCGTGCACGCCGGTAAACAGGTTGCTGTACACGATGTCGTCGCTGTTGCTCTCGACGATCATCTGCTTGTACTCGTCGGCCGCGCGCGCCTCCTCGGTCGCGATGAAGGCCGAGCCGATGTACGCGAGGTCCGCGCCCATCGCCTGCGCCGCCAGGATCGCGTCGCCGCTGGCCATCGAGCCCGACAGCGCCAGCGGGCCGTCGAACCACTCGCGGATCTCCTGGATCAGCGCGAACGGGCTCTTCACGCCGGCATGGCCGCCCGCGCCGGCCGCCACGGCGATCAGGCCGTCGGCGCCCTTCTCGATGGCCTTGCGCGCGAACTTGTTGTTGATGATGTCGTGCAGCACGATGCCGCCCCAGCCATGCACCGCGGCATTGACGTCCTCGCGCGCCCCCAGCGAGGTGATCACGATCGGCACCTTGTACTTGGCGCACAGGGCCATGTCGTGCTCGAGCCGGTCGTTGCTCTTGTGCACGATCTGGTTGATCGCGAACGGCGCCGCCGGCGACTCCGGATGCGCGCGGTCATGGGCGGCCAGCGTCTCGGTGATCTCGGCCAGCCACTCGTCGAGCAGCTCGGCCGGACGCGCGTTGAGCGCCGGCATCGAGCCGACGATCCCGGCCTTGCATTGCGCGATCACCAGCTTCGGATTGCTGATGATGAACAGCGGCGAGCCGATCACCGGCAGACGCAGGGTGTTGAACAGCGGGGGAAGTGCCACCTCGGAATCTCCTCGGGTCAAGTCGACGGATCGTTGCCGTCCCATGGTGGCCCCTGCGCGCGCGACGCGGCGTCGCGCAGGGGACGTTGCGATCAGGTCGGGGCGCGGCGGCTCAGAAGGCGTCGACCGGCAGCGCCATCACGCTGCCCGCGCCGTTCACCACGGCGTCGCGCTGCGCGGCGCAGCGCGGCAGGATGTGCTCGGCGTAGAAGCGCGCGGTGGCGATCTTGGCCTCCATGAAGGCGACGTCCTGGCCGGCGGCCTTGAGCTCCTGCGCCGCCAGCAGCGAGCGCGCCAGCTGCCAGCCGGCCATCAGGTTGCCGCCCACCATCAGGTAGGGCACCGAGCCCGCGAAGGCCGCATTGGGATTGGCCTTGCCGTTGGCCGCGATGAAGTCGACGACCTCGACGAAGGCCGCGCGCGCCGCCGCCAGCTGCGCCCGCACCGCCAGCGCGTCGGCACTGCCGCTGGCGGCCAGCGCGCCCTCGGTCTCCTCGACCTGCGCCGCGACGCTGCGGGCGAACGCGCCGCCGTCGCGCACCGTCTTGCGGCCGACCAGGTCGTTGGCCTGGATGGCCGTCGTCCCTTCGTAGATCGGCAGGATGCGCGCGTCGCGGTAGTACTGCGCCGCGCCGGTTTCCTCGATGAAGCCCATGCCGCCGTGCACCTGCACGCCCAGCGAGGTGACCTCCAGGCTCATCTCGGTGCTGTAGCCCTTGACCAGCGGCACCATGAATTCATAGAAGGCCTGCGCCTGCTTGCGGGTCTCGACATCCTCATGGTGATGCGCCATGTCGTAGGCCGCGGCCGCGTCGATGGCCATCGCGCGGCAGCCCTCGACCAGCGCCCGCTGCGTCATCAGCATGCGGCGCACGTCGGGGTGATGGATGATCGCCGCGGCCTCCTTGGACGAGCCGTCCACCGGCCGCGACTGCACCCGGTCCTTGGCATACTCGACCGCCTTCTGGTAGGCGCGATCCGCCACCGCGATGCCCTGCACGCCGACGCCGAAACGCGCGGCGTTCATCATGATGAACATGTACTCGAGGCCGCGGTTCTCCTCGCCGATCAGGGTGCCGATGGCGCCGCCGTGATCGCCGAACTGCAGCACTGCGGTCGGGCTGGCCTTGATGCCGAGCTTGTGCTCGATCGACACGCAGTGCGCGTCGTTGCGCGCGCCCAGCGAGCCGTCCGCATTGACCAGGAACTTGGGGACCAGGAACAGGCTGATGCCCTTCACGCCCTCCGGCGCGCCGGGGATGCGCGCCAGCACCAGGTGGACGATGTTGTCCGCCATGTCGTGCTCGCCCCAGGTGATGAAGATCTTGGTGCCGAAGACCTTGTAGGTGCCGTCGCCCTGCGGCTCGGCGCGGGTGCGCACCATCGCCAGGTCCGAGCCGGCCTGCGGCTCGGTCAGGTTCATCGTGCCGGTCCACTCGCCGGAGATCAGCTTGGGGATGAAGGTCTGCTTCTGCTCCTCGGAGCCCGCGACCAGCAGCGCCTCGATCGCGCCGTCGGTCAGCAGCGGGCACAGCGCGAAGCTGACGTTGGCGGCCTGCACGATCTCGCCGCAGGCGGCGCCGATCGTCTTGGGCAGGCCCTGGCCGCCGTAGGCCTCCGGATGCTGCAGCCCCTGCCAGCCGCCCTCGACGTACTGCCTGAACGCGGCCTTGAAGCCCGGCGTCGCGAAGACCTCGCCGTTCTTCCAGGTCGACGGGTTCTTGTCGCCTTCGACGTTCAGTGGGGCAATGACGTCCTCGTTGAGCTTGGCCGATTCCTCGAGCACCGCCTGGGCGGTGTCCAGGCCGTGATCGGCGAAGGCGGGGATCTGCGCGGCGAGGTCCTGCAGGCCAGCCAGGGCCTGCATGTCGAACAGCATGTCCTTGATCGGGGCGCGGTAGGTCATGGGGGTTGTCTCCGGATGAAAAAAGGGCGCCGCGCTTCGTCGGCGGGCGCCCTGGATCCTGGCGGCGGAGGATCCCTCCACCGCGGGTCGTCAGCGTCGGCTCAGAGCGCCTTCACCAGTTCCGGCACCGCCGTGAACAGGTCGGCTTCCAGGCCGTAGTCGGCCACCGAGAAGATCGGCGCTTCCGGATCCTTGTTGATCGCGACGATCACCTTGGAGTCCTTCATGCCGGCCAGGTGCTGGATCGCGCCGGAGATGCCGGCGGCGATGTACAGCTGCGGCGCGACGATCTTGCCGGTCTGGCCGACCTGCCAGTCGTTGGGCGCGTAGCCGGCGTCGACCGCGGCACGCGAGGCACCCAGCGCGGCGTTCAGCTTGTCGGCCAGCGGCGTCAGCACTTCATTGAACTTGTCGCTGCTGCCCAGCGCGCGGCCACCCGACACGATGATCTTGGCGGCGGTCAGCTCGGGGCGGTCGCTCTTGGTGACCTCCCGGCCGACGAAGCTGCTCTTGCCGCTGTCGGCCACCGCCGTCAGCGATTCGACGGCGGCGCTGCCGCCTTCGGCTGCCGAGTCGAAACCGGTCGTGCGCACGGTGATGACCTTGACGGCATCGGTCGACTGCACGGTGGCGATCGCGTTGCCGGCGTAGATCGGGCGCTCGAAGGTGTCGGCCGAGATGACCTTGGTGATGTCGCTCACCTGGCCGACGTCCAGCAGCGCGGCGACGCGCGGCGCGACGTTCTTGCCGGCGGCGGTGGCCGGGAACAGGAGGTGCGAATAGTCCTTGGCGATGGCGATCACCTGGGCGGCGACGTTCTCGGCCAGGCCGTCGGCGAAGGGCGCGCCGTCGGCATGCAGCACCTTGGCGACGCCCGAAATCCTGGCGGCGGCCTGCGCGGCC
The DNA here is from genome assembly GCF_002761755.1 of Roseateles chitinivorans. Lineage (GTDB taxonomy): Bacteria > Pseudomonadota > Gammaproteobacteria > Burkholderiales > Burkholderiaceae_C > Roseateles > Roseateles chitinivorans. The sequence goes on from NZ_PEOG01000040.1 coordinate 20,945, forward strand.
GCGCCAGCGTTGGAGCCGACGACCAGGACGTGCACGTCGCCGCCGATGGCGGCGGCCGCGGTGACGACGTGATGGGTGGCGCCCTTCAGCGAGGCGTTGTCGTGTTCAGCGATGACGAGGGTGGTCATGTCTTATCTCCGAATCTTGTTCTGGGGGCTCAGATGACCTTGGCCTCGGTCTTCAGCTTGGTGACCAGGGTGGCCACGTCCGGCACCTTGATGCCGGCGCTGCGCTTGGGCGGCTCGGCCACCGACAGCGTCTTGATGCGCGGCGCCACGTCCACGCCCAGGTCGGCGGGCTTGACCACGTCGAGCGGCTTCTTCTTGGCCTTCATGATGTTGGGCAGCGTCACGTAGCGCGGCTCGTTCAGGCGCAGGTCGGTCGTCACGACCGCCGGCAGCGTCAGGCTGACCGTCTCCAGGCCGCCGTCCACTTCGCGGGTCACCGCGACCTTGCCGTCGGCGACCTCGACCTTCGAGGCGAAGGTGCCCTGCGGCATGCCCGTCAGCGCGGCCAGCATCTGGCCGGTCTGGTTGCAATCGTCGTCGATGGCCTGCTTGCCCAGGATCACCAACTGCGGCTGTTCCTTGTCGACCAGGGCCTTGAGCAGCTTGGCCACGGCCAGCGGCTGCAGGTCGGCATCGGTCTCGACGAGGATGGCGCGGTCAGCGCCGATGGCCATCGCGGTGCGCAGCGTTTCCTGGCACTGCGTGACGCCGCAGGAGACGGCGATCACTTCGGTGACCACGCCCTTCTCCTTCAGGCGGACGGCTTCTTCGACGGCGATCTCGTCGAACGGGTTCATGGACATCTTCACGTTGGCGATGTCCACGCCGGTTCCGTCACTCTTGACGCGCACCTTGACGTTGTAATCGACGACTCGTTTGACGGGGACCAATACCTTCATCGAAGCACTCCAAGCTGGATTGACGTTAACGTTAATTCGATTCTATGGGAGCCCCGGGGCCAGCCCATGTCTCCCAGCCGTCATGCGCCCCTGCTGCCGTCCCGGAATCCCGGCGGACCAGCGAGCGTCGCCTCGGCGCCGGCTCGAAAATAAAACGAACGATCGTTCTATTCTAGCCATCGAATCGCGGCTGCCAAGCGGCTCCGGCCGGGAATGAGGGAATCCCTCTAGACTCCGCTCCCGACACGACACCCCACGATGACGATCTTGAGTTCAGCGCCCTTCGCCGCCGCCCCGTCCGTCCCCCTTGGGCATGAGCCCCACCTCCCCTGCATCGGGGTCTTCGACTCCGGCGTGGGCGGATTGACGGTGCTGAAGGCGCTGCGGGAGCAGCTTCCGCACGCGCCGCTGCATTACCTCGCCGACACCGCGCACGCGCCTTACGGCGACCGCAGCAGCGAGTACATCGTCGAACGCAGCGTGCGGGTGGCCGAGCGCCTGCGCGAGGTCGGCGCGCGGATGGCGGTCGTGGCCTGCAACACCGCCACCGCGCATGCGGTGCAAGCGATGCGGGAACGCTGGCCGGACTGGCCGGTCGTCGGCATCGAACCCGGCGTGAAGCCCGCCGTCGCGGCGACGCGCAACGGCCGCATCGGCGTGATGGCGACGACGGCCACGATCGCGAGCCGACGCTTCGAGCAACTGGTCGCCGCGCATGCGGGCGATGTGGAGCTGGTCAGCCAGCCCTGCCCGGGCCTGGTCACCCTGATCGAGCAAGGCGATCTGGACAGCGACGCGCTCGGCGCGCTGATCGAGCGCTTCTGCGCGCCGCTGCGCGAAGCCGGCGTCGACACGGTGCTGCTGGGTTGCACGCATTACCCGCTGGTGCAGTCGCGCATCCAGGCGGCGCTGGGTGATGACGTGCAGTTGCTCAACATCGAGGACGCGGTCGCACGCCAGGCGCGGCGGGTCTGGGAGGGACTGGGGATCCCCTCGACTGGGCCGGCGCGCGTGGTGCTCGAAAGCACTGGCGATCCTGTGCCACTGCAGCACCTGGCCCGCGAAGCGCTGGGCTGGCGCGACATCGTCGCCACGCGCGCCACCGCCTGAAGCCGGGCGACGCGGGCACGCCTCCCACCACGCGGGGTGCCTGAGCGCCCGGCGTTCAGATCAGCGCGCGCGCGAGCCCTCTCGTCATGTCCACCCGCCGCAGCAGCCAGTAGCCCAGCACGAAGAACACCCCGGTGGCCAGGATCGCGAGCCGGTGGTTGCCCGCCGTCAGCACGGTGACCGCGCCGTAGGTCAGCGGCCCGATGATCGCGGCCAGACGCGTGGCGAAGGTCCACAGGCCGAAGAATTCAGCCAGCCGATCATGCGGCGCGAGCGCGCCGGCCAGCGCGCGGCCGCAAGACTGGCTCGACCCCATGCACAGGCCGGCGATCACCGCGGCGATCCAGAACAACCAGGCACTGGCCGCCAGGAAGGCCAGCAGCGTCATGACCATCCAGCCCACCAGCGTGACCGCGAGCGCGGGCTGGTGCCCGATGCGGTCCTCGTAATAGCCGAACACGAACGCGCCGACGGCCGACGCGATGTTGACCAGGAACACCAGCGTCATCGTCTGCGCCTGGGTGAAACCGAGCGCCTGCTCGGCGTAGACGGCGGCCAGTGCGATGACGACGGCGATGCCGGCCTGGTAGCTGGTGCCGCAGGCCAGCAGACGCAGGAAATCTGGATAGGCGCGCGCCCGCTGCCATGAGGCCCACAGTTGCGAGAGCCCCGACCCCATGCGGGCGGCCCGGCGCGTCGAGCACGGATCGGCGCGCTCGCGCAGGAGCAGGAAGGTCGGGAGCGCGGCCAGCAGGTAAAGGCCAGCCGTGATGAGCATCGTGACCGGCACGAATTGACTGGGGGGGTCGCCGCGCGACTGGGCGCTCAGCACATAACCCAGGCACAGCCCCAGCGCCAGCATGCCGCCCAGGTAGCCGAAGGCCCAGCCCCAGCCCGACACTCGGCCCAGCGCGTCGCGTCGGGCGAGTTCGGGCAGGAACGCCGCGATCAGCGATTCTCCATAGGAGAAGAAGACGTTGGAGAGCACGACGGCGGCCGCGGCCCACCACAGCTGGTCAGGCCCGAAGACCGCGAGCGCCCCGGTCGAAAGCACGCAACCGACCGTGCAGAAGCCAAGCAGCTTCTTCTTCGCGCCGTGCGCGTCGGCCCACGCGCCGAGCCCCGGCATCGTCACCATCACCAGGAAGCTGGAAACCGCGATCAACACGGTCCAGAGCAGCGTCGCCGACGGCTGGCCCTTGGCGATGACGCCGACGAAATAGGCGTTGTAGACGGCGGTCAGGACAACGGTCGTGTAGCCCGAGTTGGCAAAGTCGTACATCGACCAGCCAAGGACCTCGCGTTTGCGGACCCCCGGGTTCAACAGTTCCTGCGCAAACATGCCCATGCGATGCGGTCTCCCGTTGCCGTGCGCGTGGTGCCTGGAACGGGACTCGAACCCGTACGCCGGTTGAGGGCGGCGGATTTTAAGTCCGCTGTGTCTACCGATTTCACCATCCAGGCCACGGCGGCTCCGCGAGGAGTTCCATGTCGAAGTGACCGGGCATTATCGGGGCCGCCGAGCAAGAAAAAAGGGAAGCCGAAGAGGCTTCCCTTTTGAAGATTTTGGAGCGGGAAACGAGGCTCGAACTCGCGACCTCAACCTTGGCAAGGTTGCGCTCTACCAACTGAGCTATTCCCGCATCGCAGGACAGTGGAGTGAATCACTCCACCGACCTTTGGTGTCGTTGGAGCGGGAAACGAGGCTCGAACTCGCGACCTCAACCTTGGCAAGGTTGCGCTCTACCAACTGAGCTATTCCCGCAATGTCCATTCTTTGGAGGCGCGATCCGGAGTCGAACCGGACTGACCGGATTTGCAATCCGGGGCATAACCGCTTTGCTATCGCGCCCCAGAACCCTGGACGGGATTCTGTTGAAACCGGATTTGGTGTGTCCGATTCCGATAAAAAATGGAAGCCGGAGCTTCCATCCTTTGAATACCTGGAGCGGGAAACGAGGCTCGAACTCGCGACCTCAACCTTGGCAAGGTTGCGCTCTACCAACTGAGCTATTCCCGCATGGTCTTCAACGCACTGCCTGCTTCAACTTCGTGGCGTCTCTTGCGAATCGCCTTGTCGTCGCAGCACCGTTTGCGCTGAAGCCGAGAGTATAGAACGGTTTTTCACCCGCTCGCAAGAGTTCGGCGACTTCTTTATGAAGATCGCCCAAACACCAGGACGCATCGTCCTCCCGCCATCCGCCGCCCCGCCGGAATGAACAACGGCGCCCGAAGGCGCCGTCATCGTCATCGGCTCGCGAACGCGTGCCGGTCAGTGCTTCAGCGAATCACCGGTCGCATCGGCCGGCTTGGCCTCCGCCACCTTCTCGGTCGGAGGCGTCGCCGCCTCCTCTTCCGGCAGCGCCTGCGGATAAGCCTCCAGCGCCACTTCCAGCACGCGGTCGATCCAGCGGACCGGGACGATCTCCAGCTGGTTCTTCACGTTCTCGGGAATGTCCTGCAGGTCCTTGACGTTCTCTTCCGGGATCATCACGGTCTTGATGCCGCCGCGGTGAGCCGCGAGCAGCTTCTCCTTCAGGCCGCCGATCGCCGTCACCTCGCCGCGAAGCGTGATCTCACCGGTCATCGCGACGTCCGCGCGCACCGGGATGCCGGTCAGCGCCGACACGAAGGCCGTCGTCATCGCGGCACCCGCACTCGGGCCGTCCTTCGGCGTCGCGCCATCGGGCACGTGGATGTGCACATCGCGCTTCTCGAAGAGCTCGTCCTTGATGCCCAGGCGCCGAGCCCGCGAACGCACCACCGTGCGGGCCGCCTCGACCGACTCCTTCATCACGTCGCCCAGCGAGCCGGTGCGGATGATGTTGCCCTTGCCCGGCATTGCGGTGGCTTCGATGGTCAGCAGGTCGCCGCCCACTTCCGTCCACGCCAGACCGACCACCTGGCCGACCTGGTTCTTCTTCTCGGCACGACCGAAGTCGTACTTGCGCACGCCCAGGAACTCGTTGAGGTTGTCCTCGGTGACGACCACCTTGCCGGTGAAGGTCTTGAGCTGCAGGCCCTTGACGACCTTGCGGCAGATCTTCGAGACCTCGCGTTCCAGCGAGCGCACGCCGGCTTCCCGGGTGTAGTAGCGGATCACGCCGCGGATCGCGTCCTCGGTGACCTCGAGCTCCTCTTCCTTCACGCCGTTGTTGCCGCGTTGCTTCGGCAGCAGGTACCGCTGGGCGATGTTGACCTTCTCGTCCTCGGTATAACCCGACAGACGGATGACCTCCATCCGGTCCAGCAGCGCCGGCGGAATGTTCAGCGAGTTCGAGGTCGCCACGAACATCACATCGCTCAGGTCGTAGTCGACCTCGATGTAGTGGTCCGCGAAGGTGTGGTTCTGCTCGGGGTCCAGCACTTCCAGCAGCGCCGACGACGGATCACCGCGGAAGTCCATGCCCAGCTTGTCGATCTCGTCCAGCAGGAACAGCGGATTGCGGGTGCCGACCTTGCTCAGGCTCTGCAGCACCTTGCCCGGCATCGAGCCGATGTAGGTGCGGCGGTGACCACGGATCTCGGCCTCGTCGCGCACGCCGCCCAGCGCCATGCGGACGAACTTGCGACCGGTGGCACGGGCCACCGATTGCCCCAGCGAGGTCTTGCCGACGCCCGGAGGGCCGACCAGGCACAGGATCGGCGCCTTGACCTTGTCGACGCGCTGCTGCACCGCGAGGTACTCGAGGATGCGTTCCTTGACCTTGTCCAGGCCGTAGTGGTCCTCGTTGAGCACGGCCTCGGCATTGGCCAGGTCGTGCTTGATCTTGGTCTTCTTCGACCACGGCAGGTTGACCAGCGTGTCGATGTAGTTGCGCACGACCGTCGCTTCCGCCGACATCGGCGACATCAGCTTGAGCTTCTTGAGCTCGGCCTCGGCCTTCTTGCGCGCTTCCTTCGGCATGCGAGCAGCCTGGATCTTCTTCTCCAGCTCCTCCATGTCGGCGCCTTCCTCGCCGTCGCCCAGCTCCTTCTGGATCGCCTTGACCTGCTCGTTCAGGTAGTACTCGCGCTGGGACTTCTCCATCTGGCGCTTGACGCGGCCACGGATGCGCTTTTCCACCTGGAGGATGTCGACCTCATGCTCGAGCAGGTCCAGCAGCTTCTCGAGCCGCTTGCCCACTTCGGACAGGTCCAGCACCGACTGCTTGGCATCGAGCTTGAGCGGCAGATGCGCCGCGATCGTGTCGGCCAGGCGACCGGCATCGTCGATGCCGGCGATGGACGTCAGGATCTCCGGCGGGATCTTCTTGTTCAGCTTGACGTACTGGTCGAACTGCTGCGTCACCGCGCGGCGCAGGGCCTCCACCTCGGGCTGGTCATCGGCTTCCGGCGGAATCGGCAGCACCTCGGCGGTGAAATGCTCCTCGCCGTCCTCGATCTTGTTGGTCGTGGCGCGCTGCAGGCCCTCGACCAGCACCTTCACCGTGCCGTCGGGCAGCTTCAGCATCTGCAGGATGCTGGAGACGCAACCCATCTCGAACATGTCGTCGGGCTTGGGCTCGTCCTTGCCGGCCGCCTTCTGCGCGACCAGCATGATCTGGCGCCCCGCCTCCATCGCCGCTTCCAAGGCCTTGATGGACTTGGGACGGCCCACGAACAGCGGGATCACCATGTGCGGGAACACGACCACGTCGCGCAGCGGCAGCAGCGGCAGGGTGATGGGTTCCGCGGGGAGGATCGGATGACCGGACATGAAAACCTCTCTTTCTCAGGCCCATCTAGGGCCCGAGCTACCAATTACAAGGTGCCGTTCAATAGCCTTTGAGCAATTGCTTTCCACAAGGACTGATGGCAAGCAGATCGCCCGGTGTTTGATCGCGACCTCAGGCGCTCGCCTTGGTTTCGCGATAGACCAGCAACGGCTTGGTGTCCTCGTCGATGTTGTGCTCGTCCAGCACGACCTTGGCGACGCTGTCCAGCGAAGGCAACTCGAACATGGTGTCGATCAGCGCATGCTCGACGATCGAGCGCAGGCCGCGGGCGCCCGTCTTGCGCGCCAGCGCCTTGCGCGCGACGGCGCTCAGCGCCGATGGCCGCACTTCCAGTTCGACGCCGTCCATCGAGAACAGTTGCTGGTACTGCTTGACCAGCGCATTGCGCGGCTCGGTCAGGATCTGCACCAGGGCGTCCTCGGTCAGCTCGCCGAGCGTGGCGATGACCGGCAGACGGCCCACCAGTTCCGGAATCAGGCCGAACTTGATCAGGTCGCCCGGCTCCACTTCGCGGAACAGCTCGCCGACCTTCTTCTCGCTCTTGCTCTTGACCGCGGCACCGAAGCCGATGCCCGACTTCTCCGAGCGGTTCTGGATGACCTTCTCCAGGCCGTCGAACGCGCCCCCGCAGATGAACAGGATGTTGGTCGTGTCGATCTGGAGGAAGTCCTGGTTCGGATGCTTGCGACCGCCTTGCGGGGGGACCGACGCCATCGTGCCTTCGACCAGCTTCAGCAGCGCCTGCTGCACGCCCTCGCCCGACACGTCGCGGGTGATCGATGGGTTGTCCGCCTTGCGGCTGATCTTGTCGATCTCGTCGATGTAGACGATGCCGCGCTGGGCGCGCTCGACGTCGTAATTGCAGTTCTGGAGCAGCTTCTGGATGATGTTCTCGACGTCCTCGCCGACATAGCCGGCCTCGGTCAGCGTCGTCGCATCGGCGATCACGAACGGGACGTTCAGCACGCGGGCCAGCGTCTGCGCCAGCAGGGTCTTGCCCGAGCCGGTCGGTCCGATCAGCAGGATGTTGCTCTTGGACAGCTCGACGCCATCCTTGGTGTCGGCCGCGTGGCGCAGCCGCTTGTAGTGGTTGTAGACCGCGACGGACAGCGTGCGTTTGGCGACGTCCTGACCAATCACGTACTGGTCCAGCGTCGTCTTGATCTCGCTGGGCACGGGGAGGTCCGACTTGCTCGCGCGACCGCCGGTCGCGGCCTCGGCCGGAACCTCGTCACGGATGATGTCGTTGCACAGCTCGATGCATTCGTCGCAGATGAACACCGACGGGCCCGCGATCAGCTTCTTGACCTCGTGCTGGCTCTTGCCGCAGAAGGAGCAGTACAAGACTTTTTCGCTGGAATTGCCTTTTTTCTCGGCCATGGGAGTGCTGCTGGGGCTGGGGCTGCTGGAGGGCTGCGGGGAATACAGGCAAGTGCCTGCATTGATGATAGTTCAATTGCCGGCACCACCCTTGGGGGGATAAAAGCCCCTAAGAGTGGTCAGTTGGCGCGGTCGACCGGCGGTCAGTTGCGGCACCGCCAAGGCGGTTCCCGTTGGCATCGCCGGGCGGTGGATTTCATCGGGGAGACGCCCCCGTCGGCGCCGGGAAGAGGATGGCGAGAGGCATCCAGACAAAGCCAGCGGCGCCCGCTGGGCGCCGCCGTCGCCTGAATCCCGCGTCGCGATCAGGGGCGCTTCTCGATGACCTGGTCGATCAGGCCATAGGTCGACGCCTCGGCGGCCGACATGAAATAGTCCCGCTCGGTGTCTGCCTGGATCTTCTCCAGGCTTTGGCCGGTGCGCTCGGCCAGGATGCGGTTGAGCTGCTCGCGGGTCTTGAGGATCTCGCGGGCATGGATCTCGATGTCCGTGGCCTGGCCCTGGGCGCCACCCAGCGGCTGGTGGATCATGATCTTGGAGTTCGGCAGCGCGAAGCGCTTGCCCTTCTCGCCGGCGGCCAGCAGGAACGCGCCCATCGAGGCGGCCATGCCCATGCACAGCGTCGAGACCTGCGGCTTGATGAACTGCATCGTGTCGTAGATCGACATGCCCGCCGAGACGCTGCCGCCCGGCGAGTTGATGTACAGCGAAATCTCCTTGTCCGGGTTCTCGCTTTCCAGGAACAGCAGCTGCGCGACGACGAGGTTGGCGACGGCATCGTTCACCGGGCCGACCAGGAAGACGATGCGCTCGCGCAGCAGGCGGCTGTAGATGTCGTAGGCGCGCTCGCCGCGGCCCGACTGTTCGATGACGATGGGCACCATGCCCAGGTTGCTGGTTTCAAGCGCGCTCATGAAATCCTCTGAATTGGTTCGAGATCACGACAAACCATTATGTCGTGCGCTCCATCCCCTTGCCGCCGCGCGGCCCCTCCGAAGCGGGATCGCGCCAGCGGCTGCGCCGGGGAAAGAAAAAGGCGCCGGCCTCGCGGCCAGGCGCCTTACTTGGCGATGAGTTCCCGGTGAATCAAGGGCGATGCCGGGAAAGCCCGCGCCAGACGGCGTCGAGCCGGCCGATCAGGCCGTGGCCATCAGTTCGTCGAAGGGCAGCTGCTTGTCGGTGACCTTGGCCTTGCCCAGGATGAAGTCGGTGACGTTGTTCTCGATCACGACGGCTTCGACCTCGGCCATGCGCTCGCGGTCCGACAGGTACCAGCGCACCACCTCCGCTGGCTTCTCGTAGCTCTGCGAGATTTCCTCGATGTGGGCCTGCAACTGCTCGGGCTTGGCCTGCAGATTCTGCGAACGGACCAGTTCGGCGACGACCAGGCCCAGGCGCACGCGCTTCTCGGCCTGCTCGTTGAACAGCTCGGCGGGGATCGGGGCCTTGTCGGCGTCCTTGATGCCGCGCTTCTTCAGGTCCTCGCGGGCGTTGGCGACCATGCGCTCGGCCTCGCCGGCCACCAGCGCCTTCGGCACGTCCAGTTCAGCCTTGCCGACCAGCGCGTCCATCGCGGCGCCCTTGTTCTTGGCCAGCACGCGGAACTTCACTTCACGCTCGAGGTTCTTCTTGATGTCGGCGCGCAGCGCCTCGACCGTGCCTTCCTTGATGCCCAGGGCCTTGGCGAAGGCCTCGTTCACTTCGGGCAGGTGCTGCGCCTCGATCTTCTTGACCGTGACCAGGAAGTCGGCTTCCTTGCCGGCGACGTCCTTGCCGTGATAGTCGGCCGGGAAGGCCAGCGGGAAGGTCTTCGATTCGCCGGCCTTCATGCCGCGCACCGCCTTCTCGAAGGCCTCGAGCATCTGGCCTTCGCCCAGCAGGAACTGGAAGCCGTCGGCCTTGCCGCCAGCGAAGGGTTCGCCGTCGATCTTGCCTTCGAAGTCGATGGTCACGCGGTCGCCGTCGGCGGCCACGTCCGCCGCGCCGCGCTGGGCGAACGAGCGGCGCTGCTTGCGCAGGATCTCGACGGTCTTGTCGATGGCTTCATCGGTCACGTCGGCGGCGACGCGCTCGATCTCGGCCTCGGCCAGGTCGGCGATCTTCACTTCGGGATAGACCTCGAAGGTCGCGTCGAAGGCCAGTTCGCCTTCGGCGGCGGTGTCCTTCTGGGCGATGCTGGGCATGCCGGCGACGCGCAGCTTGGCTTCGTTGGCGGCGATGGTGAAAGCCTCGCCCAGCTTGTCGTTGACGACCTCGTACTGAACCTGCGCGCCGTAGCGCTGCGCCACGAAGGACATCGGCACCTTGCCGGGACGGAAGCCGTCGGCCTTGACGGTGCGGGCCAGCTTCTTCAGGCGGGACTCGACCTCGGTGTTGATGTCGGCGGCCGCCAGCGTGAGCGTGATGCGGCGTTCGAGCTTTTCGAGAGTTTCGACGGTGACAGCCATAGTGGACTCGGAATCAGTTGGAAGTGTGGTGCGCGGGGCCGGACTCGAACCGGCACGCCCGTGAAGGCGTCAGGACCTAAACCTGGTGCGTCTACCAATTTCGCCACCCGCGCCGGGTGATGGGGGCTCGTCGCGATCGCTGCGCGCAGTCCTGCGCGGCGGGCCCTTGGTAATTCGGAGATGCGAGAGAAGAGCCCAGGGCCCTGCCGTCCGCGATCCGGAAAACCGGCGATTGTAATCAAGGATTCGGCCGATTCCCACGGCCGCCCCCGCCCCTCCCGGGCGGGGGTTAACCCCCGAAGGCCGGAGGCTCGGCAGCCTCCGGCGGCGCCGGCTCAATGCGTCGACGGAGCGATGCCGGCGTCCTTGTCGCGCTCGACACGGAACCAGGCCGCGTACATCGCCGGCAGCGCCAACAGCGTCAGCACGGTGGCGACGATCAGCCCGCCCATGATGGCCACCGCCATCGGGCCCCAGAACACGCTGCGCGACAGCGGCACCATCGCCAGCACCGCGGCGGCGGCCGTCAGCGCGATCGGGCGCAGCCGCCGCACGGCCGACTCCACGATCGCCTGCGCCGGCGGGACGCCGCGACCGCGGTCCTGCTCGATCTGGTCGATCAGGATGACGGAGTTCCGCTGGATCATGCCCATCAGCGCGATCACGCCCAGCAGCGCGACGAAGCCGAAAGGCCGGTTCAGCAGCAGCAGCGCGGCGGACACGCCGGCGATGCCCAGGAAGCCGGTCAGGAAGGCCAGCATCGCCCGCGAGAAGCTGTGCAGCTGCAGCATCAGCAGCGTGAAGGTGATGAACAGCATGATCGGCACGCCGGCGGCGATCGAGCCGGTGCCCTTGCTGCTTTCCTCCACCGCACCGGCGATCGAGATCGAATAGCCGGGCGGCATCTCCTTCTGCATCGCGTCGAGCGCGGGCCAGAGCTGGCTGGTCACCGTCGCGCCCTGCAGGCCCTCGATGACGTCGCCCTGCACGGTGATCGCGAACTGGCGGCTCTCGCGATGCATGACGCCCGGCTCCCAGGTGAACTGGGGCTTGGCGATCTGTGTCAGCGGCACCGAGCGGCCCGAGGCGGTGGGCACGTAGGCATTGGCGAGTTCCGACAGCGTGTCGCGCTCCTGCACCGGCTGGCGCAGGACGATGTCGATCAGCCGGTCGGCCTCGCGGTACTGCGACACCGTGGTGCCCGACACCAGGATGCGCGCCGCCTGCGCGATGCTCTGGCTGGTCACGCCCAGCGCCCGCGCCTTGTCCTGGTCGACCTGCAGGCGCAGGACCTTGATGGCCTCGTTCCAGTTGTCGTTGACGCCGACCATGTTGGGGTTGGCGCGCATCTGCTCCTTGGCGCGATCGGCGTAGATCCGCAACTGGGCGGGGTCGTCGCCGGCGATGCGGAACTGCACCGGGTACGGCACCGGCGGGCCGTTGGGCAGCAGCTTCACGCGGCCGCGCACTTCGGAGAACTCCTCGGCCAGGATCTGCGGCAGCTTGTGGCGCAGCGTCTCGCGGTCGGCCGGGGTCTTGGGCAGGATGATGGCCTGGCTGACGTTGGTGTTGGGCAGGATCTGGTCCAGCGGCAGGTAGAAGCGCGGCACGCCCGAGCCCACCCAGGTCGCGATACTGCCCACCAGCGGCTCCTTGGCCATGCGGGCCTCGAAGCGCTTGGCCACGACATTGCTCTGCTCGATCGTGGCGCCCTCGGGCAGCCACAGGTCGACCAGGATCTCCGGCCGGCTCGAGTCCGGGAAGAACTGCTGCTGCACCTTGCCCATGCCGGCCAGGCCGAGCACGAACACCAGGATGGTGATGCCGATGGTCTTCCAGCGGTGGTACACGCACCAGGCGACCCAGCGGCGGAAGCGGTTGTAGAACGGCGTGTCGAAGACCTCGTGGGCCTCGCCCTCATGGCCCGCGCGGGTCTTGAGCAGCAGTGCGCCGAGGTAGGGCACGAAGTAGACCGACACGATCCACGAGATCACCAGCGCCGCGGCCGTCACCGCGAAGATCGCGAAGGTGTACTCGCCGACGGTCGACTTGGCCAGGCCGATCGGCAGGAAGCCCACCGCGGTGATCAGCGTGCCGGTCAGCATCGGCTTGGCGGTGGCGTCATACGCATACGTCGCCGCATGCATCTTGTCGTAGCCCTCCTCCAGCTTCCGCACCATCATCTCGACCGCGATGATCGCGTCGTCGACCAGCAGGCCGAGCGCGATGATCAGCGACCCCAGCGAGATCTTGTGCAGCCCCACGCCGGCATACAGCATCACCACGAAGGTGATCGCGAGCACCAGCGGGATCGTGATGCCCACGACCAGGCCCGGCCACACATCGATGCGCAGCGGCTTGGTGTGCAGGCCCAGGCTGATGAAGCTCACGCCCAGCACCACGACGACGGCCTCGATCAGCACGTGCACGAATTCGCCGACCGAGGTCTTCACGGCACTGGGCTGGTCCTGGATCTGCTGCAGCGTGATGCCGGCCGGCAACTGCTGCTGCAGCCGCTTGACGGTGGCCTGCAGCGCCTTGCCCAGGGCGATGATGTCGCCGCCCTTGCCCATCGACACGCCCAGCGCCACGACCTGCTTGCCGTTGTAGCGGACCATGGTGGTGGCCGGGTCGACATAGCCGCGGCGCACCGTGGCGATGTCGCCCAGGCGCAGGCTGCTGGCGGCGCCGGTCGTCGGGTTGGTGCCGCGGATCGGGAAGTCGCTCAGCGCCTGGACGGAATTCAGCTGCCCCTCGATGCGGATCTGCACATTGGCGCTGCTGGCATCCATGACGCCGGCGCTCTCGACCGCGTTCTGCGCATTGAGCTGGGAGACGACCTGGTTGAAGTCCAGGCCGAGCTCGGCCAGGCGCTTCTGCGAGATCTCGATGAACAGCTTCTCCGCCTGCACGCCGAACAGGTCGACCTTGGCCACGTCCTGCACCCGGAGCAGCTCGGAGCGCACCGCCTCGGCCTGCTGGCGCAATTCCTCGAGGGAGAAGCCGCCGTCGGAGGACAGCGCGAAGATCGAGCCGTAGACGTCGCCGAATTCATCGTTGAAGAACGGCCCCATCACGCCCTGTGGCAGGGTGGGCTTGAGATCGCCGATCTTCTTGCGGACCGTGTACCAGAGCTGGGGCACCTCGCCCGGCGAGGTGTTGTCCTTCACCTGGAAGATGGTCAGCGACTCCCCCGGCTTGGTGTAGCTGCGGATCTTGTCGGCATGCGGCACCTCCTGGAGGGTGCGCTCGATCTTGTCGGTGACCTGCTCGGCCATCTGCTGCGGCGTCGCGCCGGGCCAGTAGGCCTGCACAACCATCGCGCGGAAGGTGAACGGGGGATCTTCGTCCTGGCCCAGCTGGAAGTAGGCGGCAAAGCCCAGCACCATCAGCACCACCATCAGGTAGCGCGTCAGCGGGGCATGCTCCAGCGCCCAGCGCGAGAGGTTGAAACCGGCGCGGCTCGGGTTGCTCATTCAGCGCTCCCGAGGATCAGCGAGACGCGGCGGCGGCCGGCGCGGGCGACGGCGAGCCCTCGGTCGGCGTGCCCGGCGGGCGGAAGCGCTTGACCTTCTGGCCGGGCGTCAGCACATGACCGCCCGCGGCCACGATCTCCATGCCGGGCGTCAGGCCCTGCACCACCAGCTCGTTGCCTTCGGCGCCGACCACCGTCACCGGCCGCGGCTGCACCGTCATGGTCTTGGGATCCAGCAGCAGCACGGCGCTCTTGCCCTGCGACTCCATCACCGCGCTCAGCGGCAGCTTGATCGCGTTGTCCGACGGCGTGCCGGTCAGGATCACCGTGGCGGTCTGACCCAGGCGGACGTTCTGATCGTTCAGTTCGGCCTTCACCAGGAAGGTCCGCGTCACCGGATCGGCGGCGGCCGCCAGCTCGCGCAGCTTGATCGGCTGCGGCTCGGCCTTGGTGTCGGCCCACAGGCGCACTTTCAGGCCGTCGGGGCGGGCCGCGGCGGCGCGTACCAGCGCGACCTGGTCCTCGGACACGGAGAAGACGACATCCCGCGGGCCGTCGTTGGCAACGCGCACGACCGGCGTGCCAGCGGCCACGACCATGCCGGGCTCGGCGTCGATGCCGGTCACGACGCCCGGCGCGTCCGCCACCAGGCTGGAGTACTGCGCCTGGTTGCGTTGCACGTCGGATTGCGCGCGCGCCGATTCATATTGCGCCTGCGCAGCCTTGAAGGCGGCATCGCGACGGTCCAGTTCGGCGGCGCTGATGAAGCCCTGCCGGTGCAGATCGATGTAGCGCCGGTAATCGGCGCCGAGCTGGTCGCGGTTCACACGGGCGGCCAGCACCGAGGCCTTGGCGGCCTCCTGCGCGAGCACCAGGTCCGAGCTGTCGATGCGCGCCAGCGTCTGGCCGGGCTTCACCACCGAGCCCAGGTCCACGCGGCGCTCCAGGATCTTGCCGGCGACACGGAAGGACAGCCGGGACTCGACGCGAGCACGGACCTCGGCGGCGAATTCACGCTGCAGGCCGGCCGATTGCGGTGTCAGCACCAGCGTGCGCACATAGCGCTCCGGTTCGGGCGGCGGCGCCTGCTTGCCGCAAGCCGCCAGGACCACGACGGCGATCGCCGCGGTGCCCCCGGCCAGCGCGCGCTTCCAGGTTCCGGAAACGGCGCGCCCGGACGGCGCGATGGACGCCAGGCCGGGCGCGGCGGCGGGCAGGGACACAAGAGACCGTTGGGGCATGAACACCTCGACAAAGCCGCGGCGCCCCACAGGGCACCGGAGTAACTGACTGACCGGTCAGTAATGTATTCAGCGTGTCCGGACGTGTCAAACCGACGGCGTACGGTTCGCCGGGGTACTGCTCGTGTACTGCGGTTTTTGACGTTCCCCGGAAACGGCGCGGTCGTCGGGGCGTCAAGTTGTCGGAAACGGCATCGCTGGCTCAGCGGAGAATGCCGGCCGTGAGCATAGAGCACTACGAAAACTTTCCTGTCGCTTCCTGGCTGTGTCCACCGGCGCTGCGTCCCGCGATCATGGCGATCTACGGCTTCGCGCGCACCGCCGACGACCTGGCCGACGAAGGCGACGCGGGCGCCGCCCAGCGCCTGCGCGACCTGACCGACTACCGCGCGGACCTGCGGGCGGTCGCGGCCGGCCGGGCGCCCTCGCCGCGCTGGGCTGCCCGCGTGTTCACGCCGCTGGCGCGCGCGATCGCCCAGCACCAGTTGCCGCTGCCCTTGCTGGAGGACTTCCTCGACGCCTTCGAGCAGGACCTGGTCAAGACGGATTACGCCACCCGCGCCGAACTGCTGGACTATTGCCGGCGCTCGGCCAACCCGGTCGGGCGGCTGCTGCTGCATCTGTATGGCATCGATGACGCGGTCGCGCTGAGGCAATCGGATGCGATCTGCTCGGCGCTGCAGCTGATCAATTTCTGGCAGGACTTCACCGTCGACGGTCCGCGCGGCCGGATCTACGCGCCGCTGGAGGACCGCCGGCGTCACGGCGTCGAGGGACAGGACCTGCTGTCGTTGCGCGACAGCCCGGCGGCCCGCGCGCTGATCGCCGACCTCTGCGCCTGGGCCCGGGCGCTGATGATGGACGGGGCGCCGCTGGTCCACCGGATCCCCGGCCGGGCCGGCTGGGAGCTGCGCTTGGTGGTACAAGGCGGCCTTCGCATTCTCGACAGGCTGCAGGCGATGCGCTTCGCCGCCCTGCTGCGGCGTCCCGCCATCGGCGCCGCCGATGCGCCACTTCTGCTGTGGCGCGCGCTGACGATGAACGCGAACCCCAGCAACACCCGCCGCGAAGGGACGGCGCGATGAGCACCAAGACCGACAAGACCCCCGATGCGACGGCCGCCGCCGGCGGCGCCTCCACCCCGGAGCAGTACGTCCAGCAGAAGGCCGCCGCGAGCGGCTCGAGCTTCTATTACGCCTTCCTCTTCCTGCCGCCGCCGCGACGCGCGGCGATCACCGCGTTCTACGCGTTCTGCCGCGAGGTCGACGATGTCGTGGACGAGGTCTCGGACCCCGGCGTGGCCGCCACGAAGCTGGCCTGGTGGCGCAAGGAGGTCATGAGCGCCTTCAACGGACAGCCCTCGCATCCGGCGATGAAGGCGCTGCTGCCGCATGTCCAGGCCTACGACATCCGTGTCGAGCATCTGCTGGCCGTGATCGACGGCTGCCAGATGGACCTGGAACAGACGCGCTACCTCGACTTCGCCGGCCTGCAGCGCTATTGCCACCTGGTGGCGGGCGTCGTGGGCGAGGTGGCCTCGGGCATCTTCGGCCGCACCGACGCCCAGACCATCGCCTACGCCCACAAGCTCGGCCTGGCGATGCAGCTGACCAACATCATCCGCGACGTCGGCGACGATGCCCGCCGCGGTCGCATCTACCTGCCGGTGAGCGAGCTGCAGCAGTTCGACGTCAAGGCGCACGAGATCCTCAAGCGCGACGCGCCCTGGGGCTACAGCGACCGTTTCCTGGCGTTGATGAAGTTCCAGGCCGAGCGCGCGCACCGCCTCTACGACGAGGCGATGGCGCTGCTGCCCGAGGCCGATCGCAAGGCGCAGAAGCCCGGCCTCATGATGGCCAACATCTACCGCACGCTGCTGCGCGAGATCGAGGCGGAGCAGTTCCAGGTGCTGCAGCAACGCATCGCGCTGACGCCGCTGCGCAAGCTGTGGATCGCGATGAAGACCAACTGGCGCGGGCGCTGAGGTGACCCGCATCGCCGTCATCGGCGGCGGCTGGGCCGGCCTGGCCGCGGCCGCGGAGGCGGTCTCGCTGGGTGCCGCCGTCACCCTGTTCGAGATGGCCCCGACGCTCGGCGGCCGGGCGCGCAGCCTCGAAGGCAGTGAGCCGGCGCTCGACAACGGCCAGCACATCCTGATCGGCGCCTATACGGACGCGCT
The DNA here is from genome assembly GCF_002761755.1 of Roseateles chitinivorans. GTDB lineage: Bacteria > Pseudomonadota > Gammaproteobacteria > Burkholderiales > Burkholderiaceae_C > Roseateles > Roseateles chitinivorans. The sequence continues at coordinate 38,402 of NZ_PEOG01000040.1, forward strand.
GGCGCTGATGCGACGTGTCGGCGCCGACCCCGAGGCGGATCTGCTGCGCATGCCGCTGCGGCTGCGCTATCCCGACCGCGAGACGCTCAGCCTGCCCGGCGGGCCGCCCACCCTCGCCTTCCTCCGCGGCGTGCTGGGCTGCGCTGCCTGGTCATGGCGCGACCGGCTCCAATTCCTCAAGGCCAGCAGCGGCTGGACGATGCGCGGCTTCCGCTGCGACCCCGCGCTGACAGTGGCCGAGCTCTGCGCCGGCCTGCCCCGCGCCATCCGCGACGACCTGATCGACCCGCTGTGTGTCGCGGCCTTGAATACCCCGGCCACGCAGGCGAGCGCGCAGGTCTTCCTGCGCGTGCTGAAGGATGCGCTGTTCAGCGGTCCGGGCAGCGCCGACCTGCTGCTCCCGCGGCGCGGCCTGAGCGCGCTGCTGCCGTCACCGGCGCGCGACTGGCTGCTTGCGCGCGGCGCCCAGCTCCGCACGCAGCGCGTGCAACGGCTGGCAGCGTCGGGACGCGGCTGGCGGGTCGACGATGAGCCGGCCGATGCGGTCATCATCGCGTGCAGCTCGGTGGAGGCGGCCCGGCTCACGCGCGACCTCGCACCGCGCTGGAGCGCCACCGCAGGCGCCTTCGAGTTCCAGCCCATCGTCACCGTCTACCTGGAAAGCGCCGGCACGGCGCTGCCCGCACCGATGATCGCGCTGCGGGAATCGGCCACCGAGCCGGCGCAATTCGCCTTTGACCTCGGCCAACTGGGCCAGCACCCGGGGCTGTTCAGCCTGGTCGTCAGCGGCGCGGCGTCCTGGGTCGAACGCGGCCTGGAAGCGACCGGTGCCGCGGCGCTCGAGCAAGCCGTCCGGCGCCTGCCCTGGGAGCACCCGCCGCGGCTGGTCCGCGTGCTCAGCGAGAAGCGCGCGACCTTCGCCTGCACGCCCGGACGGGTCCGCCCCGACGCCGCGATCGCGCCAGCGTTGTGGGCCGCCGGCGACTACCTCGCTGGCCCCTACCCGGCGACGCTGGAGGGCGCCGTGCGCAGCGGCCTCGCCGCGGCACGTTCCGCAATGCGGCAATTGGGAGCCGACGCCTCCTCCTAAGGAGTTCCCGCCCCAGCGGGACGCACCGCTGATGGGCAAAAGCGACGGAATGCGCCCGCTAGATGCGGCTCTCGGTTTCGCCATGCAAAAACCAAGCGAAATCCTTCACAATCGTCCGCCATGAAGTCCAAGGAGCTCCAGACCCCCGCGATCCAGGTCCTCGAGCGCACCTTCGCGCTGCTGGACGTCCTGGCCCAGCATCAGGATCCGGTGTCGCTGAAGTTGATCAGCGAGACCACCGGCCTGCATCCGTCGACGGCCCACCGCATCCTGAACGACCTGGCGCTGGGCCGCTTCGTCGACCGGCCGGAGGCCGGAAGCTATCGGCTCGGCATGCGCCTGCTGGAACTCGGCAACCTGGTCAAGGCGCGGCTGGACGTCCGCGAGGCGGCGATCGGCCCGATGCGCGAGCTGCACAAGCTGACCCATCAGCCGGTCAACCTCTCGGTGCGCCAGGGCGACGAGATCGTCTACATCGAGCGGACCTATTCCGAGCGCAGCGGCATGCAGGTCGTGCGCGCGGTCGGCGGTCGGGCACCGCTGCATCTGACCTCGGTCGGCAAGCTCTTCCTGGCCAGCGACGATCCCCAGCGGGTGCGGGCCTACGCGACCCGCACCGGGCTGTCCGGCCACACCCGCAACAGCCTGACGGAGATCAGCCAGCTCGAGCGGGAGATGGCGCTGGTCCGCCAGCGCGGCGTCGCCCGCGACGATGAAGAGCTGGAGCTCGGCGTGCGCTGCATGGCGGCCGGCATCTATGACGACCAGGGCAAGCTGGTGGCCGGGCTGTCGATCTCCGCCCCCGCGGACCGGCTTGAGGAAGGCTGGCTGCCGCGTCTGAAGGAGACCGCGACGCGGATCTCCGCCGCGCTGGGCTTCCGCGGCTGAGCCCCACGCGACCACGAAAAAGCGGACCCGAGGGTCCGCTTCTGCATTCGATCGGAGTCGATCCGGCGCTTACTTCGCCGACACCGCCGGAATCACGGCCGAGGTCGTCGCGGCGGAGGTGCCCGTCGCCACGCCCGCCAGCGGCGAGGCCGCCCCGGTGAGCCACTTGCGGACGCGTTCCGCATCGCCGATCCGGGAGTACTTTCCGGCGGAATCCAGGAACACCATGATCAGCTTGCGGCCGGCCAGCTGCGCCTGCATGACCAGGCACTGTCCGGCTTCATTGATGAAGCCCGTCTTCTGCAGGCCGATGTCCCAATCGCCCTTGCGGACGAGGCCATTGGTGGTGCCGAAGCGGACCTGCCGGCGACCCAGGGCGACGGTGTACTCGGACGAGGTCGACAGCTCGCGGATCAGCGGGAAGGCATGGGCCACCTTGACCAGCTTGGCCAGGTCGGCCGCGCTGGACTGATTACGACTGGACAACCCGGTGGGCTCGACGTAATGGGTGTCCATCATGCCCAGCGCGCGCGCCTTGGCGTTCATGGCCGCGACGAAAGCTTCCAGGCCGCCCGGGTAGTTGCGCCCGAGCGCATGGGCCGCGCGGTTCTCCGAGGACATCAGCGCCAGGTGCAGCAGTTCGCCGCGGGTCAACTCGGTGCCGATCGCCAGCCGCGAACCGGTGAACTTCTCGGTGTCCTTGTCCTCGTCGGTGATCTCGAGCTTCTCGTCGAGCGACTGGTTGGCCTCGACCACCAGCAAGGCGGTCATCAGCTTGGTGATCGACGCGATCGGCAGCACCGCCGACGGGTTCTTCGAGAACAGGACTTCGTTCGTGTCCTGGTCGACGACATAGGCGACGCTGGATTTCAGGTCGAGGGGGTCTTCGGTGTCATGCAGGCCGTACATCGTCCCGAAGGACGGCTTGGACGGGATGACTTCCCGGGCCGGTGCCGCCGCACGGGCGGCCACCTTGCGGGGAGAGCGCGGGGCCGGTTTGGCCTTGCGCACGCTCTTCACCTTGGCTTTGGAGGACGACGCCGTGGCCGCCTGCGCCGGTTGAACCGGCACGAGACTGGCGGTCAGGCCCGTCAGCAACATGACGCCGCTGAGCGCGGCACCAGACAGCAATGTCGCAATGGTCTTCAATCCAGTCCCCAGAAGTGGGCGCGAGTTTAGGGGATCGCTGAAAGACCGGCAAGATCAATGACTTAACGCAGGCTCTTAAAGTGCCTGAATCCGTGCCATCCGACGCGGCCGGGCGGCCGGCGTGCGCTGTCCTGTCAACCTTGGGCGGCGACCCGCTCCGTTTTGCTTTGAAGCTTGTTCAGAGCGCTCAAATATGCTTTCGCCGAGGCGACGACGATATCGGGGTCTGCCCCCACGCCGTTCACCACGCGTCCGGCATGTTGCAGGCGCACCGTCACTTCGCCCTGGGATTCTGTGCTGCCGCTGGTGATCGCGCTGACCGAATACAGCAGCATTTCCGCCCCACTTCCGACCTTGCTCTCGATCGCCTTGAGCACCGCGTCGACCGGCCCGTTGCCATCGCTCTCGGTGCGGTACTCGACCTCACCCGCAGCGAAGACGACCTGCGCCTGCGGGCGTTCACCGGTCTCGGAGCGCTGCGCCAGCGCCACCAGCCGGTAGTGCTCCTGGTCCTGGGTGACCGACTCGTCCATCACCAGCGCGATGATGTCTTCGTCGAAGATCTCGGCCTTGCGGTCGGCCAGGTCCTTGAAGCGGACGAAGGCGGCATTGATCTCCGCCTCCGACTCCAGCACCACGCCCAGTTCCTGCAGCCGCTGCTTGAACGCATTGCGGCCCGAGAGCTTGCCCAGCACGATCTTGTTGGCGCTCCAGCCCACGTCCTCGGCGCGCATGATCTCGTAGGTGTCGCGGGCCTTGAGCACGCCGTCCTGGTGGATGCCCGAGGCATGCGCGAAGGCATTGGCGCCCACCACCGCCTTGTTGGGCTGGATCACGAAACCGGTCGTCTGCGACACCATCTTGGACGCCGGCACGATCTGCGATGGATCGACCCGCACCTCCAAGCCGAAGTAGTCGCGGCGCGTCTTCACCGCCATCACGACCTCCTCCAGCGAGCAGTTGCCGGCGCGTTCGCCCAGCCCATTGATCGTGCACTCCACCTGGCGCGCGCCGCCGATCTTCACGCCGGCCAGCGAGTTGGCCACCGCCATGCCCAGGTCGTTGTGGCAGTGGACGCTCCAGATCGCCTGGTCCGAGTTCGGCACGCGCTCGCGCAGCGTCTTGATGAACTGGCCATAGAGCTCGGGGATCGCGTAGCCGACGGTGTCCGGGATGTTGATCGTGCGGGCGCCCTCGCGGATCACCGCCTCGACGACACGGGCGAGGAACTCCGGATCGGAGCGGTAACCGTCCTCGGGCGAGAACTCGATGTCGTCGGTCAGGTTGCGGGCGAAACGCACCGCCTGGATCGCCTGCTCCAGCACCTGCTCACGGGTCATGCGCAGCTTCTTCTCCATGTGGAGTTCGCTGGTGGCGATGAAGGTGTGGATGCGTCGGCGTGCCGCGCCCTGGAGCGCCTCGGCGGCGCGGGCGATGTCGCGGTCGTTCGCGCGCGCCAGCGAGCAGACGGTGCTGTCGCGGATTGCGTCGGCGATCGCCTTGACCGCCTCGAAGTCCCCGTGGCTGGCCGCCGCGAAGCCGGCCTCGATCACGTCCACCTTCAGCCGCTCCAGCTGCCGCGCGATGCGCAGCTTCTCGTCCTTGGTCATGGACGCGCCGGGCGACTGCTCACCGTCGCGCAGGGTGGTGTCGAAGATGATCAGCTGGTCGGACATGGGATGCTTCCTTGCGATGGCGGCGCGGGCCCGGTGATCCGGGCCCCGGTTCGCGAGTTTAGGCGGCCGACGGGCCGCCCCGGCGCCTCAGGCGGCGATGCGGTCAGCGAGCTTGAGCACGCCCCGCTGCGAGGCGCGGCGCAGGCCCGAGACGATCGCCTTCAGCGAGGCCGAGGCGATGTTGCCGTCCATGCCGACGCCGAACAGCGTCGCCTCGCCCACCCGCAGTTCCAGGTAGGCGACGGCCTGCGCATCAGCGCCGCTGCCCATCGCATGCTCGTGGTAGTCAAGCACCCGGACCTGGGTCTTCAGCAGCTTGTTCAGGCCCTCCACGAACGCGTCGATCGGCCCCTTGCCGTGGCCATCGATCCTGACCATGCGCACGCAGAGATCGGCCTGCGCCTGCACGCGGGTCTGGCCGTCCTCGGCGGTGTCGATCTGCGGGTGCAGCGCCGGCGCCTGCTTGACGCCGTACTCGCGGTCGAAGATGCGCCACAGATCCGCCGCGCCGAGTTCCTTGCCGTTCGTGTCCATCACGCCCTGGACGATCTGGCTGAATTCGATCTGCAGGCGGCGCGGCAGCTCGATGCCGTATTCGGCCTCGAGCAGGTAGGAGATGCCGCCCTTGCCCGACTGGCTGTTGACGCGGATCACCGCCTCGTAGCTGCGACCCAGGTCCTTCGGGTCGACCGGCAGATAGGGGATCTCCCAGATGTCGCCCTCCTTGCGGGCGGCGAAGGCCTTCTTGATCGCGTCCTGGTGCGAACCCGAGAACGAGGTGTAGACCAGTTCACCCACATACGGGTGGCGCGGATGCACCGGCAGCTGGTTGCAGTGCTCGACGCAGCGACGGATTTCGTCGATGTCGGAGAAGTCCAGGCCCGGATGCACGCCCTGGGTGTACAGGTTCAGCGCGACGTTGACCAGGTCGAGGTTGCCGGTGCGCTCGCCGTTGCCGAACAGGCAGCCCTCGACGCGGTCGGCGCCGGCCATGATCGCGAGCTCGGCAGCGGCCGTGCCGGTGCCACGGTCGTTATGCGGATGCACCGACAGGATCACGCTGTCACGAGACTCGATATGACGGCCCATCCACTCGATCATGTCGGCATAGATGTTGGGCGTGGAATGCTCGACCGTCGTCGGCAGGTTGATGATGATCTTGCGCTCGGGCGTCGGCCCCCAGGCGGCGGTGACCGCATCCACCACGCGCTTGGAGAAGCTCAGCTCGGTGCCCGAGAACATCTCCGGCGAGTACTCGAAACGGAAGTCCGTCCCGGTCTCCGCGGCCTGTCGATCGGCCATGTCGCGGATCAGCTTCGTGTGCGTGACGGCCAGCTCGACGATCTCGTCCTCGCTCATGCCCAGGACCACGCGCCGCATCACCGGCGCGACCGCGTTGTACAGATGCACGATCACGCGTTTGGCGCCGACCAGCGACTCGAAGGTGCGCTCGATCAGCGGCTGGCGGGCCTGTGTCAGCACCTGGATCGTGACGTCGTCGGGGATGTGGCCCTGCTCGATCAGCAGCCGGACGAAATCGAAGTCGGTCTGCGACGCGGACGGAAAACCGACTTCGATCTCCTTGAAGCCGATCTTCACCAGCATCTGGAACATGCGCAGCTTGCGCTCCGGGTCCATCGGCTCGATCAGCGCCTGGTTGCCGTCGCGCAGGTCGGTGCTCAGCCACAGCGGCGCCTGCGTGATCTGCGCGTCGGGCCAGCGGCGGTCCGGGAGGGCGATGGGGGCGAAGGCGCGGTACTTGGTCTGCGGTTGCTTGAGCATGGAAGCGTTCCTGGTGGGTTCAGGGGCGCAACTCGCAGACTCTCCAGAAACAGAAACGGCCCGCTGCGAGTTGCATTCGGGCCGTTGATCTGGGATGAGCGTCTGGATGGACGGACGTGCGCGATCTAGCGAACCCGAGGTTCACCTAGTAGTAGCAGCGAAATGCCGGAGGCATTGCTGGTGGAGGCGGACACGAACGTCATGGGCGTCGAATATAGGGGCGCGGCACGACAGGCGTCAACGCGGATGGGCGAATGCACGCGCCGCAAGCATTCGCTATCGGTGAAGGCCCGCTTCATCCGGCTCGTCGGTCGACATCGCGATCACGCTGGCCGGCTTGCCCTTGGCGCGCCGCACCGCGTAGACGATGTAGCCCGAGATGCCATAGGCGCAGAACACGCCGAACAGCACCCGCGGCGGGTCGATGTTGATCGCCGCGATGGCTAGCATGATCACCACCAGCACGATGAAGGGCACCGAGCGCTTGAAGGTGATGTCCTTGAAGCTGTAGAACGGCGCGTTGGTCACCATCGTCAAACCCGCGTAGAGCGTGAAGCCGAAAGCGAGCCAGGCCAGCGACGGATCTCGATGGATGTCCTTGTAGCCGGCGCTGTCGAGCGCCCAGATGAGGCTCATCACCAGTGCCGCGGCCGCGGGGCTGGGCACGCCCTGGAAGAAGCGCCGGTCCACGACCGCGATGTTGGTGTTGAAGCGGGCCAGGCGCAGCGCCGCGCCGGCGATGTAGACGAAGGCGGCGAACCAGCCCCACTTGCCCAGGCCCTGCAGCGCCCAGGAATACATGATCAGCGCCGGGGCCGCGCCGAAGGACACCATGTCCGACAGCGAATCCATCTGCTCGCCGAAGGTGCTTTGCGTGTTGGTCATGCGCGCGACGCGGCCGTCCAGGCTGTCGAGCACCATCGCAGCGAAGATGCCGTAGACCGCCTGCTCGAAGCGGCCGCCGATGCCCATCACGATCGCGTAGAAACCGCTGAACAGCGCGGCCAGGGTGAAAAGGTTGGGGAGCAGGTAGATGCCCTTGTGGCGCGGGCGCTGCGGGGCGTCGAGGGCATCCGCCTCGTCCTCGTCGAGCAGGTCCACGTTCTTGTTTTCGGTCGAATTCATGGGGCGCGAGGATAACTCACCACATCAATGGAAAAGGCCGCGCGGTGCGACCCGCGCGGCCTTCTGGACTGATCTGACGCGATCTGCGCGGATCAGTTCTTGGACTTGTCGACCAGCTTGTTGGCCTTGATCCAGGGCATCATCGCGCGCAGCTGCTCGCCGACCTGCTCGATCGGGTGCTCCGCGGTCAGGCGGCGGCGGCTGATCAGCGTCGGGGCGCCGGCCTTGTTCTCCAGGATGAAGGACTTGGCGTACTCGCCGGTCTGGATGTCCTTCAGGCACTGGCGCATCGCTTCCTTCGTCGCGGCGGTCACCACGCGCGGGCCGGTGACGTACTCGCCGTACTCCGCGTTGTTGGAGATCGAGTAGTTCATGTTGCCAATGCCGCCCTCATAGATCAGGTCGACGATCAGCTTGAGCTCGTGCAGGCACTCGAAGTAGGCCATCTCCGGCGCGTAACCCGCTTCGGTCAGCGTCTCGAAACCCGCCTTGATCAGTTCGACGGCGCCGCCGCACAGCACGGCCTGCTCGCCGAACAGGTCGGTCTCGGTCTCTTCACGGAACGAGGTCTGGATGATGCCGGCCTTGCCGCCGCCGTTGGCCGCGGCATAGCTCAGGGCCAGGTCGCGCGCCTTGCCGGTCTTGTCGGCATAGACGGCGATCAGGTGCGGCACGCCGCCACCCTGGCGATAGGTGTTGCGCACGGTGTGGCCGGGGGCCTTCGGGGCGACCATCCACACGTCCAGGTCCTCGCGCGGCTGCACCTGACCGTAATGGACGTTGAAGCCGTGGGCGAAGGCGAGCGACGCGCCTTGCTTGATGTTCGGTTCGACGTCCTTCTTGTAGACGTCGGCGATCTGCTCGTCCGGCAGCAGGATCATGACCACATCGGCGGCCTTCACCGCCTCGGCGATCTCGGCGACCTTCAGGCCGGCTCCTTCGGCCTTGGCCCAGGACGCGCCACCGCGGCGCAGGCCCACGGTGACCTTCACGCCGCTGTCGTTCAGGTTCTGGGCATGGGCGTGGCCTTGTGAGCCGTAGCCGATGATGGTGACGTTCTTGCCCTTGATCAGGCTGAGGTCGGCGTCCTTGTCGTAATACACGTTCATGGTGGTCTCTCCGGGGGAAATCAGTACAGGGGGTTCAGTGAAGCGCGCGTTCAGACGCGCAGGATGCGTTCGCCGCGGCCGATGCCGCTGGTGCCGGTGCGCACCGTCTCGAGGATCGCCGTGCGGTCGATCGCATCGATGAAGGCATCGAGCTTGCTGGCGTCGCCGGTCAGTTCGATGGTGTAGGTCTTCTCGGTGACATCGATCACGTGGCCGCGGAAGATGTCGGAGGTGCGCTTGAGCTCCTCGCGCTCCTTGCCGACGGCGCGCACCTTGATCAGCATGAGCTCGCGCTCGATGTAGCGGCCCTCGGTCAGGTCGACGACCTTGACGACCTCGATCAGCCGGTTCAGGTGCTTGGTGATCTGCTCGATCACGTCATCGCTGCCGCTGGTGACGATGGTCATTCGCGACAGCGACGGGTCCTCGGTCGGCGCCACGGTCAGGCTCTCGATGTTGTAGCCCCGGGCGGAGAACAGCGCCACGACGCGCGACAGCGCGCCCGGCTCGTTCTCGATGAGCAAAGCAATGATGTGTTTCATGGAATCTCGTCCTTCGCGCTCTTCAGACCGCCGGCGGTAACCGGGCGGCCCTTGGCCACGCTCTTCGATTCAGGGAATGGGCCGGATCGCTCCGAGCGGTTCAGGCCGTCCGCCGCCGGTCGCGCCGCACGCGGTAACGCGCGGCACGCCGGACACGGCTTCAGGCCGTCGCCAGTCTCAGAGGTCCTCGGACCCCAGCAGCATTTCGGAGATGCCCTTGCCCGCCTGGACCATCGGCCAGACGTTCTCGGTCGGGTCGGTGCGCACGTCCAGGAAGACGGTGCGGTCCTTCAACCGCATCGCCTCGCGCAGCGCGGGCTCGACATCCGAAGGTCTCTCCACCAGCAGTCCCACATGCCCATAGGACTCGGCCAGCTTGACGAAGTCAGGCAGCGCATCCATGTAGCTGTGCGAGTAGCGCTTGCCGTAGTCCAGCTCCTGCCACTGCCGCACCATGCCCAGGTAGCGGTTGTTCAGCGAGACCACCTTCACAGGGGTCTTGTACTGCTGGCAGGTGGACAGTTCCTGGATGTTCATCTGGATGCTGCCCTCGCCGGTGATGCAGAACACGTCCGCCTCCGGCTTGGCCAGCTTGATGCCCATCGCATAGGGCAGCCCCACGCCCATCGTCCCCAGACCGCCGGAGTTGATCCAGCGGCGCGGCTCGTTGAAGCGGTAGAACTGCGCGGCCCACATCTGGTGCTGACCGACGTCGGAGGTGATGTACGTGTCGCGGTCGCGGGTCAGGTTCCACAGCGTCTCGACGACGTGCTGCGGCTTGATGACATCCGTCGAATGCTTGTAGGCCAGGCAGTCGCGCTTGCGCCAGTCGTTGATCTGGCTCCACCAGGCGTTGATCGAGTCCGCGTCGGGTCGTGCCTGCGCCTCCTTGATCTGCGCGATCAGCTCCTGCAGCACGTCCTTGACGTCGCCCACGATCGGGATGTCCACGCGCACGCGCTTGGAGATGGACGACGGGTCGATGTCGATGTGGATGATCTTGCGATCGACCGACGCGAAGTGCTTCGGATTGCCGATGACGCGGTCATCGAAGCGCGCGCCCACGGCCAGCAGCACGTCGCAGTGCTGCATCGTCATGTTGGCCTCGTAGGTGCCGTGCATGCCGAGCATGCCGAGGAAGCGCGGATCGGTGCCGGGCATCGCGCCCAGGCCCATCAGCGTGTTGGTGCAGGGATAGCCCAGCAGTTCGACCAGCTGGCGCAGTTCGGCCGTGGCCTCGCCCAGGATCACGCCGCCACCGGTATAGATATAAGGCCGCTTGGCGCCCATCAGCAGTTGGACCGCCTTGCGGATCTGGCCGCTGTGGCCCTTCTTCACCGGGTTGTACGAGCGCATCTCCACACGCTCCGGGTAGTGGAACGCGGTGCGGTTGAGCGAGACGTCCTTGGGGATATCCACGACGACCGGGCCGGGCCGGCCGGTGCGCGCGATGTGGAACGCCTTCTTCAGCGTCGTGGCGAGATCGCGGACATCCTTGACCAGGAAGTTGTGCTTGACGATCGGGCGCGTGATGCCGACGGTGTCGCACTCCTGGAAGGCGTCCAGCCCGATGGCGGGCGTCGGGACCTGACCGGTGATGATCACCATCGGGATCGAGTCCATGTACGCCGTCGCGATGCCGGTGATCGCGTTGGTGACGCCTGGGCCGGAGGTCACCAGCGCCACGCCGACTTCGCCGGTCGCCCGGGCGTAGCCGTCGGCGGCGTGCACGGCGGCCTGCTCATGACGGACCAGCACATGCTGGATGGCGTCCTGCTTGTAGAGCGCGTCGTAGATGTAGAGAACGGCACCGCCTGGATAGCCCCAGAGGAACTTCACGCCTTCGGCCTGAAGACTCTGAACCAGGATTTCGGAGCCATTCAGTTCCTGTCCGGAACTGACGGAATGGGGGTGCGGTTGTGAGCGAGCTTCCGTGATCGCTGCACGTTTGATGTCCGCGGCAGACATGTCCATATGTCGAACCTCTGAGATTTTCTCTGACGAAAAACCATCGGTGCTTCTCCTCTCGCCCTTGTGAGGCGGACTTGAAACGTCGCGTCAAAAACAGGGGCGCCCGGGTCGGGCGGCCTACTTGAGACAAAAACTGCGGTGTGCGAGGGGCCGATTATGCACGCAAACCCGCGAAGACTCGGGCACCGGTGGCGATCTGTAGCGCTGGTGCGATAATCCGCGCCGTTTTGCCTGCCCGACCGCCCTTTCCGGCGCCAGCCCATTGGCCACAGACAAAGAACTCAACGACTTTCTCAAGACCGTCGACCGGCGCGCCTTCAAGCGCACCGTGTACATGGTGCGAGACGAGGATGCCGCACTGGACATCGTCCAGGACGCCATGATCCGGTTGGCGGAGAAATACTTCGATCGCCCGGCGGCGGAGCTGCCGCTGTTGTTCCAGCGCATCCTGTCGAACGCGACGATGGACTGGTTCCGGCGTCAGAAGGTCCGCAACGCGGTTTTCAGCAACCTGTCGGATTTCGAGGGAGGCGAGTCCGGCGAGGACTTCGACCTGCTGGAAATGCTGGAAACGCAGGAAGGCTCGATGGGAGCCCTGTCCGCCGCGGACGAGGTCTCGCGCGTTCAGGTGCTGGCCGCCATCGAACAGGAGGTTGCAGCATTGCCCGCGCGTCAACGGGAAGCCTTCCTCCTGCGTTACTGGGAAGAACTCGACGTTGCCGAAACGGCGGCGGTCATGGGTTGCTCGGAGGGCAGCGTCAAGACACACTGCTCCCGCGCCGTGCATGCGCTGGCCAAAACGCTGAAAGCCAAGGGAATCTCGCTATGAAGAAGAACACGCCAGGAACGCCGCTGCCGCTGGAGGCGGACGCGCGCGTGACCCGTTTCGGCCTCCGCGTCGCTGCGGGTTTGACGGAGCAGAGCGAGACCCTGTCCGGAGACATCCAGGAAAGATTGCGCTTCGCGCGTGAGCAGGCGCTCGCCAAGGCAATGGCCGCACGCGCCGCCGCACCGACCCGGACCGCGTCCGAAACCCGCCATGTGGGCAACGCCACCCTGGCCCTAGGCGGCGGCGAGAAGACGCCGCGCTGGCGCAAGGCCGCGGCGCTCCTGCCCCTGGCGCTGCTGCTGGGTGGGCTGCTGCTGATCCAGCACAGCCAGTGGTACGAGCAGATCCGCAGCGCGGCTGAACTCGACACCGAGATGCTCTCCAAGCCGCTGCCTCCCGCGGCATACAGCGACCCGGGCTTCCGCGAGTACCTCAACGAGACTCCGAATGATCCGAGCAACGCCAACAGCCCAGACGAGGGCGAGAAGTCCGACGAAGCGAAATCGTCGCAGTGAGGCGGCGCGTGGCCCGATCGTTCTGCCTCTCTTCGAGTCTGCTCGCCCGTCTCGGCGTTTTCCCTGATTTCTCGACGATGCGTCGGCTGATGACGACTGCGGTCTGCGCCGCGTTGGCCTGTGCTTCCGCCTCGGCGCAGGAGGGCGAAGCTTCCGCACCCGCACCCTCCTCTGTCGCCTCCTCCTCCCCGCCGCCCTCGGCGTCCGCTGCCGTGCGACCCGCCGCCCCCGGCGTGCTCGTCGCCAACGTGAATTGGGCGTCCCTGAGCGCTTCGCAGAAGGAAGCGCTCGCCCCCTTGTCGAAGGAATGGGACCAGCTGGACGGCGCCCGCAAGGGCAAATGGCTGGAAATCGCCGCCCGCTATCCGACGCTCCCCGCCGAGCAACAACGGCGGCTGCGCGAGCGGATGGTCGAGTGGACCCGCATGTCGCCCGCCGAGCGCCAGCGCGCGCGCATCGGATACCAGCATGCCGGCGAACTGCGCGCCCCTGAGCAGGAATCGAAGCTGCGCGAGAAGTGGGACGCCTATCAGGCGCTGCCCGCGGAGAAGCGCCAGCGCCTGGCCGAGCGCGCAGCCGAGAAGGCCTCCGCCGCCGGCCGCGATGTGCCGGCCTCCGCCGTGTCGCATCGTGCCAAAGCTCCGATCCAGCGCGCACCGCTGACCGCCGCCACCGGGCCGACCATCGTC
>NZ_PEOG01000041.1 GCF_002761755.1 Roseateles chitinivorans
GATGCGGGCGATGCGGGCGACACGGGCGATGCCGGCAGAGCGGCGCCGGGCCGCAGGGCCGCCGCGCACAGCATGCCCATCACCAGCGTGGCGTGATAGGAGGTGCGCAGCACCACCTCGTCCGGCGCGAGGCCCGGCGCGGGCGCGGCGGTCCACCGCGCATGATCCGGGCCCGGCAGGAAGCCGAGTTCATCCTGGACCTTCGACAGCAGGTCGAAAGCGAACACGGCCGCCGGGCTCCACGGCCGGTCCAGCATCGGCCAGGTCCACAGCAGTTCCGCCGCGAGGTCGAAGTTGTCCGCATCGAGCGCCGCGGCCAGTGCCGCCTCCGCCTCGGCCAGCACCTCGTCCACCGATCGCGGGAGGCGGACCGGCCGCCGGCCCATGTCGGACGCATACAGGACGACGTGGGTGAACATGTAGAGGTCGAGCGTCGAGCACGCCAGCACGTCGAGCGGCCAACCGATGCAGGTGGCGGCCAGCAGTTCGGCGTCGATCGGCTCGACCTCGACCCGACCGCGCCGGATCTGGTCCAGCCATTCGCATTCCAGCTGGTGATTCGGCAACCGTTCGGCGCCGCCCGGCAGCTCTCCCTCGAGGAGTTCGTCGAGCAGGCGGTCGAAGGCCTCGTCCGGATACCCCGCGTCGCCGAGGAACAGATGCGCAGACGCATGTTCCAGTGCGCGGCCGGTGTCGTGGCAGAGCCGCGCCTTCACTCGCGCGCCGCGTGCCGGCGCGACGAGCTGCACCGCGAGCAACCGCGATTCGACGTCCAGCGTCTCGTCCTCGCCGCGCAGGCTCGCCGCCATGCGCAGCAGCATCGCCGCCTCGCCGATGACCTTCGCCAGCACCAGCGGCGCCGGCTGGTCGGGCCGTCCCGAGATCCCGATCGCAGGCCCCTCCTCCTCGGCCAGCGCGCGCTTCAGGCTCCGCCGGGCCATGCGCACCGCCAGATGCACGCGACCCAGCAAATCCTCCCGGCGCCGGGTGGCGACCGACCGCCTGCCCACCATCGGCCGGACCACCGGCATCGGGACGACCGCGCTCATCGCGTCACTCGCGCAGCTGGCGGGCGTCGCGCACGATGTCCAGCTCCGGCCCGGGCCAGCCGCAGTTCCAGATCGCGTTGCGGTTGATGATGGTGACCAGCGCCTCGCCCTGCAGCAGGGCCCGTTCGCCGAACTTGGCGAAGGTCGCGCCGACGGCGTCGACGTTGATCGCCTTGCTTTCCACCAGGGCCTCGATGACTTGCTGCTGGAATGCGGTTCTCGCTTCAGATCTCATGACAGCCTCCTTGAAGGATTTCGCGTCGGAGATGAAGCGGACTGCCTCCCCCTCGATCGCCTACCGGTTGTAGATGGCCCCACCGGCCCCCACTACCCCTAGCACGCCCCCCTCTGAAGTGGCCCCTCCAAAGAGGCAGCCTCAAACAGGTTCCCTGAACGGGGGAGCCGCTGCAGACGCCCTCCGCCGCCCCACGCGATCGCCGATTAGGTGATTACCCGCAGTTGTCCGACATCCCCTTGAACGACGCGAGTGGTATCGCTACCATTCGCTCAAGCTGGTACCGGTACCAAGTCAGCCCAGACAGGGTGCGATGACGGCTCCAGCGCTGTTGTAGCCACGGAGACAAGCCGCTCATGACCTCGCCCCAAGACCTCAAGGCCACCATTTCCGACGGCCTGCTGTCGTTCCCGCTGACCGACTTCGACGCCCAGCTGAACTTCGCGCCCAAGCCCTATGCCGAGCGCCTCGAATGGCTGATGCCCTATGGCGCCACCGCCCTGTTCGCCGCCGGCGGCACCGGCGAGTTCTTCTCGCTCGAGCCCAAGGAATACAGCGAGGTGATCCGGGTCGCCGTCCAGACCTGCCAGGGCCGGATGCCCATCATCGCGGGCGCCGGCGGCCCCACCCGGGTCGCCATCCAGTACGCGCAGGAGGCCGAGCGCCTGGGCGCCCAGGGCATCCTGCTGCTGCCGCACTACCTCACCGAAGCCTCGCAGGAGGGCCTGGTGGCGCATGTGCAGGCCGTCTGCCGGAGCGTCAAGTTCGGCGTGATCGTCTACAACCGCGGCGCCTGCCGCCTGACGCCCGAGTCCCTGCTCAAGCTGGCCGACAGCTGCCCGAACCTGATCGGCTTCAAGGACGGCATCGGCGACATCGAGTCCTTCGTCTCGATCCGGCAGCAGCTCGGCGACCGCTTCAGCTACCTGGGCGGCCTGCCCACCGCCGAAGTCTTCGCCGGCGCCTACCGCGCCATGGGCTGCCCGGTGTATTCGTCGGCCGTCTTCAACTTCATTCCGAAGACCGCGATCGACTTCTACAACGCCCATGCCGCGGGCGACACCGCCACCACCGACCGCCTGATCCGCGAGTTCTTCCTGCCCTACATCGCGCTGCGCAACAAGGGCCATGGCTATGCGGTGTCCATCGTGAAGGCCGGCGCCACGCTGGTCGGCCACTCGGCCGGTCCGGTGCGTCCGCCGCTGTCCGACCTCAAGCCCGCCGAGGTCGACGAGCTGGGCGCGCTGATCTCCCGGCTCGGTCCGCAGTAAGCGCGCCGCGGGACGCGGCGCCCGGCTCGGGCCGGCGCGCGTCGTTCGCGTCCTTCGCGTCCTTCGCGTCCTTTGCGTCCTTCGCGTCGCTCGCGCCCTCCGCGCCTGCGGCCTTTCCGTCCATCCTCTGGCCGCGCGCCCGTCGCGACCGGCAACGAGCAGTCCCTCATGTTCAAGAACCTCATCAACGGCGAATGGGTCGACGGCCCTCGCGCCTCCCGCAACATCAACCCGAGCGATACCCGCGATCTGGTCGGCGAGTACGCGCAGGCCGACGTCGCCCAGACGCGCGCCGCCATCGCCGCCGCGCGGGCGGCCTTCGGCGCATGGAGCCTGGCGACGCCGCAGCGGCGCTTCGACGTGCTCGACGCCGCCGGCGCGGAGATCCTGGCGCGCCGCGCCGAACTCGGCGACCTGCTCGCCCGCGAGGAAGGCAAGACGCTGCCGGAAGCGATCGGCGAAGTCGTGCGCGCCGGCAACATCTTCAAGTTCTTCGCCGGCGAGGCGCTGCGCGTCGGCGGCGAGGTGATCCCCTCGGTGCGTCCGGGCGTCGGCGTCGAGGTCACGCGCGAGCCGGTCGGCGTGGTCGGCCTGATCACGCCGTGGAACTTCCCGATCGCGATTCCCGCCTGGAAGATCGCGCCCGCGCTGGCCTTCGGCAACAGCGTCGTGCTCAAGCCCGCGGACCTGGTGCCGGGTTCGGCCTGGCAGCTCGCGGACATCCTGAAGCGCGCGGGCCTGCCCGACGGCGTCTTCAACCTGGTGATGGGGCGCGGCTCCGAAGTCGGTGCCGAGCTGCTCGAGAACCGTCAGGTCGACGCGATCAGCTTCACCGGCAGCGTCGCCACCGGCCAGCGCGTCGCCGCGGCCTGCGTCGCGCGGGGGGCGAAGTTCCAGTTGGAGATGGGCGGCAAGAACCCGTTCGTCGTGCTGGACGACGCCGACCTCGACGTGGCGGTCGCCGCCGCGGTCAACAGCGGCTTCTTCTCGACCGGCCAGCGCTGCACGGCGTCCTCGAGGCTGATCGTCACCGAAGGCATCCACGACCGCTTCGTCGCGGCGATGGTCGACCGGATGACATCGCTGCGGGTCGACGACGCCCGTCAGGCCGGCACCGACATCGGCCCGGTCGTGGACGAGCGCCAGCTGGCGCAGGACCTCGAATACATCGCCATCGCCAGGGCCGAGGGCGCGACCCTCGCGGTCGGCGGCGAGGCGCTGCCCGCCAGCAGCGCGGGCGCGCCCGGCTTCTACCTGACGCCGGCGCTGTTCACCGGCACCTCGCCTGCGATGCGCATCAACCAGGAAGAGGTCTTCGGCCCGGTGGTGAGCGTCATCAAGGCCAAGGACTACGACGAGGCGCTGGCCCTGGCCAACGACACGCCGTTCGGCCTGGCCACCGGCATCGCCACCACCTCGCTCAAGCACGCGACCCATTTCAAGCGCCACGCGCAGGCCGGCATGGTGATGGTCAACCTGCCGACCGCGGGCGTCGATTACCACGTGCCCTTCGGCGGCCGGAAGGCCTCCAGCCACGGCCCGCGCGAGCAGGGCAAGTACGCCGCCGAGTTCTACACGACGGTGAAGACCGCGTACACGCAAGCGTGATCCACGTGTGATGCAGGCATGAGGGGCGGCGCGGGGTCCAGGCCCGCGCGCCCGATGGCATGACGCAAGCCGGCGCAGACCGGCCCTCGATACGATCCGGAGACAACATGCAGTTATCCCTCTCCTCTGCCGCCGCGAGCGGCATCGGCCGCGCGCGCTTCGGCGTGCTGGCGATGATCTTCGTCGTGACGGTCCTGAACTACGCGGACCGCGCCACCGTCGGTGTCGCCGGCCCGGTCCTGTCCAAGGAGCTCGGCATCGACGCGGTGCAGATGGGCTTCATCTTCTCGGCCTTCAGCTGGTCCTACGTGCTGGGCCAACTGCCCGGCGGCTGGCTGCTGGACAAGTTCGGCGCCAAGCAGGTCTACGCCTGGAGCATCCTGCTCTGGTCGCTGTTCACGATGCTGCAGGGCAGCGTGCACCACATGGGCATGGACCAGATGCTGTTCGGGCTGCCGCTGGCGGTCTCGGCGCTGTTCCTGATGCGGCTCATGGTCGGCCTGTCGGAGTCGCCCTCCTTCCCGGCCAACGGCCGCATGGTCGCGGCCTGGTTCCCGGTGAAGGAGCGCGGCACCGCGTCGGCGATCTTCAACTCCGCGCAGTACTTCGCCACCGTGCTGTTCGCGCCGATCATGGCGTGGATCGTGCATGCGATCGGCTGGTCTGAGGTCTTCT
Organism: Roseateles chitinivorans; assembly: GCF_002761755.1. Taxonomy (GTDB): domain Bacteria; phylum Pseudomonadota; class Gammaproteobacteria; order Burkholderiales; family Burkholderiaceae_C; genus Roseateles; species Roseateles chitinivorans. The sequence goes on from NZ_PEOG01000041.1 coordinate 4,839, forward strand.
ACTTCATGGGCGGCCTGGGCATCCTGATGAGCGTCCTGTGGATGCGCACGATGCACAACAGTCCGGCCGATCATCCGTCCATCAGCGCCGCGGAGCGCGAATACATCGAGGCCGGCGGCGCGCTTCTGTCGGGCTCGAACAAGACCTCGCGGGCCGCGCGGGTCGCGGGTCCCCGGCTCGGCTACCTGAAGCAGCTGCTGGCCAACCGCATGCTGATGGGCGTCTACCTCGCGCAGTACTGCGTCAACGTGCTCACCTACTTCTTCCTGACCTGGTTCCCGATCTACCTGGTCAAGGAACGCGGCATGTCCCTGCTCAACGCGGGTGTCGTCGCGGCGCTGCCGGCGATCTGCGGCTTCGCCGGCGGCGTGCTCGGCGGCGTGATCTCGGACTGGCTGCTGCGCCGAGGTCACTCGCTGACCTTCGCCCGCAAGCTGCCGATCGTGGTCGGCATGCTGCTGTCCACCTCGATGATCGCGTGCAACTACGTCGGCATCGAGGCGGTCGTCGTCGGCATCATGGCGCTGGCCTTCTTCGGCAAGGGCCTGGGCGCGCTGGGCTGGGCGGTGGTGTCGGACACCTCGCCCAAGGAGATCGCCGGCCTGTCGGGCGCGCTCTTCAATACCTTCGGCAACGTCGCCGGCATCGTCACGCCGATCGTGATCGGCTACATCGTGCAGACGACGCACTCGTTCAACGGCGCGCTGGTCTTCGTCGGCGCCCATGCGCTGATCGCGGTGCTGAGCTACCTGCTCGTCGTCGGCGAGATCAAGCGCGTCGAACTCAAGCCCGTTTGAGCCTTTCCAGGCAGACCTGACCCAGGAACTCCCATGATCACCTCCCCGCTGACCATCCAGATGCACGAGGCCGACAACGTCGCCATCGTCGCCAACGACGGCGGATTGCCCGAGGGCACGGTGCTGCCTTCCGGCCTGGTGCTGCGCGACCACGTGCCGCAGGGCCACAAGGTCGCGCTGGTGGACCTGCCCGCCGACACGGCCGTGCTCCGCTACCACGTGCCGATCGGCTACGCGCTGCAGGACATTCCCGCCGGCAGCTGGGTGCACGAACGGCTGCTGCGCATGCCGCCGGCGCGCGAGCTGGAAGGTCTGCCGATGGCCACGGTGCCGGCCCCGGCGCGGGAGCCGCTGACCGGCTACACCTTCCAGGGCTACCGCAATGCCGACGGATCGGTGGGCACGCGCAACATCCTGGCGATCACGCAGACGGTGCAATGCGTCGCCGGCGTCGTCGAGTTCGCGGTCGAGCGCATCAAGCGCGAGCTGCTGCCGAAGTACCCGCACGTCGACGACGTCGTCGGCTTGGCGCACACCTATGGCTGCGGTGTCGCGATCGACGCGCCCGATGCGGTCATCCCGATCCGCACGGTGCGCAACATCAGCCTCAATCCCAACTTCGGCGGCGAGGTGATGGTCGTGAGCCTGGGCTGCGAGAAGCTGCAGCCCGAGCGGCTGATGCCGCCCGGCGTGATCCCGATCGCCGACCGGCGCGACGCCGGCGCGGCCGACGCCCAGGGCGATCCGCTCGATGTGGTGTGCCTGCAGGACACGCAGCATGTGGGCTTCATGTCGATGATCGACTCGGTCATGACGCAGGCGAAGGTGCATCTGGAACGACTGAACTCGCGCCGCCGCGAGACCGTGCCCGCATCGGAGCTGGTGGTCGGCGTGCAATGCGGCGGCAGCGATGCGTTCTCCGGCGTGACGGCCAATCCGGCGGTGGGCTTTTGTGCCGACCTGCTGGTGCGCGCCGGCGCGACGGTGATGTTCAGCGAGAACACCGAGGTGCGTGACGGCATCGCGCAGCTGACCGCGCGCGCGAGCAGCCCCGAGGTGGCCGAGGCGATGGTGCGCGAGATGGCGTGGTACGACGCCTACCTGCAGCGCGGCCGCGTCGACCGCAGCGCCAACACGACGCCGGGCAACAAGAAGGGCGGTCTCTCCAACATCGTCGAGAAGGCGATGGGATCGATCGTGAAGAGCGGCAGCTCGGCGATCTCCGGCGTGCTGTCGCCGGGCGACAAGCTCGCGCGGCACCAGCGCGGGCTGATCTACGCGGCGACGCCGGCCAGCGACTTCATCTGCGGCACGCTGCAGCTGGCCGCGGGCATGAACCTGCATGTGTTCACGACCGGCCGCGGCACGCCCTACGGCCTGGCGGAATGCCCGGTGATCAAGGTCGCCACGCGCAGCGATCTGGCGCGCCGCTGGCATGACCTGATGGACATCAATGCCGGGCAGATCGCCGATGGCGAGAAGTCGATCGAGGAGATGGGCTGGGAGATGTTCCGGATGATGCTGGACGTCGCCTCGGGCAGGAAGACCTGGGCGGAACGGCACCAGCTGGCGAATGCGCTGGTGCTGTTCAATCCGGCGCCGGTGACTTGAAGCCGCTCCGGCGGTTCACGCACGCCGGGCGCTCCGCCGCCGCATCAGCCACACCCCCGCGAGCGCCAGCCCGATCACCGCGAAGGACACCAGGGTCGTCACCGTGCCCAGGGCATAGATGACCGGCGTCGTCACCGTCGTCGTCAGGCCTTGCAGCTCCATCGGCAGCGTGTTCAGGTCCCCCATCGTCTGCGACGAGCGCGCGATCTCGTCCCAGCTCAGGGTGAAGCCGAACATGCCCACACCCACCAGGCTCGGGCCGATCAGCGGCAGCACGACATGGCGCAAGGTCTGCCACCGCGTCGCGCCCAGGTCACGCGCCGCTTCCTCGTAGGCGCGGTCGAAGCGGTTGAACACCGCGAACATGATCAGCAGCCCGAACGGCAACGTCCACGTCAGCTGCGCGCCCAGCCCCGATGTGAACAGGCCCAGCGCAGTGCCGTAGTCATCGGCCCAGGACGAGCCCATGCCCTCCAGCACCGCCTTGATGCCGCCATCGAGCAGCCGGAAGGCCAGCCCGATGCCGAGCGACACGATGATCGACGGCATGATCAGGCTGGCCACCACCCCATAGAACAGCACCGTCCCGCCCGGCAACCGCTTGCGGTAGGCGAGCCCGGCCAGCAACGACAGCAGCACCGTCAGCGCCATCACGACGCCACCCAGCGCCAGCGACCGGCGGAACGCGGCGCCGATGTCGACTACGCCGATCCCTTCCCACAGCTTCGCGAACCAGTGCAGCGACCATCCGCGCAGCGGGAAGGTCAAGCCGCCCTCGGGGCCCTGGAAGCTCAGCGCGACGATCGCGATCATCGGCCCGTAGAGGAACAGCACGAAGAGTCCGAAGAAGGCGGCGAGCGCGAAGAAGGCGCCGGGGCGCCGCGTCGTGGCATCGCTCATCTCAGAGCTCCCGTCTCAGGTCGACCAGCCGCATCAGCGCCGCGATCATCAGCATGACCACGGCCAGCAGCACCACGGCGTTGGCCGCTGCGGCCGGGAACTGCAGATAGCCCGCCTGCACCTGGATCGTCTTGCCGACCGAGGCGATCTGCTGTCCACCCATCACGCCCACCGTCACGAAGTCGCCCATGACCAGCGCCAGGATGAAGATCGAGCCGATCAGGACGCCGGTCCGGGACAGCGGCATCACGACATGGCGGATGGTCTGCCACGCGCTCGCGCCCGAGTCGCGCGCCGCCTCGAGCAGCGCACGGTCAATGCGCATCATCGAGTTGAAGATCGGCACGATCATGAACATCGTGTAGAGGTGGACGAACGCCAGCACGACGGAGAAGTCCGAGAACAACAGCCACTCCACCGGCCGGTCCACCGCACCGGTCGCGAGCAGCGTCTGGTTGACCAGGCCGTTGCGCCCCAGCAGCGGAATCCACGAGATCATCCGGATCACGTTGCTGGTCCAGAACGGCACGGTGCAGACGAGGAAGAGCACCGTCTGCATCAGCGTCGTGCGGACATGGAAAGCCAGGAAATAGGCGATCGTGAAGCCGATCGCCAGCGTCAAGGCCCAGGTCAGGACCGCGAACTTCAGCGTCGAGAGATAGGTCTTCAGCGTGACGCACAGCGCCGACGTGTCCGCGCAGCCGCGGAACACATCGGCATAGGCCTGCGTCGTGAAGGCCGGAATCAGCTCGTAGTCGGTCGCCTGCCAGAAGCTCACGACCACCACCAGCGCCAGCGGCACGACGAAGAACAGCGCGAAGACGGCCGCCAGGGGGCCGGCCTGCAGCCACGCGGAGGTCTGTGGCCTCATCGCCCCGTCACGCCGCAACGAACTCGTTCCACTTCTGCACCATGTACGCGTTCTCGTCCATGATCGCGTTCCAGCAGGCGATGCCGCTCATGCGCTGCTCGTAGCTGCCGCCGTCGCGCTTTTCGCCGGCCTTGGCCAGCAGATCGCCACCGGGGCTCTTGATGTCCTTCTCGGCCGCCTTGCCCTCCATCCAGTACGCCCACTCGTAGGGCGCCATCTGGGCCTTGGCGGTGTCCAGCACAGCGCTGTAGTAGCCCTGGCGATTCAGGTAGGCCCCGGCCCAGCCGTCGAGGAACCAGTTGATGAACTCGTAGGCGGCGTCCAGTTGCCGGCCCTTGAGCGTCCGTGGCACGCCGAAGCCGGCGGCCCACGCGCGATAGCCTTCCTTCAGCGGCTGGAAGTTGCAGGCGATGCCCTTCGTGCGCACGGCGGTGACCGCAGGACTCCACATCGACTGGATCACCACCTCGCCTGAAGCCATCAGGTTGACGCTCTCGTTGAAGTCCTTCCACAGCGCGCGGAACTGGCCGGCACGCTTCGCCTCGATCAGCGTCTTGATCGTGAGGTCGATCTCCTTGCGGGTCATGTTGCCCTTGTCCGGGTACTTGTAGAGGCCCGCCGCCTCGACCACCATCGCGGCGTCCATGATGCCGATCGACGGGATGTTCAGGATCGCTGCCTTGCCCTTGAACTCAGGATTGAGCAGTTCCTTCCAGCTCTCGATCGGACGCTTGATCAGGTCGGGCCGGATGCCCAGCGTGTCGGCGTTGTAGACAGTGGGGATCAGCGTCATGTACTGCGTCGGCGCGGCGGCGAAGGCCTTCGCGTCGGGCTTCTCGACGTACATGACCTTCTTCGGCGCCGTGCCCTGGTCGCCGACCTTCTTGCCGCCGACCTCGCCGCGGGTGAAGAGCGGCGTGATCCGGTCGGCGTTCTTGATCCGCCGGGTGTCGATGCCCTGCAGGTTGCCCGTCGGCAGGATCTTCTTGAGGCTGAAGTACTCGGTGTCGATCAGGTCGAAGCTGTTCGGCGCGGTGACCGCGCGTTTGGACACGTCATCCGTCGTCACGGCGATGTACTGGATCTTGATGCCGGTGTCGGCCTCGAACTTCTCGGCAATCGCCTTGTCCTGGTTCACCGCGGTGCCGAGGTAGCGCAGGACGGGCTTGGCCTGGGCATGCACGAACGGAAAGCCCATCGTGCCCACACCGGCGACGGTGGCAGCGCCGGCGGTCTTCAGCAATTGGCGGCGGGTGGTCATCAAGCGTCTCCTCGAGAAGGGTGGCTGGGATCAGGGATGAGAAATCGGGAATGAGAGAAATCAGGATGGGAGATCGGGAAGTCAGGCCTCGAGCACATGGACGTCCGCTTCGCGCCATTGCATCGTGGCGCGGTCGCCCGGGCTCAGCGGACTCGCATGGAACTGGCTATCGCTCATGGCGGCAGTCCAGTCGGGGCCGGCCGCGTCGTCGAGTTCACTGCCGGTGTCTGCGCCCAGGTGGACCAGCACCTGGCTGCCCTGGTACTCGACGTCGATCACGGTGGCCGGCATGGCGGATCCTCCTGTCGCGCTGGTCCCCTCGGAGCGCCCGACGAGGACCCGGTCGCATCGCACCGCGACCTTGCCGGCCGGCGTCTCCATCACGTTGTGGGCGCCGATGAAGCGGGCGACGAATTCGGTGCGGGGCCGCTCGAACACCTCTCGCGGCGCGCCAGCCTGCTCGATGCGGCCCTGGTTCATGACGACGACGAGGTCCGCCAGTGCCATGGCTTCCTCCTGGGAGTGGGTGACATGCACGAAGCTCATGCCGAGTTCGCGATGCCAGCGCTTGAGCTCGGCGCGCATCCGGACGCGCAGGAAGGGATCGAGCGCCGACAGCGGCTCGTCCAGCAGCAGCACGCGCGGCTGCATCATCAGCGCGCGAGCCAGCGCGACGCGCTGTTGCTGACCGCCCGAGAGCGCGGCGGGCAGACGCGCCGCATAAGGCGTCATGTGGACCAGCTCGAGCAGCTCGCGGGCGCGGGCGTCCCGCTGGGCCTTGGGCTGCCCTTTCATGCGCGCACTGAAGGCCACGTTGTCCAGCACGCTCAGGTGCGGGAACAACGCATAGCTCTGGAACATCATCGCGGTGCCGCGCTCCGCGGGCGACAGGTGAGTGATCTCACGGCCTGACAGCACGACGTGGCCCTCGGTGGGCACCTCATGGCCCGCGATCATCCGCAAGGTGCTGGTCTTCCCGCAGCCCGACGGCCCGAGCAGGCAGCAGTAGCTGCCCCCCGCGATGCGCAACTCGATGCCCGCCACCGCGGTGGCATCGCCGTATCGCTTGGTCAGCCCAATCAGCTCCAGATCGTTGCGCGCAGTCGTCATGGTCTTTTTGTATGCATAAGCTGTGCCATATCATCGACCGCGCTGTCTACTGGATGTCACACCAGTCGTGTGCACAAGGCACCTGGCAGGTGCATGGAGCCCCAATGAAGCTACTGCTGATCAACCCCAACACCTCGCTGCCGATGACGCGGAGCATTGCGGAAGCCGCGAGCGCGGTGGCCGCGCCGGGCACCGAGATCGTGGCCCGCTGCCCCACGTTCGGGCCGGTGTCGATCGAGGGACACCTGGACGATGCCTTCGGGGCCGCGGGCGTGGCGGAGCAGGCGATGGTGGCGGCGCGGGAGGGCTTTGACGCGACGGTGATCGCCTGCTTCGGCGACCCCGGACTGGACGCGGCACGCGAGGCGCTGCCCGGACCGGTGCTCGGCATTGCGGAGGCCGCCTTCCGCGCGGCGTCCATCGTGGCGACGGGGTTCTCGGTCGTGACGACGATGACGCGCACCTGCGTGATCGCCGAGCGGCTGGTGAGTCGCTATGGATGCGAGTCGACGTGCCGCGGCATCCACGGCACGGACATCGAGGTGTTGTCGCTGGAGTCGTGCGACGAGGCCACGCTGGCACGGATCGAAGCGGCCTCGCGCGTGGCGTTGGCGCGCGATCGCAGCGAGGCCATCGTGCTCGGCTGCGCCGGGATGGCCGCGCTGTGCGAGGAGTTGCAGCGGCGCCTGGATGTGCCGGTGATCGACGGGCTGGCAGTGGCCGTGAAGCTGGCCGAGGCCCTGTCGGCACTGCGGCTCAGGACGGCCAAGCGCGGCGACTACGCGCCGCCGTTGAGCAAGCGCTGGACCGGATGGGCCGCAGGTTTCGGCCGCGACGTCACGGCATAGACCTCAGACGTCACGGCATGGGCATCGCGGCCCGCGTTCAAGCCGGATCACGCCTTGGCGGCCGGCTTGCGGCGCTGCTTGGTCCCGCGGGGCGGCGTTTCGGGCTCTAGTTGGAAGATCTGGCGGAAGTCCATTTCGCCGGCCGTTTCAGCGGGAGGACGAATGCCCTGCTCCACGTGCGTCAGGTGCTCGAGCATGAGCCGCTCCGCGCGGCGGGGGTCGCCAGCCTCGATGGCGGCCACGATGTCGTCGTGCTCGTGATCGGGGCAGGCACTGGAGGCCAGCGCGTCGTACTGCGCGATCGCCAGACCGGTGAGCGCCACCAGACGCCGGACGGTGTCGATGAACAGGCGGTTCTCGGTGCATTCCGCCAGTCGGAGGTGGAAGGCGCCGGTCAGTTGCGCCAGCGCGGCGCGATCGCCGGCGGCGCGGGCATCGGCCTCATGCTTGAGGTGCTGCCGCATCGCGGCGAGCTGGGACTGGCCAGCGGACCCGGCCAGCTCGGCGCTCAACTGGGCGGCGATGGCGCGCTCCACGGCGCGGCGCATCGCGAAGACGTCGCTGAGATCGCGCGGGGTCGGACTGGCGACGAAGGCGCCGCGGTTCAGGTGCAGGTCGATCACCAGTTCCTGGCTCAGCCGGTTCAGGACTTCGCGGATGCGGGTGCGACTCGCCTGGAAGGCGCTGGCCAGGCGCTCCTCGTTCAGCTTGGTCCCTGGCAGCAGCCGCCGTTCACTGATGGCGGTGTAGATGCGCTCGTAGATTTCCTGATTGGTCAGCGGCATGGCGGCGGCAACGGCGGGCAGACAAGGCAGCGATTATGCGCGCCCGATTGTCGACAAAGCCTTGCGGCCGCTCACGCGCCGCAGGTCGCCTGCCTGAACGACACCGCCAGGATCTCGGCCACCTGATCCAGCAACTGGACCGCGTCATCGTCGCGTTGCGGGTCATACGGCGCCGCGTCGGTCGCGGGCACACCGAGCAGCGCGTGGAACGGCGTGCAGCCCAGCGCCGCGGGCGACAGATGCTCGCCGAGGAAGCGATCGTCGTAGGGGGTCACCGGTCGCTCGGTCAGGTCGATCATCGTGCCTAGCATCCGCACGACATCGCCCCGGTGATCGCGCTGGACCACCCTCCCCCGCGACAGCACCGTCCGATAGCCCGAGCCATTGCTGCGCAGGCGGAACCGCTGCTCATAGGTGTCGGTGAAGCCGTCGAAATGCGCGCGCAGCGCCAGCATCATCGGCTCGAGGTCCTCCGGATGGACGCGGCAGCGCCAGAACGCGGTGCTGTCCGGCTGCTCCGGATGCGGAAAGCCCAGATGCTCCTTCCAGCGCGGCGAGTAATGCACCAGCTCCAGCGGCGGGTTCAAGTCCCAGACACCGAAGGCGCCACGCTCGATCGCCGTCCGCCAGCGCCTGACTTCGTCATGACGGATCCCCATGGAGAGGCATCTTGCGCGCGACGCCGGGCAGGGTCAACGGCAGCTTCCCCTCGAAGCGGGGAGCCGTGCCGCGGCGCCACAGGCGACCGGCAGGCAGCTTGACAGCCCCGGCGGACCGCTCCGTCGCCCTTCAACTCGGCGGCGACATGACCGCGGCGGCGATCGACCTCGCTATCTCGGCTCGTACATGTAGCGCCGGGTCAGCGGGACTGGCGCGGGACCGCCGTCGCGCTTGCTGGCCAGGATCTGGTACAGGCCCAGTTCGCCCGTCTCGAATTCCAGCGCGGAGGCCGCCATGTAGAGGCGCCAGATCCGGTAATGCGCCTCGTCGACATGCTGCAGGGCCTGCTCATGCCCCTCCTCGAGCTTGGCCACCCAGGCGCGCAGCGTGCGCGCGTAATGCATGCGCAGGCCCTCGACGTCATGGAGTTCGAATTGCTGCTGCTCCATCACCCGCATCACGTTGCTCGCCCGGTCCAGCTCGCCGTCCGGGAAGACATAGCGGTTGATGAACTTCGACGACAGCGCCTGACCCCAGCCGTCCTCCTCATGGGTGATGCCATGGTTCAGGAACAGCCCGCCGGGCTTGAGCAGCCGATGCACGCTGCCGAAGTAGGTCGGCAGGTTCTTGAGTCCGACGTGCTCGAACATGCCCACGCTGGAGACCTTGTCGAATTGCCCGCTCATGTCCCGGTAGTCGCACAGGCGCACTTCCACCTGCCCCTGCAGGCCGGCCGCTTCGATGCGCTGGCGGGCGAGCGCAAGCTGCCGCTCCGACAGCGTGATGCCGGTGGCCTTCACGCCGTAATGACGCGCCGCATGCATCACCAGCGCGCCCCAGCCGCAGCCGATGTCCAGCAGTTCCTCGCCGGGCTGCAGCCGCAGCTTGCGGCAGATGTGGTCCAGCTTGGCCCACTGGGCCTGCGCGAGGCTCGTCTCCTCGGTCTCGTAATAGGCGCAGGAATAGACCATCGCCGGGTCCAGCCAGAGCGCGTAGAAATCGTTGGACAGGTCGTAATGGAAGGCGATCGCGGCCTTGTTCTCGGCCCGGGTGTGGCGGCGCACCCCGTCGGCGCGCAGGTCCGCGTCGGCGGCGCCGGGTGGCGGCGCCAGCAGGCGGACCGCCAGGCGCAGGCGATCGCTCCAGGACAGCGTCAGCTCGGGCAGGTGGTCCTTGAGCTGCAGCGCGGCGAAGAAGTCCCCCTCGACGTCGATCTGCTGGGTGAAGTAGGCCTCGGCGAAGCGCAGCGGATCGCGGCCCAGCAGCAGCCGGCGCAGCGCCGTCGGCTCGTTCAGGACCAGGGTGAACTCGGGCGGCTGATGGGCCTGCCGGCCCAGTCGCGTGGCCCAATGCCCCAGGCGCAGCCCCATGCTGCCGGGGTAGGCGGAGAACAGGCGCTGCAGCAGGGTCAGGCCGGCGGGCGGCAGCGGCGGCGCGCCCGAGACGCCGGCGATGACCTCGGCCGCGCGGGCGGCGGCGGCCGACGTGGGGGACAACAGTTCCTGATCCATGCGAGTCCTCGTCCGAAACACCACGAAAGCATGTTGGTCGGAAGCACCGCGGGGTCAGTTCTTGCGCACCTCGCGAGCTGGCGGCCAGGAGTTGTCGGGGGATGTTAGCCAAAGCGACACCCCCCGCCCGGATTGGGGACATTGCTGCAATCTGCATGCCCGCCGCCCTCTGGCGGGGGACACGCGCGAGCGCGTTGCGCCCTCGCACACCCTCGCCCAAAGGAGTCATCACAAGCCCGCCGGCCAGGGCCACAATCAGCCCCCATCGCCCGAGAGAAACCCGTCTGGCCCCGGGTCCCAGGACCGCGCCAGGACCAAAAGCCAAGGAGTGAGCCATGCCCCATGCATTCGCCAACACCGTCGCCAGCTTCAAGACCGCGTCCGGCAAGAGCGGCAAGTACTACTCGCTGCCCCGGTTGGCCGAGCGCTTCCCCAATGTGAAGCAGCTGCCGGTGTCGATCCGGCTGGTGCTCGAGTCGGTGCTGCGCAACTGCGATGGCAAGCGCGTGACGGCCGAGCATGTCGAGCAGCTCGCCAACTGGCAGCCCAATGCGCCGCGTAACGAGGAGATCCCTTTCGTCGTGGCCCGCGTGGTGCTGCAGGACTTCACCGGCGTGCCGCTGCTGGCCGACCTGGCCGCGATGCGCAACGTCGCGCAGGCGCAGGGCAAGAATCCGAAGACGATCGAGCCGCTGGTGCCGGTGGACCTGGTGGTGGACCACTCGGTCATGATCGACCACTTCGGCGACAAGCAGGCCCTGGACCTGAACATGAAGCTCGAGTTCGAACGCAATCGCGAGCGCTACGAGTTCATGAAGTGGGGCATGCAGGCCTTCGATACCTTCGGCGTCGTGCCGCCGGGCTTCGGCATCGTCCACCAGGTCAACCTGGAATACCTCGCCCGCGGCGTGCACAAAGCCGGCAGCGGCGCCGGCACCGTCTACTACCCTGACACGCTGGTCGGCACCGACAGCCACACGACGATGATCAACGGCATCGGCGTCGTCGGCTGGGGCGTCGGCGGCATCGAGGCCGAGGCCGGCATGCTCGGCCAGCCGGTCTACTTCCTGACGCCGGACGTGGTCGGCTTCGAGCTGACCGGCCGCCTGCGCGAGGGCGTGACCGCCACCGACCTGGTGCTGACCGTCACCGAAATCCTGCGCAAGGCCAAGGTCGTGGGCAAGTTCGTCGAGTTCTTCGGCGAGGGCACCGCCTCGCTGTCCGTGCCCGACCGCGCCACCATCGGCAACATGGCGCCGGAGTACGGCGCGACGATGGGCTTCTTCCCTGTCGACGAGCGCACCATCGACTACTTCAAGGGCACCGGCCGCACGACCGAGGAGATCGAGGCCTTCGAGAGCTACTTCCGCGCGCAGGGCCTGTTCGGCATCCCGAAGGCCGGCGACATCCGCTTCAGCCAGGTCGTCTCGCTGGACCTGGGCAGCGTGGTGCCCTCGCTGGCCGGCCCCAAGCGCCCGCAGGACCGCATCGTCATCACCGACCTGGCGAAGACCTTCACCTCGCTGTTCAGCAAGCCGGTGACCGACAACGGCTTCAACCAGCCGGCCGAGAAGCTCCACCAGCGCTTCCCGCTGGGCGGCGCCCAGAAGGGGCTGTCGATCGCCAACGGCGACGTGCTGATCGCGGCGATCACCTCCTGCACCAACACCTCCAACCCGAGCGTGCTGCTTGCCGCCGGCCTGCTGGCCAAGAAGGCGGTCGAGGCCGGCCTGAAGGTGCAGCCGCACATCAAGACCTCGCTGGCGCCGGGCTCGCGCATCGTCACCGAGTACCTGGAGAAGGCCGGCCTGCTGCCCTACCTGGAGCAGCTGGGCTTCACCGTCGCCGCCTACGGCTGCACCACCTGCATCGGCAATGCCGGCGACCTGACGCCCGAGATCAACGAGGCGATCACCGGCAACGACCTGGTCTGCGCCGCGGTGCTGTCGGGCAACCGCAACTTCGAGGCGCGCATCCATCCCAACATCAAGGCCAACTTCCTCGCCAGCCCGCCGCTGGTGGTGGCCTACGCGATCGCCGGCAACGTGACCCGCGACCTGATGACCGAGCCGGTGGGCCATGGCACCGACGGCCGGGCGGTCTACCTGGGCGACATCTGGCCCACCAGCGACGAGATCTATGCGCTGCTCAAGCTCGCGCTCAATCCGGACGCGTACCGCGCCAACTACGGCAAGGTCAAGGCCGAGCCGGGCGAGCTCTGGAAGAAGATCACCGGCGGCACCGGCCAGGTCTATGGCTGGCCGCGCAGCACCTACATCGCGCAGCCGCCGTTCTTCAGCGGTTTCACCCAGATCCCGCAGGCGCAGGAGATCGGTGTCCGGGGCGCGCGCATCATGGCGCTGTTCGGGGACTCGATCACCACCGACCACATCTCGCCCGCCGGCTCGATCAAGGAAGCCTCGCCCGCCGGCAGCTACCTGAAGGAGCAAGGCGTGCTCAAGGCGGACTTCAACAGCTACGGCTCGCGCCGCGGCAACCATGAAGTCATGATGCGCGGCACCTTCGCCAACGTGCGGATCAAGAACCTGATGATCCCGGCCAAGCCGGATGGTGCCCGCGAGGAAGGCGGCCTGACGCTGTTCCAGCCGGGCGGCGAGAAGCTGTTCATCTACGACGCCGCGATGCGCTACATCGCCGCCGGCACCCCGACGGTGATCTTCGCCGGCGAGGAATACGGCACCGGCTCCAGCCGGGACTGGGCGGCCAAAGGCACGCAGTTGCTCGGCATCAAGGCGGTGGTGGCCAAGAGCTTCGAGCGCATCCACCGCTCCAACCTGGTCGGCATGGGGGTGCTGCCGCTGCAGTTCCGTCCGGGCGACTCCTGGGAATCGCTGGGCCTGAAGGGCGATGAAGTCATCGACATCGAGCTGGGCAACGAGATCCGGCCACAGTCGGAAGCGACGCTGATCATCCGTGCCGCTGGCGCCGCCGAGCGCCGCGTGCCGCTGATCCTGCGCATCGACACGCCGATCGAGGTCGAGTACTACCGCCACGGCGGCATCCTGCCCTACGTGCTGCGCCAGTTGCTGGCGGCCTGAGCGGCGGGACCGGCCCGGTGGTCCGATCGGGGCCAGCGGAATTTCGCGAGGCCTGTCGAAATCCGGCAGCGCCAGACGTCATGAGGGTGAGACGGCCGAGGTCGTCCACCCTCATTTACTTCCAGCGTCCCGCCGGGACCCTTTCAGGAGCATGTCATGCGATTCATGGTCATCGTCAAGGCCGACAGCCACAGCGAAGCGGGCGAGATGCCCAGCACCGAACTGCTCGCCGCCATGGGCGCCTACAACGAGGCGCTGGTCAAGGCCGGCATCATGAAGTCCGGCGAAGGCCTGCACCCCAGCCGCAAGGGCGTGCGGGTGCGCTTCTCCGGCGAGTCCCGCACCGTCACCGACGGCCCGTTCGCCGAGACCAAGGAGCTGATCGCCGGCTTCTGGATCTGGGAATGCGCCTCGCTGGAGGAGGCGATCGAGTGGGTGAAGAAGTGCCCCAATCCGCAGACGGGAGACTCGGATATCGAGATCCGACAGATCTTCGAGGCCGAGGATTTCGGCGAGGCGTTCACGCCGGAGCTGCGTGAGCAGGAAGACCGCCTGCGCGCCGAGATCGAGAGGCGCTGAGGCGCGCCCCTCTCCCGCGGTGTCTTACTTGCCGGTCGTCCCCGTCGTCCCCGACGTGGCCGGCTTCTTCGCCGCCGGCTTGGCGGCCGGCTTCGGCGCGGCCTTCGGTGCGGCCGGCTGGTCCAGTTCCTTGGACGCGGCGGTCGAGCCGCCCTGCACGCCCAGTCGGCCACCGGTGCCCAGGCCGCCCTTGACCTGCTGCGCCTTGTAGTTGCGCAGCGCCTTGACCATCTGGTTGTACGAGTCCGCGAAGGCGGTCACGATGACCTTGCCAGCCGGCGTCTTGCCGTAGGCGCCGCCAGCGATCGCGGTGTTGCTGAAGAAGCTGGCGCCGCCGAAACCGAAGTCGAAGTTCTTGGCCGTGCCTTCCGCGGCCGAGATCTGCACGCCGGAGCGGTTGTCCACCAGCAGCAGCGTCGTGGACGCCTCGTTCTGGCTGACGTTGGCCGCGACCGCGGTCAGCAGGCCGATGGCGCCGGTGCCGATGCCACCGCCACCACCGCCGGTCTTGCCGGCGAACTGGATCTCCGGGCTCATCGTGTAGTCGGCGGCGACCATCTGGCCCTGGCCGAAGTTGCTGCCCGCACGGACCTCGCCCGATTGCATCAGCGCGCGCTCGCGCTCCATGTTGGCGAAGGCCTTGCCGCGTTCGACGATCACGAAGCAGTTGGACTGCTGGACCATCAGGCGCAGCACCGGCACGGTGGAGCCCAGCTGGCGGTCGCGCAGCTGCGACCACCACGGCGCGTTGGTGTCCTCGAAGATCGCCAGCGTGCCCAGCGTCTCGTCGCAATGCTCGAGCTTGCTGTTCTGGTTCTCGGCGGTCGCGCCGCCGGCGGCGCCGGAGACCGTGCCCTTGTTCTCGCCCATCGTCGGCGCACTGGCCAGGCAACCCGCGAGCAGCAGCGGGGACAGCAGCAGGGCCGACTTCAGCGCGAAGCCGGACATGGAAGTGGAGCGGGGAGTGGCGAGCATGGGATCCTCCAGTTTTTCTAAGGACATCTCAGGACGAGCGAAAACAACAACGACGGACACGACCCGGTCGGCCCGACCGGCCGGATCTGGGAAACAGGGTGATCAGTCGAGCGGGGTGGCGGGCGCGACGCCGTAATGGCCACCGACCGGCTGGCCATGCGGATTGCCGATCCAGATGCTGGTGCCGAAGACATCGCTGCAACCGCCCCAGGCGATCTCGAAGGCGCGCGGCTCCTCGTTGCGGGTCTGCGCATAGACCGACACGGTGCTGTCGGACGGACCGATCGTGTAGCAGATCCGTGCCCACACCGGACGCGGCGACGACGCGACCACCGAGGCCGATCCCTCGGCATTGCCGTCGGAGGCCCTGGCCATCCATTTCGTGCCGCGGGTGGGTCCCGGGTTGTAGCTGAACACGTAAGGCACCTGGGCGATCGCCGCGATCGACGCGGCGAGCAGCCCGGCAGCCATCAGGCCTTTGGCCATCATTCGTCTTCCCCTTGCCTGTGGTCCGGATCGCGATGGACGCGATGGATGCGATCGAATGTGGCGGATTGTTAGGCGCAGGTTCCCAAAAAGCGAGGCCCCCATCGTGGTGGGTGCCACCCGATCCACGGGAGCGGACACGCGCCGGCGTGGATCAGGGACGGCTCCGATCCGCAGCGCGCACGAAACCGCTCGACGGACGGTGTCCGGCAAAGCCTGACCCCGCGAGCGCCAGCATCGGCGCGGGCTGGCGAGGATCGGCGCGATGGCCGATGGCATCGGTGAATGGCGCGCCGGCGCGTCGGCCGGGCCGGCGCGAGGCGTCCGCGTCACGCGGTGAAGTGGGCGCCGCGCGCGGGCGCATCGCGTGGCGCCGATGACTTAGGTCATCTGGTGTTGTAGGGATGGCGAAACAGCGGCGATGGACTATGCGGGGGAACCCGCAGGCCTCATTCCGCGCCGAGGTCCAGGCCCCGCTCCTGGGCGAACAGCCTGAGCGCCGGCATCAGCGCGCCGATCTTCTCGGCCACCGCGTCGCGGATGGTGTCCACCATCACCTGGGTCTGGCGCTCGATCTCGATATGGACCGGCGCGCCCTCGCCCTTGTCGGCGAAGGTCGTCATCCGCAGCGTCTCGGGGATGAGCCAGACCTCGAACCAGCCCGAGCCGTCGGGGTGGCGTCCGGCCTCCGCCACGGTCAGGCTGGCGCCGTTCACCGCGATGTAGCCCTTCGGGAAGATGTAGCGCATCCAGGGCGCGGGCACCGCGATGCGGATCACGTGGTTGTTGGCCGGCTGGCGGATGGACGCGACGGTGGCCATGAAATCGACATGGCCGGAGAGCGGATGGCCGCCGATCTCGGCGCCTTCCTTGGCGGCCCGCTCGACATTGAGCCGGCCGCCGACGTCCAGTTGCCCCAGCGTCGTGAGGTTCAGGCTCTGCAGCATCACGTCGAAATCGGCACGGTGATCGCCGTCGAGCGCGGTGACGGTCAGGCAGACGCCGTCGCAGGCGACCGACGCGCCGATCTCCAGGTCGCGGCAGAAGCCGTCGGGGAAGTCCAGGGTGAAGCTGCGCAGCCCTTCCTTGTCGGTGATCCGGGCGACCTGCGCGATGCCTTGAACGATGCCGGTGAACATGGGGAACCTCCGATCAGCGCGGGGCGTGCGACGCGAACAGCTCGGGCGAGAAGCCCAGGCTCAGTCGACCGTCGTCCCATTCGACGACCGGACGCTTGATCACGCTGGGCTGGGCCGCCATCAGCGCGGCCGCCGATGCCGCGTCGGTGACGCCGGCCTTGG
Source organism: Roseateles chitinivorans (assembly GCF_002761755.1). GTDB lineage: Bacteria > Pseudomonadota > Gammaproteobacteria > Burkholderiales > Burkholderiaceae_C > Roseateles > Roseateles chitinivorans. The sequence continues at coordinate 21,593 of NZ_PEOG01000041.1, forward strand.
TCGCGTCGTCCAGCTTGCGCCAGGTGGTGCCGGCGCGGTTGAGCACCTTGTCCCAGCCCAGTTCCGCCATCCAGCCCGGCAGCCGCTGCGCGGGCACGCCCTGCTTCTTGTAGTCGTGGAACTGGTAGGCCAGGCCCTGCTCGTCGAGCCAGGCGCGGGCGCGCTTGACGGTGTCGCAGTTGGGGATGCCGTAGAGGGTGATCATGGGAACGAGGGGGACGCGGGAGGTCTTCGACAGAAGCCGGCACGCTACCATGAAGCGGATGATCCCCTGGCTCGACGATGACTCCCTGGACTTCCCGCCGACCCGCCGCGCGCTGGGGCCGCGCAGCGACGCGCCGGGGTTGCTCGCCGCCGGCGGCGACCTGAGGCCGGGACGGCTGCGCGCGGCCTACGCACGCGGCATCTTCCCCTGGTATGGCGAGGGCCAGCCTATCCTCTGGTGGACCACCGACCCGCGCATGGTCCTGCGCACCGCCGACTTCAAGCTCTCGCGCTCGCTGCGCAAGACGCTGGCCCGCTTCATCCGCACGCCCGGCTGCGAGATCCGCGTCGACAGCGCCGCCGCCACCGTGCTCAAGGCCTGCGCCAGCACGCCCCGCGACGGGCAGGACGGCACCTGGATCGTCCCCGAGATGCAGCAGGCCTACCTGCAGCTCGCCCGCGAGGGCACGGTGCACACCGTCGAGACCTGGATGGACGGCGAGCTCGCCGGCGGGCTGTATGGCGTCAACCTCGGCCGCATGTTCTACGGCGAGTCGATGTTCATGCGCAGGACCGACGCCTCGAAGATCGCGCTGGCCGCGCTGGTCTGCCTGTGCCGGGAGTTCGGCATTCCCTGGATCGACTGCCAGCAGCAGACGGCGCACCTCGCGTCGCTCGGTGCGGCACCCGTCACGCGCGAGGCCTTCGAGGCCCATCTGGCCGCCCATGTCGGCCTGCCGGCGCCCGGGGATTGGACCTATCATCCGCGCCTGTGGGCCCACCTGGGCCTCGGCGACGCCGACCGCGCGGACGCCGGCTCCCCGCCGATCCCCTCCCCGCAAGACTCGCGCGCAACGTCCGACAGGCCCTGACCGTGACGCATCCCAAGGAACTCCCGCTGGCCGAGCTGCAGTTCTATGCGACCGCGCCCTACCCCTGCAGCTACCTGAGCGACCGCCAGGCCCGCTCGCAGGTCGCCACGCCCAGCCACCTGATCCACGCCGACGCCTACTCCAGCCTGGTGGCCGCCGGCTTCCGGCGCAGCGGCATGTTCACTTACCGGCCCTACTGCGATGGCTGCAAGGCCTGCGTGCCGATGCGCATCCCGGTGGCGGACTTCCATCCCAATCGCAGCCAGCGCCGCGCCTGGGCGCAGCATCAGCACCTGCAGGCGCGCGTCATGCGGCTCGGCTACAGCGACGAGCATTACCAGCTCTACCTGCGCTACCAGGCCGGCCGGCACAGCGGCGGCGGCATGGACCACGACAGCGTCGACCAATACACCCAGTTCCTGCTGCAGAGCCGCGTCAACTCGCGGCTGGTGGAATTCCGCGAGCCGGCTGGCGCGCTGAAGATGGTGTCCATCCTGGACATCCTGGGCGACGGGCTGTCGGCGGTCTACACCTTCTACGAGCCGGAGCCCGGCGTCAGCTACGGCACCTACAACGTGCTGTGGCAACTGCGCCAGACCCGCGACCTGAGCCTGCCTCACCTCTACCTGGGCTACTGGATCGCGCAGAGCGACAAGATGGCCTACAAGGCCCGCTTCCTGCCGCACGAGCTGCTGCGCGAAGGGCAGTGGCAGCGCGTCGAGCGCTGACCCCGTCCGGCCCGGGAGGGCTCCGGCAAAAATTGGTCCCACACTGGTTTTCCCAGCGACTTCGTTCTGCGGCACCGGTTTTCCCTTCTCGTCCGGGAAAATGACGCCACGGCCCCGTTTCGACGACATCATTACGACAAGTTACCCAGACCTCAAGGGTTAACCTGAATGATTCGGATGCGAGTGGTATCTACATTGCATACCACTATGAGATCAGCAGCGGTATCGATCTCCTGGACGCCGCGGACGCCAGTCGCCCGCGGACTGCACGTCGAACGCGAGGAGTGACTTCCATGCCTGCACGCGCCTTCCCCCGCCCCGCTGACCGCGTCGTCGTCCCGGCGGCGCCGATCCCGCGCCCTTCTGCCCCCGAGTGGCCGGCCTGAGGCCGGTCGCCGGCGGTCGCGCCCGAGCGACCGCCGCCTTCGCCGGTTGAACCGACCGGCGCCTTTTCTCCGAGTCCGACCGTATCCGCCGCGCTGCCTCCGCAGTCGCCCGGCGCGGCGGCGCTCATCCCTGCAGTTCCCGAAGACAACGACAACACCGTTCAGGAGCCCCCGATGAGACTTCATCCCTGTGCCCGTCCCCACCCGCTGCTGCCCTGGCTGATGCCGGTGGCGCTGGCCTTCGCCGGCAGTTCCGCGATGGCCTACGACTGCACCGGCGTCGCGGACTGGAACGCGGCCACCGCCTACGGCGGCAACGCGATCGTCAAGCAGAACAACACCGCCTACCAGGCCAAGTGGTGGACGCAGAACAATCCGCCGGCGAGCAATTCCGGCCAGTGGGACGTGTGGAAGGTGCTCGGCACCTGTGACGGCGGCGGAGGCGGCACGAACAAGCCGCCCACCGTGGCGCTGACCGCGCCGACGGCCGGTACCTCGCCCACCGCCGGCGACACGGTGACGCTCGCCGCGACCGCCGCGGACAGCGACGGCACCGTCGCCAAGGTCGGCTTCTACGTCAATGGCGCGCTGGTCGCCGAGGACAGCACCGCGCCCTTCAGCATCGGCTGGACCGCGCGCGCCGGCATCGCCGACATCACCGCCCGCGCCACCGACGACAAGGGCGCCACCACCGAGAGCGCCGCCGTGCGCATCAGCGTGCAGGGCCAGGTCACCGGCGACGAGCGCTGCCGGCCCGAGGGCCTGGTCACCACGCCCGGCACCGCGCCCGCCTACTGCAAGGTCTACGACGACCAGGGCCGCGAGAAGATGGGCGCCGACAAGCCGCGCCGCATCATCGGCTACTTCACCAGCTGGCGCACCGGCAAGACCGGCCAGCCGGCGTTCCTCGCGCACCAGATCCCCTGGGCGCAGGTCACGCACATCAACTACGCGTTCGCGCACGTGGACGCGGCCAACAAGCTGTCCATCGGCAACACCGCCGATGCCGCCAATCCCGCCACCGGCCTGACCTGGCCCGGCATCGCCGGCGCGGAGATGGACCCGGCCTATCCCTACAAGGGCCACTTCAACCTGCTGAACAAGCTCAAGAAGCAGTACCCGAACGTCAAGACGCTGATCTCGGTCGGCGGCTGGGCGGAGACGACCGGCTTCTACACGATGACCACCAACGCCGACGGCTCGACCAACACCGCCGGCATCAACGCCTTCGCGGACTCGGCCGTGGCCTTCCTGCGCCAGTACGGCTTCGATGGGGTCGACATCGACTACGAGTACCCGACCAGCATGAACAACGCCGGCAACCCGGTGGACTTCGCCATCAGCAACGCCCGCCGCGGCGCGCTGATGAAGAACTACGTGGTGCTGATGCGCACGCTGCGCGCCAAGCTGGACGCGGCCAGCCAGGCCGACGCGCGCCACTACCTGCTCACGATCGCGGCGCCCTCCTCCGGCTACCTGCTGCGCGGGATGGAAGCCTTCCAGGTCACCCAGTACCTGGACTACGTGAACATCATGAGCTACGACCTGCACGGCGCCTGGAACCAGTTCGTCGGCCCCAACGCGGCGCTGTACGACGACGGCCGCGATGCCGAGCTCACCGCCTGGAACTACTACTCGAGCAGCCAGTACGCCCGCATCGGCTACCTCAACACCGACTGGGCCTACCACTACTTCCGCGGCGCGATGCCGGCCGGCCGCATCAACATCGGCGTGCCGTACTACACCCGCGGCTGGCAGGGCGTGACCGGCGGCACCAACGGCCTGTGGGGCCAGGCCGCCCTGCCCGACCAGAGCAAGTGCCCGGCCGGCACCGGCGGCGGCACGGTGCAGAAGTGCGGCAACGGCGCGGTGGGCATCGACAACCTGTGGCACGACCTGGACGTCTCCAGCAAGGAAGTCCCGGCCGGCTCCAACCCGATGTGGCATGCGATGAACCTCGCCTCCGGCCGCCCGGGCAGCTACCTCGCCGCCTATGGCCTGAACCCGGCGACGAATCCGGCCGACCGGCTCACCGGCAGCTACGTTCGCCACTACGACGCGACGCTGGTGGCGCCCTGGCTGTGGAACGCGCAGAAGCAGGTCTTCATCAGCACCGAGGACGAACAGTCCCTGGGCGTCAAGGCGCAGTACATCGCCGATCGCGGCATCGGCGGCGTGATGTTCTGGGAGTTCGCCGGCGACTACGCCTTCGACACCGCCCGCAACGAGTACTTCATCGGCAACACGCTGACCAGCACGCTCTACAACAAGCTGAAGACGGCCGGCGCCTACGGCAACCGGCTGACCTCGGCGAGCCTGCCCGCGGACACGCTGGATATCGGCTACGCGCTGGGCGGCTTCGCGCTGGGCGACAGCAACTACCCGATCACGCCCAAGCTCACCCTGACCAACAACAGCACGACCACGCTGCCCGGCGGCACCGAGTTCCAGTTCGACGTCCCCACCGCGATCCCGTCGACGGTGACCGACCAGAGCGGCTTCGGCCTGACGGTGATCGCCAACGGCTCGAACGCCGCCGGCCACAACGTCGGTGGCCTGAAGAACGACTTCCACCGCGCCAGCTTCAAGCTGCCCGGCTGGCAGAGCCTGGCGCCCGGCGCCAGCGTGACGCTGACCATCAACTACTACCTGCCCATGCCCATGCCCAGCAACTGGACGGTCACGTTCGGCGGCCGCAGCTATGCGCTGGCGCAGGAGGCGCGGCGCGGCGCGGTGCCCGCCGCCGCGGCGGTCAAGGCCTCGACCGCCGCCCGCCAGTGATCCCGGAACCTCCCCACCCAACCCCTCGACACCAGGAGCTCGACATGAAGAACCGCATGATCCGCCTCGGCGGCATCGCGCTGGCCGCGGCGATGGCCGCCGGCACCGCCCAGGCCTATGACTGCACCAACGTGCCCGAATGGTCCGCGTCGGCGATCTACACCGGCACGTCCAACAGCTATGCCAAGCAGAACAACATCGCCTACCAGGCGAAGTGGTGGACGCAGAACAACCCGCCGGCGACCAACTCCGGCCAGTGGGACGTCTGGAAATCGCTGGGCGCCTGCGACACCGGCGGCGCCGACACCACGCCGCCGAGCGTCCCGTCCGGCCTGAGCGCCAGCAACATCGGCACCAGCAGCATCACGCTGAGCTGGGCCGCCTCGACCGACGCCGGCAGCGGGGTCAACAACTACGAACTGCTGCGTGGCGGTTCGCTGATCGCGTCGCCCACCGGCACCAGCCACACCGACACCGGGCTGAGCGCCGGCACCGCCTACAGCTACCAGGTGCGCGCCAAGGACAAGGCCGGCAATGTCTCCGCGCTGAGCGCAGCGCTGCTGACCGGCACCGCCAGCGGCAACTGCGCCGCGGCCCCGGCCACGCCGGCCGGGCTGAGCGCGCCGTCCAAGAGCGCCACCAGCGTGAACCTGGCCTGGAACGCCGTCGCCGCGGGCCCGAACTGCACGGTGCAGTACCGCGTCAACCAGGGCGCGACGCAGGTCGCGCAGGGCGCGGCCACCAGCGCCAGCGTCACCAACCTGACGCCCGACACCAGCTACACCTTCACCGTCAGCGCGTTCAACCAGGCGGGCAGCTCGCAGCCGTCGGCGCCGATCACCGTCAAGACCGACACGCAGACGGCCGGCGAGAAGGTGCTGCTGGGCTACTTCGCGCAGTGGGGCATCTACGGCCGCAACTACCACGTCAAGAACATCGACACCAGCGGCTCGGCGGCCAACCTCACCCACATCAACTACGCCTTCGGCAACGTCCGCAACAACCGCTGCGAGGTGGGCAAGGTCATCCCGAGCAATGAGAGCACCGGGGAAGGCGGCGACGCGTTCGCCGACTACAGCAAGGCCTACGGTGCCGACCTGAGCGTGGACGGCAAGGCCGACACCTGGGACCAGCCGCTGCGCGGCAGCTGGAACCAGCTCAAGAAGCTCAAGGCCAAGTACCCGAAGCTGAAGGTGCTGATCTCGCTGGGCGGCTGGACCTGGTCGCGCGGCTTCTCGAGCGCGGCCCGTCCGGAGAACCGGGTGGCCTTCGTGCAGAGCTGCGTGGACGCCTACATCAAGGGCAACCTGCCGGTGAGCGACGGTGCGGGCGGCCCGGGCGCGGCGCTGGGCGTGTTCGACGGCATCGACCTGGACTGGGAGTACCCGAACGCCTGCGGCCTGGCCTGCGGCGCGGCCGAGGACCGGGAGAACTTCACCGCGCTGCTGGCGGAGTTCCGCAAGCAGCTCGACGCGGTCAAGCCGGGCCTGCTGCTGACGATCGCTTCCGGCGCCGGGGTGGACAAGGTCCGCGCCTACGACCCGGACAAGGTGCACCCCTACCTGGACTTCATCAACGTGATGACCTACGACTTCCATGGCGGCTGGGACACGATCACCGGCTTCCATTCGCCGCTGTACGCGCCGGCGAACGATCCGTCGACCGGCGATGTGCGCAAATACAACACCAACGACGCGATGCAGGCCTTCCTCGACAAGGGCGTGCCGGCGAAGAAGCTCAACGTGGGCATCGGCTTCTACGGCCGCGGCTGGACCAATGTCCCGAACGTCAACAACGGCCTGTTCCAGACCGGCACGCCGGCCCCGGGCACCTACGAGGCGGGCAACGAGGACTACAAGGTCCTGAAGAACCTGCAGGGCTACACCAGCCGGATCGACGACGTCAGCAAGGCCCAGTGGATCTACAACGGCACGACCTTCTGGAGCTTCGACACCCCGGCGACGATCGCCACCAAGATGGCCTATGTGAAGTCCAAGGGCTTCGGCGGCGCCTTCTTCTGGGAGTTCTCCGGCGACGATCCGACCGCCTCGCTGTCCAAGGCGATGGGCGCCGGCCTGAAGTGATCCGCGGCGGCTGAAGCCGCCCGGTCGACCCTCATGACGCCCCCGCGCGGTCCGCCGCCCGGGGGCGTCCTTCATCCTGCCAACGGATGGCAGCACCCCCCAAGACCCTGCCTTGAACACTGTATGTGCATACAGTATTCTCCTTCCTCCCCAATGCAAGCGCCCGAGTGGAAGGAACCGTCATGCGACGCTATGAAGTCATCCTGGAGAGAGTCATGGTCCCGTACCACGAGCGCGAGCTCGCGCGGGTGATCGCGTCGCAGGTGCTGGATGCGCGGCTCGGCGGGCCGGCAGGCGTCGTGGACGCCTTCCAGGCCGCGCAGGCGGTGACCGGCGGCGACCCGCGCTGGCCGGTGCCCGAGACCGCGAGCCGGTCCGACGTGGCCGCCGTCAAGCGCTGGCGCCGCGCGACCGAGGCGGCCCTGGACGCGGTCGAGCGCGGCTTCGCCCATGTGTTCGTCGGCATGTCGGAGCAGGAGATCGAGCTGGCGCGCGCCGACGAGTTCCTGACCATCGTCCCCACCAGCAACGACCTGCCGCTGCCGGCGCGGCTGCTGTCGGAGGCGCGCGTCGGGCTGCCCTGGTCGGCGACCGCGGCGGTCGTCGTCAGCGCGGCGGCACAGGCCGCGCTGGTGGCGCCGGCCGCGCTGATCGCGCAGGCACCGGTGATGGCGCACGCCGCCGCCTTCGCGCGCTGAACATGCCGCGCACGGGCCTGCCCTTCAACACGGGGAACGGACCGAGGCCGCCTGCGCCGCCGGTCAGCTCGCGCGCAGCACCAGTTCCTTGATCCGTGCGAGGCGCGGCGCCACGATCGGCACCGTCAGCATCGTCGAGCCGACCGCCATCAGCAGCAGCGCGGTGAAGGTCTCGCTGGTGATGATCTGTTTGTCCAGCAGCACGTTGGCGAAGATGATCATGATCAGCGCCTTGGTCTGCAGCAGCCAGCCGATGATGCCGGCCTCGCCGGGCGCCCAGCGCAGGATCCGGCCGGCCAGATGGGTGCCCAGCAGCTTGCCGCTCACCGAGGCCGCGAGCAGCAGCCCGGCCGCGGCGAACACCGCCCCGCCCTGCATCCCCCATTGGGTGCGCAAGCCGGTGCTGAGGAAGAAGACCGGCATGACGACCAGCAGCACATGGTGGCGCAGCGCGTCCATCTGCGACTGCTCGAACCAGTCCGCGTCCATCACGACCCCGGCCAGGAAGGCGCCGACCATGAAGTGCAGGCCGGACCAGTCGGCGCCGAAGGCCGCCACGGCCAGCCAGATCAAACCGACGTACCAGCGGTCGCGCGCCGGGATCGCCCGCATCAGGCGACGGAACAGCACCGTCGCCACGGCGAAGAGCGCCAGGAAGATCACCTGCTTGCTCACCCGCGACCAGTCCATCAGGATCACCGCCAGCACGCCCCAGATCAGGATGTCGTCCAGGCTGGCGTAGCGCAGGATGCGCTGGCCGATCGGCTGGCGCAGGATCTCGAGCTTCTCCATCAGCAGGATCAAGATGGGCAGCGCGGTCACCGCGCAGGACATGCCCACGCCGACGATGAACTGCCAGGTCAGCGCACGAGGCCCCATCCACTGCGTGCCCATGCCCAGCAGCAGCGCGGCAGCCACGGCGCCCAGCGCCATCGGCACGCCGAGCGCCAGACCGGCCGTGATGCCGCTTTCGACCCGGTGCGCCCAGGCCTTCTTGAGGTCGAGCTCGATGCCGGCGATCCACACGAACAGCATCACCGCCCACCATGCGACGCCATTGAGCGACTGCACCACCGGGGCGCTGAACACGAACTGGTAGTAGTCGGGAAATGCGCGCCCCAGCACGCCGGGGCCCAGCAGGATGCCGGTGATGATCTGCACCACCACCAGCGGCGCGAAATAGTCCGTCCCGCCCAGCCGCCACACCAGGTAGGGGACGGTGAAGATGATCGCCATCGCGATCAGGAAGATCTCGGTCGTGCTCATCGGCGGCTCCTGGCGTCCTCGCGCGCTGTCCGCCGTCCGGTGCGCAGGACCGGGCAGTCGATGACAACGTTGTCCCGTGCGATTCCGATCCTAGGGCGCGAGCCCCGGGATCACCGCCGTGGTTTCCCCAATGAAAGCGGTTTCAGATCATTTCACTCGGGCAGCCGGGCGCCGGCAATCGGGGATCTCCCGCTGGTCGCCGAGATCTGCGCCAGCAGGCGGCCCGGCTCGGCGCCCACCATGTCCCAGGTGAAGCGCCATTCCCAGTTGCCGCCGAGGGTGCCGGGAATGTTCATGCGATGGGCGCTGTCCAGGCCCAGCACGTCCTGCAGCGGATAGACCGCCACATTGGCCACCGAGTTGGCGCAGGCGCGGATCATGGCCCAGTGGATGTCGTGATCGCCGGCCGGGAGGTAGGCGGCGGCATAGGCGCGCTCATGGGCGCTGGCCTGGTTCCACCAGCCGCGCACCGTGTCGTTGTCGTGCGTCCCGGTGTAGCAGACGGCCGCACGCGGCCAGTTGTGCGGCAGGAACTCGTGACCGCCGTCGCCGCCGAAGCCGAACTGCAGGATCTTCATGCCCGGGTAGTTCAACGCGTCGCGCAGCTCGTGCACGTCCGGCGTGATGAAGCCCAGGTCCTCCGCGACGATGGGCAGCTCGCCGAGCGACCTGGCGATCGCATCGAACAACGCCTTGCCCGGACCGGTCTTCCAGACGCCGCGGGTGGCGTCCGGGCTGTCGGCCGGGATCTCGTAATAGGCCGCGAAGCCGCGGAAGTGGTCGATGCGGAAGACATCGGCCGAACTCAGCATGCGCTTGACGCGTGCGGTCCACCAGGCGAAGTGCTCGTGGGCCATCCTGTCCCAGCGGTACATCGGATTGCCCCAGCGTTGGCCGGTGACCGACATCGCATCCGGCGGCACGCCGGCCACCACCGTGGGCTGGAAATGCTCGTCCAGCTCGTACAGGTCGGGGCGCGCCCAGCAGTCGGCGCTGTCGTGCGCGACGAAGATCGGCAGGTCGCCCATGATGTGGACGCCGCGCTCGTTGGCATAGGCCTTGAGCGCGCCGACCTGCGTGTCGAAACACCATTGCACGAACTGCCAGAAGCCGACCTCCTCCGCATACTGCTCGCGCGCCGCCGCCAACGCGTGCGGCTCGCGGGCCGCCAGGTCGCGCGGCCATTCCCACCACGGCTGACCGCCGCGCGACGAGCGGGTCGCCATGAACAGCGCGTAGTCGTCCAGCCAGTCGCGCTGGGAGGCGCACCACCCTTCGTAGGCGGCGCGGTCCTCGGCCGACGCCCGCGCGAAGAAGCCCGCCGCGGCCGCGCGCAGCTGCTGCTCGCGCCAGGGCAGCACACGGCCGTAGTCGACACGGCGGTCGTCGAAGCCACCCTCCGGCGCCGCCGGCTGCGCCAGCCAGCCGCGCGCGACCAGCGGCTCCAGCGCCACCATCCACGGGCTGCCCGCGAATGCGGAGACGCCCTGGTACGGGCTCTCGCCCGGACCGATCGGCGTGCTCGGCAGCCACTGCCAGATCGACTGCCCCGCCGATTGCAGCCAGTCGACGAAGCGATAGGCCTCGGGACCGAAGTCGCCGACACCATTCGGGCCGGGCAGCGAGGTGATGTGCAGCAGGACGCCGGACTGGCGTTGATGAAGGTCGATCGTCATGGTGTCGTGTCGCTCGGGAAAGTGTTCCTGGAATGATTCGGGGTCGGTGTTCTATTGGGACGCCGGCACGCCATTCGTTGGTGGCCGCCCCCACAACATCAGCGCGCGGGCCGGCACGGTCACGCGATCTTCGCCGCGAAGGCCGGGCGCCGTCTCGCCGCTGCTGTCCAGCAGCGCGATCCAACCGTCATCGTCGCCATCGACGTCGACGGCCTCCGGCAGCCGGAAATGCATCGGGGTGGCGTCCGGATTGACCATCAGCAGCAGTCGATCGTCCCCATCGCTCAGCATCGCCGCCAGCGCCGTCCGGCCATCGGTTCGCCAGTCCTGCTCGCGCATCTCATGGCCGGCCGGGTCGAACCAGCGCAGCCTCGGCTGGCCCGGTGCTTCGTTGTCCCGGCCGCCGTCGTGCCCATCGCCTTCCGGCGACGCGAACCACCGGGCGTGGCGCAGCAGCGCATGATCGCGACGCAGCCGCGTCAGCTCGGCGGTGTAGGCGATCAGCGAGTCATCGGCCGCGGGCCAGTCCAGCCAGCCGATCGGATTGTCCTGACAGTAGGCGTTGTTGTTGCCGCCCTGCCCGTTGCCGAACTCGTCGCCCGAGTACAGCATCGGCGTCCCCTGCGAAAGCAGCAGCGTCGCCAGCATCGCGCGGCGGGCACGTTCGCGGGTGTCGCGGATCGCGGGATCGTCGGTGGGACCTTCCACGCCGAAGTTGCCGCACAGCTCGCCGTCGCGACCGTCGCGGTTGTCCTCGCCATTGGCCTGGTTGTGCTTGCGCGAGTAGCTGACGAGGTCGGCCAGCGTGTAGCCGTCGTGCACCGCCAGGAAGTTGATCGAGGCCAGCGGCGAGCGCGCGCCGCCGCCATTCGTCGGTCGCGCCGGATCGAAGATGTCGCCGGACGCGCTGAAGCGCCGCGCGAATTCGCCGCGGCCGATGCGCCCGCCTTCCGGCCCATGGCCGAGCCAGAAGCCGCGGGCCGCGTCGCGGAACTTGTCGTTCCATTCCATGAAGCGACCCGGGAAGCGGCCGAGCTGGTAGCCCTGAGGTCCCGCATCCCAAGGCTCGGCGATCAGGTGGACCTGCGCCAGCAGCGGATCCTGGCGCAGCGCGGTGTAGAAGGCCGACCGAGGATCGTGGCCCGCGGCCGTGCGACCCAGCACCGGGGCGAGGTCGAAACGGAAGCCGTCGACGCCCATCTCGCCGACCCAGTAGCGCAGCGAGTCCAGCACCAGCTGCGTCACCCGCGGATGCTCGACCTGGACGGTGTTGCCGCAGGCGGTCAGGTTCTCCATCCGCGACGGATCATCGGCCTGCAGCCGGTAGTAGCTCTTCTGGTCCAGCCCGCGCAGCGACAGCGTCGGTCCCCACTCGTTGCCCTCGGGCGTGTGGTTGTAGACCACGTCGAGCACCACCTCCAGGCCGGCCTCGTGCAAGGCATGGACCATGGCGCGGAACTCGGCCACGACGGCGGACGGGTCGTGGCGCACCGCGGCGGAGGCGAGCCGAGGATCCGGCGCGAAAAAGCCCAGCGTGTTGTAGCCCCAGTAGTTGCGCAGGCCGGTGCCGGACAGGTGCGGCTCGTCGACCGCGAACTGCACCGGCAGCAGCGACAGCGTCGTCACGCCCAGGCGCTTGAAGTGGGCGACGGCGACCGGATGCGCGAGCGCGGCGTAGCTGCCGCGCAGCGCCTCGGGAATGCCGGGATGCCGCATCGAGAAGCCCTTCACATGCACCTCGTAGAGCACGACATCGCGCGGCGCGTGCCGCGGTGCGTTGATGCGCGGACCGGGCGCGACCAGCGGCGCCGCCACGCGGGCCTTCAGCGCGGTCGGGCCGTTGTCGCGCTCGTCCAGCGCCAGCGGGCCGTCCGGACGACCGAAGGGATAGCCGTGGTCCTCGGGCAGGTTGCGGAACTCGCCGACGATCTCCCGCGCATAGGGATCGAGCAGCAGCTTGGCGGCGTTGAAGCGATGACCCTCACGGGGCGCATGCGGACCGTGGGCGCGCAGGCCGTAGAGGCGGCCGGGCTCGACACCGGGCAGGAAGCCGGTCCACAGCCCGTCCACCGGCCCCTGCAGCGCATGGCGCGACAGCTCCCGCGTGCCGCTCTCGTCGAACAGGCAGAACTCCACGCGGGTCGCATGGGCGGAGAACACGGCGATGTTGACGCCGCCATCGCGGACGGTGACGCCCAGCGGCTCATGGCGGCCAGGCTCGACCGCGTCGGCCATCGCAGGCAGGCCGGTGCCGGCGGAGAAGGCGGAAGAAGCGCTCATTCGATTCGTCGGAAAGCAGCGGCGCCGACGGAGGCGGTCGCCATGGAGCGAAGTATCCGTCAGACGCCTGCAATTTCTGTAGTTTCACTACATCGGGTTATCCCGATACGCACCGTAAGTTGTTGATTTCAGGTAGGTCACCGCCGAATCTACGGATGAAGCCGCGTTGTGAATCGGAAATCAGCCATGTATATTCTCTACAAACATCGTTCGCTCCATCGCCGCTCTGCGATCACGGACCCCGAACGATCGATCGACACCAACAAGCGAGACAAGCGGCGCCTCCCCCCGGCGCGCGCGGAGGTACCCAAGTGGCGGACGTGAAGCTGCACAGCGTGGTCAAGGCCTATGGCGAGACCAAGATCCTGCATGGCATCGACCTGGAGATCCGGGACGGCGAGTTCATGGTCTTCGTCGGCCCGTCGGGCTGCGGCAAGTCGACGCTGCTGCGCACGATCGCCGGGCTGGAGGACATCACCGGCGGCGAGATGCGCATCGGCGGCCGCCTCGTCAACGACGTGCCGCCCGCCGAGCGCGGCATCGCGATGGTGTTCCAGAGCTACGCGCTCTATCCCCACATGAACCTGTACGACAACATGGCGTTCGGGTTGAAGCTGGCCAAGGTGCCCAAGGACGAGATCGACCGTGCGGTGCGCTACGCCGCCCGCATCCTGCACATCGAGCACCTGCTCGAGCGCAAGCCCAAGGACCTGTCGGGCGGGCAACGCCAGCGCGTGGCCATCGGCCGGGCGATCGTGCGCAAGCCCGAGGTCTTCCTCTTCGACGAGCCGCTGTCCAACCTGGACGCCGCGCTGCGCGTGCGCATGCGCTACGAGTTCGCCAAGCTGCACGAGGACCTGAAGACCACCATGGTCTACGTCACCCACGACCAGGTCGAGGCGATGACGCTGGCGGACCGCATCGTCGTGCTGAGCGCCGGCCGCATCGAGCAGGTCGGCACGCCGCTGGAGCTGTACGAGCATCCGGACAACCTCTTCGTCGCCGGTTTCATCGGCAGCCCGAAGATGAACTTCATCGAGGCCGAGGTGGTCGCCGCCGCGTCCGATCATGCGGCGCTGCGGCTCAGCGATGGCGCGACGATCCGCGCCCATGTCGACGCGTCGCGCGCCTGCGCCGGTGATCGGGTCACGCTGGGCCTGCGGCCGGAGCACTTCGAGGTCGGCGGCGACGCCAACCTGATCTCGAGCACCGTCACCTTCGTCGAGTCTCTGGGCGGCGTCACCCATGCCTACTGCGCCTATCCCGGCGTCGAGGACGCGCTGACCTGCGAATTCGACGGCCGGACCCGTGTCCGCGCCGGCGACACCCTGCAACTGCACCTGCCGCCGGACCTCTGCTATCTCTTCGACGCGCAAGGCCTGGCCTTCAAGCGCCTCGGAGCGGCGGCATGACGGCGACCGCGATGGCGTCGGCCGCGCCGCCGCGCTCCGCGAATCCCGCACGGGCCCTGCGTGCGACGCGGCGCGCGCTGGGCCTGCTCGCGACGGCGCTGCTGCTGGGCGCCGGCGGCACCGCCGCGGCGCAGACCGCGCCCAAGCTGCTGGTCTGGATCAATGGCGACAAGGCCTACAACGGGCTGCAGAAGGTCGGCGACGCCTTCGAGCGCGAGTCCGGCGTGAAGGTCGTCGTCGAGCATCCGGTCGACGCGCCCGAGAAGTACACCCAGGCGGCCGGCGCCGGCAAGGGTCCGGATGTCTTCTGCTGGCCCCACGACCGCGTCGGCGAATGGGCCAAGGCGGGGCTGCTGACGCCGATCCAGCCGCGCAAGCCGCTCTTCGACGAAGTCGAACCCGCGGCCTGGCAGGCCTTCCGCTACCAGGGCCGGCTCTGGGGCTATCCGATCGCGATCGAGACCACCGGGCTGATCTACAACAAGGCGCTGGTGTCGCAACCGCCGGCGACCTGGGACGCGCTGATCGCGCTGGACAAGACGCTGCGCCAGCGCGGCAAGCACGCGATCCTGTGGGACTACAACAAGAGCTTCTTCAGCTGGCCGATGTTCGCCGGCGCCGGCGGCGTGATCTTCGGCCGTGATGCGCAGGGCGACTTCGATCCACGCCAGGTGGCGGTGAACAACGAAGGCGCGCTGGCCGCCGGCCGCATGCTGGAGCGCCTCATCCAGGAGGGCGTGATGCCGCGCGGCGCGCGCTATTCCGAGATGGAATCGAGCTTCGCGCGCGGCGAGATCGCGATGATGATCTCCGGCCCCTGGGCCTGGGAGAACGCGCGCAAGGCCGGCATCGACATCGGTGTCGCGCCGATCCCGGCGGTGATCCCGAGCAAGCCCTCCAAGCCCTTCGTCGGCGTGCTGGGCTGCATGATCTCGGCGCCGTCCCGGCACAAGGACCTCGCGCGCGAGTTCATCGAGCGCCACCTGATGCGGCCCGAGTCGCTCAGGGTGCTCGACGCCGACGTGCCGATCGGCGTGCCGGCCAACAAGGCCTTCTACCAGGCGCTGTCGGTGAACCCGCTGATCCGCGCCAGCATGGAGAACGCCCGCGCCGGCGAGGCCATTCCCAACATCCCCGAGGTGGGCCGCTTCTGGACCGCGATGGACGCGGCGCTGGAAGCCATCACCAACGGCCTGCAAAGCCCCAGGGACGCGCTGGACGGCGCGTCGGGCCGGATGCTGCTCAAGCAATGAACGCCACGACCGCCTCCTCCGCGGCCCTGTCCGCCGCCCTGCCCGGCTCGCCGCTGGCCGAGGCCTACACCCGCCAGCCGCCCGGCATGCTGGAGCGGCTGGGCCGCGCGCTCTACTGGCCGACGATCGCCGTCGTCGCGCTGGCGGCGCTCTACCTCGTGTTCATGCTGTATGCCGCGGGGCTGACCAGTTGGGCGCTCGGCGTGCTGCTGCTGTTCGGCACCGGCTTCGCCGTCTACCTGTCGAAGGCCGGCTTCGCCTACCGCTACCTCTTCCCCGGCGTGGCCGGGATGCTGCTGTTCATCGCCTTCCCGCTCGCGTTCACGACGCAGATCGGCTTCACCAACTACTCCTCGGCCCACCTGCTGAGCCAGGACCGCGTGCGCGAGTTCCTGCTGGACCAGCACGACACGGTGCTGGACGAGGTGCGCGACTACAGCGTGCACGGCGCCGGCAGCGACTTCCGGATCGTGCTGCGCGACCCGGCCAGCGGTGCCGCCCAATTCGTCTCGCCGCCGCTGGCGCTGCGGCAGACCGGCAAGCCGGTGGATGTCGCGATGCAGGCGGTCGGCCCGGCCGACGCGACGCTGGGCACCGCGCTCACGCTGAAGGAACTCGTCGAGCACCGGCTGGCGCTGGCGCAGTTGCGGCTGCGACTGCCGGGCCGGGCCGGCGGCACCGCGGCCACCGGCGGCGTCGGCGAGGCGTCCACGCTGCATTACCTCGGCCTGCGCGAGTTCGGCCCGATCCGCCCTCACTTCGAGGAACAGGCCGATGGCGCGATCCGGCGCGTCGCCGACGGCGCCCTGTTCCGCCCGGACGCACGCACCGGGTACTACGAAGGCCAGGGTGCCGCCGCGGGCACGCACCTGGCGCCTGGCTACAAGGTGATGGTGGGCGCGCAGAACTACCGGCGCATGCTGTTCGACGCCGAGTTCCGCGGCCCCTTCCTGTCGATCTTCGGCTGGACGGTGGTGTTCTCGCTGCTGACCGTGGTCTTCGCCACCGCGATCGGGATGATGCTGGCAGTGCTGCTGAACTGGGAGGACCTGCGCTACCGCACGACCTACCGCACGCTGCTGTTCCTGCCCTACGCCGTCCCCGGCTTCATCTCGATCCTCGTGTTCAAGGGCTTGTTCAACCAGAATTTCGGTGAGATCAACGCGATCCTGGACGCGCTCTTCGGCGTGCGGCCGGCCTGGTTCGCGGACCCCGCGCTGGCTCGCACGATGCTGCTGATCGTCAACGTGTGGCTCGGCTACCCGTACATCATGATCCTGTGCACCGGGCTGCTGAAGGCGATTCCATCGGACCTGTACGAGGCCTCGGCGCTGGCGGGCGCGGGACCGCTGACCAACTTCTTCAAGATCACCGCGCCGCTGATCATCAAGCCGCTGTCGCCGCTGCTGGTGTCGGCCTTCGCATTCAACTTCAACAACTTCGTGCTGATCGCGCTGCTGACCGACGGTCGGCCGGACTACCTGTCGACCAAGATCCCGGCGGGGCAGACCGACATCCTGGTGAGCTACACCTACCGGATCGCGTTCCGGGACTCGGGCACGGACTTCGGTCTGGCGGCGGCGATCTCCACGCTGATCTTCATCCTGGTGGCGGGCATGTCGCTGCTCAACCTGCGCCTGATGCGCAACGCCAACCGCTGAGGAGCATCCCATGGCGATCGTTCGAGGCAAGCAGGCGCGCTGGCGCGTGGTGGCGGCGCATGCGATGTTGTGGGGCTTCCTGGCCGTCACGCTGTTCCCGCTGCTGGCGGTGGTGTCGATCTCGCTGCGGCCGGGCAACTTCGCCACCGGCAGCCTGATCCCGACGTCGATCAGCCTGGAGCACTGGCAGCTGGCGCTGGGCATTCCGTACCAGGCGCCGGACGGCTCGCTGGTACAGCCGCCGTTCCCGGTGCTGACCTGGCTGTGGAACTCGATCAAGGTGGCGACGATCTCGGCGCTGCTGATCGTGGCGATCTCGACGACGGCGGCCTACGGCTTCGCGCGGCTGCGCTTCCCGTTCAAGGGCGGGATCCTCAGCAGCATGCTGCTGCTGCAGATGTTCCCGCCGGTGCTGGCGCTGGTGGCGATCTACGCCATCTTCGAGACCATCGGCACCTTCGTGCCCTGGCTGGGCATCGAGACGCATGCGGGCGTGATCGTGGCCTACCTGGGCGGCGTGGCGACGCACATCTGGACCATCAAGGGCTACTTCGAGACGATCCCGGTCGAGATCGAGGAGAACGCCAAGGTCGACGGCGCGTCGCACTGGCAGGCCTTCCGCCTGGTGCTGCTGCCGATGGCGGTGCCGATCCTGATGGTGGTGTTCGTGCTGGCCTTCATCGGCTGCATCATCGAATACCCGGTCGCCTCGGTGCTGCTGCGCGAGGAATCCAACCTCACGCTGGCGGTCGGCTCGAAGTACTACCTGCACGACCAACGCTTCCTGTGGGGCGACTTCGCCGCCGCGGCGGTGCTCTCGGGCCTGCCGATCACCGCGGTGTTCCTGCTGGCGCAGCGCTGGATCGTGTCCGGGTTGACGGCGGGTGGGGTGAAGGGCTGACCAATTCTCCTCAAGAGGGGGGCCAGGTTCTCGTTCACTGTTCTGGACATCGAACGCGCGTCCTGTCCAGGATGGTGAACATCGCGCCCCACGCGCAGCAGGATCGCAGGCAACGCCCCGCGTGCTCGATCTGGGCTGATACGGGCTGACACAGGGCCTCGGGCCGCGGTCCAACGTGTTTCGCACCCGCCAAGCCCCGTGCGCTCCGCGAGCCATTACGGCCTTGCCCGCCGCTTCACCAAACTTTGCGAAATGCGCCAGGCCCTGTGCCGCCTGGGTCCTCACACGTCCTTGACGCGCGCTGACACGGATCCGTCATGCGCGATTCCTAGAGTGCGCCGCGTTTCGAGCCACCCCCTTCCCGGGCCGCTCGAACCCAGCCATCGCCACCACTCCAGGACGTCCCCATGCGACCCAGCAAATCCACCGCGCTGAACGCCTCGCTCACCCTGATCGCCGCCGCCATCCTGGCCGCCTGCGGTTCCGACAGCGACCGCCCGTCGACGCCGAGCGTCACCCTCAGCGGTGTCGTCACCGCCGCCAGCTTCACGCCGGGCAGCGCCACCGACCCCACCCTGGCGCCCACCTACTACGTCGGCGCCAAGGTCTGCGTCGACGCCGACGGCAACGGCGTCTGCGACGCCAGCGAGCACCCGGTCGTCACCGACGCCCAGGGCCGCTTCTCGCTGACCGTCCCGGCAAACGCCGCGCTGATCGCCGACATCGGCACCGACGCCACCCTCTCCGCCACCGGTGCCAAGGTCGCCAGCCGCGACGTGCTGCGGGCCTCGCTGGACCAGGTCCTCGACCAGGGCGGCCAGGTCGTCATCAGCCCGCTGTCCTCGGAGGTGCAGCGTCTCGTCGAAGCCAACGGCAGCAGCTACGCCATCGAGAAGCAGACCGTGGCCACGCGCATCGGCGTGTCCCTCGACAAGGTGCTGGCCGACGTCAACACCGTCAGCGGCGCCGACCAGGCCGCCATGCTGGCCGAGTCCAAGGCCCTGGACAACCGCTTCACCTACGCGATCACCAAGCTCGACCGCGGCGACCTCTATCCCGATGCGCTCGCCGTCCCCGGCGGCGATCCGCGCCTGGCCGGCGCCGCCAACGTCACCGCCTCGACCGCGCCCGCCGGGACCGACACGCGCGCCAGGATCACCTTCGCGCAGGCGCAGCAGGCAGCCTTCAACCTCGAAGGCATCCCGCGCTACGACCACCTCTTCATCGTGATGCTGGAGAACAAGGCGACGCTGTCGATCAAGGGCTCGCCCTGGGCGCCCAAGATCAATGCGCTGCTGGCCAGCGGCAACCAGCTGACCAGCTACTACGCCACCGGCAACCCGTCCGAACCCAACTACACCGCGCTGGGCGGCGCCGACGACTTCGGCATCACCGACGACAGCCAGTGGAATTGCGACGCCACCGGCGCCAACGCGGTGCAGGACCTGCCCCTGCCCGACAAGACCCAGCCCGGCCTGGCCAGCTCGCCCTTCAACGCCACCTGCACCCAGGCCGCCGCGGTCAATCACAACATCGTCGGCAAACCCAATCTGTTCAACGCGATCACCGCGGCCGGCATGACCTGGCGCACCTACAGCGAGTCGATGAACCCGGGTCAGGACTTCCGCACCGACAGCGTCGCCGATGCCGCCGTCACCGCCGCCGACAACGTCTATGCGCCGGGCACGCTCAACGGCAACACCGTCGCCGTGGGCAACGCCGGCCTGACCCTGCCCATGCCCGCCGGCCTCTACAAGACCAAGCACCACCCCGGCATGGCCTACCAGAACGTGCGCAGCGCGCCGGAGTTCCGGTACAGCAACCGCACCATGGGCGGCGGCCAGTGGGATGCCAACCTCAAGAACAGCAGCGCCTATGCGATGCCGGCCAACTACGACATCGACCAGCTCGGCACCGACCTGGCCAGCGGCAAGGTCGGCACCCTGAACTTCCTGGTGCCCGACCAGTGCGACGACATGCACGGCATCAGCGTCATCGGCAAGCTGGCGGGCGGCGGCACCGCCACCGCCAGCGACTGCGGCAGCGTCGCCAACAACGTGGCGCAGAGCTCGGCCGCCAACATCATCACGCGCGGCGACAACTACGTCGACGCGCTGGTGAAGAAGATCCAGGCCTCGCCGCTGTGGAAGAACCCGGCCAAGCGCGTCGCGATCGTGCTGATGTTCGATGAAGGCAGCGCCACCTCCGGCTTCAACTCCTGCTGCGGCTGGAACGTCTCCAACAGCGCGGTGTCCAAGCCGCTGATCGTCGACCCCAAGACCGGCGTGGTGACGGTGGACGCCAGCATCAACAACTACACCAAGGGCAACCGCGGTCACGGCCAGAGCATCTTCGGCATCCTGACCAACCAGGCGGATGCGCCCAAGGGCGTCTCCGATGGCGATGCCTACAGCCACTTCTCGTTCGTCCGCACCCTGCAGGACATGTTCCAGCTGGCGGACCCGGCGGTGGATGCGTCCTACATGAACCGCTCGAAGTACACCGAGAAGTTCATCGCGGCCAACATCCTCAACCTGCCCGAGTACGCCGGCAGCGCCGACACCCACTTCGATGCGGTGCGCGCCATCAACCACGCCTGGCAGGCACCGGCGAGCTATACGCAGAAGCAGTCGGCCGACGTGAACACGCCGGCGCAGATCGGCCCGGACGCGGTCCAGACCAATGTCTGGGCGCTGAAGAAGTAAGCCCGACAGCGCGCCGATGCCCATGCGACCGCTCTTCCCGTTCCCACGTCTCTCGCTGGTCGCCCTCGTGGGCGCCGGCGCCTGCGTGGGCCTTGGCGCGCTGCTCGCCGCCTGCGGTCCGTCCGGCGAGGCGGCGCCGGCCGGCCCTCTCGCCAGCGCGACCGCGGCCGCCTCCGATAGCGTCGGCACCGCGCTCAACCCGGCCACCCCGCTGAGCCTGCCTGCGCAGGTCGGGCAGAAGATGTTCTTCGACGCCACGCTGTCGGGTTCCGGTCGCATGGCCTGCGCCACCTGCCACGATCCGAAGCACGCCTATGCGCCGTCGAACGACCTCTCCGTCCAGCTGGGCGGACCGGCGATGAACCTGGCCGGCACGCGGGCGGTGCCGTCGCTGCGCTACAAGGACGCGACGCCGCCCTATGCGGACCTGCTCGACAACCCCGATGGCGTCAGCGTTCCGGGCCCCGGCGGCGGCTTCGCCTGGGACGGCCGCGCGGCCACGCTGGCCGAGCAGGCCGGCCTCCCGCTGCTCGATCCGCGCGAGATGGCCAACGCCAGCCGCGCCGACGTCGTGAAGCAGCTGCGGGCCGCGCCGTATGCGGCGCTGTTCCGCCAGGCCTTCGGCGCGCAGGTCTTCGACGATGTGGACCGCGCCTTCGCCGCCGCCGGACAGGCGCTGCAGGCCTTCCAGCTCGAGGACGTCAGCTTCCATCCCTACTCCAGCAAGTACGACCTCTACATCGGCAACAAGATCGGCGGCGTGCTCACACCGGCCGAGGCCCGGGGGCTGAAGGTCTTCGCGGATCCGAAGGGCGGCAACTGCGCCTCATGCCATTACCAGGGCGCCGGCCTGAACGGCAGCACGGCGATCTTCACCGACTTTTCCTACGAGGCCATCGGCGTCCCTCGCAACCCGGCCGTCCCCGCGAATGCGGACCCGAGCTTCATCGACCTCGGCCTGTGCGGCCCGGCCCGCACCGATCACCCGCCGACCCCGGGCAACCGCTTCTGCGGCATGTTCAAGTCGCCCACGCTACGCAACGTCGCCTCCCGACGCAGCTTCTTCCACAACGGCGTCTTCCATTCGCTGGAGCAGACGATCCGCTTCTACAACACCCGCGACACGATGCCGGAGCTCTGGTACCCGACCGTCGGCGGCCAGGCCAAGGCCTCGCCGGATCCGGACTTCCCGACCTATGGCCTGGTCACCACGCAGTACATCGGCGGCCAGGTGCGCAAGTTCGACGACCTGCCCGCGCGCTTCGTCGGGAACATCGACACGCAGATGCCGCTGGACGGCCGCCCCGCCCACAGCAAGCCGCCGATGTCCGAGCAGGACATCGCCGACCTGATCTGCTTCCTCAACACGCTCAACGACAAGGACGTCCAGCCGGCCGAGGCACCCAGGCCGGGCGCCTGCAGGTCGTGAGGCGCCTCTACTCGCGCCGCCTCGCGCTCCGTTGCCTCGCCTGCTCACGCTTCGCACGCCCATGAACCCCGCCTTCTCCTTCCGCCGCATCGCCATGGCCGCCGGCCTGGCCGCGAGCGCGCTCACCCTCACCGCGCTGGCCGGATGCGCCCGCTCGACCGAAGCTTCCGCGGACCAGTTCGCCGCCGGGCTGACCGACTACCTCGCCCAGCGCGGCGACCTGTGCCTGGCCAAGACCGACTGGCCCATCGACCTGACGCAGCACGAGATCGACATCGGTGCGCGCAACGCGTTGCAGTTGCCGGTCCTGGAGCGATTGGGGCTGGTGAGCTCGACAGTCGCCGAGGTCGAAGTCCGGGATGACCAGGAGGTCGCGCACACCATGAAGGTCCGACGCTATGCGCTGACGGAGGCGGGCCGCCAGTTCTACCTGACGCGGGAGAGGCCCACGCCGAGCGGCGGCAGGCAGACGGTCCGCGACTTCTGCGCGGCCAAGTTGAGCCTGGACCGGGTCGTCCATTGGGAACTGACCGGCGACGGCCAGGACCGGCTCGCGACGGTCAGCTACACCTACCAGGTGAAGGCCGCGCCCTGGACCTCCGACGCCGAACTGCAGCGGGTCTTCCCGGTCGTCGCCCAAGTGATCCGGGGGGCCGGCAGCGCGGAGCTGCAGGAGCGCTTCCGGCGGACCGCGACCGGCTGGGTCGCGGTGGACCTGCTCTGAGCGCCGTCATGACGACCATCGTGCGCTTCCCCGTGCCCATGGCGGTCCCGCCGTGAATCCGACGTGAATTCTTGACAGGAAACAGATGGACTCCCCCTGAGTCGGCGATCACGCCGCCCTCACGCATCCGCTACATTCGCATACAGAACAAAAGACGAGGGATGGACGTATGTCGGGATGGGGTGAGTGGCTCGTGGCCGGTGGCGCGGCCGCCGTTTTGATCGGCCTGCTGGCGCTGAGCGTGCGCCGCGCGGCGCAGCAGGATCGCAAGCTCAGCGAAGACGAGCTGGTCCAGCGCGACAAGGACGACGCCTGGTAATCCAGGGCGTCGTCCTTCTTTTCAAGCCAGGGTCAGCGTCTCGTCGACCGGCTTGCGCCGGTCGATTCCCCGAGCGCTCAGAACTTGTAGGTCGCGCCGATCAGGAAGGTGCGGCCCCACTTGATGTATTCCAGCGGGCGATCCTTGCTCTGCGCATAGGTGCGGTAGGCCTCGTCGGTCAGGTTGTTGACCTGCGCCAGCAGCCCCAGCCCCTTCAGCCGACCTTCGGTGAAGTTGTAGCCGATCTGCGCGTCGACGATGCTCTCGCCCACCACGTAGCGCAGCGTGCGCGAACCGTTGAAGTTGCCGATCTCGCCGATGAAGTCGGAGCGCTTGCGCTGGCTGATGCGGAACTCGAAGCCGTTGGCCTCGTAGTAGGCGGTCAGGTTGTAGACCCGCTTGGACAGGCCCGGCAGCGAGATCGGGCCGCTGCCGACGCTGTTCGCGCTGTCGGGATCCCGGATCGTGATGTTGCTGTCGTTGAAGGTCGCGCTGGCGACGATGCCGAAGCCGTTCAGCATCGGGCTCACCAGGTTCAGCGGCAGCGACGCCGTCAGCTCCAGGCCCTTGAGCTGCCCACCCTGGCCGTTGTACGGCGCGGTGAAGTTGCCGGTCAGCAGCGCCGGCGGCTGGCCCGGCTGCGGCACGTAGTCGACGACGAAGCGCGAGAAGTCGTAGTTGTCGACCGTCTGCTTGTAGATGTAGCTGCGCAGGTCCTTGTAATAGGCGGCGGCCGCCACGTAGGCCTTGTTGCCGAAGTACTTCTCCCACGACAGGTCCACCGCGTTGGCGCGCCACGGATTCAGGGTCGGATTGCCGCCCGACGCGCCCGGCTTGCCGGTGGCGCCATCCACGCCGAACTCGATGCCGGCGTTCAGCTGCTCCACCCGGGGGCGCGCCATCTGCTTGGCCAGCGCGAAGCGCACCGTCTGATCGCCGGGAAGGCTCCAGGACAGGTTCAGCGACGGCAGGTAATCGGTGTAGGTCTTGCCGCCCTCGATCGGCTTCACCCCGCCATTGCCGCCATTGATCGTGGCGTCCCAGTAGTTGGACTGCGAGGACTGGTCGGTGTGCACGATCTGCAGGCCGATGTTGCCGCGCATCGGCACGCCGAAGGTCGTCGCGTCGAGGTTGCCCTTCAGGAAGGCGGTCGTCGTCTTCTCCTTGACCTGCCAGGCCTTGGGGATCAGGTAGCTGGCCGTCTCCGTCGGCGCGAAGGTCATGTAGCGCCCGACCGCGCCCGGCACGTTCCACGCCGGGATCAGGCCCAGGCCGGCGAAGCTCAGGTCCACCGGGCTGTACTGCAGGTCCGACGCGATCGCGGTGTCGCCCTGCGCGCCGACATTGATGTTGCCTTCCGGCTGGCGCTTCTTCTTCGAACGATCCGCGTAGTTCAGGCCCGCTTCGAAGTCGGAGAACAGGCCCGAGGCGAAATCAGGCGCCGGCAGGTTGCCCACCAGCTTGAAGCCCGTCAGCTCGTCCTTGACGCTGGGCACCTTGCCGTAGCCGGAACCGTAGATCGTGTTCTGCAGCAGCAGCTTCGTCGGATCCGAGTAGCTGCGCAGCCCCGGCACGATCTGCGAGAAGTCGCCCGTCCGGAACGCCAGGCCCACGTTGTCCAAGGGCCAGTCGGTGGCGGAGGCGCGCGCCAGCTGGGTGTTGTTCTCCAGGCTCAGCTCATTGCGGGTGGCGCGCGAGTAGTTCACGTCCGCCATCAGCGACAGGCCGCTCTCGAACTTCAGCTTGTTGTTCCAGCCCGCGGCGACGATCTTGTCGTCGCGCTTGTTGTACATGCCGCGGACCAGCGGATAGGCGTTCAGCAGCGTGCCGCCAGTCTGCGTGCCGTTGCCGTTGACCGTGGGGTTCGACCAGTTCAGCCCGGCCGGCGGGTTGTTGCCGTTCCAGCCCAGGTTCATCTCGAACTGGTTGGCGGTGTCGACCTGCTTGGCCTTGGTCCAGAAGCCGTCGACGACGCTGGTCCAGTTCTGGCTCGGACGGAACTCGATCGTGCCCATCAGCGCATCGCGTTCGCTCTTGCCGGTGCGTCGCAGCGCCTTGATGCCGCCCGAGTTGTAGGTGCCCGCCGGCAGGCCGGTGCGGCCGGTCTGGTCCCACGGCTCGTAGAAGCCGACCTGCTCTTCCTGGACCGGCGTCTCCTGGTGCGCATAGCCCAGCGACACGCCGACGCTGCGGTTGGCGAATTGGTCGATGTAGCTGGCGCTCAGGCGGTTGCCGGTGGCGCTGGCGTCGGCCGCCTTGCCCAGGGAGTTGCGCTGGCCGCGGGCGTTCAGCGTCACCACGCGGTCGCTGAAATTCAGCGGGCGGACCGTCTGCATGTCGATCGTGCCCGACAGGCCCTGGCCAACCAGCCCGGCTTCCGGCGTCTTGTAGACCACCACGGCGCTGAGCAGTTCGGATGGGTACTGGTCGAACTCGACGCTGCGGTTGTCGCCGGTGGAGACCAGCTCGCGGCCATTGAGCAGCGTGGTCGCGAAGTCGGGCGACAGGCCGCGGACCGAGATCACCTGCGCCCGTCCCGCCACCCGCTGAGCCGACAGGCCGGGCAGGCGGGCGATCGACTCGGCGATCGACACATCGGGCAGCTTGCCGATGTCCTCGGCGGAGACCGCCTCGACGATCGCGTCGGCATTCTTCTTGACCGAGATCGCCGCTTCGATGCCGCGTCGGATGCCGGTGACGGTCACCGTCTCCAGCGTCTTGTCGGCTGCGGCCTTGGCCGCCGCTTCCTTGTCGGCTTCGGTCTGCGCCTGCTGGGCGTGGGCGGCGCCGGCCATCAAGGCCAGCGTCACCAGGCAGCCGGCGGCGACCGGCTGCACACGGAACAGCTCGCGAGGGGCGTGCGATGTCTTCATTGGGTTTGTCTCCTGTAGCTTTGGCTGCGCTCGAGCGTCTTGTGGCGCTCGCTATGGCTCGCCCTGCGGGGCACTGCGACCGGGAGGTTCACGTTGCAGGGACCACGGAACCCCTTGTTTGAAAGAATTCTGTACTAAAACTAGATGCGCAACCAAGCTCTCGCAAACCCTGGCGCGATCGAACTAGCCCATTCATGGTGTAAAAACGACGAAGTTATCTCGGGTTTCTACCAAGAAAGTCGCAAAATGGGTGGCAGAAATGAAAAACGGCGGCCAGCTGGGCCGCCGTTGAAGGCTGAATATGTAGCTCTACTACAGGGCGCAACGCCCTCAGCGCACCGACTGTTCCAGCGCGAAGGCCGCGCCGGCCAGCGCCGTCAGCGTGTCGGTGATCAAGACGCAGGGAACGGCCGCCAGGTAGGAGGCGAAGCGCCCCTTGGCCTCGAAGCGCTCGCGGAACGGCGACTCGAAGAAGCGGTCACCCAGGCGCGGCACGATGCCGCCGCCGATATAGACACCGCCCCGCGCGCCGAGCGCCAACGCGACGCTGCCGGCGAAGCTGCCGAGGAAGGCGCTGAACTGCGTCATCGTCCGCGCGCAGATCTCGTCGCCGCCGAGCGCCCGCTCGACGATCTGTTCCGCCGTCAGTCGCTGCGCCGGCGGCTGGCCGGCCACGGTGGCGACCGCCGCATGGAGCGTCGGCAGGCCGATGCCCGACAGGAAGCGCTCGGCCGAGACATGGGGGAACTCGCGGCGCGCGACGGCCAGCAGTTCGCTCTCATAGTCATTGGTCGCGGCCAGCGTCATGTGGCCGCCCTCGCCCGGCAGCGCGATCCAGCCGCCCGAGGTCTCGATCACGCCGCCCACGCCCAGACCGGTGCCAGGCCCGATCACCGCCAGCGTGCCGCGGGGCGTCGTCAACGCCGGACCGGGAACGGCAGCCACCTGGTCCGGCCGCAGGCCCGGCAGCGACAGCGCCAGCGCCTCGAAGTCGTTCAGCAAGCGCAGTTCGTCCAGACCCAGGTCCGCCTGCAACTGGCTGCGGGAGAAGGTCCAGTGGCTGTTGGTCAGCTCGATGCGGTCGCTCTTGATCGCGGTGGCCAGTGCGAGCGAGGCCCGGCGGGGTCGCGCCCGCACGCCGAGCTCGGCGAGTTCCTTCAGATAGGCCTCGGCCGCCGCCCGCAGCGATTCGTACTGCGCGACCGGCAGCTTGCGCACGTGCTCGACCGACTTGCCGGGGCCGTCGACCCATGCGAAGCGGGCATTGCTGCCCCCGATGTCCGCCACCAGCCACGGATATCCCGCGGCGCCCGTCGTCGCCACACCCTGTTCTGCTTGCACTGTGCTTGTCCTGCTTGTTCGGCTGTTGAGGCGCGCCCGCAAGCGCGCCGGAGGCCGCCTCGAGGGCGGAATCGGCGCAAGGTAGCAAAACTACAGCAATCGCACAAGAGCAGTGTCCCCGTGTCGGTGATTTCATGTCTGGAGTGGTGAAGCGGTCGTTACGGTTCCGCTGGCAAGCGCTTGTCATTGCTCGGTTTTTCTTTTCTAAGAACGCAGCTGACGACGACGCAAAGTGGTGTAGTCGCACTACAGTACATCGCTGCCCGAGGCCTTGATCCCAGCGGTTGCCGGCGCATTGCGGCCGCTAGGGCGAACCCTTCCGGCCGCCCCGGGCGGCGGGGCCATAATCGCCGCTTCTTCGCCGCCTCGACGCCGTGCGGATTCAGCTCCCGGCTCGAGACCCCGGTCATCACCCCTGCTTCATGCGTGAATTCGACAGTCCCCGGCTGATCGCCGACATCGGCGGCACCTTCGCCCGCTTCGCCCTGGAGACCTCCCCGGGAGAGTTCGAGCACATCGCGCTGCTGCGCTGCGCCGAGCACGCCGACTTCCACGCCGCCGTGCGGGCCTTCATGGACCGGTTGCCGCGCCAGTTGCGAGTGGCGCATGCGGCGATCGCGATCGCCAACCCGGTCGAGGGCGACCAGGTCCGGATGACCAACTACCACTGGCAGTTCTCGATCGAGGAAGCCCGCCAGCGCCTCGGCCTGGACACGCTGGTGGTCGTCAACGACTTCACCGCGCTGGCGATGGCGCTGCCGCGGCTGCGCGGCGGCGAGATCCGCCAGATCGGCGGCGGCGAGCCGCGCGCCCACAGCGTGATCGGGCTGCTGGGTTCGGGCTCGGGCCTGGGCGTGTCCGGCCTGATTCCGGCCGGCGAGGGCTGGATCTCGCTCGGCTCCGAAGGCGGCCACACCAACTTCGCGCCGCGCGACGAACGCGAGATCGCGCTGCTACGCTTCGCCTGGAACGAGTACGAGCATGTCTCCTTCGAGCGGCTGCTGTCCGGGCCCGGCCTGGAGTTGATGCACCGCGCGATGGCGGATTACCTGAAGCGCCCGTCGGAAGCGCTGAGCGCGCCGGAGATCACCGCCCGCGCGCTGGAGGCCACCGACCCCGTCTGCGAGGAGACGCTGGAACTCTTCTGCACCCTGCTGGGCACGGCCGCGGCCAACCTGGCGGTGACGCTGGGCGCGCTGGGCGGCATCTACATCGGCGGCGGCATCGTGCCGCGGCTGGGCGAGTACTTCGACCGCTCGCGCTTCCGCGCCCGCTTCGAGGACAAGGGCCGGTTCTCGGACTACGTCGCCGCGATCCCCACCTTCGTGATCACCGCCGAGCACGCGACCTTCAAGGGCGCGTCGGCGATCCTGGAGGCCCAGCTGCGGAGCCTGCAGACCAGCGGCGGCGCGTCGGCGATCGTCGGCCAGATCCGGCGGGCCCGCGACGGCCTGTCGCCGGCTGAACAGCGCGTCGCGGACCATGTGCTGGCGCACTCGCGCAAGGTGCTGAACGATCCGATCGCCGAGATCGCCAAGGCGGCCAACGTCAGCCAGCCGACGGTGATCCGCTTCTGCCGCTCGCTGGGCTGCGAGGGCCTGTCCGACTTCAAGCTGCGGCTGGCGTCCGGCCTGACCGGCACCGTGCCGGTCAGCCACACGCAGGTGACGCAGGACGACTCGATGGTGGAGCTCGGCGAGAAGGTGCTGGGCAACACCGCGTCGGCGATCCTGCAGGTGCGCAGCCAGCTCAACCGCGACATGATCGACCGCAGCATCGAGCTGCTGCTCAAGGCCTCGCGGATCGAGTTCTTCGCGATCGGCCATTACGGCGTGGTCGCGCAGGATGCGCAGTTCAAGTTCCTGCGCCTGGGCGTGGCCTGCAACGCCTATGTGGAGCCGCGGCTGCAGCTGCTGGCCGCGCAGACCCTCAAGCCGGGCGACGTGGCGGTGCTGATCAGCAGCAGCGGCAAGCTGCCGGAGCTGATCGCAGTGGCCGACGCCGCGCGCGAACGGGGCGCGCATGTGGTGGCGATCACCGCCAGCCAGTCGCCGCTGGCGAAGAAGGCCGACGCGGCGCTGATCGTCGACCATGTCGAGGACGTCGCGACCCACCTGCCGATGATCAGCCGCATCCTGCACCTGCTGGTGATCGACATGCTGGCGGTGGGCGTGGCGATGCGGCGCGATCCGGCGGGTCCGGCCGGCGCGGTGCTCGGCGCCGCCCATCCGGACCTGGACGAGACCGACGAGGACGGCC
>NZ_PEOG01000042.1 GCF_002761755.1 Roseateles chitinivorans
GGCCGGCGCCGCCCCGGCGCCTCGGCTCGCGCCGCTCCCGGCCGGCGCCGACGGCCGCGTCGACCTCGGCGCGCTGCTGCGCGCGCCACTGTCGGAACTCCGCACCAGCCTGCTCACCGCGCTGCGGCACCGGTCCGAAGGCGGTTGGTTGTACGCCCGCGCGCTGGCGCGGCACTGCTCGATGCTGGAGATGGTCGAGATGCGCGAGGGCCTGGCGCCCGCCGCCTTCCAACCGCCGGTCGACTTGAACCAGCCGGGCGCGCAACGCGCATTGGCGCTGCGCGACCAGCTCGCGGCCGGTTGCTCCCAGCTGCAGCCGGACGAACTGCGCGAGGCGATCAATGTGCCGCCGGGCGCGATCGATCCGCTGATCGCGGCGATGGACCAACCGGCCCGCCCCGGCAGCGCGCAGGCCCGCGAGCGCCTGGCGACCATCCTGTCGCGACCGGACCCGCTCATGCTCGCCGAGCTCGGCCCCAGCCTGCTGGCGCGCGACGGCGAGGCCATCGTCTTCGACGGCAAGCGCATCGACGGCGAGGAACGCCAGCTGCTGGAGGCCGCGGCGTTGCTGCTGCCCTGCTCGCTCGGGCTGGTCTGCGACGGGCAGGACGCGGCCGTCTGGGGCCCCTGCCTCGCCGACGGCCTGTGCGGGACGGCGACGCGCGAGGACGCCGTGATGGCCAGCGTGGAGGCGGGCGAGCATCCGGAGCGCCGCGCGGCGGTGCTCGCCTGGGTGGAGCGGCTGCGCGCGGCGGTCGTCGCGCGCGACGTGGACCGCTTCCTCAAGCCGCCGGCCTGAGCGCGCCCGGGGCGGCGGTGTCCGCGCGCTCAGGCGGCGGGCGCCCCATCCGCCGCCGCGCCGACCAGCTCGCAGAAGCGCGCGAGGTCGACATTGCCGCCGCTGATGACGATGCCGACGCGCTGGCCCCTCAGCGCGTCCTTCATCGCCTGGACGGCGGCGAAACCGAGGCAGCCGGTGGGCTCGACCACCATCTTCATCCGCGTCGCGAAGAAGCTCATCGCCTCGACCAGCGCCGCGTCCGGGACGGTGACGACATCGTCGACGAGGCGCCGGATCAGCGCGAAGGTCAGGTCGCCGAGCTGCTGCGTCTGGACGCCGTCGGCGATGGTGCGCGGCGTGTCGATGTGCACCAGCTTGCCGCTGCGGAAGGACTGCTGGCCGTCGTTGCCGGCCTCGGGCTCGACACCGTAGAGCTTCGCGGCCGGCGACAGCGCGCGCACCGCCAGCGCCGTGCCCGACAGCAGCCCGCCACCGCCCAGCGGCGTGAACACGGCGTCGAGCGGGCCGACTTCCTCGATCAGTTCCTTCGCCGCGGTGCCCTGGCCGCTGATCACGTCGGCGTGGTCGTAGGGCGGGATCAGCGTCAGGCCATGCTTCTCCGCGAGGTCGCGGCCGATCTGCTGGCGGTCCTCGGTGTAGCGGTCGTAGAGGACGACCTCGCCGCCATAGCCGCGGGTCGCGGCGATCTTCGCGGCGGGCGCGTCCTTGGGCATCACGATGGTGGACGGCATGCCGAGCAGGCGCGCCGACAGCGCGATCGCCTGCGCATGGTTGCCCGAGGAGAAGGCCACCACGCCGCGGCGGCGCTGTTCCGGCGTGAAGCGCGATAGCGCATTGAACGCGCCGCGGAACTTGAAGGCGCCCATGCGCTGGAAGTTCTCGCACTTGAAGAAGACCCGGGCGCCGAGCCGCTCATCGACGGTGCGGGAGGTGAGCACCGGCGTGCGGTGCGCCTGCCCCTCGATGCGGCGGGCGGCGGCCTCGACGTCGTCGAAGCTGGGGAGATCCAGCGACGCGTCGGGCGACGCGGGCATGGCGGGCGTTGCGGTCATCTCGGCTCCTGGTCGATGGGACGCGCCATCATGCCCGCGCGCTGTACCGCAACAGGCTCAGGCCTGCCATACACCGTAGCCGGCCTCGCGCAGGCCGATGGCCAGCTCCACCTCCATCTCGCGCGCGGCCTCGTAGGGCATCGGGTTGTAGACCTCGTAGAGCCGCGGCAGCAGGCGCAGGCCGTAGTCGAAGACGAAGCGGTTGGCCTGGATGCCGGCCTTGTGCTTGTCGAAGCGCAGGTCGGGATCGAGGCCGGTCATGCCGACATAGACGAAGGGCATGCCGAGCCGGTAGTCCGGATTGGCCTTGCGAAAGCGCGGCTCGTTCCAGACCTGGTCCGCGAGCTCGACGACATAGACGTGGTGGTGATGGCGCTTCTCGCGCGGGCGCCTGGCGCCCTTGGCGGCGACGGGCGCGGCCTCAGCCGCCACAATCGGCGCCTTCCCCCGCTGCTTCCCGCCCGCTGCCATGCCGCTGTCCTCTTACCTCGATACCGCCCCGGTGCTCGCCGAGCGCGTCTTCGTCCACGACACCGCCCAGGTGATCGGGGATGTCACAATCGGCGCCGACAGCTCGGTGTGGTGCAACACCGTGCTGCGCGGCGACGTGAACCGGATTGTCATCGGCGCCGGCACCAACGTGCAGGACCTGGCGATGGGGCATGTCTCGCACAAGACAGCGAAGAAGCCGGAGGGCTCGCCGCTGATCATCGGCGACCACGTCACCGTGGGGCATTCGGTCATCCTGCACGGCTGCCGCATCGGCAACGAGTGCCTGATCGGCATGGGCTCGATCGTGATGGACGACGTGGTCATCGAGGACCGCGTGATGCTGGGCGCGGGCAGCCTGGTCTCGCCGGGCAAGACGCTCAGGAGCGGCCATCTCTACGTCGGCCGCCCGGCCATCGCCGTGAGAGCGCTGACGGACGAGGAGATCGCCTACCTGAAGTACTCGGCGGAGCATTACATCCGGGTGAAGGACAACTACCTGGGCGCTTGAGCGACGCTGCTTTCGCGCTTCGCGATTTCCCGGTTTCGCGACGGCGCGGCGGCAACTGCAATACTCGCCCGCATGCCTCCCAGCGCCGATCAGCCTTCCCTCTTCGAGGACTTGGATCCGCCCGCCGACGCCCTGCCCGACGGCATGCGCTATCAGTCGGCCTTCCTGTCCCCCGATGAGGAGCGCGCGCTGATCGCGCTCATCGGCACGCTGCCGCTCGAAGCCGCGCAGTACAAGCAGTACACCGCCCGCCGTCGCGTCGTCAGCTATGGCGGCAGCTTCGACTACGACGCCAATCGCCTGCGCCCCGCGCAGCCACTGATCGAGGCGCTGCATCCGCTGCGCGAGCGCGTCGCGCAATGGGCGGACGTCGCGCCAGAGGCCCTCGTTCACGCGCTGGTCGCCGAGTACGCGCCCGGCACGCCGCTCGGCTGGCACCGCGACGTGCCGGACTTCGAAGAGGTATTCGGCGTGTCGCTCGGCGCACCGGCGACGCTGCGATTCCGCCCCTACCCGCCCGATGCGCCCAAGCGCGCCGACGTCCTCAAGCTCACCGTCGAGCCGCGATCGATTTACGCGCTGCGCGGCGCCTCGCGCTGGGCGTGGCAGCACAGCGTCGCGCCGGTCGACAAGCTGCGATGGTCGATCACCTTCCGGACCGCGCGATCGAAGTGATCGATCAACACCGGGCCTGCATCGATGGCCCCACGCGACGCCGGTCCTTTGCATCGCGCCGCTTGACCGTCCGCGCGGCTCGCCCCTACGATCGCGCCCGCTTCGCAGTGATCGTCATGACCTGCACCGAGCCGTAAGCGTTTACGTCAGCCAACGCGCAACCCCGCCGGTTCCTCGACGCAGCAGCGTCGCGCCGGCTTGCGCATAGGCCTAGCAATGACCACGCACTCCACCACGGTTCGTTCCACTTTCAACCACCTCAGCTTCCCCTCGCCCGACGCTCCCGCGACGGCCGCGTTCTTCGAGCATTTCCTGGGCTTCTCGGTGGCCTCCTTCGGGCACAGCCGCATCGTCAAGAAGGACCAGCTCGATATCGTCATCGAGGACGGCCGCGACCGCGACTGCACCTGGCCGGGCAACTTCCATGTCGGCGTCGAAGTGGCGACGCGCCTCGACCTCGAGCGCATCCATGCCGACATGCTCGCGGCGGACATCCGCATGGAGACCGAGCTGATCACGCATGTGCGCGGCTCGCGCTTCTTCTGCTGGATGCCGGGCGGCGTGATGCTCGAGGTCAATACCCGCGAGGACGCGTCACCGGAGTTCCGCAGGACCTTCGCGAGTCAGCAGGGTTGACGGGCGGTTGATGGGGGCCGGCTGCCGCCGGCCTCGCCGCAGCTGGCGCCGCGCGGGTTCTGCGACGCGTGTGACCGCCTGCGGAAGTTGCGAAAGATGTACTGCTCAAGCGGCTCACGTTCGGGCGCAGTCGCGTGGGCCTCGGCGCCGGACTGGCTCGCGGCGATGATGCGCGCCAACTGTTCGTCGGGCTTGCCGTAACGCAGGGCCAGGATCTGCCAGAACACGAGCTGAGTGATGAACCGATACGAGCTGTGGACTACAGCGAGCAGGCCATAGTCGTACGGCACATAGATCTCTGCATTGCCGGAATTCGCCACCTGCCCTGAATCGATGAACACCACGTTGGGCGTCGCCGGCGAGATCGGTTGCTGTGGTCCGCGATAGCCCAGGACATACCAATCGCCCGCGTACTCATCGGCCTCCAGCACCTCATCGTTCCAGGTCCAGAACACCCAGACCTTGCCGTTGGCCATCTGGTAAATCGCCTTGCCTTGATTCTCGACCGAGCTTCCCTTCGTGAAGATGGCATGGTCCACGTCAGGCGCCAGCATCAACACCCAATCCACGGCGCCCACGTAGTTGGGCACCTTTCCACTGGCGAGCGTCTTGCTCATGAGGTAATTGCCCATCGAGTGGGTAATGACCGCCGTCACGAGTTGCGGCGCGCTCTTGCCGTACTTCGCATCGAGCTGTTTCCTGACCAGGGTGATCGCCTCGATCATTGCCGCCATGAGATTGGCGGATTGGTCGGCGTACTGCCGCGCCGAAGATGGCAAGTCGCAGTTGGACGGCCAACTCGCAGCGACGACCAGGCTCTGACCGAGTCCCGTGGCACTGAGCCGCGAGCCGTAATACGCGTGGGCGATGCGTGCGTCCGTCGCCGAGGTGTCGAAGCCGTGGACATAGAACGCCAGCACCACCGGCTGCTGCTGGTCCGTGCAGACCCGGTGGAGATCGTCGGCAAGCTGGACGATCCATGTCGTCTTGTCGAGGGTCTGCTGATCAAGCAGTTCGTTGTACCCCTGCAATGGGAAATTGATGTTGCTCAGGTAGACGACGGGTCCCGGCGCGGAGCAATCCGCTCCGTTGACGCGGTTCGACAGCATGTAGGTATGGGTGGGAAAGCTCATGGTCATCTGGGTCACTCCGAGGTGAGTAATGGCGTCGCCGCGTGACTCCAGTCCGAGGAGCGCGAGCGCGCGAAGCTCTCAGTTGCCGGGGGAGGCTCAAGCCGTGCCATAGAGCCGGTCTTGCGTTGAGTCGAGGTGCTCGGCCTCCTCGATGTCCGCCGCTGGTTGCTCGTTCTCGCACAGTTCCGACGCATGGGAGACCGCGGCTATGGCCGTCCCCAGCATCGCGAATGCAGCCGTGGAGTAGATGCCGAAATTCCAGTTGCCGGCGCTGCTCACGCTGTTGCTGATGGCACCGATGGCCTTGATGCTGCCGGCCGCGACCATGGTGGCGGTGTACTTGTTGTAGTTGTAGAAGGTGTTACAGGCTTCCGCCGTGGCCCATAGCAAGTTGGGCAGCACTCCCACGACGCCTGCCGCGCCGTCATACCCGGCGACCTGTAACGCACCTTGACTGAGCTGCGTTGCGGCCGCCGCAGCATTCGCCGCGGCTTGGATCTTTTCGACCCCGTCCTTTGACGTCCAGTACTGGTACCCCGCGGCACCGAGCAGCGCGGTGCCGGCCACGATGTTCACAATGGGCTGCGCTTCCTTGGGCAGGTAGTTTGGAACGACCGCCAGGCAGTTGAAGGCCTCGCCGATCATCCCCGCCAGCTTCTCGCCCATGATGCCGGTGCGGCCTCCGCCTTGCGACGCCTCCGGCTCCTCCTCCCCATCCTGCATTTGCACGGCGGTTCGTTGCGTCACCGAGGTTTGGGACTGATGTCCGGCGGCTTCGGTTGCCGGACTCATGCGTCGATCCATGCTCCCCCAACTCGCCATCGCGCGGCGCTGCGCTTGCATGCGCGGTGAGCGGTGGAGGTGGTCGGCCAGGAGTTGGTGAGTGGCCCTCGGCACCGACCGTTCGTCAGCACGCATCGCTGCGGGCTTGCGGAGCTGAGGTGCGTCGGGGCGGGCGCTGAGACTTGTTGTCATGGTGGGTCCAGGTTGGCACCGAGCTTCAAGTTCTGACAACTCCAGCGTAGGGGACCGCACTGTGACGCACCATCAGCAGTCGACGGACAAAGGCCTGCCGTCATGCCGAGATGTGACTTCAGGTTCGGGAGAGAGCCCGACAAGGCCGCGCGGTACCGGCGCGGAGAGATGATGGAAGATCCGCGCGTGGACCCCGCCACTCACCGGCAATCCGCCCATGCCTGTCGATGGCAAGCGCGTGGTCTTCCGTCGCTTTGAACCGGTGGTCGAAGTGTGGGCTTGAGCGGAACAGGCCACGGAGTCCTTTTCGCTCCGGGGCCGGCCACTTGGCCCGCGCAACAGTTATTCATATCATCCGCTGCACGGGCCGAGCGCCATGCCGCAGCCCGCTGCTCAGCTCAAACGTTGGGCCACGAGCCGAGACTGAGAGCGATGCACAAGTTCATCAGCATGAGTCCCCTGCCCAGCTGCTACGTATCTTGGTGTTCCTCCTTGGGAGGTCGGGTGCGGAAGCGGCCTCACCCTTCCATGATCGGACCTGCCAACCGCCGCTTCGCGTCGGTGGGTACGCCTTGCATGTCGAACGTTAGGCATTCGACGTGAGCACCCTGGAAACATCGGCGAAGTACCTTTCTGAGAAGGGACTACAGACCAACGTCGTGTCGTCCGAAAGGCTCTCCGTCAGTCGCGAAGGCGATCGGATGATTGACCTCGCGAGAACCGACGCCGGTTACCAGGTCAGTTCTTGGGAAAACGTCCCCGGCCCTGGGGAAGAAGATTTCCGCCTTGTGGTTCCGACCCTAGACGAGGCGCTGCTCATCACTTGGTGCTACTACTTCTCAAAGAACATCGAGATTGCAAACTGGGAACTGCCGCTGCACAGAAGGCCATACTGGGCTCTCCCTAAGCTCCAATACAAGCTCGCGAATGCCGGACATGTTTCTTCCAGGCAGTTCGAAGCCATTCGGGAGAGCCGTCGCCAGCGAGCATTGAGTGATCCGACCATGAAGCCGTTTGGCCTGGCTTTTGCAGAACGCACTCAGTTCATCGTGGCAGGAAAGCACTGCCAATCAGGAGCCCTGCTGTTTCTAAGGCGAGATATGGAGGAAACATATGTTGTCGCCGGAGATGCCTAGCAACTCCACCGCGCGAGACGGTCTGCAAGCTGCGCTTGCAAACACCCTCCACCGCTTCGCGTCTCTGGCAACCCCTCACGTCAAACATTGGACATCTGGACCACTTGCGCCATGCAGTTGATTGCTCACACGGATCGGGTCTTCAGCATCCCCTGCTTTCTGAGTGCTGACGAGTGCTCACAGCTCATCGAACTCGCAGAGACCAGCGGCTTCGAGTCAGCGAACGTGCGGACGGCTGAGGGCCAAGTTGCGATGCCGAAAATTCGAAACAACGAGCGGGCCATGTTCGAGGATCGCTCTTGGGTAGCAACGCTTTGGGAGCGGCTGTCTCGCGCAGCCCTGCCAACCGTGGACGGCCAGGTCGCCGTCGGACTTCCCAAGGACCTGCGCTTCTATAAGTACTTGAGCGGCCAGCGCTTCAAGATGCACAAGGATGGCCCTTGGAAAGAAGGCAGCCTTGCAAGCAGGCTCACTTTCCTGGTCTATCTGAATGACGGTTTCGTCGGCGGCGAGACGGCCTTTCGCGAGTTCAACGTCGTACCTGCAACGGGCACTGCTCTGCTTTTTATCCACGAAACCTGGCATGAAGGCGCATCCGTCACCGAAGGAATCAAATACGTTCTTCGATCAGACGTCCTGTACTCCCATGGTGTTGGAGCGCTGCAGGTCTAACAGGTCGCTCGACATGACGCGCAGTCGCAGCGCGCGAGCGTCGACCGATTGAAACGCGCATCCCCGATCGGCGAATGCATCAACCTCCAGCTGAACCAGATAGCGCCCCTCGGTTCGCATTGAACATTCGCTCGCTTCACTGCGTCATTCCGTCTTTCCAACTCCCCTACGCCTCCGCCAGCACAAACCTCGACTTCCCCGACTGCTTGGCCTGGTACATGGCCGCGTCGGCCTGTTCCAGCAGCGCCTCGCAATCGGCCGGCTCGCCGGCCGGCGACGACGGCGCCGACGCTCCGCCGATGCTCGCCGACACCGACACCCGCAGCCCGCCGAGCTCGAAGGGCTCCGAGAGCCACTGCACCAGCTTGGCCGCGACCTTGGCCGCGCCTCGCTGTCCGGGCTGCACCAGCGCAACGGCGAATTCGTCGCCCCCCAGCCGCGCCACCAGATCCCCTGCCCTCACCGCCGCGCGCAAGCGCTGCGCGGCCTCCTTCAACAGCAGGTCGCCGACCCCATGCCCATGGGTGTCGTTGACCTCCTTGAAGCCGTCCAGATCGACATAGAGCACCGCCAGGCTGGTCCCGTTGCGGCGCGCGAGCGCCAGTTGCTGCTGCACCATCTGCCGGAACAGCGATCGGTTGGCCAGCCCCGTCAGCGCGTCGTGATTCGCCTCATGCTGCGCCGCGTCCAGCAGCCGCGCCGCGTGCGTCAATGCGCGCCCCACCCGATCGACTTCAACCACGCCCAGCGGCGGCACCTCCACCGCCACACCGGTGCCCAAGGCCAGCGCCGGCTGGGTCAAGGCCTGGACCGCGCCGGCGATCCGACCGCCGATCCGCCACGCCAGCAGCAGGCTGCCCGCGATCGTCAGCAGGAAGCCGCCCACCACCCACGCCAACGCCCGCGTCAATGGCAGCCTCAGGCTCGCGCTCGGCACGCTGATGGCCACCGCCCACCCCGACGTTTCCGTCCGCACGAACGCCGTCTGCACCGCGACCCCGTCGAGGCTGGTCGTGTCCGTCAATCCCTCCCACTGCCCGCGCAGCTTGAGCAACAGGTCCCGCGGCGCCTCGACGCCGAAGTAGCGCTCCGCCCCCTGCGTGCGCGCCACGACGCGACCCTCACGGTCATACACCGTCGCGAGCCAGTCCCGGTCCATCTGCTGCAACGCCAGCAGGTCGCGCAAACGGTCTGGCACAAGCCGCGCGCGCAGCGTGGTCGCACCTTGAAGCTGCGCCGCTTTGTCCGCCGGCAGGGGCACCGAAACCTCGATCAACTGCTCCTGCGAAGGCCCTCCGGGGAGCGTCGGCGCCATCGGCTCGGTCGGCGCCGACCCCGGCCTCGGTGCCATCGCCGGCGACGACGCGCCGGTCGGGCCCGCGACCACCGTCGAGCCATGCCGCGGCTGGCGGATGTCCATCACCAGGTTGCCGGCCGAATCCTCCAGCCGCAGCCCGGACGCATGCAGCAAGGGCATCGCCTCCCGGGCTTCGAGCGAGAACGCCGCGAGCCCGTCGCCCGGCGGCAGCTGCGAGGCCGCCAGGACGCGCAGGCCCGATTCGATCCCGCTCAAGTCCCGGTCCACCGCCGCGGCAATGGCGCGCGCCGTGTTCAGGCGGTCGCCGGCCTTCACGTCCCGCACGCGCTCGAAGTCCAGCAGCACCAGCGCCAGCGTCATCACGGCCACCGGCATGACGGCGGCGATGACCAGGAACACCAGCCGCGACCGGATGGTCGGCGGCGTCGCCTCATAGATGGAACTGAGCAGCGTGGTCAGCAGGAACAGCGTCGCCAGGCCCGCGATCACGAAACCCAGCCAGGCGCCGCCCATGCCGTCGGCCAGCGCGCCGCAGACGCCGCCCTCCGGGAAATTGGCCGCCGCCATCCCGGTGTAATGCATGCCCACGATCGCCGCGCCCATGACGACGGCGCTCGCGGACTTCTTCCAGGGCCCGGTGACGATGGTCTCGTGCCGCAGCCGGAAACAGATCAGCAGCGCCGCCGTCGAGGCCGCCACCGCCAGCACCACGGACAGCGCGAACAGCGCCGGGTCGTAGCGGATGCCGGGCTGCATCCGCATCGCCTCCATGCCGAGGTAATGCATGCAGGCGATGCCCAGCCCCATCAGCGTGCCGGCGATCAGCAGCCGCCGCCGTCCCAGGCTCGGCCGCGCGATCGTGTGCAGCGCCAGCGCCGAGGACAGCGCCGCCACCGCGAGCGACGCCAGCGTGATCGGCACGTCATAGGCCAGCGCGATGGGCAGCGAGAACGCCAGCATGCCCACGAAGTGCATGGCCCAGATGCCGGTGCCCATCGCCAGCGCGCCGCAGGCGAGCCAGAGCGCCGAGCGCACCGGCGACCCGGAGGCCGCGACCACCCGCGTCGCCATGTCCAGCGCGACGAACGAGGCGATCACCGCCGTCACGATGGACAGCGCCACCAGCAGCGGGTCGTAGACGCCCGTCACGATGTCAGGGCCCCGGGAGCCTGGGACGCCCGTGGAAACGATGCATGACTGGTTCCTCCCCCCTGGCATGCCGCCCGTCACCGAGCCCTCGAAGGTTGATCGGGGCCCTGGCCGGCGTCACGCCGCGCGCGTCGCCTTTTTCGGCTTCGCCGCCGCGTCGTTCAGCGCGGCGGCGGCCTTGAACAGCGCCTTGAGCGCCTGCTCGTCCACCGGGTCGCCCTGGCGGATGTCGATGGCCCGGCGCACATTGCCGTCCAGGCTCGAGTTGAAGAGACGGGCGGGATCGGCCAGCTTCGCGCCCTTCGCGAAGGTCATCTTCACGACCTCCTTGTAGGTCTCGCCGGTGCAGATCTGGCCGTTGCGTTCCCAGACCGGCGTGCCCCGCCACTTCCACGTCTCCTCGACGCCGGGGACCGCCTCCTTCATCAGCCGGCGCAGCCGGGCGAGCATCTCGCCGCGCCAGTCGCCGAGCTCGGCGATGCGGGCATCGATCATCGCGGCGGCATCGACGGCGCCGGCCGCTTCCGTGGTCGTGGTGGGCATGTCGTCCTCCGCTCAGTTCTTCAGCTGCTGGATACGGATCATGTTGCCGGCCGGGTCGCGCACGCCGAAGTCGCGCACGCCGTAAGGCTGGTCGGTGGGCTCCTGCACGATCTCCGCGTCCCGTGACTGCAGGCGCTGGAAGGTCGCGTCCAGGTCCTTCGCGCCGAGCAGCAGCATCGCGAAGGTGCCCTTGGCCATCATCTCGGCGATGGTGCGCTTCTCGTCGTCGGTGACGCCGGGCGTCGCATTGGGCGGGAACAACACGATGGAAGTGTCCGGCCGGCCCTTCGGGCCGATGGTGATCCAGCGGTTGCCGCCGAAGGCGACGTCCTTGCGGATCTCGAAGTCCAGGCCGTCGCGGTAGAAGGCCAGCGAAGCCTCGGGATCGGTGTGAGGCAGGAAGGTCGAGTGGATGGTGATGTCCATGAATGTCTCCAGATGGGTGGCAGTCAGCGAAGGTCGGCGGCCGTCGCCGCCGGGGTCCGGCCCCTTGCGACGCAGTCTAGGTGGGCGCCTTTTCCGGCGCTTCTCGATTCCTGATCGGACGCGTCACCTGCTTGGCGACGCAGGACGGCAGGCCCTCGGCCTGGCGCGCGGCATCGCGGCGGTAGGCGCTCGGCGAGACGCCCACCAGCTCGGTGAATCGCGTGCTGAAGGTGCCCAGCGAGGCGCAGCCGACCTCGAAGCAGACCTCGGTGACGCTGAGATCGCCACGGCGCAGCAGCGCCATGGCGCGCTCGATGCGACGGGTCATCAGGTAGGCGTAGACGGACTCGCCGTAGGCGAGGCGGAACTGCCGGCTCAGGTGCCCGGAGGACATGTGCACGCCCGCGGCCAGCGCCTCGACGTCCAGCGGCTGGGCGTACTCGCGATCGATCCGGTCGCGCACGCGGCGCAGGCGGGCGAGGTCGCGCAGGCGGGTGTCGGTGGAACTGTCGGCGGCGGCGGCAGGCATCCGGCCATCCTACCCAGCGCCACGCAGGGAACTCAAGCCGTCACCTCGGGACCATCCCGGAGAGGCCCGTGCCGGAAGTCAGTCCCGCCCGATCAGAACAGCGCCCGCCGCATCGACTGCGCATAGTCGGCCTGAAATCCGCTGGCGGCGGCAAGCCCCGGCGACGAGTTGTCCAAC
Organism: Roseateles chitinivorans; assembly: GCF_002761755.1. Classification (GTDB taxonomy): domain Bacteria; phylum Pseudomonadota; class Gammaproteobacteria; order Burkholderiales; family Burkholderiaceae_C; genus Roseateles; species Roseateles chitinivorans. The sequence continues at coordinate 12,224 of NZ_PEOG01000042.1, forward strand.
GCAGGCGCTCGGAGCGGCGGCCCGGCCGGGCCTTCGCTCGGGGGCGGGGCGGGCTCGGCCGGCGTGGTCGCGACCATGTCGCAGCGCAGCTCCAGGCCCGGGGAGCGGCGATGCGCGCTCAGCCGCCAGCCATGGGCTGCCGCGATCTCGATGCAGATCGCCAGACCCAGGCCCGCGCCCTGCTCTCGCCGGTCGACGCCGCGCCAGAAGCGCTCGAACAGGCGCGGCAGGTCCTCCTCGGCCACGCCCTTGCCGCGGTCCAGCACCGAGAAGCCGTCCGGACTGACGCCCAGCGTCACCACGCCGCCCGGCGGGCTGTGCTGGATCGCGTTCTCCAGCAGGTTCTTCAGCAGCGTGAACAGCGCTCCCCGGTCAGCCCGCCAGAAGCGCAGCGCCGGGCTCAGTTGCAGGCCCAGGGTGACGTCGTGCCGCGAAGCCACCCGCTCCATGAAGTCAAAGACTTCCCGCACCGCCGGCTGAGGATCCAGCGCCTCGATCCGGTAGTTGCGCGGCTCGCTGGCCTCGGCCAGCAGCAGCAGTTGCTGCACCTGGCGCGCGACGCGATCGACATCGTCCAGGATCTGGTCGCGCCAGGCGCTCGCATCCGCCAGCTCGACCTGCGCGCGGATCAGCGCCAGCGGCGTCTTCAGCTCGTGCGCCGCGTTCGAAAGGAACTCCTGCTGCGTCTTGAAGCCGCCCTGCAGCCGGTCCAGCGCGGCGTTGAAGGCTTCGACCAGCGGTCGCAGTTCCCGCGGCTGGCCGGTGACCGGCAGCCGCTGGTCGAGCGTGCGCGGCGCGATGCGGCGCGCTGCGCTGGAGGCCTCGCGCACCGGCTGCAACGCCTGCCGCAGCACCAGGTGGATCGTCACGAAGAAGACCAGCACGAACGTCGCCCCCAAGGCCAGCATGCCCTGGCGCAGGACGTCGAAGCCGATCGACTCCCGCATCTGCAGCACCATGCGGTCGCTGACCGCGAACTGGACGAACAGACGCTTGCCGGCGTGGTCGCGCGGAATCGTCACGCCATGCATCGCCACGCCGCGGCGGGTGAAGGTGAAGGACTGGCGCCAGGGTTCGAAGCCCTTACCGTCGCGGGTGAGCACCGCCGTCTCGCCGTCGGTGGAATAGATGGCGCGACCGTTGGCGTCGACGACCCGCAGCAGCACCTCCGCCCGGAAGCTTTCGAAGATCCAGGGCTCGATCTCCGCCTTGTCGAACCCGTTCGGACGCCCCGCGGCATCGAAGCTCATGTGCCGGGCCAGCGCATCGCCGTTGTCCTCGATCTGATCGCGCAGCACCCAGCGCGTGAACGGCTCCCACAGCACCGTGGACGCCAGCCCCACCAGCAGCGCGCTGAGCACCATGCTGGCACCCAGCACCGCCAGCACGCGGTTGCGCAGGCTATTCGGCCACCACATCCTGAAGCGCATACCCATGGTTCCGGAGATTGACGATGCGCAGGCTCGATCCGAGCGACGCGAGCTTCTTGCGCAGGCGGTGCAGCGCGACATCGAGTGCATTCGGCGTCACCGCCTCGGACAGCCCCCAGGCCGCCGCCTCCAGCGCCGCGCGCCGGACCGTGCGTCCCTGCTGCTGCACCAGCGTGATCGCGATCTGCAACTCCGCTGGCGCCAGCGCCACCGAAGTGGCCCCGCGCAGCAGCAGTGCCTGGCCGACGTCCACTTCGATGTCGCCGAACATGGCACGCGGCGGCCGTACCGCCGCCGGACGGCGCATCAGCGCCCGCACCCGCGCCACCAGTTCCTCCATCGGAAAGGGCTTGGCGAGGTAGTCGTCGGCGCCGGACTCGAGGCCGTCGATCCGGTCGTGGAGCGCATCCCGCGCGGTCAGCATCAGGCAGGGCGTGCCCTGTCGCTCGGCGCGCAGGCGCTTGACCAGCGCCAGGCCGTCGCCGTCGGGCAGGCCGCGGTCGATGACCAGCGCCGCATAGCCGACCTCGCGATGCGCGACCCAGGCCGCCTCCATCGCATGGAAGACGTCCGTCGGGATGCCTGCAGCTTGCAGAGCCTGACGGATCAGTCCGGCGAGCCGGACATGATCCTCCACCAGGGCAATTCGATTCATGGGGAGCGGGGGCGGAAGCGGCACATGGTAAGGGACGGCCATCCTCCGCCCGGGCGCCTTACCCGTTTCTTACCGGGGCGGGGCGGCGGCCGCCCGCCCCCGCGGGTCGTCGTTCAGGAGACCTCGGCTGGTACCCGCTCGTGGTACTGGACGACGGCCACCCCGTCGCGAATCGCCTCTTCATAGACGCCGAGCATGCCCAGCGCCTCGCGCAGGTCGTCGCGGATCGCGGCGGAGGCGATGACGGCCTCGTCGTCGTTGCACAGCGCGCCGTCCTCGTCGTCGTCACGCTTGAGGCGGTAGACGAGTTCGGCGACGACCGCCGCATGCTCGATGCGCTCGCGCAGCGTCTTCATCGCAAGCCCGACGGTGATGTCGCTGCGCGGGACGAAATACTCGACGCAGGCCGGCTCGAACCGGCTCAGCGAGGGATACATCCGCGAGCTGTAGAGGAAGGCCTCGAATTCCTCGCGCGTCATGCCCTCCAGGGGGCGGATCTGCTCGAGCACTCGCTGCATGAACAGCAGCTTCGGAGGACGCGGCGGCGCGGGCGGGGAAGCCGGCGGCGGCGCGCTGGCGCCGGGGACCGCGTCGGCTCCGTCGAGATCGTCGAGCGGCGCGGTGGCTTCGGTGGCGGGAAGGCCGGACGGCGTGACCGGGACGGCCGGGGCGGAGGGAGAGAGGGACATCGTGGACATGGACAGCTCCAGTTCGGATCGGATCAATGCATAGGCATCACCTTCGTGGGGATGACAGGGACCGCATCAGCGACGCGGGGGATGGATCTTCAGCGGGGCCGGCGCAAGACCTGGCACGAAAAGATCAATGAAATCGATTCGATGAAACCGTCGGCATGAGCGCCACACCTGTCCTCGTGGGGCGACCGACTTGTCTCGGTGGCACCGGCGACGACTGCCACTCGCTTGGGGCCATTCAGCGCAATCGCACGACCGCCTCGAATCCCGGCTCGGCATTGCGCAGCTCGAGTCGGCTGCCGTGCGCTTCGGCCACCAGCCGGCACAGCGACAGTCCCAGGCCCACGCCGCCTTCGCTGCGCGCTCGCGCCTCGTCGGGACGGAAGAAGGGCTGCCCCAGTTGCGCGAGCGCCTCGGGCGGAACGCCGGGACCGTGGTCGCGCACGGTGAGCCGCGCGCCGGTGCCATCGCGCTCGACGCTGACCAGGACCGGGCCGATCGCCGCGTCGTTGTGCCGCAGCGCGTTGTGCACCAGGTTGCGCAGCAGCAGTTGCATCCGCATCCGGTCAAGCTTCAGCACCGGCAGGTCACGATCGATCCTGAGCGCGACGCCGGGCTGGTCCTGCTCCCGCACCAGCGCGCCGAGATCGCAGTCGCCGACCTGAAGGGCGCGATGCCCGCTCCCCAGCCGCTCGCTCTCCAGGAGGGCGGAGATCAGTTCCCGCATCTGCGCAAGCTCGTCCAGCAGCGCCGCCTTCGAGGCGCTCTCGTCGACCAGTTCCGCATGCAGGCGGGCCCGGGTCAGCGGGCTGCGCAGCTCGTGGCTGATCGCCAGCAGCAAGGCGCGCTTGCCGTCGAGCATCGCCTGGATGTCCTGGGCCATCTGGTTGAAGCGGTGCGCCAGATCGCCGATCTCGTCGCGGTGATAGATGGGCACGCGGTGCGCGAGATCGCCGCGACCGAAAGCCTCCGCGCCTGCCGCCAGCTCGCGCAGCGGCGCCACCAGGCGGCGGATGCCGCCGTACGCCAGGCCCGTCACCAGCAAGAGCAGCGGCACGGCCCAGAGCAGTCCGTACTCGACCTTCATCGAGGCCCACAGGATCGCGCTGCCGGCACAGGCGAGCACGACGAAGATCGCGATCAGCCGCGCGCCCAGCGAGTGCTTGAAATGCGCATGGTGACGGTGCCACCGCTGGTGCCAGCGGTTGCGCGCCCGCATGTGCCAGCGCCAGCCGCGCGCCCGCGGGAACGGCCCGCCCATGGCCTCCATCTCCGCCCAGCGCCGCATCTTGTCCAGGCGCTTGCGGTGGTGTCGGAGCCGCTCCTCGTGCAGGCGCAGCCACCAGGCGTCGCGCCGCGCATGCCAGCGCGGATCGCCGCAGCGGGGATCGCCCCAGTCGGCGGGACCGCCCGGACCGCCCGGGATCTCCTCGCCACGCGTGCGCCGTTCCCCGGGTGCTTCGCCGGCATCGCGATCGCCGCGCCGGTCCCGCCAATGGTCGTAGGGATGACGCGGCCCCTTCATGACCCGTCCTCCCCGCCGCCCGCCGTCGGGCCGCCCGCCACCGGCAGCGCGAAGCAGTAGCCCGCGTTGCGCAGCGTCTTGAGCGCTTCCAGCGGCTCGAGCTTGCGGCGCATGCGGCTCACCAGGATGTCCACCGCCCGGGTGAAGAGGTCGGCCTCCTGCCCGCGCAACCGGTTCAGGATCTCGTCGCGGGAGAACACCCGTCCAGGCTCGCGGGCCAGCATCACGAGCAGCTCGTACTCGGTGCTGGTCAGCTCGACCGGGCCGGCGCCCGTGGCGACCAGGCGCCGCGCGGTGTCGATCTCCAGCCCTTCGAAGCGCAGCAGCGTCGCCGGCGCGGCCATCGCGGGCGCCAGGCGCGTGCGACGCAGGATGGTCTGCAGCCGCGCGGCCAGCTCGCGGGGCTCGAAGGGCTTGGCCAGGTAGTCGTCCGCGCCCAGCTCGAGGCCCACCACCCGGTCGGTCAGGTCGCCGCGCGCGGTCAGCATCAGGATCGGGATCTCGCGCCATGCCTCGCTGCCGCCGCGCACACGCTTGCAGAAGGCGAAGCCGTCCATCTCCGGCAGCATGCCGTCCAGGATCAGCGCGTCGAAACGCTCCTCGGCCAGCCGCGCCAGCGCGGCGCTCGGCCGCGTCACCGCGCTCAACGCGAAGTCGAAACGCGCCAGGTAGCTCGCCAGCGGCGCGGCCAGCGCCTCGTCGTCGTCAATCAGCAGCAGTCGGTGCATCGTGCCGTCCATTGTGCCCAGCCGCCTGTCCCGGCACCCCGGCATGGCGCACCAGCGTGATCGCCCGCTCCGGGCACGCCTTGACGCAATGGCCGCAGGCGCGGCAGGCGTCGGCATTGGGCGTGAACGCCTGCTGCCAGCCATGGGCATAGCCGCGCAGCTTGCCGAAGAGGCTCAGTTCCCGGCGCCGCTCCAGCGGCAGCGTGCCGACCGAGAAGACGCCATAGGGGCAGACCTCGACGCAATCGCCCTTGCCCTCGCAGCGGTTCCGGTCGACGACCGGCCGCAGCAGCCCCGGCGGCTGCCGGCAGTCGCGGCCGTCCATCAGAGGCCCCGGTGGTCGGGGTGTTCGCCGCGGCCGCCGTCCCGCCCCGCGCGGCGACGCAGCCGGCGCAGCAGGAAGCGCAGCATCTGCTGCTGGTCGAAATCGAGCGCGTCGAAGAAGTCGCCGACGGCGGCCACCAGCGCGGGACCGGTCGCCCGCAGCGCCTCGACCTGGCCATCGAAGAGCTCCTGCGCCTCCTCGCGGCGGAAGTTGTCGCTCTCGATCAGGCGGGCGACCTCCGGGCCGCGCGCCAGCGCCTTGACCGCGCGCCGCGCGGTGCCGAGCCGGTCGACCAGGCGGTCCAGCAGCTCGGCCTGGCTGTCGTTCAGGTCCAGAAAGGCACGGGCCCGGGCTTGCAGCCGCCCGCCGCGGCGACCGTGGGCATCGGATCCCAGGCCCCCGCCGAAGCCGCCCCACCCATCACCGCCGTGGTGACCTGGGCCACCGTGGTGGCGGTGGCGGCCGTGTCGGAAATGCTCGCGTCCGAGCCCGCCCCAGCCCCACGGGAAACCGCCGAAACCGGCGAACCGGTGCCAGGGCCCGTGGACGGGCAGCGGGCCGTAGAAGCCATCGTCACACACAGGGCCGAAAGGACCGAAGCGACCATCGTGGCCGAAGTGAGCGTGCTGACGTTCATGGTGGTGGCTCCAGCGTCGAAACAGGTGCATGGTGCAATTCCTCGGTAAAGCCCGGTTGTCCGGGCGGTGAATCCATGTCGCCATGATTCCCATGCCCGTCCGTCGGGGCATCTCACCGCGGTATCGCTGCTTTTCGTTTTGTATCGCCCCACCCCACCCGACGGAATGCCTCCAAGGGGGGAGGCGGGGCCTCTGCTGACACGACGCGTCAGGGTCTCGGATTTCGACATCCCGTGGGCACATCGCCAGCTCGCCCTCGTGTCCCCTGCGCGCGGGCCCTTCCGGGGGGCGTCGGCGGGCCGGTCCCCCCTACAATCGCGGGCTCACCTTGTGTCCCCCGCCTAGATGACACCGCCTCGCGGCGGAGCGCCCCCATGACCGAACTCGCCAAGTCCTTCGAACCCGCGTCCCTGGAAGCCCATTGGGGCCCGCTGTGGGAGTCCAAGGGGCTGTACGAGCCGACGCTCGATCCGGCCAAGCCGTCGTTCAGCATCCAGCTGCCGCCGCCCAACGTCACGGGCACGCTGCACATGGGCCACGCGTTCAACCAGACGATCATGGATTCGCTGACGCGCTACCACCGGATGCGCGGCCACAACACGCTCTGGGTGCCGGGCACCGACCATGCCGGCATCGCCACGCAGATCGTCGTCGAGCGCCAGCTGCAGGGCCAGGGCCAGAGCCGCCATGACCTGGGCCGCAAGAACTTCGTCGCGCGCGTGTGGGAATGGAAGCAGCAGTCCGGCAGCACCATCACGCAGCAGATGCGCCGCATGGGCGACTCGGTCTCCTGGGGCCACGAGTACTTCACCATGGACGAGAAGCTGTCGACCGTCGTCGTCGACACCTTCGTCAAGCTCTTCGACGAGGGCCTGATCTACCGCGGCAAGCGCCTGGTGAGCTGGGACCCGATCCTGAAGTCCGCCGTCTCCGACCTGGAGGTCGAGAGCGAGGAGGAGGACGGCTCGCTGTGGCACATCCGCTATCCGCTCGCCGAAGGCAGCGAATCGCTGGTCGTCGCCACCACCCGTCCGGAAACCATGCTGGGCGACACCGCCGTCATGGTCCATCCCGAGGACGAGCGCTACAAGCACCTGATCGGCCAGCAGGTGAAGCTGCCCATCACCGGCCGCCTGGTGCCGGTGATCGCCGACGAATACGTCGACAAGGACTTCGGCACCGGCGTCGTCAAGGTCACGCCGGCGCACGACACCAACGACTACCAGGTCGGCCTGCGCCACCAGCTGCCGATGCTGACGATCTTCACGCTGGACGCGACCGTCGTCGATTCGATGGACGAGATCCCGGCCGAGTACCGTGGCCTGGACCGCTTCGCCGCGCGCAAGCGGATCGTGCAGCAGCTCGAGGACCAGGGCCTGCTGGTCGAGGTCAAGAAGCACAAGCTGATGGTGCCGCGCTGCACCCGCACCGGCCAGATCGTCGAGCCGATGCTGACCGACCAGTGGTTCGTCGCCACCAGCAAGCCGGGCAAGGACGGCAAGTCGATCGCGCAGAAGGCCATCGACGTCGTGGCCTCGGGCGAGGTCAAGTTCGTCCCGGAGAACTGGGTCAACACCTACAACCAGTGGATGAACAACATCCAGGACTGGTGCATCTCGCGCCAGCTCTGGTGGGGTCATCAGATCCCGGCCTGGTACGGCACCGGCGGCGAGGTCTTCGTCGCCCATGACGAGGCCGAGGCCCGCGCCAAGGCCGACGCCGCCGGCTACAGCGGCACGCTGACCCGCGACGAGGACGTGCTGGACACCTGGTACTCCTCGGCGCTGGTGCCCTTCTCGACGCTGGGCTGGCCCGCCAGGACGCTCGAGCAGGACCTCTTCCTGCCCTCCTCGGTGCTGGTGACCGGCTACGACATCATCTTCTTCTGGGTCGCCCGGATGATCATGATGACGACCCACTTCACCGGCAAGGTGCCGTTCAAGCATGTCTACATCCACGGCCTGGTGCTCGATGCGCAAGGCAAGAAGATGAGCAAGTCCGAGGGCAACGTGCTGGATCCGGTCGACCTGATCGACGGCATCGAGCTCGCGCCGCTGCTGGACAAGCGCACCCAGGGCCTGCGCAAGCCGGAAACCGCCCCCAAGGTGCGCAAGGCCACCGAAAAGGAATTCCCCGACGGCATCCCCGGTTACGGTGCCGACGCGCTGCGCTTCACCTTCGCCGCGATGGCGACGCTGGGCCGCAGCGTCAACTTCGACTCCAAGCGCTGCGAGGGCTATCGCAACTTCTGCAACAAGCTCTGGAACGCCACCCGTTTCGTGCTGATGAACACCCAGGGCCAGGACTGCGGCCTGGTGGAGCACACGAAGGAGCAATGCGCGCCGGGCGGCAGCGCCCACGGCTACCTGCAGTTCTCGCAGGCCGACCGCTGGATCGTCAGCGAGCTGCAGCAGGTCGAGCAGGCCGTCGCCCAGGGCTTCGCGGACTACCGGCTGGACCAGGTCGCCAACGCGATCTATTCCTTCGTGTGGGACGAGTACTGCGACTGGTACCTGGAGCTGGCCAAGGTCCAGCTGCAGACCGCGCAGGCCGAGGGCAACGAAGCCGCGCAGCGCGGCACGCGGCGCACGCTGATCCGCGTGCTCGAGACCATCCTGCGCCTGCTGCACCCGATCGCGCCGTTCATCACCGAGGAGCTCTGGCAGACCGTCGCGCCGATCGCCGGCCGCAAGTCGACCGACTACTTGGTGACCGCGCCCTACCCGGTGGCGCAGCCCGAGCGCATCGATCCGCAGGCGATCGCCTGGGTCGAGCAGCTCAAGGCCGTCGTCGGCACCTGCCGCAGCCTGCGCGGCGAGATGGGCCTGAGCCCGTCCGACCGCGTGCCGCTGCTCGCTGGCGGCGACCTGTCCTTCCTCCGCGAGGCCGCGCCCGCGCTGAAGGTGCTGGCCAAGCTGCAGAGCGTGGAGCTGATCGAGGACGAGGCCGCCTTCAACCAGCAGAGCGCGATGTCGCCGGTGCTGGTGCACGGCGCGGCGCGCCTGGCGCTGAAGGTCGAGATCGACGTCGAGGCCGAGCGTGCCCGCATCGCCAAGGAGATCGCCCGGCTCGAGGGCGAGGTCGCCAAGGCCAATGCCAAGCTGGGCAACGAGAGCTTCGTGGCGCGCGCCCCGGCGGCCGTGGTGGAGCAAGAACGTCAGCGCATCGCCGACTTCAGCGCCACCGTGGTTCGGCTAAAAGATCAGGCAGCACGCCTGGGTGCGTCGGCCTGAACTCGGCCTGCGCCGCGGGCGTGGACAGGATCTCCGAGATCCGCCGCGCCACGCTCCACGCGGCGCGCATCCGTGACTCCCGGGTCGTCGCCGCCACGCGCGGCGTGACCTGCAATCCGGGCGCACCCTGCAAGGGGCGCCCGGCTTCCATCAGGCCGGGCTCCATCAGGTCCAGCCATGCGGCCAGCAGCCGACCGCCATGCAACGCGTCCGCCAGCGCCTGTTCGTCGAACAGGGCCGAGTGCGAGGTCGACACCAGCACCTGCGCCGGCTTGCAGAAGTTCAGCACCCGCTCGCCGATCAGGCCGCGATAGCGCGGGAAGTAGGCCAGCTGCACGCTGACCCCGTCGGCCGCCTGCATCAGCTCGCGCAGACCATAAGGTTCGATGCCCCACTGCGCCCAGAGCGGATCGGCATGGTGCAGGCTGGGGTCATAACCGATCACCCGCGCACCAAACACCGGCAGCAGCGTGGCGAGCTGGCGCGCCGAGGGCGTCAGGCCCACCAGGCCGATGGTGGCGCAACCGAGCTCGCGGCCCACCCAATTGCCATCCGCGCCCTGCACCGGCACGCGGCGCAGCAGCGCCAGCAAGGCGCCGATGACGAACTCCGCTTCGGCCGAGGCCGCCGCGGTCGGCGCCCGCACCACTTCGACGTTGGCGGCGCGGCAAGCTTCCAGATCGATGTTCTCCGCGCCGGCCCCGATGCGCCCGACGGCACGCAGTCGCGGCGCGCGGCGGACGGTGTCCGCATCCAGCGCGATGGAGGCGGGCAGGAAAATTGCCTGGGCCTGCGCAACATGCTCTCTCAGCGTCAGCGGCGCGTCCGCCGGCTCGGGGGCCACCTGGACGGCATGGCGCTCCGCCAGCCATTCCAGGACGTCTGCCTCCAGCGGTTCCAGGACTAGCACTGACATGAGGGGTTTGGAGAGGATTGTTTGATTTTCTTTCAGTAGCGCCATGCAAGAATGCCGGCGCAATTACCGTTGGAGTGTACGTAAATGGCCCTCATCAACAAGGCAATCTTCCCGGTTGCTGGACTTGGCACTCGCTTCCTGCCCGCCACCAAGGCGCAGCCCAAGGAGATGCTGCCGGTGGTCGACAAGCCGCTGATCCAGTACGCGGTGGAGGAGGCCTACGCGGCCGGCATCCGTCAGATGATCTTCGTGAATGGACGTAACAAGCGCGCCATTCCCGATCACTTCGACACCGCTTTCGAACTCGAGACCGAGCTCGAAGCCGCCGGCAAGAAGGAACTGCTCGCGCTGGTGCATTCGATCAAGCCCGACGACATGGAGTGCATCTACATCCGCCAACCCAAGGCCCTGGGCCTGGGCCACGCGGTGCTGTGCGCGCAATGTGTCGTCGTCAACGAGCCCTTCGCGGTGCTGCTGGCCGACGACCTGATGGTCGGCAAGCCGCCGGTGCTCAAGCAGATGGTGGACCAGTTCTCCGAATGGCAGGCCTCCATCCTGGCGGTCCAGGAAGTGCCGGCCGAGCACACCAAGCGCTACGGCATCGTGGCCGGCTCCGCCATCAGCGACCGCCTGATGGACCTGACCCACATGGTCGAGAAGCCCGCTCCGGAAGACGCGCCGTCGCGCCTGGGCGTGGCCGGCCGCTACATCCTCACGCCGGGTGTGTTCCGCGAGATCGCCACGCAGCCGCGCGGCGTCGGCGGCGAGATCCAGCTGACCGACGGCATCGCCGCACTGATGCGCCGTGAAAAGGTCTTCGCCTTCCGCTACGACGGCAAGCGCTACGACTGCGGCAGCAAGGAAGGCTTCCTGCAGGCCAACGTCGAGCTCGCGCTGGCCCATCCCGAACTGGGCGCCAGCTTCCGCGAGTATCTGAAGGCGCTGGAAATCTGACCGCACTGCATTTCTGACGGCAGGACTTCCCGTCACTGCACTGTCATCAAGCACGAAGGCCACGCAGTCGCGTGGCCTTCTTCATTTGGCGCGTCATCCGGGCGCGGCCTCCGATGGTGCCCGCGCGGGATCGCGTCCGGCTCAGCGGCGCTTGAGCACGTGGATGAATTCGTCGCCCGAGGCGCTCTGCTCGACCAGCTCATTGCCGGTCTGCCGGGCGAAGGCCTGGAAGTCGCGCGTCGAGCCCGGGTCCGTCGCGACCACCTTCAGCAGCTGGCCGCTCTCCATCTCCGCCAGCGCCTTCTTGGCCTTGAGGATGGGCAGGGGGCAGTTCAGGCCGCGGGTGTCGAGTTCCTTGTGGATGTCCATGTGTGTGTCCTGACCGGCGCGCGCGCCGGCGATGAGGCCGATTCTAGTCAGCCAAGCTCAGCTGCGCGGCGCCATCCAGTTGGGCTCGAAGCCGCGGCTGCGCAGCCAGTCCGCCAGCGCCTGGCCGGTGCCGGCCGGCCAGCATTCGAGCTGCTCCGGTGGCGTCAGCGAGTACTCGACCAACTCCGGCGACAGCGTGACCTCACCGCGTGCCGGCACGTGGTACGCGATGATGACCTGGTTCTTCTTCTGGAAGTCGTAGACGCCGATCAGCGTCGCGCCCAGCGCCTCGAGCGAGGTCTCCTCCAGCACCTCGCGCCGGATGCCCTCCTCCGGCGACTCGCCCGCCTCCATGAAGCCGGTGATCAGGCCGAAGAAGCGCCCGGGCCAGGCGGCGTTGCGGGCCAGCAAGACCTGACCCTCCCGGTCGACGCACTCGACGACCGCCGCCAGCACCGGCGTGGGATTGTTCCAGTGGGTGAAGTCGCAGCGGGGGCAACGCAGCCGGGTCTTGGGGCCGCCGTCCTCCGGCAGTTCGATCCACGCCAGTTCGCTGGCGCATTGCGGACAGAAGCGGAAGGTCATGGGCGGAGGCGCGCGGCGCCGTCGAGTCGCGATCCGGCGATCATCTCCGATCGCCGACCGCCCGTCAGGCCGGGAACACGCCGGTCGACAGATAGCGATCGCCGCGATCGCAGACGACGAACACGATCGTCGCATGGCTCACCTGACGGGCGATCTGCATCGCGACCCAGCAGGCGCCCGCGGCCGAGATGCCGCCGAACAGGCCTTCCTCGCGGGCCAGCCGGCGCGCCATGTCCTCGGCATCGGACTGGCCGACCAGCACCAGCTCGTCCACCGTCTCCGGGCGGTAGATCTTGGGCAGGTAGGCCGGCGGCCACTTGCGGATGCCCGGGATGCGCGAGCCTTCCGCCGGCTGCGCGCCGACGATGCGCACCTCGGGGTTCTGCTCCTTCAGGAAGCGCGACACGCCGGTGATGGTGCCGGTCGTGCCCATCGCGCTGACGAAGTGGGTGATGCGGCCGCCGGTATCGCGCCAGATTTCCGGACCGGTGGTCTCGTAATGGATGCGGGGGTTGTCGGCGTTGGCGAACTGGTCCAGCACCCGGCCCTTGCCGTCGCGCTGCATCTGCTCGGCCAGGTCGCGCGCATATTCCATGCCGCCGGAGCGCGGCGTCAGGATCAGTTCGGCGCCGAAGGCCTTCATCGTCTGGGCGCGCTCGACGGAGAGGTCCTCCGGCATGATCAGCACCATCCGGTAGCCGCGGATCGCCGCGGCCATCGCCAGCGCGATGCCGGTGTTGCCGGAGGTCGCCTCGATCAGCGTGTCGCCGGGCTTGATCTCGCCACGCTCCTCGGCGCGCTTGATCATGCTGATGGCCGGACGATCCTTGACCGAGCCGGCCGGGTTGTTCCCCTCCAGCTTGGCAAGCAGCACATTGCCGCGGGCGGCGAGCGCCGGACCCAGCACGCGTTGCAGCCGCACCAGCGGCGTATGGCCGATGACGTCTTCCAGGGTCGGATAGCTCGTGGGATCGAAGGCGCTTGCATCACTCATAGCCGCGCATTCTCTCAGTCGGCGTATGGCTGTGGTGGCATAATGCCTTTTCTTTCGCGGCCCCTCTGGCTCTGTCCACGACGAAGCTTCAGTTGGCGGCCCGCACAGCGGCCCCAGCGTCGATCCGACCGGGGCCGCGTTGCTGATGACGCCCGGATGGCGAAATCGGTAGACGCAGGGGACTCAAAATCCCCCGCCGCAAGGCGTGTCGGTTCGAGTCCGACTCCGGGCACCAAGCCTCTTGGTCCCTCTCGTCATCAGCAACCTCTCACGAACGGTCTCGTTCCGCTTCGATCCCCATTCCCCCGATCGTTCCGCATCTGCCGCGCGGTCGTTCCGCATTCGGGTTGCCGCGTCCGCACGATGCGGCGGCAGGCCCACGGCCTCCGATGATCCTTCGCTCCCACCGCAGGCGGCCCCTGCCGGGGCCAGTGCTTGCCCGCATCAAGCTTGGATACACTCGCCCGATCATCCTCCCCCCAACGACGGGGTCAGGACTCGCCGGTGGCGCCGCAGGGCGCCTTCCCTCCTGTCTCCCCCCGAAGACGCGCCGCGATGCCATTCATTCCACCGGTCACCAAGGCCTTCATGCTGATCTGCGTGGGCCTGTTCTGCCTGCCCATCGTCGTGCCCTCGCTGGCCATGCTGAACTTCCAGATGGCGCTGTGGCCGCTGAACACCGGTCGCTTCGAGCCGTGGCAGCCGCTGACCTACGCCTTCCTGCATGGCGACGCCTGGCACCTGTTCTTCAACATGCTGGGCCTGTGGATGTTCGGCTCGGAACTCGAGGCGCTGTGGGGCGGCAAGCGCTACGCGCAACTGCTGGTGGCCAGCGCGCTGACGGCCGCCGCGGCGCAGCTCGTGTTCACGCTGCTGATCGGCTCGGGCGCGCCCACGGTGGGCGCCTCGGGCGCGCTCTTCGGCCTGCTGCTGTCCTACGGGCTGATGTTCCCGGACCGGATCATCATGCCGCTGTTCCCGCCGATCCCGATGAAGGCCAAGGTCTTCGTGGCGATCTTCGGCGCGATCGAACTGGTGCTCGGCATCACCGGCTCGAGCGGCATCGCCCACTTCGCCCACCTGGGCGGCATGCTGGGCGCCTGGCTGATGGTCAACTACTGGCGCGGCGGACGGCGCCGCTGAAGCGGACCGGCGCGCCGCTCAGTCCTCGACGGCCAGCAGGCCCTCGCGCGGCGTCGGATAGCGCAGGCGCAGGCGCAGTTCGCGCTTAAGACGGCGGTTGTCCATCCGGCGCGATTCGTTCATGAAGCTCATCTGCATCGGCGAGAACACGCCCGCGGCCTGCGCGCGTGCGACCCGCGCCGGCGCTGCCAGGCCGCACAGCGCCGCGGCCAGGTCGAAGTAGTCGCCCATCAGCAGTTCACTGTCGTCGCTCGCGTGGAGCACCCGCTGCGCCGGCCCCCGCACCAGCGCCAGCAGACAGGCGCGCGCCAAGTCGTCGGCCTGGATGTGGTTGGTGTAGACGTCGTCCTCGCGCGCCAGCACCGGCAGGCCCTTGGCGAGGCGCTCGCGCGGATGACCGCCCTCGCGGTCGAACGCATAGATGCCGGGCACCCGCAGGATCGTCACCGGGCAGCCCGTCACCCGCCCCCACTGGCGCAGCTGCGACTCGGCATCGACACGCCGCCACGCGCGGTCGTTGGCGGGGCGCGGCATGCGGGTCTCGTCGATGCGCGCGCCGCCGCAATCGCCGTAGACGCCACTGGTGCTCGCATAGACCAGCTGCCGCGGCGCCCCGGAACGCGACAGCGCCTGCAGCAACCGCCGCGTGCGTTCATCGGTGCGCCCTTGCGCGGCCGGTGGCGCCAGGTGCAGCACCCGGTCCGCCAGCCCGCCGAGCCGGCCGAGCGTCGCCGCGTCGTCCAGGTTGCCGATCAGCGGGATCGCGCCCGCGGCGCGCAGCGCGTCGACGCGGGCGGCGCTGCTGGTCAGCGCGAAGACCGTCCAGCGGCCGGCCAGCAGCCGCAGCACGCGCAGCCCGATGTCGCCACAGCCGACGATCAACAGGCGGCCGCGGCGGGCACGGCGAGACGCAGCGGGCGAAGCGGGAGAGGAACCGGGCATGGGAAGGGCGCTGCGGGGCTGGGGCAAAATGGCGGGCCAGTTTACGGCTGGTACGGCTCGCGCCCCGGTCTCCGGACCGCGCGGGCCGTGTCGCTTCCGCCCCTTCCTCCCCTCACGACTTGACGCGGGTCCGCCCGCGCCGCCCCCGCACCATCATGAGCTTCCAGGTCACCGTCCTGCCCGCCGGCCGCAACTTCACCGTCGACGACGACGAAACCGTCCTGGCCGCCGCCATCCGCCAGGGCATCGGCCTGCCCTACGGCTGCAAGGACGGCGCCTGCGGTTCCTGCAAGAGCAAGCTGGTCGAGGGCCAGGTCGTGCATGGCGAGCACCAGTCCAAGGCGCTGCCGCCGGCCGACGAGGCCGCCGGGATGATCCTCACCTGCTGCGCGAAGCCGCAGACCGATTGCGTCGTGGAGGCCCGCACCGTCCCAGGCGCCGGCGAGCATCCGGTGCTCAAGCTGCCTAGCCGCGTGATCACCGTCGAGAAGCCGGCCAGCGACGTCGCTGTCGTCAGGCTGCAACTGCCGGCCAACCAGAACCTGCAATACCGCGCCGGCCAGTACGTCGAGTTCATCTTGCGCGACGGCGCCCGCCGCAGCTACTCGATGGCCAATGCGCCGAGCCGCCTGGGCACGCCGCCCGCGATCGAGCTGCACATCCGCCACATGCCCGGTGGCAAGTTCACCGACCATGTCTTCGGCGCGCTCAAGGAAAAGGACATCCTGCGCATGGAAGGCCCGTTCGGCAGCTTCTTCCTGCGCGAGGACAGCGACAAGCCGATCGTGCTGCTGGCCTCGGGCACCGGCTTCGCGCCGATCAAGGCGATCCTGGAGCGCATCCAGGACCAGGGCATCACCCGCCCGGTGACGCTGTACTGGGGCGCGCGCGGCAAGGCCGACCTCTACCTGCACGACTGGGCCGTCCAGGCCGCCGCGGCGATGCCGACGCTGACCTATGTGCCGGTGCTGTCGGAGCCGAAGGCGGAGGACGGCTGGACCGGCCGCACCGGCTTCGTCCACCAGGCCGTGATGGCCGACCTGCCCGACTTGTCGCGTCACCAGGTCTACGCCTGCGGCGCGCCCATCATGGTCGAGTCGGCGCAGCGCGACTTCGTCGCCCGCTGCGGCCTGCCGGCCGAAGAGTTCTACGCCGACGCCTTCACCTCGGAAGCCGACAAGCACGCCGGCTGATCCGGCGAGCCGGGGACAAGGCGCTCATCCGCCCTCCGCACCGCGAACCCCGCGTTGCCGGGGTGAGATGCGCCATGGCGTGCGGAGCCGTCCGATACTCCCGGCCATGAAGCATTTCCCGCCGCCCTACTCCAGCGCCGCGCAGTTCGAGCAGCAACTGCAGGACCTCGGTCACACCGTCATTGCGCCGGAGAGCCTGACGCACTGGCTGCACTGCCAGGCGGCGGACCTGCGCGGGCTGCAGACGTTCTGGAACGACCTGCCGCCCGACGCCTATCTGCGTGACGGCGGTCGCTACCGCTTCCGTCGGCATGCGAGCTTCGTCGTCGATGCACAGGCCGATCCCTCGGTGCGGCTGGCACCGCACCGTGCGCACTGGCAGCCGGTGGACTACAACGCGCTGCACGGCGGCATCGAGCGCTGGTTCGAGCCGATGGCGCCCGCCGCCGTCGAGTTGCCCATCTGGCCGCGGCTGCTGCTGGGCCTGGCCGGCGTGGCCGACCGGCTCAAGGGCGCCCGCCCCTGGTTCGTCGAGGCGCACCAGTTCCGCATCGACACCGCCGGCGGCATCGGCCGCCCGACGCCGGAAGGCGCGCACCGCGACGGCGTGGACCTGGTGGCAGTCTTCATGCTGGCCCGTCACGGCATCAAGGGCGGCGAGTCGCGCGTCTTCGAGGCCGACGGCCCGCGCGGCCAGCGCTTCACGATGATGGAGCCGTGGACGCTGCTGCTGCTCGACGATGAGCGGGTGATCCACGAGACCACCCCCATCCAGCCCATCGACCCCGCCCATCCGGGCCACCGGGACACGCTGGTCGTGACCCTGCGCGCCGACGCCTTCATGGGCCGCTGAGCCGCCCCATCCCTTCTTTTTGCTAGTTCCCGCCGACGCCCGATGCCTGCATCGGGCGTCGGCCTTTCTGCGCCCGCATGAACCCACGGCCACCGCCAGCCCGCTTGACCACGGGCTCGCCGCTATCTCGACCCGCAACTTGTGCCGGGGCTGGCGAGTTTGGCGAATGACTCAAATTAACTAGCAAACATTAATAGGTTTCCAAGTCGTCAATAACAAATACAAGTGACCGACCTATCCAGGTGATTGCCCTCAACAAATTCACCAGAATCAAGCCAATGAAATGCCGTGAATTGATCAAACCCTGATCGGTTCAGCGCGTGCCGAAATGCATTGACCGAATCGACATTCGGACCCTCCATCGCTTCCTAAACTTTCGTGGCGTCTTGATATTTCGCCACCCCGCCGGCCCTCCGCCGCGAGAATTTCCAGGAAGCCTTCATGAATTCATCCACTCGCCTCTGGCTGCGGCCGCTGCTGATGATCGGAATCAGCGCCGCACTCCAGTTTCCCGCGCTCGCCGAGAGTTCTGGAAACTGCACGACGACGGTCGACCCAGAAACTCCGCTGACCCTCGAAATCGCCGTCGACAGCGCCCTGTGCCGCGACACCCGGACCGCCAGCGCCTGGGTTTCCATCAAACTGCAGAAAATCCAGACCGAATCGGCCCGCGCCGCCTATTTGCCGACGGTCAATGGTTCCCTGACGGCCCAGCAAAATACCACTCGAAATTCTCAGGACCCGTCCGAGGGCCAGCGGGTCCTGGGTCATAGCAGTTACCTGGGACTGAATTGGCGCCTCTTCGATTTCGGCGAACGCAGCGCGCGCAGGGATGTCGCCGACCGCCTGCTCGCCGCGGCGACGAGCAGCCATGACGACGCGGTCCGCCGGACCGTCTCGGACACGATCCAGGCCTACTTTTCCGCGCTGCAGGCCCGGGCCACGCTCGGCGCTCGCCGGCAGGCGACGGCACTGGCCGAACGCACCCGCGACACCGCACGCGACCGCGAACTCAAGGGCGCTGCCAGCCGCGCCGACACGCTGCAGGCCGACGCCGCGCTGGCCCGGGCGCGCCTGAACCAGCAGCGCGCCAAGGCCGATCTGGACAAGGCCCTGGCGGTGCTGACCCAGACCATGGGCGCGCCGGCCGGCATGGTGCCGCGCCTGCCGGAGCGGAGCGCCACGCCGTCCCGCGCCGAGTTGCCCGAACTGGCCCAGTTGCTGGACGAGGCCCGCGCCCGCCATCCGGCGATCCTGGCCGCGCGGCTGCAACGCGACGCCAGCCAGGCCGGCATCGCAGCCGCGCGCGCCGCCGGCCGCCCGACGATCGACTTCACCGCGGCCAACTACCGCAACGGCTATCCGAACCAGGGCGTGCAGGCCTCGCGGTCCAGCACCGTCACCGTCGGCGCCACGATCACCATTCCGCTGTTCGACGCTCACGCGCGCCGCCACAAGATCCAGGAGGCGCAGGCGCAGGCGGAGAAGTCCGCCCTCCAGGCCCTGGACACCGAGAACCAGGTGCTGCTGGAGCTGGTCAAGGCCCACGCCGAGCTGGCCGCCTCGCTGGAGAGCATCGACGCGGCGGAGCACCTGCTCAAGGCGGCCGACGCCGCGATGAGTTCCGCGACCCACCGCTATGAACGCGGCGTCGCCGACATGCTGGAACTGATCTCTGCCCAAGGCCTCCTGCAGGACGCGCTCGATGCGCGCGCCCAGTGCGAGTACCAGTGGAACGCGGCCCGCCTGAGGCTGATGTCGGACCTCGGCCGCCTCGACCGGAACGACGTCGCCGCCCTCGAGGCCCCGCCCGCCACGAACTGATTCCCCCGCCCCGACGCGACTCCCGGAAGGACCGAGGAGAAGCGCCCGCTGTTGTCCGGCGGATGGGGCCTGCCGCCCTTTCGCCCTTTCCTTCTCCAACCCCCGAGCGATCGAGCTCGTAAACACCATGACCGACCTGAACACCCTGACCCAAGCCCAGATCGCCGCCCTGACGGCGGCGCAGATGGCGCAGTTGACTCCCGCGGAGATCGCGTCGCTCGACGCCACCCATGCTGCCTGGCTGAGCGCGGCGCAGATCGGTGCGTTGACCGCCGCGCAGGTGGCCGTGCTGTCGCCCGCGGCGGTGGGCGCGCTCACGTCGCCGCATTCGCTGTCGACCTCGGCGGTCGCCGCGTTGAGCGCCGCGCAAGTAGCCCAGATACCGTCCAACGCCTGGGCGAACATGTCGACCGCCTGGATCCAGGCGCTGTCGCCGCAGGCCGTCACAGGCTTGAGTCCCCTGGCCGTCCGGTGCCTGTCGACCAACGGCATGAAGGGCCTGGGCGCTGAAGCCATCCGCGTCATGACGCCGGAACAGACGGCAGGGCTGTTCCCGGAAGTCCTCTCGCTCGACGCCGTCCATGCGCTGTCGGCCGCTCAGGTCGCCCAGCTCGGGATCTGGTACCCCAACGTCACCGCCGATTGGTTGAACGCGTTGACCCCGCCGGCCTTCGCTGCCCTTCAGCCGTCGTTGCTGAACATGGTGAAGGACACCGTCATCCAGGGCCTCACCGCCGCCACCGCGAGCGCCCTCACCGGGCCCCAGGCGGCCGCGTTCGCCCGCTTCGCGCTGCTGTCCGCCGAGGCCACCTCCGGTCTGTCGCCGGCCGCCGTGTCGGCCATGAGCGCGCAACAGTTCACGCAGTTGAAATCGCCGCAATCGCTGAGCGTTGCCGCCGTCGCCGCGTTGAGCGCGGCGCAGGTGGCCACCCTGAGCAGCCTTGCCGCCTTCAGCGCGAGCTGGATCGGCGCGCTGCCGTCGTCGGCCATCCCGTCCTTGAGCGCCGCCGCGGTGCAGTCGCTGACGCCTGCGCAATTCGCGGCCCTGCCCGCGGTCCAGACGCTGTCGCTCGCGGCCGTCGCGGTCATCAGCCCGGCGCAAGCCGCCGCGCTGACCGTCAAGATGAACACCTGGAGCGCTGACTGGATCAACGCGCTGTCGCCACAGGCCATCGCCGCCATCCCGCCGGCGATCCTCGAGCCGCTGCCCGCCGCGCAGATCGCCCGCCTGACCCCGGCCTCGGCGGCCGCGCTGACGCCGGCACAGATCAAGGTCCTGGATTACGCCAGGTACCTGTCCCAGGCGGCCATCGCCGCCCTCACGCCGATCCAGACGCCGAGCTTCGCGGCCTGGGAGTGGAACGTGATGGGCCTCAACGCCCTGAAGGCCGACGCGCTGGCAGCGATCCCCGCCAGCGTGATCAAGGGCCTGAGCGCCTCGATGGCACCCCAGCTGACCGCCGACACCGTCAGCCGGATGACGCCCGCGCAGATCGCCGTACTCCCGGCGATCGGCACGCTGACCGCCGCCGCCGTGGCGGCGCTGACGCCGACCCAGACCCGCGCGATCACCGGCCTGGCCAGCGCGACGCCCGCCTGGCTCAACGGGCTGAGCCCGGCGGCCTTCGTCGCCCTGCAGCCGGGCGCCATCGCGACGCTGTCGGTCGTCGGCGTGGCCGGCCTGAGCCCCGCCGCGATCCAGGCGATGACACCCGCGCAATTCGCGGCTCTGCCCGCGATCCCGTCGCTGTCAGCCGCTGCGGTCGCCGTGCTGAGCCCGGCGCAGGTCGGCACGCTGACCAGCCTGTCCGCCTGCGGTTCGGCCTGGATCAACGCGCTGTCGCGCGACGCGCTGGCGTCGCTGACGATCGATCAGATCGCCACGCTGGCCGCGGCGTCCCTGCCGGGGCTGAGCGCCGCGACCCTCGCGTCGATGAGCAGGGACCAGCTGGCCGCCATCCCGTCGCCGAGCCTGCTGTCCCCGGAAGCCGCCGCGGCCCGCGACGCCGTGCTGACCCCGCCGGTGGACTGGTCGACCCTCGGCGCCGACGCGATCAACGCGATGTCCGCCTCTGCGATCGCCGCCATCGGCGCGACCGATCTCGCCAAGCTGTCCGCGACGACGCTGGAGGGCCTGTCCGCGGCGACCGTCGTCGCGATGAGCGTGGATCAACTGAAGGCGATCACGCGCCCCGACCTGCTGTCACCCGCCGCGATGGGCACGCTGTCCGTCGAGCGGTTCGCCGCCTTGACGGTGGACTGGACCCGGGTCAGCGCTTCCTGGGTGAACGCGCTGTCGCCTGCGGTGGTCGCCTCCCTGTCGGTCACCGCGATCCCGTCGTCCGCCCTCTCCGCGCTGAGCGTCGAGACGCTGTCCGCGATGAGCCTGGCGCAACTGGCCGCGCTGCCGCATCCGGAACTGCTGTCGCCGCAGGCCAGTGCCTTCCGCGACGCCGCCCTCACGCCGCCGGTGGACTGGTCGACCCTCAGCGCCGACGCGGTGAACGCGATGACGGCCACGGCGATCGCCGCCATCGCGCCGACCGACATCGCCAAGCTGTCGCGCGCCACGATCCAGGGGCTGACCAAGACCACGCTGAGCGCCATGTCCGGCGCCCAGCAGGCGGCCATCAGCTCGCTGGACGCGCTGTCCACCAGCCAGACACAAGCCCTGAGGCCCGAGGCGATCTCGCTGATGACGCCGCGCCAGATCGGCCAGATCAAGCGCATCGACTACCTGCCCGCCGCGTCCGCCGCCCAGTTGACGCCGGCGCAGATCCAGGCGATCACCACCAGCTGGAGCTCGATGTCGCCCACCTGGCTGAACGCGTTGACGCTGGAAGCGGTCGCGGCCATTCCGCTGGCCGGCATGGCCACGGTGAATCCACAGAGCCTCAATCTCGCCCGGGTCGCCGTGCTGAGCGCGGCCCAGGTCGGCGCCATTCCCAAGCTGAGCAGCGTGTCGGCCGCCTGGCTGGCGGCCCTGTCCCCTCAGGCCTTCGCCGCGCTGCGTCCGTATGCCCTGGCCACGCTGTCCGCGACGACGGTGGCGGCACTGACGGCGGCTCAGGTGTCGGCCATGTCGGTCGACCAACTGGCGGCGCTGGCCTCCCCGTCGTCGCTGTCAGCGGCCGCGGCCGAGGTCCGCAATGCGGTGCTCGGCGCCAATGCCTCGCTCGATTGGTCGACGATGACGGCCGAGACGCTGAACGGCATGTCGGCGGCCAGCCTGGCGCTGCTGCCGGCGGGCGGCTTCAGTCGCCTGCCGACGACGACGGTCCAGTCGCTGTTGCCGGCCACGGTCGCCGCGCTGTCTCCCGCCCAGATCGCCGCCCTGCGCAACCCCGAACTGCTGCCGCTGGATGCGGTCGCCGCCCTGAGCGCCGAGCAGGTGGCCGGCCTCCAGGCCGGCTGGGGCGCGGTCGATGCCAAGTGGCTCAACGCCTTGTCGCCGTCCGCGGCGGCTGCCCTGCCCACGTCCGGCCTGGCCCTGCTGTCGAGCAGCGCGGTGGGCGGCCTGACGGCCGCGACGGTCAGCGCGCTGAACGCCCACCAGATCGCCGCCATCGGCAACCTGCCGGCCCTCTCGGCGCTCGGCATGAGCGGCATCTCCGCGGAGGCGGTCCGCGGGCTGGCGCCCGCGCAGATCGCTCGCCTGACCCGCATCCAGGCGCTGAGCCCCGCGGCCGTCGGCGCCCTCACGCCGGAGCAGGTGCGCGCGATCACCACGTCCTACTCGGCGATGTCGGCCAACTGGATCGCCGCATTGACGTCCGAGGCCTTCGCGGCCATCCCGCCCACCGGCATCAAGGCCTTGTCCTCCGCCGTCGTCCCGACGCTGACCGCGGACAAGGTGGGCCGGATGACGCCTGACCAGATCGCGGTGCTGCCGTCGATCGGCCTGCTGTCCCTGGATGCGGTGGCGGTGCTGAGCGCCGCGCAGGTCGGCGCGCTGTCCTCCCGCCTGAACACCGTGTACGCCGACTGGCTCGATGCGCTGCCGCACGATGCACTGCCCGGCCTGCCGCCGTCCGCGATGGCCCGGCTCTCGGCCGGGTCGGTGCGAGGACTCGATGCCGATACCGTCGCGGCGCTCTCGCCCGAACAGGTGGGCGCGATCGCCACGATCGGCGCGCTGTCGGCCACCGCCGCCGCCGCGCTGTCGCCGGCGCAGATCGCCGCCATCGGCAAGGTCTCCGGCGTCGGTGCCGACTGGGTGAACGCCCTGTCGCCGCAGGCCGCCGCGGCGCTGTCGCCGGCTCAGGTCGCGCAGCTCAGCGGCGCCACCCTCGCAGGCCTGAATGCCGCCCGCATCGCCGGCCTGCCGATCGACTGGCGTGGCGCGCCAGCCAGCTGGATCAACGCGCTGTCCCGCGAGGCGGTGGCGGCGCTGCCGGTCTCGGCGATCGCCGCGCTGAACGCGACGACCGTGTCCCAACTGACGGTGATGACGATCCAGGCGCTGAGCGCTCAACAGCTGACGGCCTTCGCTTCGCCCGCCGCACTGAGCGCCGACGCAGCCGCCGTGCGAGCGCTGCTGATGGCGCCGCCCGACTGGTCAGCCATCACCGCGGAAGCGATGAACGCGCTGCGGCCGGCGGCGATCGCGCTGGTCGCGCCGGCAGGAATCGCCCAGCTGCGCGACACGACGGTGCAGGGCCTCTCGGCCGCCACGGTCGCGGCGCTGAGCCCGCAGCAGCTGGCCGTCCTGCCGCACGCCGAGCAACTCGCCCCGGCGGTGCTCGGAAGCCTGGACGCGGCCCGGTTCGCCGCGCTGCCGATCGCTTGGAACACCCTGGACGCCAACTGGCTGAACGCGCAGCCGCCCGCATCGATCGCCAGCATCCCGGCCACCTGCCTGGCCAAGCTGTCGCCCGGCATCGCACCGGCCCTGACTGCCGACACCGTTCGCGCGCTCACGCCACAGCAGTTCGCCGTCCTGCCCGGGTTCGCCACGCTGTCGTCGACCGCCGTGGCGGCGCTGAGCCCGGCGCAGACCGCCGCGATCACGCAGAGCCTGGGCAGCACCTCGGGCGCATGGATCAACGCGCTGACGCCGGCCGCGCTCGCCGCCCTGCCCCGGACCGCGATCAAGCAGTTGACCGCCGCCACGGTCAAGGAGCTGACGGCTGCCACGATCGCTTCGATGACGCCGGCGCAGGTGTCCGCAATCTCCAATCCGGACTGGATCACCCCGGCCGCGGCCAGCCGCCTGTCCGCGCCGCAGGTGCAGAACCTGGCGATCGGTTGGTCCTGGATGTCCGCGGCCTGGCTGAACAGCCTGCCCCTGGAGACCTTCGCCGCGATCCCGCCGGCCAACGTGGCGCAGTTCAGCGCCTCGGCCGTGGCGGGACTGACGGCGGACAAGGTCCGCGCCCTGTCGCCGGAGCAACTCTCCGTGCTGCAGAACGTGGGCAAGCTGTCCGGCACCGCCGTCGCGGCGCTGAACATCACCCAGCTGAGCGCGCTGACCAACCTGACCGGCGCCTCCGCGGCCTGGCTCGCGGCGCTGACGCCTCAGGCCATCGCCGCGCTGCGTCCGTCGGCGTTCGCCTCGCTCTCCGCCACGGCGGTCGCCGGACTGACAGCCACCCAGGTCTCCGCCATGTCCGTCGACCAGTTGACGGCGATTCCCTTCGCGTCGTCGCTGTCGGCCGCGGCCGCAGGAGTGCGCAGCGCGGCGCTGGGCACCGCAAGCACGATCGACTGGTCGACGATGTCGGCCACGGTGCTGAACGGCATGTCGCCGGCACAGCTCGCCTCGCTGCCGGCCGGCGGCTTCAGCCTCCTGCCCGGCACCACGGTGCAGTCGCTGCTGCCGGAGACGGTGGCCGCCCTGTCCCCCGCGCAGGTCGCCGCCCTGCGCAATCCGGAGATGCTGCCGGTGACCGCGGTCGCGCTGCTGACCGCCGAGCAGGTGGCCGGCATCCGCTGCGGCTGGAACGCCGTCGGCGCCGCCTGGCTCAACGCCTTGTCGCCAGCGGCGGTGGCCGCGCTGCCGCTGACCGGGTTGGCGCAGTTGTCCACCGCCGCCGTCGCCGGTTTGAACGCGGCCACGGTGCGCGGCCTGAATGCGACCCAGGTGGCCGCGATCGGCAACCTGCCGTCGATGACGACGGCGGGGGCCGCCGGCCTGACGGCGGAGGTGATCCGCGGACTGGCGCCTGACCAGATCGCGCGCATCGCCCGCATCCATGAGCTGGATCCGACGGCGGTCCATGCGCTCACGCCCGACCAGGTCCGCGCGATCACCGTGCCCTTTGCCGCGATGTGGGGATCCTGGTTCAACGCATTGAGCCCCGAGGCCCTGGCCGCCGTGCCGCCCGGGGGCATCAAGACGATGTACACCGGCTCCATCCCGCAGCTGACGGCCGCCACCATCGGCGCATTGACCCTGGACCAGTTCGCGGCGCTCGACGTCACCCGGCTGTCCGCCGCCGGTGCCTCGGGCCTGCGGCCGGACATGATCGCCACCTTGTCGCCCGCCCGGATCTCGACCCTCCCCGGTGTTGAATCGCTGTCCCCCGCCGCGGTGGCCGCGCTGACCGCCGACCAGGTCAGTGCCGTCCCCGCCGGGGCATGGAGCAAGCTGAATCCGACCTGGCTCGGGGCACTGTCGGCCAACGCCTGGCCCGCGGTCCCGCTGAGCGCTTTCGGCCAGTTCAACGCCGCCGCGCTGCGCGGTCTCACCGCCGGGGCGGTCGCGGCCTGGTCCGCGGAGCAGTTCGCCGCCGTGGCCAATGTCGGCTGGATCCCCGAGTCCGCCGTGGCCGGCATCCGGCCCGACCAACTGGGCCGGGTCACCGACCTGGACACGGTCAGCGCCCGCTGGCTGAATGCGCTGTCGGTGGAGGCCTTCGCCGCCATCCCGGCCGACGGCATCAACCAGATGTCGCTGGCGGCGCTGCAAGGCCTCGACGCCACGCGGCGGGCGATCGCGCTCGGCAAGGCCGACACGATCCATGCCGGCTACATCGCGGCGGCCTCGCGCGATGCGTCGATCAGCTATGACTCGGTGCTGGCCATGCTCACCGGCATGAAGGACAGCATCGGCGCCGACGGCCTCTCGGTCGACCAGTTCGCCGCGATCAACGGCATGCTGTCCGGCGCCAAGGCGGTCAACGGCGGGCAGACCTATGTCTCGTCGCTGCTGACCAGCATGATCGACAAGGAAGGCCTGGCGGCCGGCATGAGCGCGGATGCGTTCAGCGCCTCGGTGGGCAAGTGGTTCCTCGGCACCAATGAGCCGGTGAGCGACTCCTACGTCAACCTGTCGGACATGGCGCTCTTCAACGGCAGCATCGAGCAGGCGGCCCTGGGTGTCGACCAGGGCAGCTGGGGCAACTGCTGGTTCATGGCATCGCTGGAATCGCTGGCGGCCAACGACCCCGATCGGCTGTCCGGGCTGATCGGTGCCAACGGCAACGGCACCTACGCGGTGAAGTTCTATGACGGCGGCCTGAACAACCCGGTCTTCCTCACCGTCGATGGCCGCACCTCGACCCGTGGCGCCGGCATCGGCGCGGGAAGCTGGCAGCGGCTGCTCGAGAGCGCCCTGGTGGAAGCGGTCGCCGGTGGCCAGCTGGTCAAGAGCGGCTTCACCCAGACCGCCAACGCGTACAGCGCCGTCCTGGGAGGCAACTACGACAGTCGCGCCCACCGGGCGCTCGTGGGCAACTTCACCCGGGACTACGACACCGGGGCCGCGGCCTACGACGACATCGCCGCCACGCTGAAGTCGCGGTCCGGCATGGTGAACTACTCGTCGTGGAGAAATTCCACCGGGGCGGACGGCAAGACCAATCTGGTCGGCGGGCATGCCTTCTCGGTCATCGGCATCAACGAGGCCAACGGCAAGATGATCTTCCGCAACCCGTGGAGTTCGGACCTGGTGTTCGAGCTGTCCGCCCAGGAGCTCGACGCGATGGACGGCAGCGGCTACTTCGTCGTCACCAAGTTCCTGGACGGCGCCGGGGCAACGACCCAGCAGCAGGCCCCCGTCGCGGCCGGCGAGGCGCGGCCGACGACGCTCGCGGCACCCGCGGTCGCGGAGCTCACGGCGGCCGAGGTCCCGGCCGCGCGACCGTCGCAACCGCTGCTGGACGCGGCCAGCCTGGTGGAAGCCATGGCCGGCTTCGGAGCGCCCACCGGCGCGATGACGACCGGCAAGCTCGACGACAAGCCGGTCACCACCGGGCTCGACCTGGCGGTCCCGCGATGACACCGCCTCGCATCGACCTTGACGCGCGTCCCACCCGCTGACGCCTCCCGGGCGGCCTCGGCCGCCCGGGCTCCCCCAAACCCTCACCGGACCCCAACATGGACTGCACCCTCGACGATGCCGTCGCGGCCACCGCGCCGCCGGCCTGCCCCGCCACCGCCAGGGCCTCCTCAGCCACCAGCGCCGCCACCACGGCCCCGCCGGCCGCCGATCCCGCGCTGCAATGCCTGCTGTCGATCGCCGCGCTGCACGGCCTCTCCGCCGACGAAGCGCAGATCCGCCACCAGTTCGGCGGCGAGTTCCTCGACGAGCAGACGCTGCAATTGGCGGCCCGGACGCTGGGCCTGGCGGCCAAGCTGGTCCGCCAGCCCGCGGACCGCCTGCAGAAGGCGCCGCTGCCCGCCATCGGACGCGACCACACCGGCCGCCCCTTCATCCTGGCCCAGTGCCGCCAGGTGCCGGACCAGCCGCTCCAGGTGCTGATGCAGTACCCCGGCGAAGCGCCGCAGGTCCTGGCCCTGGACGCCTTCACCGATCTCTGGACCGGCACGCTGATGCTGTTCACCAGCAAGGCGAGCTTCGCCGGCGAGATGGCCAAGTTCGACTTCACCTGGTTCATTCCGGCGATCGTCCGCTACCGCCGCATCCTCGGCGAGGTGCTGCTGATCTCGCTGTTCATCCAGCTGATCGCGCTGGTCACGCCGATATTCTTCCAGGTCGTGATGGACAAGGTCCTGGTCAACCACGCGATGAGCACCCTCAACGTGGTCGCCGTCGGCCTCATCTGCGCCACCGTCTTCGAGGTCGTGCTCACCGGGATCCGCTCCTGGGTCTTCTCGCACACCAGCAACAAGCTCGATGTCGAGCTCGGCGCGCGCCTCTTCCGCCACCTCGTGGCGCTGCCGCTGTCCTACTTCCACGCGCGCCGCGTCGGCGACTCGGTCGCCCGCATCCGCGAGCTGGAGAACATCCGCTCCTTCCTGACCGGCAACGCGCTGACGCTGGTGCTGGACCTGCTGTTCTCGGTCGTGTTCTTCGGCGTGATGCTCTGGTACAGCCCGGCGCTGACGCTGATCGTGGCGCTGTCGATTCCGCTGTACCTGGTGGTCTCGGTCGTGCTGACGCCAGTGCTGCGCGCGCGGCTGGACACCAAGTTCAACAAGGGTGCCGAGAACCAGTCCTTCCTGGTCGAGACGATCAGCGGCATCGACACCGTCAAGGCCATGGCCGTCGAGCCGCGCTGGATCCAGAAGTGGGAGAAGCAGCTGGCCGGCTACGTCACCGCCGGCCAGTCGGTGACCAACATCGCCACCGTCGCCAACGCGGCGATCACGCTCATCAGCAAGCTGGTCACCGCCGCCATCATGTGGGTCGGCGCGCTGCTGGTCATCGACCAGAAGCTGAGCGTCGGCGAGCTGGTCGCCTTCAACATGCTGGCCGGACAGGTGTCGAGTCCCATCCTGCGGCTGGCGCAGCTATGGAACGACTTCCAGCAGGTCGGCATCTCGGTCGCGCGACTGGGCGACGTGCTCAACGCGCGCCCTGAGGTCGCCGGTCAGAAGACCCGTCTGCCGCGGCTCGCCGGCGCGATCGAGTTCGACAACGTCGCCTTCCGCTACCGTCCCGACGCGTCCGACGTGCTGCGCGGCGTGAAGCTGACGATCGAGCCGGGACAGGTCATCGGCATCGTCGGCCGCTCCGGCTCCGGCAAGAGCACGCTGACCCGCCTGGTCCAGCGCCTGTATGTGCCCAACCGAGGCCGCGTGCTGATCGACGGCCAGGACATCGCCGTCATCGACACCGCGTCGCTGCGCCAGCAGGTCGGCGTGGTGCTGCAGGACAACGTGCTGTTCAACCGCTCCATCCGCGACAACATCGCGCTGTCCGATCCGACGCTGCCCATCGAGGCCGTCATCCAGGCCGCGAAGCTGGCCGGCGCCCATGAGTTCATCTGCGAGCTCGCCGACGGCTACGACACCATCGTCGGCGAGAGCGGCACCGGCCTCTCCGGCGGTCAACGCCAGCGCATCGCGATCGCGCGCGCGCTGGTCGGCGATCCGCGCATCCTGATCTTCGACGAGGCCACCAGCGCGCTGGACTACGAGTCCGAGAAAGTCATCCAGGACAACATGCGCTCGATCTGCCAGGGGCGCACGGTGCTGATCATCGCGCACCGCCTGTCGGCGGTCCGCGATGCCCACCGCATCGTGGTCATGGAGCGCGGCGAGGTGGCCGAGTCCGGCACCCACGACGAGCTGCTCGCCAACCCCGACGGCATCTACACCCACCTGAACACGCTGCAGCAGACGCTGCGGGACACCTCCCGGGAGACACGAGCATGAGCCTCCGACACCGACTCCAGGCCGCAGCCGAGCTGCTGAGCCGCTATGCGCAGGTCACGCGGCATGCGTGGCGGCTGCAATCCGCGCAGGGCACGCCCGACCTCAAGGCCCACGAGGCCGAGTTCCTGCCCGCCGCCCTGGCCCTGCAGGCCAGCCCGGTCTCCCCGGCCGGCCGATGGGTCGCACGCGGCCTGATCGGGATGGTGCTGATCGCGCTGGCCTGGGCCACCTTCAGCCAGGTCGACGTCGTCTCCGTCGGCCAGGGCAAGATCGCCGTCACCGGCGAGACCAAGACCATCTCCGCGACCCAGGTCGCATCGGTGCGCGCCATCCACGTCGCCGAGAACCAGCGCGTGCGCGCCGGTCAATTGCTGATCGAGCTCGACGAGCGCGAGGCCGGCAGCGAATTCGACAAGGCGGACGGGGAGCGCCAGACCGCTGCCGTGCAGGCGGCCGTCCACCGGGCGCTGATCGACGCGCTGGGCTCCGGTCGCGCGCCGCGCCTGGAGCCGCTGGCGGGGGTCGACGAGGACCGGCGCCGCGCCGGCGAGCTTTTCCTGGCCGATGCCTGGAGCGAGTACGCCGCCCGCCGCGACCGGCTGGCCGCCGAGATCGCGCGCCATGAGGCGGCTCTGCCGCTGGCGGTCGATCGCGAGCGCGACTACGAGGCGCTCGCCGCCACGCGCGACGTGTCGCGCGATGCGTGGATGCAGCGCAAGGGGGCGCGGCTCGAGATCGAAGGCCAGCTCGCCCAGGCGCGTGCCCAGCAGGCGGAGCTGCGCGCCAGCCTGCGCAAGTCGGCGCAGGATCGCCTCGCCGAGGCCCTGCGCACGACGCAGGCGGCGGCGCAGGACGTGGTCCGGGCGACCGCCCACCGGGCGCTGCTGCAGCTGCGCTCCCCGGTGGACGGCACGGTCCAGCAACTGGCGGTGCACACCGTCGGCGCCGCGGTCCCCGCCGCGCAGGCGCTGATGCAGATCGTGCCCAGCAGCGACCGCGTGCAGTTCGAGGCCTTCATCGAGAACCGCGATGCCGGCTTCGTCCATGAGGGCGACACCGTGGCGGTGAAGATCGACGCCTTCGACTACACCCGCTACGGCACGCTGCCAGGCCGCGTGCTGCATGTCTCGCGCGACGCGATCCACGACGACAAGCGCGGCCTGGTGTTCGCGGTCACCGTGGAGCTGTCCCAGACCAGCGTGCAGGTGGACGGCAAGGCCGTCGCGCTCAGCCCCGGCATGTCGGGCTCGGTGGACATCCGCACCGGACGCCGCCGCGTCATCGAGTACGTGCTGTCGCCGCTGGTCCAGCACCGCGAGGAAAGCCTGCGCGAGCGCTGAAGCCCGGCCAGGCGCGCCTCATGGCACCGGGGCCGGTGCGCCGCCGGGGCCGGCGTTGCCGCCCGGCGGGTCCGGGTCGGGCAGTTCCGCGAAGAAGGTGGAGCCCCGGCCCAGCTCGCTGTGCGCGCCGACCCGGCCGCCCTGCGCCTCCACGATGCGCTTGGTCAGGGCCAGGCCCAGGCCGGTGCCCCGGTACTGGGAGCGCACCGCCGAAGGCAGCTGCGTGAACTCGGTGAACAGGCGCGCCAGGTCCTCGTCCGCGATGCCTGGTCCGGTGTCCTCGACTTCGACGCGGAACCGGTGATCCCCGCAAGGCGCCGCCCGCACCGTCAGATGGCCGCCTTCCGGCGTGAACTTCCACGCATTCGAGAGGTAGTTGTAGAGCACCTGGCGCAGGCGCAGCGCGTCGGTCCAGACCAGGCCGAGTTCGTCGTCGATCTCCAGGTCCACCGAGAGCGGCTTGTCGGAGAAGCTGCCGGTGACGACATCCACCACCTCGCGGACGATGTCCACCACGTTGGTCGCGGCCGGATGCAGCTCCATGCTGCCCGCCTCCAGCCGCGCCAGGTCGAGGATGTCGTTGATCAGGTCCAGCAGGTGGCGGCCGCCGGACAGGATGTGGCCGGCGTAGCTGCGGACCCGCTCCGGCGGCAGCGCGGTGGCGCCGTCCGCCAGCAGCTGGGAGAAGCCGATCACCGCGTTCAGCGGCGTGCGCAGCTCATGGGACATGTTGGCCAGCAACCGGCCCTTGTGGCGGCTGATCTCCAGGATGCGCTTGTTCTCCAGTTCGAGTTCCGCGCTGCGCAGGCGCAGCGCCTGCGCCCGCATGCGCACGCGGGCCTCGCGGGTGCGGGCCTCGGCGTAGTCGATCGCCCGCACCAGCGTGCGCGCCTGCACGTCCTGCTTGGACAGGTAGTCCTGCGCGCCGGCCGTCATGCAGGACATCGCCAGCGCATCGTCCTCCATGCCGGTGAGCACCACGATCGGCGTGTCGCGCGCCTGGGCCCGCACGGCGCTGACGCATTCGATGCCGGCGGCGTCGGGCAGGTGCAGGTCGAGCAGCACCGCCGCCACCCGGTGCCGCTCCAGCAGCGCGACCGCCTCGGACAGCCGTGTCGCGCGCACCACCGTGCGCGGCGCCCGGGCGGTGGCCTCGGCCAGCAGGTCGGTGATCAGGTCGGCGTCGCCGTCGTTGTCCTCGACCAGCAGGATCGGCAGCGGCGCACGGCGCGCCGTGGCCAGGTCGTCGGGCAGTGCGCTCATGGCAGCTTCACCACCGTGAACCAGAAGCCCTCGATCGCCTGCACGATGGACTGGAAGGCCACCAGTCCCACCGGCTTGGTCACATAGCAGTTGGCGCCGAGCTGGTAGCTCTTGACGATGTCGTGCTCCGCGTCCGAGGAGGTCAGCACCACCACCGGGATCTCCCGGAGCTCGGGCTCGACCTTGATGCGGGCCAGCACCTCCCGGCCGCCCAGCTTCGGCAGGTTGAGGTCGAGCAGGATCAGGTCGGGCCGCGGCGCCGCCTCATAGGGCGGCTCGCGCAGCAGCCGCGCCAGTGCCTGCGCGCCGTCCACCGCGACCGCGATGTCCAGGCGCAGCCGGCTCTGCTCCAGCGTCTCGGCCACCAGGTCGGCGTCGCCGGGGTTGTCCTCGATCAGCAGGATGTTCAGCGGTTGGCTCATGGGGCTAAGGCTCCTTCGGTGCGGGCCGGCGGCAGGGTGAAGGACACGGTGCTGCCCTGGCCCGGCACGGAGTCGATCCAGATGGTTCCGCCGTGGCGCTCGACGATGCGCTTGGCGATGGCCAGGCCGATGCCGCTGCCCTCGTAGCGCCCCAGCTCATGCAACCGCTGGAACATCTGGAACACGCGCTGCGCGTACTGCATGTCGATGCCGATGCCGTTGTCGCTGACCTGGAACAGCCAGCGGTGCCCCTGCGGGCGCGCCGAGATCCTGACCCGCGGCGGCGCCTCCGAGCGGAACTTGATCGCATTGGCGATGAGGTTCTGCAGCAGCTGGTGCAGTTGCCCCTCGTCGGCCTGCACCCGCGGCAGCGGGTCGCTCTCGACGATGCCGCCCGACTCGCGCAGCAGCCGCTGCAGCGCATGCGTCACCGCCTGCAGCACCTGGTCGGCCTCCACCGGCATCAGCGGCTTGCCCTGGGAGCCCACCCGCGAGTACGCCAGCAGGTCCGCCACCAGCCGCTGCATGCGGCGCGCGCCGTCGGAGGCGTAGCGGATGTACTTGTCGGCGCGCTCGTCGATCTGCCCGGCATAGCGCTGGGCCAGCAGCTCGGTGTAGTTGGCGACCATGCGCAGCGGCTCCTGCAGGTCGTGCGACGCGACGTAGGCGAACTGCTCCAGCTCGGCATTGCTGCGACGCAGCTCGTCCTCGCTGCGGCGGCGTTCGGTGATGTCGATGATGGACGCGACGACGTAATGGCCGTCGGGGGCGTCGATCGGCGTCAGGCCGATCTCCACCGGCATCTCCGAGCCGTCCTTGCGCAGCCCGAAGAGCTCGCGCCCCGCGCCCATCGGCCGGGCCTCGGGCCGGCCGGAGAAGGTCGCCACATGGCCCGGATGGCCGGCCCGGTAGCGCTCCGGGACCAGCATCTCGATCGGCTGGCCGAGGAACTCGGCCCGCGCGTAGCCGAACATCTCCTCGGCCCGCCGATTGACCAGGCGGATGCGGCGCGCCGCGTCGATCATGATCATCGCGCTGGGCGAGGCCTCGACCACCAGCTCGAAGCGTTCCTGGGCGCGCTTGCGCTCGGTGATGTCGATGATGGCAGCCAGCGTGCACAAGCCCTCGGCGGTGTCGATCGGGCTCAGGCCGATCTCGATCGGCACTTCCTCGCCGTTCTTGCGTCGGCCGAAGAGGTCGCGGCCCGCGCCCATGGCGCGTGTCTCGGGTCGGGCGAAGAAATCGTCCACATGGCGGGGATGGCCGGCCTGGAATCGGGCGGGGATCAGGGTCTCGACCGCGGCGCCCAGCAAGTCCTCCCGCGCGTAACCGAAGAGTTCCTCGGCCTTGCGGTTGACCAGCCGGATGCGGCGTTCCCGATCCACCAGGACGATGGCATTCGGGATCGCCTCCACGATCGACCGGAACCGGTCGTCAGCGGGGTTGTCGGACACGGGCCCTCCCTGGGCGTGCGTCATGCGCACATGAATTTGAGTGGAGGTGTATCACGGGCCTGGGGCGCGCGCCAAGGGGTCACCCGTCCCCGAGAGGGGGACGATGGGCCCGGGCAACGGCCCTTCGGGGGCGTCCGCTTACACTGGCGCCCCCCAATGCGCCACAAGCGCCGGGCACACCGCCGGCCCGCCACGGGCCGGTTTCCCTTCAAGCATCACAAGTGCAGGTTCACCCATGAACGCCCTGACCGACATCGCCCGCGCGCTGGCCGCCGGCTCGTCCGACTCCCTCCCCTCCTCGCTCTTCGGGCTGCCCGACCAGGCCCCGCATGAACGCGTGCTGCTGGCCGCCGATCCGGCGACCGGCCTGAAGGCGATCCTGGCGGTGCACAGCACCGCGCGCGGCCCGGCCTTCGGCGGCTGCCGCTTCTGGAGCTACGACAACGAACTGGCCGCGCTGAATGACGCGCTGCGCCTGTCGCAGGGCATGAGCCTGAAGAACGCGCTGGCCAACCTGCCGTTCGGCGGCGGCAAGGCGGTGATCCTCAAGCCGCAGGGCGACTTCGACCGCGCCGCGCTGTTCGCGGCCTTCGGCCGCGCGGTGCAGTCGCTGCAAGGCGCCTACATCACCGCCGAGGACGTCGGCACGACCACCGCCGACATGACGGGCATGCTGGCCCACACGCAGTACGTGTCGGGCATCCCGCGCGACGGCGCCTTCGGTGGCGATCCCAGCCCCAAGACCGCCTACGGCGTGTTCGTCTCGATCGACGAAGGCGTCAAGCGCGTGCTGGGCCGCGAGTCGCTCGAGGGCGTGCGCGTCGCGCTGCAGGGCCTGGGCGCGGTGGGCTGGCACCTGGCCGAGTACCTGCACCGGGCCGGCGCGAAGCTGGTCGTCGCCGACGTCAATGCCGAGAAGGTCGCCCGCGCGCAGGCCGAGCTGGGCGCTACTGCGGTGAGCGTGACCGAGATCCTGGCCGCCGATGTCGACGTGGTCGCCCCGTGCGCCCTGGGCGCGACGCTGAACGCGCAGTCGATCCCGGCGCTGAAGGCCACGCTGATCGCCGGCGCTGCCAACAACCAGTTGGCCACGGCGGCCGACGGCGATGCGCTGCAGGCCCGCGGCATCACCTACCTGCCGGACTACCTGGTGAACGCCGGCGGCATCATCAGCGTCGCCCGCGAGTTCCGCAACGAGGGCGAGGAATCCGCCGTGATGGCCGAAGTCGGCCAGATCCGCGGCCGCGTCGCCGAGCTGCTGGAACGCGTCAAGGCCAGCGGCCGGACGCCGGCCCGCGAAGCCGACGCCTGGGCGCGCTCGCTGCTGGTGAAGCCGGCCTGATCGGCCTTCGCGCGTGCCCGTGGGCGCGCGCTCAGCGCGCTGCGGCGTCGGTGCAGTCCGCGGCGGGCAGGCCGGGCCGTTCCAGGCGGAACTCCCGGCCCTTGTTCCACAAGAGGTAGTCGCCGTCGGCGAGCCGGCCGCCGTAGCGCGCGCCTGAGGCGCTGACCTGGTGGTCGAGCACCACGCTGCCCTGCGCGGTCTTGAGCACCGCGGCGCCCGGGTCGCTGTTGACGAAGGTGACGGTCACCTCGCCGTCGACAGTAGGGCAGCGCAGCGGCAAGGGCCCGACCGCGATGCCGCGCCGGTCCTCGCGCCGCGCGTCCGGCAGCGCGCGCAGCTCGGCGATGCGCAGCGCGTATTCATCGCGGACGCAGCGCCGCGGGTCATCGCGCTTCCAGCAGTCATCGCGGCCCTTGAGCCAGCCGCGCTGCATCGCCTTCAACTCCGGATGCCGCCGGGCCTGGGGGCCGGTGCTCGCCAGGCCGTACAGCCGCGCGACCTCCCGGTCGAGCTGGGCGAGCTCGGCGTCCTCACACACCAGGCGCTCGGCCTGGCCGGCCGGCTTCGCGCACGAGAAGCTCGGGCCGGCGGCCCAGGCCGCCGGCGCCGCGGCCAGCGCCAGCGCCAGCGCCATCAGCGTCAAACGGAAAGGCGTCATCAGGGTCTCCTGCTCCAAGGAACTCGATCCGGAGGCCCATTCTCCGCCCCGCCTCAGAGCGAATTGAGGAAGGCCAGCAAAGCCTCGCGGTCCGCGGTGCTCAGCTTGACGAAACGCTGGCGGCTGGCCGCTGCTTCGCCGCCGTGCCAGACGATCGCCTCGGTCAGCGTGCGAGCGCGGCCGTCGTGCAGGTAACCCACCTTCACACCGGGACCCGCCACCGCCTCGGTATAGCCGATGCCCCACAGCGGCGAGGTGCGCCACTGGCTGCCGCTGGCCTGGTCCTCGGCCAGGTTGTCGGCCAGATCGCTGCCCATGTCGTGCAGCAGCAGGTCGGTGTAGGGCTTGATCGTCTGGTTGCGCATCTCCGCCAGCTCGCTGGCCAGGCCGGTCTTCATCTCGGCCACATGGCAGGCGGTGCAGCGGATGCTGGAGAACACCTGCGCCCCCGCCGCGACCTTGACCGGATCCACCGCCAGGTAGGACAGCGGCGTCACGCCCTTCGGGAAGCCGCTGACCAGGCTGCGCTGCGCCGGCACGCCGAGCTGGGCGACGTAGCGCGAGATCAGCTGCAGCTCATCCTCGCTCAGGCCCTTCTCCACCTTCTTCTTGTCGCACTGGGCCGGGCCGGCCAGGCAGTCGCGGTTCGGATAGATCGGCGACGTGACCGACATGTCCAGCAGCGCCGCGTTGGCCGTCTGATGGCGCAGGCTGACCTTGGTCGCCTTCCAGCCGTAGCGGCCCACCCGCACCTGGCCGGTCTCCGGGTCGTAGACCAGGTTGGCCTGGCCCTTCACGCCATCCTCGTCCGGCGTGCTGCGGACCCGCGCCAGGATGTCCGCGTCGGGGATCGCCTCCAGCAGGCCCAGGCCGATCACCGGTTGCGCACTGCGCAGCGAATAGGCCGCCGGCGTCGGGCCGTCGAAGCGGATCCGCGGCTTGCTCAGCGTCACGACCGTGCCGTCGGCCAGGGTGACCGTGCGGGTGTCGAAGCCGGCCACGCGCACCGCATTGCCCCAGTCCTGAGCGGCGCCGGTGGCGAGGGAGCGCGCGTTCATCTGGACCGCCAGCCCGTAGACCGGATGCGCCTGCTGCTTGCCGTCCGAACCGATCGCGGCGGTGCGCACCGCCATCGTGTCCAGGCGCTGGTTGATCACCTGCGGCGCCAGGCTGCGGCCGTTGTTGATGTGGCAACCGAAGCAGTTGGTCTGGTTGAAGCGCGGCCCCTGCAGCTTCACCGCGGCGGTGTTGCGGTCGTTGCCCGCCTCGTTGTGATCGCCGGTCCACATGTTGGTGTGGAACCAGCGCCGGCCCTCGACGAAGCGCTGCATGTTCTGCATCCCGATCTGCGTGTTGGGCTGCTGGAACATGAAGGTCGCGTTGTCGGCGTAGTCGTAGGAGATGGAGCCGGTGCCGCCCTGCAGCGTCTCGGCCGGCAGCGGCGCGTTCAGCAGGCGCGGCTGCACGCCGTACCAGGGGCGCAGGCCGCTGCCCACGACATAGGTCACCTCGTTGGTGTAGTAGCGGAAATTGCCGTTGTCCCCGATCGCGTCCATCGACGCGCGGCTCGCGAAGAAGGAACCGGTGAACTCGATCGCGTCGCCGATCTTGAGATCGCGCGAGGGCACGTTGACCCCGTTGGGCACCAGCACGCCATTGGCATTGGCGGCCACGTCCTGGTGACCCGGCACGTTGTCCAGCACCACCGAGCAGCCGTCATTCGCGCCGATGACGCCGGCGAAGCCGCTGGTCGGCTTGAGCAGCGCGCCCTCGGGCGGCTTGGGGACCACCGGGCAGGAGGTCAGGTCCTTGAAGCCGTCGGTGTAGGTGGTGTTGTCCAGCAGCCGGCCCGGCGACATCCAGCCGTAGCCGGTGACGCCGGCGTCGTCGAAGCGACGGAAGAAGGAATGGCCGCCCCCGCGCTGCGCCTGCTGGTAGTACTGGTTGACGATGATGCGGGGCTTGGTGACGCCGGCCACGCGGCTGTTGTCGATGAACTCCACACCCCAGGTGCGGTTCTTGAAGTAGTTGGAGATGAAGTTGAGGTAGGCGCCCGGGCCCTTGTCCTGCGGCTTGCCGTTGGCGTCCACCGTGTCGTTGGGGCCGAAGCCGACTTCGTTCCAGTCCTCGCCGCGCTCGCGCGCATGGCGCGAGCGACCGACGAAGCCGAAGCGGGTCACCAGCGTGCCGTCCGGCAGCGAGAACTGCACCTGCTCCAGCACCGCCGGTGCGGCGGGCGTCACCGCCGTCGCGCCCGCCGGGGGCACCGGCAGGGCCGAGGTGGTGAGCGTCGGCAGCGTGTTGTCGCTGCCCGGCGCGACGACGCTGACCTCGAACAGCGAGTAGCCGTACTGCGTGGCACGCGCGACGCCCTGCAGGCGCAGGTAGCGCACATTGGCGTTCAGGTTGAAGAACTCCTCGGTGCCGCCCTTGCCGCCGGCCACGTAGCGCAGCTGGTACCAGGTTTCGCCGTCGTCGGACACCTGCAGCGCGTATTCCTTGCCATAGGCGTTCTCCCACACCAGCTTCAGATAGCCGATCGGCTTCTTGGCGCCGAAGTCGAACTGGATCCAGGCCTTGTCGTCGGGTTTGCTGGACCAGCGGCTGGCCAGGTTGCCGTCGATCGCCTTGTCCGGGCCGTTGGCGTCGTTCTCGGTCGCGCTGGACGTGGCCTTGACGATCGCCACCGCCGCGCCGGGCTGGCTGAGGTCCAGGCCCGTGGGCAGCTGCAGCGCAG
>NZ_PEOG01000043.1 GCF_002761755.1 Roseateles chitinivorans
CGCGGGTCAGCGCGCTCGCGTCGACCGGCGGCGGCAGCGGCGCGGGCGCCACTTCGACGGCCAGCGGCGCGCGCGGCGGCGTGCGGGTTTCGCGAACGAAAAACCCTCGCTTCTTGCGCGCCTCAAGCAGGCCCTGAGCCAGCAATTGGTCGTAGGCGGCAACCACCGTGTACGGGCTGACGCCGTGGTGCCGCGCGCAGTCCCGCACCGAGGGCAACCGCGCGCCCGGGAGCAGCAGCCGCTGCTGGATCCGCGCCGCGAAGCGCTGCGCCAGCTGCTGCGCGAGCGGCTGGCTGGCATTGCGGGAGAGGGCGACCGGCGCGACATTCACGCTGGAGCTGGCGCTCATGCCGGCGTTGGCTGTGCTGGTGTCCATGCCAATACAGATGATGCGGTGGTATGGCTCAGTGTATTGGTTCTGTGCTGGTCGACGCCTTAGACTGGCCCGCTCAACCGGAGACAACCCCCATGAACCGCAGTCCCTGGACGCAAGCCCGCCGCGCCGCGCGCATGAATCCGTCCATCATCCGAGAGATCCTGAAGGTCACCGAGAAGCCCGGCGTGCTGTCGATGGCGGGCGGCCTGCCCAGCGCGGACACCTTCCCGGTCGAGGCGATCAAGGCGGCCTGCGATCGGGTCCTGACCCACAACGCCCGCGAAGCGTTGCAGTACGCCGCCAGCGAAGGCTTCGCGCCGCTGCGCGAATGGGTCGCGGCCAAGGTCGAGGGGCTGGGGATGCGGGTCTCGCCGGACCAGGTGCTGATCACCAGCGGTTCGCAGCAGGGGCTGGACCTCGTCGGCAAGCTGCTGTGCGATGCCGGCGCGCCGGTGGCCGTCGAGACGCCCACCTACCTGGGCGCACTGCAGGCCTTCACGCCCTACGAGCCGATCTTCGCCAGCCTGGCCAGCGACGACGAGGGCCCGCTGCCTTCGGCCATCGAGGCGCTGCCGCACGACGCGCCGGGCACGCGCTTCGCGTACCTGCTGCCCAACTACCAGAACCCGACCGGCCGCGTGATGAGCGCCCAGCGGCGCGAGGCCGTCGTGGCCGCCGCGCGCAAGGCCGGCGTGCCCGTCGTCGAGGACAACCCCTACGGCGACCTCTGGTTCGACCAGGCGCCGCCGGCTGCGCTGAGCTCGCTCTGGCCCGAGGGCAGCATCTACCTCGGCTCCTTCTCCAAGGTCCTGACGCCGGGCTTCCGCCTGGGCTACATCGTCGCGCCGAGCGAGGTCTATCCCAAGCTGCTGCAGGCCAAGCAGGCGGCCGACCTGCACACGCCGGGCTTCAACCAGCGCGTCGTGCACGAGGTCATCAAGGGCGGCTTCCTGGACGAGCACGTGCCCAAGATCCGCGCCCGCTACAAGGCCAACCGCGATGCGATGGCCAAGGCGCTGGCGCAAAGCCTGCCGCCCGGCTGCGAGTGGCAGAGCCCCGAGGGCGGCATGTTCTTCTGGATCCGCCTGCCCGAGGGCCTGGACGCGATGACGCTGCTGCCGCGTGCCGTCGATGCGGGCATCGCCTACGTGCCGGGCGCCGCGTTCTACGCGCACCAGCCCGATCCGAGGACCCTGCGCCTGTCCTTCGTGACGCTCACGCCCGAGTTGATCGCCGAAGGCGTCGACAAGCTCGGCCGCATGCTGCACGAGGCGCTCGCGCTGACGACCGCCGAAACCACGCCATGAGCGACGCGCGCGCCCCGCTGCCGTTCGAGCCGGTGCTCGACGAGCACTGGACCGAGGCCGACCTGGAGGTGATCCACGGCTTCATCG
The DNA here is from genome assembly GCF_002761755.1 of Roseateles chitinivorans. Taxonomy (GTDB): domain Bacteria; phylum Pseudomonadota; class Gammaproteobacteria; order Burkholderiales; family Burkholderiaceae_C; genus Roseateles; species Roseateles chitinivorans. The sequence goes on from NZ_PEOG01000043.1 coordinate 1,771, forward strand.
GCCGCACCTACTGGGCAGCGGGCATCCCGCGCGACACCATGCGCCGCGCGATGGCGGGCTCGCTGAACCTGCTGATGCGCGGGCCGTCCGGCGCGGTCGTCGGTTACGCCCGCGTGGTCACCGATCGCGCCACCTTCGCCTACCTCTGCGATGTCTTCGTGCTCGAAGAGTGGCAGGGGCGGGGGCTGGGCGACTGGCTGATCGCGCGTGTCGTCGCGCATCCGGCGCTGCAGGGGCTGCGACGCTTCTCGCTGTTCACCAAGGATGCGCACGCGCTCTATGCCCGGCATGGTTTCCAGCCGCTGGCGGCACCGGACCGCGGCATGGAGAGGCTCCGTCCCGACGTCTACCGCGCCGCGGCCTGACATCGGCAGCGGGGCGATGTCCCCTGTTTCTGGCACCCGCTGCCGCCTGTCACCCGTCCGTCAGGCGGGGCGGGTCGACTTCACCGTTCTCGATCGAGGGTCTTCATGTCCGAACTCCGCCGCTTTGTCCAGGTCGACGTCTTCACCGCCGAGGCGCTGAAGGGCAACCCGCTGGCCGTCGTCGTCGACGGCGCGGGCCTGGACGAGGCCACCATGGCCGCCTTCGCCCGCTGGACCAATCTGTCCGAGACCACCTTCCTGCTGCCGCCGACCGATGCCGGCGCGGACTACCGCGTCCGCATCTTCACGCCGGGCGGCGAGCTGCCCTTCGCCGGCCATCCGACACTGGGCTCGGCCCATGCCTGGCTGGCCAGCGGCGGCGATCCGAAGCAGCCCGGCGAGGTGGTCCAGCAATGCGCGATCGGGCTGGTGCGGATCCGGCGCGACGGTGGTCGGCTCGCCTTCGCGGCGCCGCCGCTCAAGCGTGAAGGCCCGGTCGAGCCGGCCCTGCGCGAGCAGGCGCTGCGCGCATTGCGCCTCGAGGCCGACGAGCTGCTGGACCTGGTCTGGGTCGACAACGGTCCGCAGTGGATGGCGGCGCGGCTGCGCTCGGCCGAGGCGGTGCTGGCCCTGCGGCCGGACTTCGTCGCGATGGCCGGCCTCAAGCTGGGCGTCGTGGGCGCTTATCCTGCGGGCTCGCCACAGCAGTTCGAGGTCCGGGCCTTCGTGCCCGGACTCGGCGTTCCGGAAGACCCGGTCACGGGCAGCCTGAACGCGGGTCTGGCACTATGGCTGCAGGGCGCCGGTCTGGCGCCTGATCGCTACGTGGCCGCCCAGGGCGCCGCCCTCGGGCGCGCCGGCCGGATCCATGTGGCACGCGAAGGCGCGCATTGCTGGATTGGCGGCGATGTCACGCCATTGATCCACGGTCAGGTGAGGTTGTGAAGCCATGAGCATGGAAGTCGATCATCTCGTTGTCGCCGCGAACACCCTGGAGGAGGGGCGCGCCTGGTGTGAACGTGTCCTCGGGGTCGCGCCGCAACCCGGCGGGCGCCATGCGCTGATGGGCACGCACAACCTGCTGCTCAACATCAGCGCGCCGCCGACCTATCCCCGCTGCTATCTGGAAATCATCGCCATCGATCCCGAGGCGCCGGATCCCGGTCGGCCCCGCTGGTTCGACCTGGACCAGCCCGCCGTGCGCGAGCGCCTGGCCCATGAGGGCACGGCGCTGCTGCACTGGGTGGCGCGCGTGCCCAGCCTGGACGCGACGCTCGCCACCTGGTCCGGCGAGGGCATCGACGCCGGCGAGGCGGTCGAGGCCGCGCGCGGCGACCTGAGCTGGCGCATCGCGCTGCGCCAGGACGGCCGCCGGCTGCGCAAGGAAGGCCTGCCGGTGCCGATCGAGTGGCAGGGCGATGCCCACCCGACCGACAAACTGCCCGACAGCGGCGTGCGACTGGTCAGCTTCGAGGCGCGCGACGGCTTGAGCGCCGAGCTCGAGACGCCCAACGGGATCGTCGAGCTGCAGGCGATCGAGGCCACGCTGTCGAATGCGCCGACGACCTTCTGAGATGCCCTGACGGTGGAGTTGCGATGAGCACGGTGGACCTGTTCCGCGAGGATGCGCAATTGCGCGAGTGCGAGGCGACGCTGCTGCGGATCGATGAGCGCGGCCTGCTGCTGGACCGCACCGTGTTCTATCCGCAGGGCGGTGGCCAGGCCGGCGACGCCGGCACGCTGACGCTGCCCGGCGGTCGTGAACTCCGCATCGCCGACACCCGCAAGGGCGAGGGCGGCGAGATCCTGCACCTGCCTGCGCCGGATCAGGACCTCACCGGGCTGGACGCCGGCTCGCCGGTGACGGCCCGCAGCGACTGGCAGCGCCGCCACGCCCACATGCGTTTCCACACGGCGACCCATCTGCTGTGCGCGCTGGTGCCGCATCCGGTCGATGGCTGCTCGATCACCGCCGGCTATGCGCGGCTGGATTTCCACATGACCGACGCGCTGGACAAGGAGGCGCTGACGGCCGGCATCGCCCGGCTGGTGGCCGAGGCCCATCCGGTCAGCCACAGCTGGATCAGCGACGAGGACCTGGAGGCCAATCCCGGGCTGGTCCGCAGCATGAGCGTGCAGCCGCCGCGCGGCACCGGCCGGGTGCGGGTGCTCAAGATCGATGGCGTCGACCTGCAGCCCTGTGGCGGCACGCATGTGGGCAACACGGCGGAGATCGGTGCGGTCGTCGTCACCAAGATCGAGAAGAAGTCGGCTCGCACGCGGCGCGTGGTGCTCGGCTTCGCCAGCGACGCCGCGGCGGCACCGGCGGCATGAGCGGGTTGCGCGTGCTCGGACGCGCGGCGTCCATCAATGTGCGCAAGGTGCTGTGGACCGGCGTGGAGCTGGGCCTGGACCTGGTGCGCGAGGACGTCGACGTGAAGGCCGACGCCTTCCGCGTGCTCAATCCCAACGCGATGATGCCGGTGCTCATCGATGCGGAGGCTGGACCGGGCACCGAGGCCGGCACGCCGTTCTCGATGTGGGAGAGCAACAGCATCTGCCGCTATCTCGCCCGCCGCGAAGGTCGCGACGACCTGCTGCCGGACGAGCCGCGACGCCGCGCGCAGGTGGAGATGTGGATGGACTGGCAAGGCGGCGAGTTGAACAACAGCTGGCGCTACGCCTTCATGGCGACGGTGCGCCAGAGCGCGCTGCATCGGGATGCCGCGCAGATCGAGGCGGGCGTCGCGAACTGGAACCGCCACATGGCGATGCTCGATGAACAGCTGGAGCGCTCCGGCGGGCCGTTCGTGCTGGGGGACGCCTTCACGCTGGCCGATGTGGTGCTTGGGCTGTCCGCGCATCGTTGGCGCGCCGCGCCGATCGCGCATGCGACCTTGCCGGCGGTCGACGCCTGGTACGAGCGCTTGCTGGATCGTCCCGGATTCGCCTTGCACGGCCCGGCGGCCGGCCCCTGAGCGCCGGCGGCCTCGACGTCGCTCTCCAATCCGACCGCTTGAACGCCGGGGCGGCCTCGCTACACTCGCCCGCTGTGGATACCCCTGACATACGACTGATCTGCCCCGATTCGCCCGCGTTGTGGGAAGAAGCGCGCGCGATCATGCGCGAATACGCGCAGAGCCTGGACGTCGACCTCTGCTTCCAGGGCTTCGAGGAAGAACTGGCCTCGCTCCCGGGCGAATACGACGCGCCGCAAGGCACGCTGCTGCTCGCGCTGGTGGACGGGCAGGTCGCTGGCTGTGGCGGTTTCCGACCGCTGGCGGACTCGGACTACGCCAATGCCTGCGAGATGAAGCGGCTCTTCATCCGCCCGGCGTTCCGCCGCTTCGGCCTGGGTCGCACGATGGCGCAGGCCCTGATCGATCGGGCCACGAGCGCCGGCTACTCCAGCATGCTGCTGGACACGCTCGACGACATGGAGGCCGCCCGCGACTTGTACGAGAGCCTCGGCTTCGAGGAGATCCCGCCGTACTACTTCAATCCGATCGCCGGCGCCCATTACCTGAAGGTCGACCTGGCCTGATCGGTGCCGACGCTCCAAGGCCGGATGACCGCGGCGCTGCGCCGGCGCCGCCTCGCCCCATCGGCGGCGCGGTTTCCGGTTTCGCCGGGTTACCGGCATAGCATCGCGCCATGACCTCGCAGCCCCATGCCGACCCCACGACGTCCACGGACGAGTTCTTCCGCCTCGAGCCCGCGTCGCTGACGCCGGCGCTGCTCGGCGAATCGCCCTTCTGGCATCCGCTAGAGCAATGTCTCTATTACGTCGACATTCCAGGCAAGGCGTTGTTCCGGCTCGACAGCGGTGCGGCGACGCCGAGCCGATGGTCGCTCAACGACGAGCCGGGCTGCGTCGTGCCGCTGGCCGGCGGTGGCCTGCTGATCCCTCAGCGCAACGGGCTGTGGCGCTTCGATCCCGCCACCGGCGAGTATGTGAAGCTGCTCGACCCGCCGTACGACGCCTCCAAGCGCCGCTTCAACGACGGCAAGGCCGACGCGCAAGGGCGCCTGTGGGTTGGCACGATCGATGACGCACGCCAGCCCGAGTCGGCGCTCTATTGCCTGCGCGACGGCGTCTTCGTTCCGATGAAGTCGGGCATCACCACGTCCAACGGCCTGGGCTGGAGCCCGGACGGCCGCTCGATGTACTGGGCCGACACCAAGGCGCACGAGATCTATCGCATGGCCTTCGATGTGGGCAGCGGCACGCTGGGCGAGCGGGAAGTGTTCGCGCGATTCGCGCCGCGCGGCGCCGATCAACCGCTGGAGAGCTATGGCGGCCGGCCTGATGGCGCAGCGGTCGACGTCGAGGGCGGCTATTGGGTCGCGATGATGGAAGGCCAGCAACTGCTGCGCCTGTCGCCGTCGGGCGAGGTGCTGACGCGCGTGGAACTGCCGGTGCGCTGCGCCACGATGCCCACCTTCGGTGGTGCGGACCTGCGCACCATCTTCGTCACCACTGCACGAGAAAAGCGCAGCGAGGCGGAGCTCGCCGCCCAGCCCTGGGCCGGTTGCGTGCTCAAGATGCGCGTGCCGGTGGCTGGCCTGCCGGTGCAGTTCGCGCGCTGGCCGAGCTGAGGTCGACCGAGGGCGCTACGGCGCCATGACGAGCGGTGCGTGCCTTTGGAGCGGCTGAGGGAAATCCCGAGTGGCCCGCGGGGGACAGGTGTTGCGCGCGCACCTCGCGGGTCCTGACGGTGGAAATCCGCCAGCCTCGATGAACAGGGCCCGCGCCCTGGCTATGCGGGCTTCGCACAAGCTGTCAAGTCGGCGCCGATGGGCCGCCGCCGCAGCCTGTTAAGGGTCTGTAAGGTCAGACCCCCTATAATCCCGTGGTTTTGCCGCTCGCCCCTTGAAGCCGTGAATCCCGATCCAGCGCGCGCATCCGATGCGCCGCCCGCCGAGCCGCCCAGGACCGTTCAGCCGAATCAGGCGAAGGCCCGAGGCGCCGCCAGCCAGGATCGCTGGGACGATGGAATCGAGGAATGTGCGGACGGCGAATCGGCTTTCAAGCCCCTGACGCGAGAACAAGCGCAGGACTTGCGGGCCCGGCTCCCGGCGATGTCGGCCTGGTCGTTGTTGACCTGGCAGGCGGCGGCGGGGGCGGTCATGGTCGCGCTGTGGGGTCTGCTGTCCCTGCACGCCGACAAAACCTGGTCGGCGCTGTTCGGTGCCGTCTCGGTGGTCCTGCCGAACGCCCTGATGGCGTGGGGCATGACCCGGCGCCCGGCGATGGGCGGCGGCACCGCGGTGCTGTCGTTCATGGTGTGGGAGCTGATCAAGATCATCTTGGCGGTCGCCATTCTGGTGGCGGTCGCCGTGGGGTTCTCGTCGTTGAGTTGGCCAGCGCTGCTGTCGACCCTCGTCGTGACCCTGAAGGCAAATTGGCTGGCCCTGCTTCGGCGGGGTCGAATCAGAAAATAGAGACGGAAAGCAACCATGGCAGCAGAAGGACACGCGCCGACCTCGGGTGAATACATCACCCACCACTTGCAGCACTGGCAGAAGAATTTCCAGTTCGAGGACGTCAAGCAGACGAACATCGTCGACTTCAGCGTCTTCAATTTCGACTCGCTGCTGTACACCTCGGTCCTCGGGCTGCTGGCCGTCTTCTTCCTGTGGCGTGCCGCACGCAAGGCGCATGCCGGCGTGCCGGGCCGCTTCCAGGCCGCCGTCGAGATCCTGGTCGAGATGGTCGACAACCAGGCCAAGGCGCTGATCCACAACGAGAAGAGCCGCAAGCTCGTCGGCCCGCTGGCGCTGACCGTGTTCGTGTGGATCTTCTTCATGAATGCGATGGACATGCTGCCGGTCGACGCGCTGCCGTCGCTGTGGTCCAGCTACGTCGCCTCCACCGGCCACGATCCCCATCACGCCTACCAGCGCGTCGTCCCGACCGCCGACCTGTCGACGACCCTGGGCCTGTCCACCGGCGTGCTGCTGCTGTGCTTCTTCTACAACATCAAGATCAAGGGCCTGGGCGGCTGGGCCCATGAGCTGATCGCCGCGCCGTTCGGCGACCACTGGGCGCTGTGGCCCTTCAACTTCCTCATGCAGGTCATCGAGTTCATCGCCAAGACGGTGTCTCATGGCATGCGGTTGTTCGGCAACATGTTCGCCGGCGAACTCGTGTTCATGCTGATCGCCCTGATGGGCGGCGGCTGGGCCCTGACCGGCACCGGCATCGGCCTGGCCATCGGCCACGTCATCGCCGGCACGGTCTGGACGCTGTTCCACATCCTCGTGATCACGCTGCAGGCCTTCATCTTCATGATGCTGACGCTGATCTACCTGGGCCAGGCGCACGACGCGCACTGATCCGGACGGACAGCCGCGATCCTCGGTTTCTCGATTCCCTTTCCCTTTCCTTTTTATCTAACTCTCTCAGGAGCAAAACATGGAAAACATCCTCGGTCTGGTCGCTCTGGCTTGCGGCATCATCGTTGGTCTGGGCGCGATCGGCGCTTCCATCGGCATCGCGCTGATGGGCGGCAAGTTCCTGGAGTCCTCGGCCCGTCAACCCGAGCTGATGAACGAACTGCAAACCAAGATGTTCATTCTGGCTGGCCTGATCGACGCGGCCTTCCTGATCGGCGTCGCCATCGCCCTGCTGTTCGCCTTCGCCAATCCCTTCGTGCTGCGCTAATCCGCCACGACCCCTTTCACGACTGAAAGGATCGTGCCGTGAATATCAACGCTAGCCTGTTCATCCAGTGGATCCCCTTCGCGATTCTCGTGTTCGTCACGATGAAGTTCATCTGGCCGCCGATCGTGAAGGCGCTGGACGAGCGCGCGGACAAGATCCGTACTGGCCTGGCCGCTGCTGACCAGGCGAAGGCCGAGCTGGCCAACGCCAACAAGAAGGTCGACGAGCAACTGGCGCAGACCCGCAACGAAACCACGAAGCTGCTGTCCGACGCCGAGAAGCGCGGCGCCGCCATCGTGGACGAAGCGAAGAAGCGCGCGGAGGACGAAGGCGCCAAGATCATCGCCGCTGCGAAGGCCGAGGCCGAGCAGCAGTCGGTGCGTGCCCGTGAGGCCCTGCGCGAGCAGGTCGCCGCGCTGGCCGTCAAGGGCGCCGAGCAGATCCTGCAGCGCGAGGTCAATGCCAGCGTGCACGCCGAATTGCTGAACCGTCTCAAGACGGAGCTGTAATCATGGCTGAACTCGCAACCATTGCCCGTCCCTACGCCGAAGCGCTGTTCCAGGTCGCGTCCTCGCAGGACCTGAAGGCCTGGAACGAGCAGTTGGCCGCGCTGGCGCTCGTCGCCGGCGACAGCCAACTGCGCCAGTTCGCCGAAGACCCGAAGGTGGGCACCGAACAGGTGTTCCAGGTCATGTCGGCGGCCAGCAAGCAGACGCTGCTGCCCGGCGTGCAGAACTTCCTGCGCGAGGTGATCGCCAACGGCCGCCTGTCGGCGCTGCCGGCGATGGTCCAGCAGTTCCACGAACTGGCCAACGCCGCTTCCGGCGTGTCCGACGCGCAGATCTTCAGCGCCTACCCGATCGAGCCGGCCCAGCTGGCCGACGTGGTCGCGTCGCTGGAGAAGCGCTTCGGTCGCAAGCTGCAAGCCCGCGTCGAGCTGGAGCCTGGCCTGATCGGCGGTATCCGTGTGGTGGTCGGCGACGAGGTGCTGGACACCTCGGTGAAGGCCCGCCTGGAACGCATGAAAGTGGCGCTGACGGCCTGAGGCGCAAGCCTCCGGTCCCAGCCCGACTGCCAAAGATCCCCCCGATTCACCCTGGTGTCCCGCTTCGGCGGGATGCCGTTGGGAGCAAGCAATGCAACTGAATCCCGCTGAAATTTCCGAACTGATCAAGAGCCGCATCGAAGGCCTTGGCGCGTCCACCGACGTGCGCAACCAGGGCACCGTGGTGTCCGTGTCCGACGGCATCGTGCGCGTGCACGGCCTGTCCGACGTGATGCAAGGCGAAATGCTGGAGTTCCCGGCTGCCGCCGACGGCTCGCAGACCTTCGGTCTGGCGCTGAACCTGGAGCGCGACTCCGTCGGCGCCGTGATCCTGGGCGCCTACGAGCACATCGTCGAAGGCGACACCGTCAAGTGCACCGGCCGCATCCTGGAAGTGCCGGTCGGCCCCGAGCTGATCGGCCGCGTCGTGAACGCGCTGGGTCAGCCGATCGACGGCAAGGGCCCGATCAACGCCAAGATGACCGACGTCATCGAGAAGGTCGCCCCGGGCGTGATCGCCCGCAAGTCCGTCGACCAGCCGGTGCAGACCGGCCTGAAGTCGATCGACTCGATGGTGCCCGTCGGCCGTGGCCAGCGCGAGCTGATCATCGGCGACCGCCAGACCGGCAAGACCGCCGTGGCGATCGACGCGATCATCAACCAGAAGGGTCAGAACATGACCTGCGTGTACGTCGCGATCGGCCAGAAGGCTTCGTCGATCAAGAACGTCGTGCGCGCGCTGGAAGCCGCTGGCGCGATGGAGTACACCATCGTCGTCGCCGCCTCGGCGTCTGAATCCGCCGCGATGCAATACGTGTCGGCCTACTCGGGCTGCACGATGGGCGAGTACTTCCGCGACCGCGGCCAGGACGCGCTGATCGTGTACGACGACCTGTCCAAGCAGGCCGTCGCCTACCGTCAGGTCTCGCTGCTGCTGCGCCGTCCTCCGGGCCGCGAAGCGTTCCCCGGCGACGTGTTCTATCTCCACAGCCGTCTGCTGGAGCGCGCCGCCCGCGTGAACGCCGAGTACGTCGAGGCCTTCACCAAGGGTGAGGTCAAGGGCAAGACCGGCTCGCTGACCGCGCTGCCGATCATCGAGACGCAAGCCGGCGACGTGTCGGCCTTCGTTCCGACGAACGTGATCTCGATCACCGACGGCCAGATCTTCCTGGAAACCAACCTGTTCAACGCCGGCATCCGTCCCGCGATCAACGCCGGTATCTCGGTGTCGCGCGTCGGTGGCGCAGCGCAGACCAAGCTGATCAAGTCGCTGTCCGGCGGTATCCGTACCGACCTGGCCCAGTACCGTGAGCTGGCCGCCTTCGCGCAGTTCGCCTCGGACCTGGACGCCGCGACCCGCAAGCAGCTGGACCGCGGTGCCCGCGTGACCGAGCTGCTGAAGCAGGCCCAGTACAGCCCGCTGTCGATCAGCCTGATGGGCGCGTCGCTGTATGCGGCCAACAAGGGCTTCATGGACGACATCGAGGTGAAGAAGGTCCTGTCGTTCGAGCACGGCCTGCACCAGTTCCTGAAGACCTCGCACGCCGCCCTGCTGAGCAAGCTGGAAAGCGACAAGGCCATGGACAAGGACGCCGAAGCCGAACTGAACGCCGCCATCACGTCGTTCAAGAAGTCCTTCGCCTAAGCAACCATGACCGGGTCTCGCTGAAGTCAGGCAAGACCCGGCCCTCACAGGAGAAATCATGGCAGCAGGCAAGGAAATTCGCGGCAAGATCAAGTCGGTCGAGAACACCAAGAAGATCACCAAGGCCATGGAAATGGTCGCCGCTTCGAAGATGCGCAAGGCGCAGGATCGGATGCGCGCGGCCCGTCCGTACGCGGAAAAGGTGGGCAACATCGCCGCCAATCTGTCGAAGGCCAATCCCGAGTACCGCCATCCGTTCATGGTGTCGCATCCCGACGCCAAGACGGCGGGCTTCGTGGTGGTCACGACCGACAAGGGCCTGTGCGGTGGCCTGAACACCAACCTGCTTCGCGCGACGACCAGCAAGCTCAAGGACATCGAGCAGGCGGGTCAGAAGGCGGAAGTGGTCGCGATCGGCAACAAGGGTCTGGGCTTCATGAACCGGATCGGCGCCAAGGTCGTCGCGCATGCGACGCAGCTCGGCGACAGCCCCCAGCTCGAGAAGCTGGTCGGCCCGGTCAAGACGCTGCTGGACGCCTACGCGGAAGGCAAGCTGTCGGCGGTCTATCTCTGCTACACGCGCTTCGTCAACACGATGAAGCAGGAGCCGGTGGTGCAGCAGCTGCTGCCGCTGACGGCCGAGTCGCTGGAGACGGATGCCGCGGGTCACGCATGGGATTACCTGTACGAACCCGACGCCCCGACGGTGATCAACGAACTGCTGGTGCGCTACACCGAAGCCCTGGTCTATCAGGCCGTGGCGGAGAACATGGCGTCCGAGCAATCGGCGCGCATGGTGGCCATGAAGGCCGCGACCGACAACGCCGGCACGCTGATCGGCGAGCTGAAACTGGTCTACAACAAGACCCGCCAGGCCGCGATCACGAAGGAACTGTCGGAAATCGTCAGCGGCGCGGCCGCCATCAGCGGTTGATCCCGGCGATCGATCGCAGGCAACAGATTTGGAATTGAAGGAACGAAGAAATGGCTAACACTCAATCGGTGGGCAAGATCGTTCAGTGCATCGGCGCCGTGGTCGACGTGGAATTCCCGCGCGACCAGATGCCGAAGGTGTTCGACGCCCTGAAGATGGAAGGCTCGGCCCTGACGCTGGAAGTGCAGCAGCAGCTGGGCGACGGCGTGGTCCGCACCATCGCGCTGGGCTCGTCCGACGGCCTGCGCCGCGGTACCGAGGTCTACAACACCGGCGACACCATCCAGGTGCCGGTGGGCCAGGCGACCCTGGGTCGCATCATGGACGTGCTGGGCAACCCGATCGACGAGCGCGGCGACGTGGCCCGCGACCAGGTCGCCTCGATCCACCGCAAGGCCCCGGCCTACGACGAGCTGAGCCCGTCGCAGGAACTGCTGGAAACCGGCATCAAGGTGATCGACCTGATCTGCCCGTTCGCCAAGGGCGGCAAGGTGGGTCTGTTCGGCGGCGCCGGCGTCGGCAAGACCGTGAACATGATGGAGCTGATCAACAACATCGCCAAGGCTCACTCGGGTCTGTCGGTGTTCGCTGGTGTCGGCGAGCGTACCCGTGAGGGCAACGACTTCTATCACGAGATGTCCGACGCGGGCGTCGTGAACCAGGACGACCTGAGCGCGTCCAAGGTCGCGATGGTCTACGGCCAGATGAACGAGCCCCCGGGCAACCGTCTGCGCGTGGCGCTGACCGGCCTGACGATGGCCGAGTCGTTCCGCGACGAAGGCCGTGACGTGCTGTTCTTCGTGGACAACATCTATCGCTACACGCTGGCCGGTACCGAAGTGTCCGCGCTGCTGGGTCGCATGCCGTCCGCGGTGGGCTACCAGCCGACGCTGGCCGAGGAAATGGGCCGTCTGCAGGAGCGGATCACGTCGACCAAGGTCGGCTCGATCACCTCGATCCAGGCCGTGTACGTCCCTGCGGACGACCTGACCGACCCGTCGCCTGCCACGACCTTCGCCCACCTGGACGCCACCGTGGTGCTGTCGCGTGACATCGCCTCGCTGGGTATCTACCCCGCGGTGGACCCGCTGGACTCGACCTCGCGTCAGATCGACCCGAACGTCATCGGCGAAGAGCACTACAACACGACGCGCTCGGTGCAGTCGGTGCTGCAGCGCTACAAGGAACTGCGCGACATCATCGCGATCCTGGGCATGGACGAGCTGTCGCCGGAAGACAAGCTGGCCGTGGCCCGCGCTCGCAAGATCCAGCGTTTCCTGTCGCAGCCGTTCCACGTCGCGGAAGTGTTCACCGGCTCGCCCGGCAAGTACGTCCCGCTGAAGGAAACCATCCGCGGCTTCAAGATGATCGTCAACGGCGAGTGCGACCACCTGCCGGAACAGGCCTTCTACATGGTCGGCACCATCGACGAAGCCTTCGAAAAGGCCAAGAAGATCCAGTAAGCCGGCAAGCGGCGCATACGGCATGCTGGCGTCGTTGTCGTGCTCGCCGGACATTGAGTCCGGCTCCGCGCGACGCCTAGCCAGCGCACCGTCTGCTTGCTTGCCGGTCTCTCGTCTTCACGGATGAGAACCGGTCCTTCGAAGCTAACGAATAGGAAATCGCAATGGCAACCCTCCACGTGAACGTGGTCTCGGCGGAAGAGCAGATCTTCTCGGGCGAGGCGAAATTCGTGGCGCTGCCGGGCGAAGGCGGCGAGCTGGGCATCCTGCCCAAGCACACCCCGCTGATCACCCGCATCAAGCCGGGCGCGGTCCGCATCCAGCGCCCGGACGGCGACGAGGAATTCGTCTTCGTCGCCGGCGGCCTGCTGGAAGTGCAGCCCGACGTCGTGACCGTGCTGGCCGACACCGCCATCCGCGGCAAGGACCTCGACGAGGCCCGCGCCGAGGCCGCGAAGAAGGCCGCCGAGGACGCGATGAAGAACGCCAAGAGCGACATCGACTTCGCCAAGGCGCAAAGCGAATTCGCGGCCATGGCCGCTCAGATCGCCGCGCTGCGGAAGTTCCGCGCCAAGCGCTGAGCCCCCTCACACCCGCATCGGCGATCGATGCGGCGTGTGCACCACACACTGCATCGGCAGGACTGCGAAAAACTCGCACTCCTGCCGATGTTCTTTTCAGCGTCGCCCGGACCGCTCTGTTCGGTGACGCACACTGCCAACATCCGGCCTCGACCGGAGCATCCGCCGGCGTCCCGCCGGTGTCGTTTTTGAGGGAGTTTCCATGTCATTCAACGTCCTGGCGCGCCGCGCCACGCTGGCGCTCGCCCTGGCGGCCCTGTTCGGCTGCGCGACCGAGCAGTCCCGCACCATCGAAGTCCCGCGCGCCGCGCCCGCCCCGGTCCAGTACCAGGGCCAGCGCGCGCCGATCGCGGTCGGCAAGTTCGAGAACCGCTCCAGCTTCATGCGCGGCATGTTCGCCGACGCGATCGACCGCCTGGGCAACCAGTCCAAGTCGATCCTGATCGCCCACCTGCAGCAGACCAACCGCTTCAGCGTGCTGGACCGCGACAACCTCGAGGAAGCGCAGCAGGAAGCCAAGTTCAAGAACAGCGCCCTGACGATCAAGGGCGCGGACTACCTGGTGACCGGCTCGGTGACCGAATTCGGCCGCAAGGAAGTCGGCGACCAGCAGCTGTTCGGCGTGCTGGGCCGCGGCAAGAAGCAGATCGCCTATGCCAAGGTCACGCTGAACGTGGTGAACAGCCAGACCTCGGAAGTCGTGTACTCGGCCCAGGGCGCTGGCGAATACGAGCTGTCGACGCGCGAAGTCGTCGGCTTCGGCGGCACCGCCAGCTACGACGCGACGCTGAACGGCAAGGTCCTGGACCTGGCCATCAAGGAGGCCGTCAACACGATGGTCGCCGGCATCGACAGCGGCGCCTGGAAGCCGCAAGCCGCCCGCTGAACAGGAGCCCGACCATGACCCTCCGCATCAAGCACGCGTTCCGCGTGGGCGCAGCCGTGGCCGTCGCCGCGCTGCTGACCGCCTGCGGCACGCCGCAGAAGCCGCTCTACCAATGGGCCGGCTACCAGAACAGCGTCTACCAGTACTTCAAGACCAACGGCACCGCGCCCGGCGACCAGATCACGCAGCTCGAAGCCCAGCTGATCAAGAACAAGGCCGCCAACGAGGCGACGCCGCCTGGCCTGCACGGTCACCTGGCGCTGCTGTACGCGAAGGTCGGCAATGACGACGCCGCCCGTGCGCACCTGGAAGCCGAACGCGCGCTGTTCCCGGAGTCCGCCGCCTACGTGGACTTCCTGCTGAAGAAGCCGTCCGAGAAGACCGCGGCCGCAGCCGCCGCGCCCGCCAAGGCGGCCAGCGGCGTCTGAGCGCCGAGGAGAACGACACATGACGAACCTGATGTCCCTGATCCGTCGCCTCGGCGCCGTGGCCGTGCTGGCTGCGCTGACCGCCTGTGCCTCGCCGTCCAAGCCCTACGACTACACCGCGTTCAAGGAAGCCAAGCCGGCCTCGCTGCTGGTGCTGCCACCGGTCAACGACACGCCGGACGTGAACGCCACCTACGGCGTGCTGTCCAACCTGTCGATGCCGCTGGGCGAAGCGGGCTACTACGTGCTGCCGGTGTCGCTGGTCGATGAGACGCTGCGCACGAATGGCGTCACCACGGCTTCCGACGCCCGCCACATCGACGCCGGCAAGCTGCGCCAGATCTTTGGCGCGGACGCGGTGCTGTACGTCGACGTGAAGCAGTACGGCTCGGTCTACAAGGTGCTGATGAGCGAGACCATCGTCGAGGTGCAGGCCAAGCTGGTCGACCTTCGCACCGGCACGCTGCTCTGGGACGGCAAGGCCTCGGCGTCGAGCGCCGAGCAGAACAACAACCAGGGCCTCATCGGCGCGCTGCTGACGCAGGTCATCAACAACCTGACGGACCGCAGCTACGACATCGCGGGCTTGGCCAGCAACCGTCTGGTCTACGCCCCCAATGGTCTGCTGCCGGGTCCCCGGGCGCGCCAGCCTGTGAAAAACTAAGGGTCTCGACCACGAACCCGGAACCGGCCGGCGCCGCGACGCGCCAGCCGCTCCCACCCACCGGTTCGCGCCGGTGGGTTTTCTTTTTTCAGCATGACCACTCCGATCTCCATCACCCGCTACCAGGGCCTCGAGGCCATCGAACTTCGCGCGCCCGACGGTGCCCGCGCGACGCTGCTGCTGCATGGTGCGCACCTGGTGTCCTGGGTGCCCGCGGGCGCCGACGAGCAGCTTTACCTGTCGCCCCGGAGCGCTTTTGCCACCGGCCAGGCGATCCGTGGCGGCGTGCCGGTGATCTTTCCGCAGTTCGCGACGCGCGGCCCGCTGCAGCGTCACGGCTTCGCCCGTGGGAAGCCGTGGCAACTGGTCAGCGCCGAGTCCGGCAAGGACGACGCATTGGCGGTGCTGCGCCTGAACGACGACGGCGCCACCCGCATGGTCTGGCCGCATGCCTTCGAGGCCGAGATCAGTCTGCGCATCGCCGGTCGGGCGCTCGAGATCGAACTGGCCTGCGAGAACCAGGGCGACACGCCGCTGTCCTTCAGCGCCGCGCTGCACACCTACCTGAGGCTGACCCAGATCATGTCCGCATCGCTCCAGGGCCTGTCGGGTCTGGCGTACTGGGACTCGACGACGGAACGCGCCGCGACCCAGCACGAGGATCTGCTGCGCCTGGACGGCGAAACCGACCGCATCTACCAGGACGTCCGGCACAGCCTGACCCTGCGCGACGGCGACCGCCGACTCGCGATCCGCCAGCAGGGCTTCGCCGACGCGGTGGTCTGGAACCCCGGCCAGGCCAAGGGCGATGCCCTTCCTGACATGCCCGAAGGCGGCTGGAAGCAGATGCTCTGCGTCGAGGCGGCGCAGGTGCTCAAGCCGGTCGAACTCGCGCCCGGCGAGAGCTGGGCGGGGATGCAGACGCTCGAACTGCTCTGATCTGCACGTGCCGCGGTAAGCTGCCCCGTCCTTCACTGTACGGAGCGAGCATGGGCGACAAGAAGTCCAAGAACGACGCGAAGCGGAGCGACCGGTCAGGCGGGAACAGCGGTAACGGGGACAAGCTCTCCAAGTCCGACTACCTGGACCGCCTGCAGCCTCTGCAGGTCGAGCTCAACAACCTGGCCCGGTGGCTGCAGCACACGCGCAAGCGGCTGCTGGTGATCATCGAAGGTCGCGACACCGCCGGGAAGGGCGGCGTCATCAACGCGATCTCCGAGACGCTCAATCCCCGCCAATGCCGCACCGTGGCGCTGGGCAAGCCCAGCGAGCGCGAGCAGGGCGAGTGGTACTTCCAGCGCTACCTCAGCCACCTGCCGTCCGCTGGCGAGATCGTGCTCTTCGACCGCAGCTGGTACAACCGCGCCGGTGTCGAGGCCGTGATGGGCTTCTGCACGCCGCAGCAGACCGAGGACTTCCTTGACCAGGTGCCCCGCCTGGAACGGCTGCTGGTCGACGACGGCCTGCTGCTGTTCAAGTACTGGCTCACCGTCGACCAGCAGCAGCAGGAGGAGCGCTTCGCCGAACGCGCCGAGGATCCGCTCAAGCAGTGGAAGCTCTCGCCGATCGACCTCGAGGCCCGCAAGCATTACCAGGACTACGGCCGCGCGCGCGACCGCATGCTCGAGCACACGCACACCAAGCACGCGCCCTGGACGCTGGTCGACTTCAACGACCAGCGCCGCGGACGGCTCACGCTGATCCGCCACCTGCTCGACCATCTGCCGGACGTGACCGTGCCGGCGAAGGAGCTGGTGTTCCCCAAGCTCAAGGGCGGTCCGAAGGCAGAGCGCTTCGGCTGGAAGCTCAAGCCGATCAAGAGCCTTTGAGCTGCAGGACCGCCAGCGGACTCGGCCGTCGACGAGATTGCGGCCGAGCCGCGTAGCGGGCGAGGCGAGTCAGAGCACGACGACCGCGTCCGGCAATTCATTGCGCGGCGGCGCGCCAGGATCGGGCGGGTAGTGCTCGGCGAGCAGGCGCTCCACCGCCTGGATCGCGTCCACCAGGCCCTGCTCGAAGCGGCCTTCGCGGAGCGATTGCCGCAGTCCGTCGACGATGGCCTGCCATTGCGCCGCGCTGACGCGGCGGTTCAGGCCCCGGTCGGCCACGATCTCGATCGCGTGCTCCGCCAGCAGCAGGTAGACCAGCACGCCGTTGTTGTGCTCGGTGTCCCACACCCGCAGCTTGCCGAACAGCGCCAGCGCCCGCTGCCGCGCCGACAGGCCACGCCACAGGTAGCTGATCGGCAGGCTGGCCTCGACGCAGACCCGGATCTCGCCGGCATGACGCAACTCGCTCTCGGTGACCCGCGCGGACAGCCGGGCCATCGCCGCCGCCGGCAGCACGCGACGCACGTCGGCCTCGTCCCAGAAGCGGTGGCGGAAGAATCGTCCCAGCCGGCTGGCGTCGCCAGCGTGGCGGGCCTCATGATCGGTCCGTCGGTTCATCACCAGTCTCCCGAGGCGCCACCGCCGCCGAAGTCTCCGCCGCCGCCGGACGAGAAGCCGCCACCGTCGCCGCCGCCCCAACTGCCACCACCACCACCGCCGCCACCGCCCCAGATGATCGGCGGCACGATGCCGCCCGATCCGTGGGCGCTGCGCCGGTAGGCCCCGGAGGATCCGGCGCTGCGTCGCGCCGCGCCGATGCCGAGCACGCCGACCAGGATCAGCGAGGCGATCGCCGCACCGACGCCCAGCAGCAGGCTGCCGCTCAACCCCCAGCCCACCGCGCCGGCGCCCGCGCCGGTGAAGAGGCTGCCGATCTTGCGGCCGAAGATCGCGGTCAGCAGCGCGCCGGCGAGCGGCACGCCGAGGAACGCGATCATCGCGATCTCGCCCAGGTCGATGCCGTGGCCACCGGTCGGCTTCGAAGGCCGCTGGGTCGGCGCGGGCAGGTGCTCGCCGCGGATGCGGGCCTGCAGCGAGTCGATCGCCCGATTCAGTCCCCCGGCGTAGTCGCCGGCTTTGAAGGCGGGCGTGATGTCGCGCTCGATGATCTGGCGCGCGGCAAGGTCCGGCACCGCGCCCTCCAGCGCCTTGGCCGTCTGGATGTTGATGCGGCGGTCGTTCTTGGCCACGACGATCAGCAGCCCGTCGCCGACCTCCCGGCGGCCGATCTTCCACTGGTCGCCGACCCGCTGCGCATAGGCCGCGATGTCCTCGGGCGCGGTCGTCGGCACCATCAGCACGACGATCTGCGGCCCGGCCTCGCGCTCGAAGGCGGCGAGCTTGGCATCGATCGCCTGTTGCTGCGCGACGCTCAGCGTGCCGGTCTGGTCGACGACGCGACCGCTGAGCGCAGGCACCGCCTGCACATCCTGCGCCCGCGCGCGCGGCAGCAGGCCGGCGCTCATCAGCAGGCCCAGACAGGCGAGCGCGAACAGCCGCAGCACCGCGGGCCAGCGCCCGACGCCGGCCTCGTTCATCGCCGGGAGTCGCGCCGCCACCGAGGCCGCCCGCATGCGCGGGTCCTCAGTTCGACGCCGGCGAGGCGGCCGGCGCCGGCGTGGCGGGTGCCGTGGCCGGAGCGGGCTTGTCGAAGCTCACCGTCGGCGGCGCGGAGATCGCGGCCTCGTTCTGCACGGTGAAGTTGGGCTTGACCTCGTAGCCGAAGACTTTCGCCGTCAAGTTCGTGGGGAAGCGCCGCGTCAGCACGTTGTACTCCTGCACCGACTTGATGTAGCGGTTGCGGGCGACGGTGATGCGGTTCTCGGTGCCCTCGAGCTGCACGCGCAGGTCGCGGAAGCCCTGGTTGGCCTGCAGCTGCGGATAGCGCTCGCTGACGACCATCAGCCGGCTCAGCGCGCTGGAGAGCTCGCCCTGCGCGGCCTGGAACTTCTGCAGCGCGGCCGGGTCGCGCGCCAGCTCCGGCGTGACCTGGATGCTGGTGGCCTTGGCGCGGGCCTCGACGACCTTGGTCAGCGTCTCCTGCTCGAAGTTGGCCTCGCCCTTGACCGTGTTGACGATGTTGGGAATGAGGTCGCTGCGGCGCTGGTACTGGCTCAGCACCTCGGACCAGCTGGCGTTGACCTGCTCGTCGAGGCTCTGGAATTCGTTGTAGCCGCAGCCGGTGAGCGCCAGGGGCGCGCCAACGATCAGCGTGGCGGCCGCTGCAGTGCGCGCGGCGGCAAGCAAACGGGACGGGGTCGATGTCATTCGCGGATCCTCCATATGCGCACCGGCATATCGTGTGCCAGCCACGGGAATTCAAGAGCAGGGAGCCCCGAGGATAATCGCCCTCCCATGAGCGCCCCCCTTCAGAACGACGTCTTCCTGCGCGCCTGCCTGCGCCAGCCCACCGAATACACCCCCGTCTGGCTGATGCGCCAGGCCGGCCGCTACCTGCCTGAATACCGCGACACCCGCGCCAAGGCGGGCAGCTTCATGGGCCTGGCCACCAACACGGACTACGCGACCGAGGTCACGCTGCAGCCGCTGGAGCGCTATCCGCTGGACGCGGCCATTCTCTTTAGCGACATCCTGACCGTGCCGGACGCGATGGGCCTGGGCCTGTCGTTCGCGCAGGGCGAGGGCCCCAAGTTCGAGAAGGTCGTGCGCGATGAGGCGGCGGTGAACGCGCTGGCCGTGCCCGACATGGACAGACTGCGCTACGTCTTCGACGCGGTGAGCTCGATCCGCCGCGCGCTGAACGGTCGCGTGCCGCTGATCGGCTTCTCCGGCAGTCCGTGGACGCTGGCCTGCTACATGGTGGAAGGCGGCGGCTCCGACGACTACCGCCACGTCAAGAGCCTGATGTACGCCCGCCCGGACCTGATGCATCGCATCCTGTCCATCAACGCCGACGCGGTCGCCGCCTACCTGAATGCGCAGATCGAGGCCGGCGCGCAGGCCGTGATGGTCTTCGACTCCTGGGGCGGCGTGCTGGCCGACGGCCAGTTCCAGCAGTTCAGCCTGGCCTACTCGCGCCGCGTGCTGGCGCAGCTCAAGGGCGAACATGACGGTCGACGCATTCCCAAGCTGCTGTTCACCAAGGGCGGCGGCCTGTGGCTGGACGAGATCGCGGACGCTGGCGCCGATGTCGTCGGCCTGGACTGGACGGTGAACCTGGGCCGCGCGCGGGCGCAGGTGCAGGACCGCGTCGCGCTGCAGGGCAACCTCGATCCGAATGTGCTGTTCGCGCCGCCGGCCGCGGTGCGCGAGCAGGCGCGCGCGGTGCTCGACAGCTTCGGCGCGCCGCGCCGCGCGGATGGCGCATGGGGCGGCCATGTCTTCAACCTCGGCCATGGCATCAGCCAGTTCACGCCGCCGGAAAGCGTGGCCGAACTGGTCGACGAAGTGCACCGGCATTCGCGCAAACTGCGCGGCGAGGCGGCCTAGTTATCCCCAAATCCGTGCATGTCACCCAAACGCAGCACATGCGCCGGCCTGCAGCTAGGGCTTTCCCCGATGGGCGCGTAAGTCGTTGATTCCAAAGGGGAGGCAGTGTTTCCCCGGAATTTGACGCCGACAGCCCCTCGCGGCGGCAATCCCGCCGGCCTCGAAAATCCCGGGACGTTTCCCACAAAGTTATCCACAGGCTGTCGACCCCGTTGTGAACACCGTTGGAAATCAGGCACTTGGCGCGTTTTCCTCATGGCCGATGGAGGCCGCAGGCGACGCCGCGACGGGACGCGAACGATCCAGAGGACGCGCCCGATGAGCGAAGCGCCGCCCTCACGCCGGGTGCGGGTCGCCGTGGAGGCGCCGCAGCACAGCGGGCTGACCGGACCGCTGGACTACCTCGGGCCGCAAGACTTGACCCCGGGCACCCTGGTGCATGTGACGCTGGGCCGCCGGGACGTGATGGGGCTGGTGTGGGACGACCTGGCCGAGGGCCAGGACTTGCCCGAGGACGAACGCCTGCCCGAATCGGAACTGCGCCCGGTGGGCGAGGCGCTCGATGCGCTGCCGCCGCTGTCCGACCGCTGGCGGCGACTGGTGGAATTCGCCGCGAGCTATTACCAGCGCAGCATCGGCGAACTGGCGCTGGCGGTGCTGCCGCCGCAGCTGCGGGACCTGGATGCCAAGCAGCTGCAGGCCCGGCTGAAGAAGCTGGACAAGGCCGACGCGGCCGCGGCGACGCAAGCAGCGGCCGCGCCGATCACGCCCGCTGACCGTCCCGCGCTGACCGCCCAGCAGCAGGCGGCGCTCGACGCCGTCCTGGAACTGGCGGGTCGAGAGGCCCCCCAGCCAGCGCTGCTCTGGGGCCTGACCGGCAGCGGCAAGACCGAGATCTACCTGCGCGCCGCCGAGGCCGCGCTCGAGCGCGGCCAGCAGGTGCTGGTGCTGGTGCCCGAGATCAACCTGACGCCGCAGCTCGAGGCGCGTTTCGCCGAGCGCTTCGCCGGCCACGCGATCGTGTCGCTGCACAGCGGGCTCACGCCGGCGCAGCGCCTGCGCCACTGGCTCGCGGCACACCTGGGCCGTGCGCAGCTGGTGCTGGGCACGCGGCTGGCGGTCTTCGCGTCGATGCCGCGGCTTGGACTGATCGTCGTCGACGAGGAGCACGACCCCTCCTACAAACAGCAGGACGGCGCGCGCTACTCGGCGCGGGACCTGGCGGTCTACCGCGGCCACCTGGAGAAGGTCCCGGTGCTGCTGGGCTCGGCGACGCCCTCGCTGGAGAGCTGGCAGCATGCCCTCGGCGGCCGCTACCGACGCATCGACCTGACCGAGCGCATCGGCGGCGGCGCGTTGCCGCGGGTGCGGCTGTTCGACATGAACCGGCTCGAGCGCAAGAAGGGCGTCACCACCACGCTGTCGGTGCCGCTGCTGGACGCGCTGCGCAAGCGGCTCGATCGCGGCGAGCAGAGCCTGGTCTTCCTGAACCGCCGCGGCTACGCGCCGGTGCTGCATTGCGACCAGTGCAACTGGAAGAGCGACTGCCCGCATTGCAGCGCGCATCAGGTCTTCCACAAGGAGGACCGCACGCTGCGCTGCCACCACTGCGGCGTGTCGGCCCGCGTGCCGCGTGCCTGTCCGTCCTGCGGCAATCCGGACATCGCGCCGCTGGGACGCGGCACCGAGCGCCTGGAGGAGCAGCTCGCGCTGGCGCTGCCCGGCGCACGCGTGGCCCGCATCGACGCCGACACCACCAAGCTCAAGGGCAGCCTCGAATCGCAGCTGGCCGCGGTGCATGAAGGCGATGTCGACATCCTGGTCGGCACGCAGATGGTGGCCAAGGGACACGACTTCCGCCGCATCACGCTGGTCGCGGCGGTGAACCCGGACGGCGCGCTGTTCAGCAGCGACTTCCGCGCGCCGGAGCGGCTCTTCTCGCTGCTGATGCAGGCGGGCGGGCGCGCGGGCCGTGACGCGGCGCAGGCCGCCGCCAGCGAGATGTGGGTGCAGACCTGGTATCCCGAGCACGCGCTCTACCAGTCGCTGCAGAAGCACGATTACGAGGCCTTCGCGTCGAGCCAGCTGCATGAGCGCATGTCGGCCAACCTGCCGCCGTTCGCGCATCTGGCGCTGGTGCGCGCGGAAGGGCGCAGCGTCGAGGCCGCGCGTGACTTCCTGACCGCGGCGCAGGAGGCGGCGCAGGCGCTGCCCCTGTCGCTCGGGCTGCTGCTGTATCCGCCGGTGCCGATGGCGGTGGCGCGGGTCGCGGACAGCGAGCGCTTCCAGATGCTGATCGAGGCCGGCAGCCGCGCGCAGCTGCAGCGCTTCCTGCGGGCCTGGCTGCCCGAGCTGCACGCGCTCAAGCGCCGTCAGAAGGGGCTGACGCGCTGGGCGGTGGACGTCGATCCGCTGGCGATCTGAGGCGCCTGCGGGCACCGCTTCACAGCAGGCGCGCGAGCGCGTCCTCGAGCACCGGCCAAGCGGCGCGCACCGCGGCCAGCGCGTCTTCCGAACCGGAGGCGGCTTCCAGCGCATCCAGCTCGAGTTGGCGCGCCACCTCGGCGGCGTCGGCGTGGCCCAGCGTCAGCAGCACGCTCTTGAGGCTGTGCGCGAGGTGGCGGAGCTTCACATGCTCGCCTCGCTCGCAGGCGCTGCGGCCGCTGGCGATGTCGATCGGGAACTGCAGCCTGCAGCGCGCCAGGAACGCCTGGTACAGCGCGGCATTGCCGCCGAAGTACTGCTCGATCGCGGCGCGATGGATCGACGGCATCGCCGCAGGTTGCGGCGGTGCGTCGCGCAGGCCGTCCAGGCAGGACTGCAGGTCCGCCAGCGAGCAGGGCTTGGACAGGAAACGCGTCACGCCCAGCGTCTCGAGCTGCTCGCGCACCGTCGGATTCAGGCCGGCGCTGAACACGGCCAGCCGCGCGTTGCCGCGCAGCTCGGGCCGCTGCTTGAGCGTCTGCAGCAAGTCCAGCCCGTGCCGGCCAGGCAGCATCAGGTCGCTGATGACGAGGTCGAAACTCTGCGTCGCCAGTGCCAGCAGCGCTTCGTCGACCGAGATGCAGGCTTGCAGGCGCACCTCGTCGTCCTCCAGCGCCATCGCGACGAAGCGCTGCAGCGTGGTGTCGTCCTCCACCAGGAGGACCCGGATGCGGGTGGCCATGCTCAGCCGGCGAATTGCGGCTGACGGGCCTGGATGCGCTGGACAGCCGCCGCGAGCAGCGGTGGCAGATCGGTGACGAGCCGCGGCTTGTGCACCAGCGGCAGGCCGGCGAGCGCGAACGCGTAAGGCGAGCGCTGCTGTTCGTCCAGCGCGGTGACGAAAATCAGCTCGCTGCTGGCGAATTGCGGCTGCGAGCGCAGGCTGGTCACCAGCGCCGCGCCGTCGATGCCGGGCAGCAGGATGTCGACCAGCAGGATCTCCGGCTGCAGCTGCCCGTACATCACCAGGCCGCCGATGCCGTCGTTGGCCGTGTGCAGGTCGAGGTCGGGGAACTCCTGCTGCGCGAGCAGCATCACCAGGTTCTGGTAATGGACCGAGTCCTCGATGAGCAGCGCTTTCAGCCGCTGCGGCGCGCCGTCGGCGGGCGCCAGTTCGGCGGGTTTGGTCGGCGCGAGGCCCCGGCCGGTCAGCCAGGCGTCGAGCGAGGCCCGCAGGATGCGCCGGTGACCGCCCGGGGTACGCCAGGCTTGCAGTTCCCCGCGATCGACCATCAGCTGTACCGATCGGACCGCCATGCCGAGGCGCTGCGCGACTTCGCGGGTGCTGAAGTCCTCTTGCATGTCGTCAGGGGTCCGGGCAATGGCAGTCATGAGTCGATTTTGCCGAATTTCCCAAACTTTTAGGTGGGCAATATCCCCATTAATAAGCGATAAAACTGATAGTCGATGTGACATCCGTGGGAGATCGGGGCATCCCTTGCGGTCCGGTGGGGCGAACTCTGGTGCAATCCGGGTCCGAGGAGATGCGATGACGATGCGAAGGACCGGATGGGCCATGGCGGGCCGGCTTGCCGTGATGACGGCGGCCGTGGGGCTGCTTGCGGCCGCGCCGGCCGTGCGCGGCGCCCCGACGGCGTCCGCGCCGACCGCCATGCCGAGCGCCGGCGGCACGCTGCAGCGGGTCCAGTCCAGCGGCGTGCTGCGGGTCTGCATCTGGCCGGACTACTACGGCATCACCTACCGCCATCCGCGCGACGAGACGCTCAGCGGCCTGGACATCGATCTCTCCAACGAGCTCGCCAAGGACCTGGGCGTGCGCCTGCGCTATGTCGAGTCCTCGTTCCAGCGCCTGATTCCGGATCTCGAAGGGGACCGCTGCGACGTGGCGATGTTCGCGGTGGCCGTGCTGCCGCAGCGCAAGGCGGCGCTGGCCTTCACCCAGCCCTACCTGCAGAGCGACATCTACGCGATCGCGAGCCGCGCGAGCCGGGTCGTCAAGCGCTGGGAGGACATCGACCAGCCGGGCGTGGTGGTCGCCGTGCAGGCGGGCACCTCGATGGAGCAGGTGATGCGCGAGGCGCTCAAGCGCGCGCGGCTCCTGATCGTCCAGCCGCCGGCGACGCGCGAACGGGAACTGGAGTCGGGCCGGGCCGACGTCTTCATGACCGACTACCCCTACAGCCGGCGGCTGCTCGACAACGCCGACTGGGCGCATCTGATCGCGCCGCCCAAACCCTTCCATGTCCTGCCGTATGCCTACGCGATCCGGCGCGGCGATGCGGCCTGGCTGGTGCGACTCGACGAGTTCGTCGCGCGCATCAAGCGCGACGGCCGGCTGCGGGCCGCGGCGGAGCGTCACGGGCTGGGCGCGATCGTGGTGCCCTGAGGCGGAGTCTCGGCGATGCTCGGTCCGGCCGTCCGATCCCTTCAGCGCCTGCGCCGCGCGGCGCTGTGGGCGGGCGTCGTCGTGGCGGCGGGCACGCTGGCGGGCCTGATCGGCCCGGCCTGGGTCGGCCGCCAGGAAGCGATCGACGAAGCCCGCGCCCGTGGCGCGCTGCTGGCGCAGGTGCTGGAAAGCGACGCGAGCCGCACCATCGAGACCGCGTCGCTGTCCCTGCATGCGATCGGCGACGGGTTGACGCGGTCGATCGCCGATCCGCATGAAGCCGAACACCTGGAGGCGCATTTCAGCCATGTGCTGGTGGGCCTGCCGTTCATCCGCAGCGTGTCCTTGCTGGATACCCGCGGGAAGGTCCTGATCAGCACGAATGCCGATGAGATCGGCCTGGAAGTGCCGCTGGACGACTTCGGCCGGCTGCCCGGCCCGGATCGCGACCTGCTGATGCCCTTGCGGCCGGGGCGCGGGCTCGCGGACCTGGCTCGGGGCCGACCACCGCGCAGTTCGCCGGTGGGGATGCTGCCGCTGCTGCTGCAACTGCCGGCACCGCCGGACGCCGCGGCAAGCGGTGTGACCACGGAAGCCGGGGTCGCGCCCGGCGCGCGCGAGCGGGAGCCGCGCTGGCTGCTGGCGCTGATCAATCCGGATGCGTTGACGCAGGTCCAGCAGCGGGCGCTGCCCACCGGGCACAGCGCCGCGTGGCTCGCCTCGACCGACGGCCAGCTGCTCGCGGCGATGGAAACGCTGCACCAGCTGCCCGGCCAGCGGCTGGACGGCCACCCCGCGTTCGACGCCTTGCGTCGCGGGCGCGAGCACGGCACCTACATCGGCGCCGGCGCGTTGCCGGGCGAGGTCGTCGTGGCCTACCGCGCGGCGCCGCGGCGCTCGCTGATGGTCGGCGTCGAACAGTCGGTCGAGGAGGTCCTCGGTCGCTGGCATGCCGGCCTGCGCTGGCTGATGCTGATCGGCGCCCTGGCACTGGCCCTGATCGCGCTGGCGACGGTCACCGTGAGGCGCAGCCTGCAGGCGCGGGCCGAGGCGATGGAAGCCCTGGAGGGCGCGCACGAGCAGCTCGCCGACCGGGAGCGCGACATGCGCGTGCTGCTCAAGAGCGTGCAGGAGGTGATCTTCCGCACCAATCCATCGGGCACGCTGACCTTCGTGAACGCACGCTGGACGACGCTGCATCGTGGGCGTCCGGACGAGGCCGTCGGCCGCCGGCTGGCCGACCTCGCCGAGCCGGCCGACCGCGAGGCGGTGGCCGGGCTCTTCGGCGGCGACGAGGGCGTGCGCAGCGTCGAGGCCACCATCCGCAACGGCGAGGGCGCCCCACGTCGCTACCAGATCGCGACGGTGCCGCTGCGCCGCGACGGCGAACTGCTCGGCTACGCCGGCAGCGCGGTCGACATCACCGAACGCGCCGCGGCCGAGCGGCTCACGCGCCAGGCGCGCGACGCGGCGGAAGAGGCCTCGCGCACCAAGACCGAATTCCTGGCCAACATCAGCCATGAGCTGCGCACGCCCTTGCAATCCATCCTCGGCTTCTCCGAGCTGGGCATGGCGCGCAGCGGCGGGCAGGAGCGGCTGCATGCGATGTTCTCGGACATCCACGGCTCCGGCCAGCGCATGCTGGCGCTCGTCAACGACCTGCTGGATGCGTCCAAGCTCGATGCCGTCGGCGCGCTGGACCTCCGCGCGCAGGACCTGCGCGAGCCGGTGGGCGCGGTGATGCGGGAACTCGCGCCATTGACCGCCAAGCGGCAGCTGACGTTGGCCGCCGAGTTGCCCGAGCCGCTGCCGGCGAGCGTCGATCCGCTGCGCTTCCAGCAGGCGGTGCGCAACGTGCTGGCCAATGCGATCAAGTTCGCGCCGCAGGGCGGCACGATCGAGCTGCGCGGGCAACGGACCCCCGATGGCGCGCTGCACCTGTGCGTGGCCGATCGCGGACCGGGTATTCCGGTCGACGAACTGGAGCGCATCTTCGATCCCTTCGTCCAGTCGAGCACGACCAAGGACGGCTCCGGCGGCACCGGCCTGGGCCTGCCGATCAGCCGGCGCATCGTCGAGATGCACGGCGGCCGGCTGTACGCCGCCAACCGCGAAGGCGGCGGGGCCGAATTCCATCTGATCCTGCCTGCCAACGAGTCGACGGCGCCGGGCGGCGGCGCGCTGGCGGCCGACTGAGCCGTCGCTGTCCCCTGATCGAGGCAGCGCGGGCATGGCGAGGCGCCGTCCGACAGCGCCGTCCGGCGCGCTGTGCCATCCTTGCGCATCGTTGGAGCCGGCGGGCCGGCGGCAGGAGTGCACCATGAAGTGGGAAGGACAACGCGAGAGCGACAACGTCGAGGACGCACGCGGCGGCGGTGGCGGCGGAGGCGGCTTCCCGATGCTCGGCGGACGCGGCATCGGCATCGGCGGCATCGTCATCGCCCTGCTGGCCTCCTGGGCCTTCGGCATCAACCCGCTGACGGTGCTCAGCGCACTCGACGGCAGCACCGTCCAGACCGGCGGCGAGCAGCGGCCCGTCGCGCCCAGCCATCCGCAGGACGCGCCCGCCAGATTCGTCAGCGTGGTGCTGGCCGATACCGAAGAGGTCTGGACCCAGCTCTTCCAGGCCGGCGGCAAGACCTACCAAGCCCCCAAGCTCCGCCTCTTCGAAGGCAGCGAACCCACCGCCTGCGGCATGGGCCAGGCCGCCATGGGACCGTTCTACTGCCCCGGCGACAGCAAGGTCTATATCGACCTCAGCTTCTATCAGACCCTCCGCGAACGCCTCGGCGCCCCCGGCGACTTCGCCCAGGCCTACGTCATCGCCCATGAGGTCGGCCATCACGTCCAGCATCAGCTCGGCATCACCCAGAAGGTTGAAGCGGCTCGTCGTCGGCAATCCGAACAAGCAGCCAACGCCACCAGCGTTCGCGTCGAACTCCAGGCCGATTGCTTCGCCGGCGTGTGGGCTCACCACTCCCAGCAGACCAAAGGCTGGCTCGAGGCCGGCGATGTCGAAGAAGCCCTCAATGCAGCCGCCAAAATCGGCGACGACACACTTCAGCGAAACGCCGGACGCGCGGTCGTGCCAGAAAGCTTCACCCACGGCACCAGCGAACAGCGGCAGCGGTGGTTCAAGCGCGGAATGGCACAGGGGGATCTCAGAGATTGCGATACGTTCGCGGCGCGGCAGATCTGAGCGAGGCGGTCGATCTGGGTGAGGCGGCGGGAGGCGCGTGGAAGACGGAGCGAACGCGCTTGGCCGAGGCCGCCGGCGAAGCCGAAGCTCGGGGCGCCAACTCGCGACGCTCACCTTCGGCTCGCTCTGCTCAAACAGACGGCGCCCAGTCAGAGGACGACGCTTCGGCTTCGCCGGCGGCCTCGGCCAAGCACGTCGGACGAGTCGCTCACTGCGACGACGGCGGGGCGGTGGTGGGGGGGGCGGAGCCAGGGGACGCCCGGGGGCGGGCTTCGGCTCGGGGATCGCCGACACATCCCTTCAACCATTGACTCATCTCCCATTGCACCTGGCCAGCTGACTCGCGCGAGGTGTAGCCGTGCGCCTCGAAAGGCAGCAGCACGTAGCGGGCAGTGCCGCCCAGACCCGCCAAGGCCTGGTACAGACGCTCGCTCTGCATCGGGAAAGTGCCGGAGTTGTTGTCCGCCTCACCATGAATCAGCAGCAGCGGATCCTTGATCTGGTTCGCAAAAAGGAAGGGCGACAGCTTCAGGTAGACATCCTTTGCATCCCAGAGGGAGCGGCGCTCGCTCTGGAAACCAAACGGCGTCAGGGTGCGGTTGTAGGCCCCGCTGCGAGCGATGCCGCATCGGAACAGCTTCGTGTGCGCCAGCAGGTTCACCGCCATGAAGGCCCCGTAGCTGTGACCACCAATCGCCACCCGCCTCGGATCCACCACGCCCAGATCCTCCGCCTTGTCCACGATCGCCCGCGCATTCGACGTGACCTGCTCGATGAAGCTGTCATTCATGTTCCGCGAGTCACCCACCACCGGCATCGTCGCGTCCATCAGCACCACATACCCATCCATCAGCAGATTCAACGGACTGATGCCCGAGAAGCTCATGTACCGGCCCGGCGATCCGCTCAACTGACCCGCGATCGCAGCATCGTTGAACTCCAGCGGATACGCCCACACCAGCGCCGGCCGCTTCTCGCCCTCCTTCAAATCCGGCGGCAGGTACATCCAGAACGACAGCTCCACGCCATCGCTGCGCTTGAAACTCACCAGCTCCCGCCGCACCGCCTTGAGCTGTGGCGCCGGATCCTTGATCCGCGTCAGCGGCGTGACCTTGCCGTTCTCGCGCAGGCTCAGGTTGGGCGGCTCATGCTCGGTCTCTCGCTGCGTCACCAGCCGCCGGTCCTCCAGCAGCGCCACCGGCTGCTCGTACACGCCCTCGGCCGACTGGAACAGCCGCTGCACGCTCAGGTCGCGCAGCGACAGCTTGTCGAGGAACGGCCGGTCGCCCTTCGGGCTCGCGCCCTGGCCCGACAGCAGCAGGTCGCCGTTGAGCGTCTGCGCGACCTGATGCCCGTTGGGCAGGGTCCGCATGAAGGGGAAGCCGGGGTGGCGGTAGCGCTCGCGCACCGAGTGCTCGAACAAGGGCCGGCTCTGCCGGCCGTTGAGCGGCAGCAGGTAGGTCCGCGACCAGCCCCGGTTGCGGTCCTCCTCCGTCAACAGGCCATGCACGCCGTCGTCCAGGAAGCGCAGCCGCGTGAAGCGGTAGGGCATGCGCTGCACCTCGGAGGGCTCGCCGGTGTAGGGCGGGTCCAGCCGCATCACGCGATCGCGGAAGGCGGCGCGGTTGGCGGGGTTGCCGCCGTCGAGCGCTTCCACCCAGTAGATCGCCGCGTCCTTGGTCGGGGACGGATAGAAGACCCGCGGGCCAGGCAGCGCGCCATCGATGGCCACGCCCTGCTTGAGCGGCATCTTGGCCAACTCGCGCAGGACCTTGCCGTCGCGCTGACGCACCTCCACGACGGTCGGGAAGTCGTCGAAGGTGAGCGCGTAGCTGAACGGCCGCACCAGCCGCTCGGTCAGCAGCGCCTGCCCGTTGCCGACGCTGGACACGCTGGTGAACAGGCCCGGCGTGCCGATGTCGCGGCTCTGGCCGCTGGCGATGTCGATCAGCGTCAGCTGCGAGCGCGCGAAGTACTCGAACAGGTCTTCGTCGCGCGGGTTGCGCAGCAGGTCCGGATAGGTGCGCTCGGGCGACGCCTTGCCATGCGTTTCCTGGATCGCCGGGCCGGTCTGCGGCCGGTTCGGCACCGGGCCGCGGTCGTCGGGGACGGTCAGCACCACCGCCTCGCGCGGATTCAGCCAGGCGATGTCGTCCGGATCGATGGCGTTGTTCAGACGCACGTTGTAGATGCGCCAGAGCTGGCCGTTGGACGTCGCGCCGGCCCACAGTTCATCGGCCGTGTCCGTGCGCCGCGAGAGCAGGAAGCGCTGCCCGTCCGGCGCCCAGACGAAGTTGTGCCAGGTGCCGCCGACCGGCAGCTCGACGTCGCGTTCGGCCGCCTCCGGATCGAGCAGCGAGCGCAACCGCACACGCTGCACCGCGACCAGGTTCTGCTGGCTCGCATTGCGCGGATCGAAGCGCGCGCCGGCCAGCCTCAGTCCGGGTCGGGCCAGTTCCTCCAGCGGCGTGTACCGGCGCTGCTCGACCAGCGCCAACGATTGCCGGTCCGGCGAGGGCAGGAGCCGCGGCAGCGCAGGCGTGTCCAGCAGTTCGCGGATCGCGGCCGACGGCTGCTTGTACGGGGAGGGCGCCGCGCCGGCCGGGCCGGGTAGGGTGGTCGTCAGCAGCGTGATGACGGCGAGGGCCGCGAGGGCACCGACGGGCGGGCGAATCAGGCCGACAGAGGGGACGCGGGAGGACATGGGGCCGAAGTATCGCTGCGCTAGGATTCGCGCCCATGATCGAGCCGCCCGCCCCGCACGCGCCGGAATCCCGCGCCCCGCACGATCCGGCCGCTGCCAAGGCCGGCCGGGCGGTCGCCGCGCTGCCGGCGGTCGGGGAGCGCCTGGGCGTCTGGCGCGTCGCCGCCGAGCTGTTCGAATGCGCCTCCGGCTTCTGGTTCCGCGTCGAGCACGGCAAGGCCGCGGCCCAGACCGGCCTGGCGCTGGTCTATCGCCATGAGGTCGACGCGCAGGCCGTGCTGATGCGCTTCGCCGAGGACTCCGAGGCCCTGTCGCGCTTCCAGCATCCGGCCTACGGCGCGCCGCTGGACAGCGGGTTGAGCCCGACCGGTTTGCCCTACCTCGTGGTGCCCGCGATGGAGGGCGCGCCGCTATTGCGCGTCGCGATGGCGCTGCCGCTCAAGCGCCGGATGCAGCTGCTGCTGGATCTCGTCGACCTGCTGGAAGCCGCCCATGCCCAGGGCCTGGTGCTGCACGAACTCGATCCCGGCACCTTGTGGCTGAGCCCCGCGCAGCAACTGCACTGGCTCGGCCAGGGCCTCGCCCCGCGCGACAGCCAGGCCCCCGCCGCGCTGGTGCGCGCCGCCGAGCCGCTGGCGAACGCGCGCCAGCGCGCCGGCGGGCGGCCGGACGCCAACAGCGAGGCCCACACGCTGGGCCGCCTGCTGGGGCTGCTGGTCAATGGCCGGCTGCCGCGCCGAGACGCGACCGAGGAAGGCTTCGAGGAAGAACCCGAGCCGGGGGCGACGCCGGTCGCCTCGCTGCAGTCGTGGCTGTCGTTGACCGCCGCTCAGCGCGAGAGCCTGGACCAACTGCTGGACCGCGCCATGATGGACGGCCGCTCCTTCACCGACCGCCAGCTGCTGGCGCAGGCGGTGCGCGACTGGATCGAAGCGGAGCCCGCGCCGGCGACGCGATCCACCTCCGCTGGCGCGCCGGCCTCCGCGCCGATGCCGCTGCTGCCGCCACCGCCGCCGCTGGAACACGAGGCCGATGAGCGTCCCAAGGCGCCCGGCGCGTCGCTGGCGGAACGGCTGGCCGGCGTCGCGCTGGTCCTGGCGCTGGCGGCGGTCGTCGCCTGGCTGCTGCTGCGCACCGGCTGAGCGCGGACGCCCCGGGATCGCCCCGACCAGATGACGGGGTGACGACCTCGATGAGCTAGTCATCTCGCGCAACCCGCTGTCGGGTGCGTCGGAACGCCCTGGCGAATCGACTACTTCGCGAGGTGGGGCGCCACCGATGTGTCACACGCGCCCGAGTTCAGGCGAATTGTTCGGGCGCGGGCGTCTTCCTACGATCGTCCTCCTGTCGCCGTGGATGGTGACGCGAGGAGATGCGCGTGAGTTTCGAAATCCGGTCGATGTCGGTCGCCGACTGGCGGACCTGCTGGCGGGACGCGGTGACCGATCCCGAATGCTCCCCTTGGCTGCGCGGTGTGCTGGAGAGCTGCATCGACGGGAAGAACGCGCACTGGATCCGCCTGTCCGAACGCTGGGCGGTGGACAGCGCCACCGGCGACTACCTGGTCCGGCTGCCTTCGCTGATCGGGCGGCAGATTTCCGACCAGTTCTGCGCCCGGGTCGGCGAGCGCCTCTATGGCCTCTGCGGCCTGGGCGTGGGTGAGTCGAAGGTGTTCTTCGCGGGCGGCTCCTCGCCGTCCTACGACGCCATGGCCCGAGTCCATGCGGTGCTGTCCGCCGCCTTCGCGGTGCATGGCTCGTACGCGGAGGACATCGGCCGCGATCCGATCCGCGAGCCGGTCTTCATTCCCGGGGCGCTGATGCCGGAGCACCTCGCCGCCGAGACCCGCGGTTCCTGAGGCCGCAACCCCGCGTCGCGGGGCTGCCTCCGGCCGGACCGGGCGCCTATCATGGGCGCTCACATGGACGCCCTCCGCCGCCAACTGCTCCGCCATGCCGCGCTCGGCGCCACCGCCCTGGCCGTGTCCGGGGCGGTCCGGACGGAGCCCCTGCAGGGCGGCCACCCGAGCGGCAATGCCGCACCGGGCCGGCCGCGATCGGGGCCGGTGCGGATCGTGGGCACCACCTTCGCCCGGCTCTTCGAGCCTGGCGCCGACAGTGCCAGACCGCGCGGCCTGGCGGTGGACCTGCTTGATGCGATCCTGATTCCTGCGGGCCACACGCCGCGCTACGAGTTCTATCCCTGGCTGCGGGCGCAATCGATGATCGAGCGCGGCCCGGCACAGATCCTGGTCGGTCCCTACCGGACGCCGGAGCGGGAGCGGCTGATGCGCTTCTCTCGCCAGGCTTTCTACGAGGACGCACTGGTCTTCTACGCGCGCCGGCGGGAAGAGGGCCTGTGGTGGGGCGACTTCCAGGCGCTGCAGCGGCTGCGCATCGGCGCGGTGCAGGGCTGGGTCTACGGCGAGCGCTTCGAGCAGGCGCGCGCCGGGCTGACGGTCACCGTCGTGCGTGACCTGGCCACCGCGCTGCGCATGCTGCAGCTGGGGCGACTGGACCTGATCGCCGCCAACCAGCGCAACTCGGAGCCGGTGATCCAGGAGCTGGGCCTGGGCGACCAGGTGGTCCTCTGCGCGCCGCCATTCGCGCAGCTCAAGGGGCATTTCGCATTCGGTCGCGAGCCGGCGGGCGAGTCCTGGCTCGCGCTGGTCGACGCCGGCATGCAGCGCCTGCGCGCCAGCGGCGAACTGCAGCAGATGGCCGCGCGGCGCGGCGTCGTGCTGCCCGATTGAGCGGCGCGCGCTGCCCGCTCAGCTCAGGAGCAGCAGCGCCAGGCCGATCGCGGCCGGCAGCGCCTGGATGAAGAGGATCTTGCGGCTGGCGGTCGCGGCACCGTAGAGCCCGGCCACCAGCACGCAGGCCAGGAAGAAGACCTTCACCGGACCGCCCGCGGCGCCCAGCACCAGTCCCCAGATCAGGCCCGCGGCCAGGAAGCCGTTGTAGAGGCCCTGGTTGGCGGCGAGCACCTTGCTCGCCTCGGCGAACTCGGGCGTCAGCCCGAAGGCCTTCCGGCCGGTGGGCGTGGTCCAGAGAAACATCTCCAGCACCAGGATGTAGACGTGGATGAGCGCGACAAGCGCGACGACGATGTTGGCGGCTGTGTTCATGGTTCGCACTTTACGTCCCGCTATCATCCCCGGCCCGCCCGCAGTTCCCTGTCCCGCACGTTCCATGTCCAAGACGCAGCTCAATCCCGCCCAGTTGCAGGCCGTGCATCACCTCGCGGGACCGTGCCTGGTGATCGCGGGCGCGGGTTCGGGCAAGACCAGCGTGATCACGCAGAAGATCGCCAAGCTGATGTCCGAGGGCTACCGGCCGAAGAACATCGCCGCGATCACCTTCACGAACAAGGCCTCGCAGGAGATGCGCGAGCGCGCCAAGCATCTGGTGGGCAGCAAGGCGGGCTCGGAGCTGGTGATCTCGACCTTCCACTCGCTGGGCGTGCGCATCCTGCGCGAGGACGGCCGCCACCTCGGGCTCAAGGAGCAGTTCTCGATCCTGGACTCGGACGACGTGCTGTCCGTGCTCCGCGACGCGGGCGGCACCACCGACGCGGCGACCGCCAAGTCCTGGCAGTGGACGATCTCGCTGTGGAAGAACCAGAACCTCAGCCCGCAGCAGGCGCTGGCCTACGCCAAGGACGACATGGAGCGCGCCGCCGCCGTCGTCATGCAGCGCTACCAGGAACGCCTGACCGCCTACCAGGCGGTGGACTTCGACGACCTGATCGGCATGCCGCTGCGGCTGCTGCAGACCAACGAGGAAGCGCGCGGCAAGTGGCAGGAGACGCTGCGCTACGTGCTGGTCGACGAGTACCAGGACACCAACGCCGTCCAGTACGAGCTGCTGAAGTGCCTGGTGGGCGAGCGCGCGATGTTCACCGCCGTGGGCGACGATGACCAGTCCATCTACGGCTGGCGCGGCGCGACGATCGAGAACCTCAAGAAGCTGCCGGTCGATTTCCCGCAGCTCAAGGTGATCCCGCTGGAGCAGAACTACCGCTCCACCAGCGCGATCCTGCGCGCGGCCAACAACGTGATCGGCGGCAATCCGAAGCTGTTCCCCAAGACGCTGTGGAGCGAGTTCGGCGAAGGCGATCCCATCACGCTGATCGAGGCCGATGGCGAGGAGCATGAGGCCGAACGTGCCGTCGCGCGCATCCAGTCGATCCGCGCGAACCATCCGACGACCAAGTTCTCCGACTTCGCCATCCTGTACCGCGCCAACCACCAGGCCCGCATCTTCGAGCAGGCGCTGCGCCGGGCCGAGATCCCGTACAAGGTCTCCGGCGGCCAGAGCTTCTTCGACCGCACCGAGATCAAGGACCTCTGCGCCTGGCTGCGCCTGCTGGTCAACCAGGACGACGACCCGGCCTTCCTGCGCGCGGTGACCACGCCCAAGCGCGGCATCGGCCACCAGACGCTGGGCCACCTGAGCGACTTCTCGGCCAAGTGGAAGCTGTCGATGTTCGAGTCGCTGTTCGCCGAATCGCTGAAGGCGACGCTGTCGAGCAAAGCGCTGCACGGCCTGCACGAGTTCGGCCGCTATGTCGTCGACCTCGAGTACCGCGCGCGCCATGCCGTCGGGGGCGAGGAGGGCAAGGCGCTGATGATGGAGTGGCTCAAGGACATCGGCTACGAGCAGTACCTCGTCGACCAGGAGGAGAACGAGAAGGTCGCGCAGGCCCGCTGGGGCAACGTGCTCGACTTCGTCGACTGGGTCGCCAAGCGCTGCGGCGGCGAGATCTCCACCGACGGCGGCATCACCACCGAGAGCCCGCGCCAATCGCTGCTGGAGGTCGCGCAGACGATCAGCGTCATCCTGTCGCTGGCCGAACGCCAGGAGGAGCAGGACCAGGTCGTGCTGACGACGCTGCATGCCTCCAAGGGCCTGGAGTGGCCGCATGTGCTGCTGGCCGGGGTCAACGAGGGCCTGCTGCCGTTCAAGGCGGAGAACGAGGACCTCACGCCGCAGCGCGTCGAGGAGGAGCGCCGGCTGATGTACGTCGGCATCACCCGCGCGCGACGCACGCTGGCGGTGTCGACGCTGCGCCGTCGCAAGAAGAATCGCGAGACCGTGGTGGGCGTGCCTTCGCGCTTCATCGCGGAGATGAAGCTCAACGAGAGCGGCATCAAGGAAGACCCGCGGGAGAAGCTCAAGCGCATGCGCGAGCAACTGGCCGCCAAGGCTGCGGAGACCGCGGCCCGGCAGGCGCAGGCGGCGAAGGACGAGCGCTGAGCAACGCCAGTCAGCCGACCCACGGCGGCAGGGGCGCGAGCCAAAGATTCTTACTGGTTCGGGTCATTACGAGGCCCAGTCCGCCTTCCTAGCATCCGGTCCCTCTGCGCCCGCCGAGGAGACCCCATGTCCGCCGCTCCGTTCCCGAAGTCGCGCTTCAGCGACGCGCTGCCGCCCGAAGAGGCCGCCGCTCGCCACCGCCTCATCGGCACGATCGCTGACGAACTTCGCAAGGCCCACTGGAACCCGGCCACCCTGCCGATCAACGCGCAGCGCCTGGCCGAGGGCGCGGGCGTCGAGGTGCGCGATCGCGGTGGCGCGCAGGAGCCGCTGTACCCGTATCGCGGCCGCCTGCTCTACCTCGACGACCGCCCGGTGATCGAGATCAACCTGGGCGAGGAGGCGCTGCGGCGGCGCATCGTGCTGGCGCATGCGCTGGGCCACCACCTGCTGGGCCACGGGCCGGTGCCGCCGGAGACCCTGACCACCTTGTCGACCTGCTGCCCGCAGCGCATCGAGCAGGAGGCCCACCACTTCGCGCTGGACCTGCTGATGCCGGAGGTCGCGATCTACCGGTTGATGGACCACGGCATGCTGAGCGCCCGCAAGCTGGCGCAGAAGTTCCAGGTCCCCGAGGCCTCGCTGCATGAACGGATGCAGGCGCTCGACCGCGGGAGCGGCTATCTCTGACCGCGGCGCGCGGCCTCCTGCCCCCTGTAAGGTCTGCCATGTCACCGGGTCCAGGGGGATGGAGGCCATCGGCAAACGGCAGAATGCGGCCGCATGACCGCCTCCGCTGCCAAGCCCGCCTCCCGGATGGGTGTCGCATTGCCGCTGCTGACCTTCCTCAGCGCCGCCCTCGCCATCCTCGCGCTGTCCCAGCCGCCCCAGCTGCCGCCGACGCTAGCCTTCGTCTTCAAGCCGCTGACGACCGTCCTCATCCTGCTGTACGCCTGGCCGCGGGGCCTGCAGCAGCCGCGCCTGGCGCGCTGGCTGCGGGCCGGCCTGCTGTGCTCGCTGGTCGGTGACGTGGCATTGCTCTGGCCGGAGCAGGGCTTCCTGCCCGGGCTGGTGAGCTTCCTGGCGGCGCACGTCTGCTACATCGTCGGCTTCTGCACGCGCAAGCGGCTGGGCGCGGTGCGCTGGCCCTTCCTGATGTTCGGCGTCATCGCGGCGATGGTGCTGGGCCGGCTCTGGTCCAGCATTCCGGCCGCGCTGCAGGCGCCGGTGGTGGTCTACGTGGTCTGCCTGGCGACCATGGCCGCGCAGGCGTGGGCCTGGTGGCGCGGCAGCGTCGGCCAGTCCGACGAGCCGCTGGCGCGCTGGGCCGCCTGGGGCGGCACGCTGTTCGTGCTGTCCGACGCGATGCTGGCGATCAACAAGTTCGCCGGCCCGCTCGACATGGCCAGCTTCTGGGTGCTGGCGAGCTACTGGCCGGCGCAATGGTGCATCGCCAGCAGCCTGGGACGAGCACGCGCATGAACATCGTCCTGCCTCGGCGCCTGCCGGCATTGGCCACCTTGGCGGCCAGTGCCGCCTGCGCGGTTGCCGGGCTCTGGCTCGCGCGTCATTACCCGATCGAGCCGGTCGCCGCCGTGGCACTTTGGACGGCCCTGGCCGTCGCCAGCTTCTTCGGCTGGCGCGCGCTGCCCTTCCTGGTGCCGGCGCTGGTGCCGGCGATCGGCTTCGCGCCCTGGACCGGTTGGATCACCTTCGAGGAACTGGATCTGGTCGTGCTGGCGGTGGCGGCGGGCGGCTATGCAGCGCTCGCGCTCACGGCGCCCGCGCAGAAGCCGGTGCCGTGGCGCTACCGCACGCTGCGCTGGCGCGCTGCCGTGCGGGTGCTGATGG
Source organism: Roseateles chitinivorans (assembly GCF_002761755.1). GTDB lineage: Bacteria > Pseudomonadota > Gammaproteobacteria > Burkholderiales > Burkholderiaceae_C > Roseateles > Roseateles chitinivorans. Next base: position 39,631 of record NZ_PEOG01000043.1, read on the forward strand.
CGGTCTTCGCCCTGTCGACGTTCATCGCCGTGTGGCGCGGCTTCGAGCACGCCGGCGGCATGCAATCCGGCTTCTGGCAAGGCTTCCAGGAGCCGATGAACAGCCTGCGCGCCGGCAAGAGCTTCTTCCTGGTGCTGCTGTTGCTGCCGCTGTGGCAGAAGGCCTCCGACCTGCGGCCCTCGTCGGTGCAGCGCCTGTCCCGCGCGGCCTGGGTGCTGGTGCTGCTGAGCACCTCGCTGGGCGCGCTGTGGGAGCGCTGGGTCTATACCGGGCTGCTGGACTTCTCGACCGACTACCGGACCACCTCGCTGTTCTGGGAGATGAATGTCGGTGGCGCGTCGCTGGACGGCGCCCTCGCGCTGAGCCTGCCGTTCGCGCTGCTGTGGGCGATGCGGGAGCGCCGCCCGCTGCGCTTCCTCGGTGCGCTGGCGGTGCTGCTGCTGGCGTTCTATGCGTCGCTGACGACCTTCTCCCGCGGCGTCTATCTGGCGGTGCCGGTCGGCATGGCGCTGTGCGCGCTGCTGTGGGCGGTGCAGCGCCGCGAGGCGCTGGCGGCGGCGCGGCAGGAAGGATCGCTGTCCGGCAGCGGGGTCCAGGTGAGCGGCTCAGTGCCGCTGGGCTGGTCCGCCGGCGTGATCGCAGGCACCGGGCTGGCGGCCTGGGTACTGTTTGGCGCCGGCGGTTATCGGGCCTTGCTCGCGCTCGCCGGCAGCGTCGCGGTGCTGTTGGCGATGCCGGCCTCGCGCGCGGCCTGGCCTCGCGGGCAGCAGCGGGCGCTGCTGTTGCTGTCGCCCTTGCCGGCGCTGCTGCTGGCGCTCGGCGGCGGGCTGTTGATCGACCTCGTGCCCAAGGGTGCCTACCTGATCGACGGCGCGGTGGTGCTGCTGGGCCTGGGGCTGGGCTGGCTGTGGCGTGGCGGGCTGACGCAGCCGGCGCAGGCCTTCGCGTTCGCGGTGGTGTGGATGGCCACGCTGGTGGGCGCCGGCCTGGTCGCGGCGCACTGGGGCGATGGTCGGGGGTTGGGACCGGTCGCGGCGGTGCTGGCCGTGCTGGCGATCGCGTGGATCTCGACGCAATGGTCGCCGCGCGTTGGCGCCGACCTGCGCACCGTCGGCTGGCGGATCCGGGGCCTGGTCTGGACCGGCTGCCTGCTGGCCTGTGCGGTGGTCGCGGCCCTGGGCGGTGGCGCCTACATCGGACAGCGGATGTCGACCGGGCAGCAGGACTTCGAGGGGCGCCTCGAGCACTGGCGCGTCGGCCTGGACCTGCTCAAGACGATGGACGAATGGCTGCTCGGCAAGGGCAGCGGCCGCTTCCCGGCGAGCTTCGCCAATGGCGGTCCCTTCGATGAGCGCGTCGGCGACTATCGCCTGAATCCCGCTCGCGGAGACGGCCTGGCTGCCGGGCTGCCGGGCGCGGAGCCATCGCCGCGACCGACCGTCACGCTGACCAGCGGCCTGCACATGATGGGCAACGGCGAGATGTTCCGCCTCAGCCAGCGGGTGCCAGCGGTGGCGGGCGAGGTGGCGGCGACGGTGACCTTGCGGACCCAGTTCAAGACGCGGCTGCGCGTCGAGATCTGCGAGAAGTTCCTGCTCTATCCGCTGCGCTGCGTCGACCGCGAAGCCGACGTCGAGCCGCTGGGCGGTGCCTGGCAGCCGGTGCAGCTGAAGCTCGGGCATGCGCCGCCGGACTTCGGCGGTTCGACCTGGGCGCCGCGGCGGCTGGTGGCGTCGGTGACGCAGAACTGGCGCGGCGGCGTGCTGGAGATCGCGTCGGTGTCGGTCGCCGACAGCGTGCACGGTCCGCTGCTGCACAACGGCGATTTCAGCGAGGGCCTGGCGCGCTGGTACTTCACCAGCGACCGCAACCACATGCCCTTCCACATGAAGAGCCTGCCCTTGCATGTGCTGTTCGAGCAGGGCCTCTTCGGCCTGGCGCTGTGGAGCAGCCTGCTGGTGACGGTGCTGTGGCGCTGCACTTTCGGTGCTGGCCGCCGTCATCCGCTGTCGCCGGCGGTGGTGGGCGGCCTGTCGGCCTTCGTGATCGTCGGCCTCTTCGACAGCCTGATCGACGCCCCGCGGATCGCGTTCCTGTTCTACGCGCTGATGGCGCTGGGCCTTGGCCTGCGCACGCCCTCGCGCCGCCCCCGCGGCCCCGGCGACCTGGACTCCACCCACGGCCTCGAGACGGTGCAGCCGGACATGGATTCCGATTTCGAGAGCGCCCCGGAAGTCCGCCGCGCGATGAAGGCGGCCGGCGTCAAGCTCAAAGCCCCCCGCTGAATTTAAAAGAATGCCTCCCCCGAGGCACGCGGCTGCGAGTCGGGTGCCGGGCTAGGCGCAAACCGCAGCCATAGCAGCGCTATGGCGAGGATTTGCAACACCGCCCGGCGCCCGACTCGCAGTCGCGTCACATGCCTTTGAAGAGGTGGGTGTAGCTGCGGCTAACTTCCAGCTTTTCGTCGAGCCCGCGCACGCCGACGAGCTGGCGGCCGCGGAAGTCGCGGCTGATGCCGTTGATCGCCTTCACGTTGACCAGCGTCGAACGGTGGATCTGCCAGAACAGCTGCGGGTCGAGCTCCTCGACCAGCTCCTTGATCGGCTTGCGGATCAGCGCCTCGACGGTCGGCGTCTGGACGCGGGTGTACTTCTCGTCGCTGATGAAGAACAGCACGTCCTCCACCGGGATCATCTGGATGGTCTGGCCGACCGAGGCCTGGATCCATTGCAGGTACTTGGGTGCGCCGCTGGCGTTGTTCACCCGCGCCGACAGCGAGTGCAGCAGCTGCTGCAGCGTGCCGGTGGCCGGACCGTCGGGCTCGGCCTCGCCGCTGCGCTGGGCCAGGCGCTTCTTGATGCGTCCGACGGTGACCTGCAGCCGGTCGCGCTCGGCGGGCTTGAGCACGTAGTCGCAGACGCCCTGCTCGAAGGCCTCGACCGCGTACTGGTCGTAGGCGGTGATGAAGACGATCTCGGGCAGTGCCCACTCGTCGTCGTCGGGCAGCTGCGCGATCTGCTTGGCGGCTTCCACGCCGGTCAGGCCCGGCATGCGGATGTCGAGGAAGACCAGATCCGGCCGGTGTTCCTTGACCAGCTCGACGGCCTCCAGGCCATTCTTGGCCTCGGCGACGATCTGGAGCTCGGGCCAGACCTCGGCGATGCGGCTGCGCAGCTGCTCGCGCATCAGTCGTTCATCGTCGGCGAGGACGGCGCGGGGGGCGGGGGTGGTGTCGCTCATGAGGGGCGATGTTAGGGCAGGCGCCGGCCCGGAGACCGGCGGGAGGTTCACGCGTGCAGGGTCGGCTCGGTGGGCGCGCCGGGCCCGGTCGAGGCGATCGGCGCGGCGGGCGGCACCGCAGGCGCCTTGCGCGGCTTGTCGCGCACCAGCAGCCAGATGACGAAGCCGATCAGGATCAGCGGCGAGCCGACGATCGCGCCGACGCCCACCAGCGCCGCCAGGCCGGCCACCACCAGCGCGCCGATGATCAACAGCGGCAGGCCCAGGCCGAGCAGGAGCAGCAGCGGCACGATCAGGCACATCACCCCGATGGCGATGATCAGGCCCAGTCCGGCGCCGAAGGCATCGGCCAAGCCGAGGCTGGTCCAGACGACGTCGTCGCCGTCGATGGTGAGATGCACCCCGGGCGTGTCGCCGAGCAGGTGGACGGCGCCCCAGCCCAGCAGCGTCGCAACGCCGACCAGGATGAAGCCGAGGATCAGAAGGGTCTTGAACAGCGTTTTCATGCGTGTGCTCCTTGCTCCTGCGCGTGGTGAGCGGACGTCCGGTAGGGGACGGTGATGGTGACGACGGTGCCGGAGGGCTGGTTCTCCGCGACGGTCAGGCTGGCCGCCTTGCCGTAGAGCAGCGACAGGCGCTCGCGGATGTTGGCCAGGCCGACGCCGGTGCCGGAGGTCGCGGCCCGGCCGAAGCCCAGGCCGGTGTCGGCGACGGTGACCTGCAGCTTGCCGTGGACGATCTCGGCCTTGAGGGTCAAGCTGCCGCCCTCGGCCTTGGGCTCGAGGCCGTGCTTGATGGCGTTCTCGACCAGGCTCTGGATCATCATCGGCGGGAACTCAGCGGACAGCAGGCCGTCGGGCACGTCGATGCGGGAGACCAGCCGTTCCTCCATGCGGACCTGCAGGATCTCGAGGTAAGGCCGGATCACCGCCATCTCGCGGCCCAGGTCGCGCACGCCGCCGTTGGCGTTGGCCTCGCGCATCGTCGGCATCGAGGCCCGCAGCAGCGCGATCAGGTTGCGCTGCATCTGGGAGGCGCGCGGCGGATCGGTCTCGATCAGGTGATCGATCGAGGCCAGCGTGTTGAACAGGAAGTGCGGTTCGACCTGGGCCTGCATCGCGGCCATGCGGGCCTCGACCACCTGGCGGCGCAGCGATTCGGCCTCGGCGGTCTCGGTGGCCTTGGCGGCCTTCACCTCGGCCTGCAGCCGGCCCTTGTAGGTCGCCTTCAGCAGGGCCGAGGCCAGCACCACCAGGATGGCGAGCTTGTCGAGGAAGTCGCCGAGGTGGACGGTGCGGTAGCGGGTCTTGCGGGAGGTCTCGCGCTGGGCCTGTTCGAGTTCGTCCTTGGCCTCCTCGGCCTCGGCCTTGGCCTGGCGCGCTTCCTCGGCGGCTTCTTCCAGCACGCGCTTGGCGTCGTTGACCGCGGTGCGGACCGCCTCGCGCACCGCGTCGCGCTGCTTCTCGTTGGGAATGCGGATGTCGATGGCCGGCAGGTTGGGATCGGTCACCTCGGCGTCGGAGGCGCTGCCGCTGGCCGCCGCGCTGGCGGCGCCGAGCGGCTTGCGCGGCACGATGCGCACGCCGCGCTTGTCGATCTGGACTTCGTAGCGCAGGCCTTCGAGGTCCTCGGCCTGGATGCCGCTGGCGGCGGAGGCCGCCTGTTCGGCCTCGGCGTCCTCGCCCGACTGTCGCGACCGGGCGGCCCGCTCGGCCTCCGCGGCCTTCTTCTCGGCCTTCGCGGCGGCCTTCTCCGCCGCCTTCTCGCGTTCGCGATCACGATCCCGGCGCAGGTCCTTGGGCGGGTGGATGGTCTCGGTGGTCTCGACCGGCAACTGCCAGCTGAAGGAGAAGGGGGGGAGGGTCTGGAGGATGTTGGCGCCGATGATCAGCATCACCGACAGCAGCGTGAAGCGCTTCCAGGTGATGGACACCAGCCAGCTGCCGTAGCTGTGAAAACCCTGCTCGGCGGCTTTCATGAAGCTTTGCCAACGCTGGCGCGGGGTGGGGGAGGCGGGAGTCGGCGCGTTCATGGGAGGACCTGTCGTATGGGGCGCACTGTACGCAAGTCCCCTGGCCGGCCGAGGGGGTGGGCGACGCGCCGTGCGGGGGCTGGGATGGACTGCGCCGATCCGCGACAGGCCGGGACGTCGGCGCGGCCGCCCGGCCCCCGTCGGGGGGCCCGCCGCAAACGCGAAAGGCCCGCTTTCGCGGGCCTTCCGGCATTGGGTGTGAAGGATTCCCGGGGGAATTACTGCTTCACCGCCTCCACCTGGATGATGACCTTGATGTCCTTCGAGAAGCCGTACTGGATGCCGTAGTCCACGCCGAAGGCGGTGCGGTCGAAGGTGGTTTCGAAGTCGCCGCCGCAGACCTCGCGCTTGAGCATCGGGTTGTCGTAGCAGTTGAAGTTGGTCGCGGTCAGCGTCACCGGGGCGGTCTTGCCTTTGAGCGTCAGCTGGCCGGACACGGAGGCCACCTTGTCGCCCGAGAAGGTGAACTTGTCGCCGACGAACTTGGCCGTCGGGTTGTTGGCCACGTCGAAGAAGTCCTTGCTCTTCAGGTGGTTGTCGAACTGGGTCGAGCCGGTGCTGATGCCGTTCATGTCGAAGGTGACCTCGACCTTGCCCGACTTGCCGGCCTTGTCGAACTGCACGGTGCCTTCCTTCTTGTCGAAGCGGCCGCGGTTGGTCGAGGTGCCGAAGTGCTTGATCTCGAACGTGGCGTAGGTGTGCGTCGGGTCGATCGCGTAGGTCGCGCTCTGGGCTTGCGCCAGGCCGGCGGCGGCGATCAGGGAGGCGAGCAGCAGGGCTTTCTTCATCATCGTGGGGTCCTGTCGAACAGTGGGTGGGAAAGGAACCGGGCGAGGACCCGGACCGGTTGGAGGAACTCGGGAAATCGGGAGGAGCGGCGGCCGCTTACAGCGGCGCCATGCCGGTGAGGGCCAGCTTGAACTTCACCTGGACGTCGTTGGCGACCATGGAGGTGTCCTTCCACTCGCCCTCGCCGATGTTGAAGTCCAGCCGCTTGATCGCGAACGCGCCGGTGGCGGTCGTGGTGCCGCCGGCCTGCGCCAGCGTCACCGGCACGACCACGTCCTTCGCCTGGCCCTTGATCGTGAGCTTGCCGGCGGCCTCGAACTTGCCGCCGCCCAGCGCCTTGATGGCGGTGCTCTGGAAGGTGGCGGTCGGGATCTTCTTGACGTTGAACCACTCGGGCTTGACCAGCTCCGCGTCGGTCGCGGCGTCGCCCAGCGTGGCGCTGCCCAGTTCGATCGACAGCGAGACCTTGCCGGCGGCCGGGTTCTTCGGATCGAAGGCCACCTGGGCGTCGAATTTCTTGAAGTGGCCGTCCACCGGCACACCCATCTGGCGGAAGGTGAAGGCGATGTCGCTCTGCGCCGGCACCAGCTTGGCGCTGGCGGGCGCGGCCGCGGTGGCGGGCGTTGCCGGCTTGGTCTGCGCCATCGCCGGCGCGACCAGGATGAAGGCGGCGCTCAGCACCGACAGCGCGGTGATCGAGAGATGGGTGGCCATACGTGCAGTCATGGAATCCTCTGCGGGGTCGGAAGTCTTGGGGGTCAGGTGTTGTCCAGGGGGACGCCGCGCCGATGCCGCTCAGGCGCGGCCCGGGAGCATGCGCCGCAGCAGGCCGTCCCTGTCGAGGACGACGTGCTTGACCACGGCGCCAAGGTGGGCAAGCACCAGCAGGCCGAGGCCGTAGGCGAAAAGCTGGTGGAGCTGCTTGAGCGATTCCGCCAGCGCCTTGTCCTTGGGCACGAAGTCCGGCAGCGGCAGCACGCCGAACCACACGATCGGGAAGCCGGCCGCCGAGCTGTAGGCCCAGCCGCTCAGCGGCACTGCGAAGAACGCCGCGTACAGCAGCCAGTGCACCGCGTGCGCGCCCAGCTTCTGCCAGGCCGGCATCGGCAGGTCCGCCGGCGGGCGATGCCACAGGCGCCACAGCAGCCGCAGCGCCGACAGCGCCAGGATGGTCACCCCGGCCCACTTGTGCCAGTTGAAGAGCTTGAGCCGGGTCAGCGAGAACGGCAGGTCGGCCATGTACCAGCCCACCGAGAAGGTGCCGATGATCGCGATCGCCAGCACCCAGTGGAACAGCATCGCCACGCCGTCGTAGCGGGTCTTGACCGCCGGCATCGGCGCCGGCTCGGCGACCGGCGCCATCGACAGGGCGGCCGTCTCGGCCGGCTGCGTCGGGGCGTTGTCGGGGTCGTGAGGCTGGTCGTCGATCGTGGTCATGGAAAGCTCGCGTCCTGGGCAGGTTCCTGGGGCAGGCCCCGGGCCGTCGAGGGGCCCAGGTGTCCGGAATGGAGGCAAGTGTCCGTGTGCGCCGTACGTCGTCGGTTCATCGGAACTGAGGCCACTGTTCAGTCGATTTGAATGAGAACCCCATCGGCGCTTCACAGATCCGTCATCGGCGGGGTTGAGACTGGCGCCGCTCCGCCCTTGGAGCGATGTCGAGGATTCGTCATGGACCTGATCGCCAAGGTCGAGGCGGTGTTTCACCGCCGCGGCCATCTGCAGTACGGCGACGAGCGCCGGGAGCCGGTCACCGCGCTGGAGCACGCGCTCCAATGCGCCCAACTGGCCGAGTGGGCGCACGCGGAGCATAGCCTTGTAGCCGCGGCGCTGTTGCATGACATCGGCCAACTGATGGACGGTGGTTCAACGGCCCCTCTGCGGGATGACAAGCATGAATTGACCGCGTTGCCGCTGCTGCGCGCGGGCGGGCTCGGACCCGATGTGCTGGAGCCGATCCGGCTGCATGTGGATGCCAAGCGCTATCTGGTGAGCACCGATCCCGCCTATGGGCCCGGACTGTCCGAGGCCTCGCGTCACAGCCTGGCGCTGCAGGGCGGTCCGATGAACGCGGAGGAGCGCCTGCGCTTCATGACCCAGCGGCATGCGAGCGCCGCGCTGCAGCTGCGCCGCTGGGACGATCTGGCCAAGCGGCCGGGCATGCGGACGCCGCCGCTCGGCTACTACCTCGCGCTGCTGGAGGAACTGCTGCGCGACAGCCATGCGCCGGAGCGGCTGCGCATCGCCTGAGCGCCAGGCGCGCAGGGCCGATGGCCCACAAGGTCGATGCCTTCGGGGCTCTCCCTCTTGAGGGGGATATCGGGCGATGCCCCGCCTTCGCATACTGGGCACCGATCGCGCGCTGCCTGGACCTCAGCGTCGTGATCAAGGGGAGGAGTGCTATGCCGACCTACCAAAGCCCGATGGGGTGGCGGTGGTCGGCATAGTTTTATCCGCGCTGCGCTTTTTAGCCTTTCTCGCGATTTGCATGGCGACCCGGTCGCACTGGGGCGCTGCCCCCAGCGGCGGTACTTGGGCATGAGGGTTCGGCAAGATATATTGCCGGCCCAGTACAAGCCTTACACAACCCATGCATCTCCACTCGCGGCAGCGGCCAGGCGCTGCCCCCTCCGGTCATGGCGGGTGAGCGCAGCGCCGAGCAGGCGAGCGTCGAGCTCGAGCTGCTGCGCCTGATCGGCAAGCAGGGCCGCCGCGTCCCCTACCCGGTGAGCATCGCCGCGCTGATGATGGCGGTGATGGCGGCGCAGGTGATGTCGCCCTGGCTGGCCTACGGTTGGCTGGCGACGGTCTTCGTGGTGCTGGCGGCGCGCTGGGCCGTGCTGGGCCGGCTGCCCGAGATGCACGAGCGCCCGCTCGAGCAGCGCCTGGACTGGGCGATCTGGCTGAGTCTGGCCAATGGCCTGGTGTTCAGCGTGTCGCTGGTCGCGGCACCGCACCTGAGCGATTTCCAGCGGATGGTGCAGACGATCGTGCTGCTGGGCCTGTGCGCCGGCGCCGTCGCGACGACCGCCGGCCACCGCATCGTGTTCCAGGTCTTCCTGTGGCCCGTCACGCTGGCCAACGCGCTGGCCTGGGGCCTGTTCCACCAGCCCGGCGAGCAGCACCGCTGGCTCGACTGGGTGCTGTCGGGGCTGATCGTCTTCTTCGGCGTCATCCTGACCGGCCTGGCGCGCGACACCTACCGCGTCTTCGCCGAGTCGGTGCTGATCCGGCTGCAGCAGAACAAGAGCAACCAGCAGCTGCGACAGGCGCTGTCGCAGGCGGAGTCCGCGATGGCCGCCAAGACGCGCTTCCTCGCCTCGGCCAGCCATGACCTGCGCCAGCCGATGCATACGCTGTCGCTGTTCGGCGCGGCGCTGGACAAGCGGCCGATGGACGACGAAGGCCGCGTCATCGTGACGCAGATGAACCTGGCGCTGCAGTCCTTGTCCTCGCAGATGGATGCGCTGCTGGACATCTCGAAGCTGGATGCCAACGTGGTGCCGGTGAACAACCAGGTCTTCGCCCTGCAGCCCTGGCTGGGCCGGCTGCAGCGGGAGTTCCAGCCGGCCGCGCTGCGCAAGCACCTGCTGCTGCGCCTGGACTGCCCGCCCGAGGCCTGCGTCGAGAGCGACCCGGTGCTGCTCGAGCGCGTGGTGCGCAACCTGATCGACAACGCCATCAAGTACACGATGCGCGGCGAGGTGGCCATCGAGGTCAACCGCGGCCAGGACGAGGAAGTCTGGCGCCTGTCGGTGCGTGACACCGGCATGGGCATTCCCGAGCACGAGCAGCAGCGCATCTTCGAGGAGTTCTATCAGGTCGGGAATCCGGAGCGCGACCGCGCCAAGGGCCTGGGTCTGGGTCTGTCCATCGTGACCCGCCTGGTCGACCTGCTGGACCTGCATCTGGCGCTGAGATCGGCGCCCGGGCATGGCTCCAGCTTCATGCTGAACGTGACGGCCGCGGACATCGCGCTGGTGAGACCCGGCGCGGCGCCGAGACAGGGCCCGGCGCTGCCGCCGATGCGGGTGCTGGTGATCGACGACGAGGAGCCGGTGCGCGTGGCCATGCATGCGCTGCTGAGCGCGCATGGCTGCCAGGTGCTGCTGGCCGGCAGCACGCGCGAGGGCCTGCTCAAGAGCATGGGTCAGCAGCCGGACCTGCTGCTGACCGACTTCCGCCTGCGCGGCGGCGAGGACGGCATCAGCGCCGTGCGCTCGCTGCGCAGCGCCTTCCCCGGCCTGCCGGCGCTGATCGTCAGCGGCGACACCGCGCCGGAGCGGCTGCGCGAGGCCCATGAAGCGGGCCTGACGCTGCTGCACAAGCCGGTCACCGAAGAACTGCTGATCAACGCGATGCAGGCCGCGCTGGCCGAGTACCGCAGGGAGGGTGTCGATGTCTCGTCCGTTCGAGGAGGCGCCGCCAGCCCCGTCTGACGGTGAGGCCGCCGGCCGGCGGCCGCTGGGCACCCGCTGGCTGTCGCGTCCGCTGGAGGACTGGATGGTCGAGCGGCTGGGCGCGCCCGCGCCCGGCCCGGCCGCCGTGGACGTGCTCATCGTCGGCAGCGGCTACGGCGGCGCCGCGGCCG
>NZ_PEOG01000007.1 GCF_002761755.1 Roseateles chitinivorans
GCCTTAGCGACGCACCCGCGCGCCCGCCGCCTCGAGCGGGCCGGCGTCCCCCTTTCGCCCCGCCTCGAATCGCAACCCGTGAAATCCTGGGGGCCGGTTCGTGCCTGCTCGCCGGGCGGCCTCCCGCATTTGCGCGACACTCGGCCGCAAACAACGTGCGAGTCAGGAGAGGGCATGCGGTCATGGGCCGATCGACGCTGAGCATCCAGACGCGGCTGGTCGCCGCGCTGAGCCTGAGCGCGACGGTGCTGGTGGGCTTGATCGGCCTGTACTGGGTCGACCGCCACGAGCACGAACTCAACGAGGCGCTGACCGAGCGCCAGCAGCGCATGGCGCAGCTGGTGGCGCGCGGCTTCGCCGAGCCGGTCTGGAACCTGGACAGCGCCGCGCTGTCCGAGCTGCTGGACGCGGTGATGGCCGATCCCGAGGTCCAGTCGATCACGCTGGCCGCCCCCGGTCTGGAGACGCTGCAGCGCGCGCGCGAGACGCCGGCGGTGCGGCCGCTGACGCTGGAGTTCGAGCTGAGCCATCGCGCCGGCGCCCAGGGCGCGGCCGGGGCGCTCGGCCGCGCGACGCTGGTCTACACCCGCAGCTACATCGACCAGACGCTGGGCGAGACCCGCCGGCTGGTGGCCAGCCTGCTGGCCACGGTGCTGGTGGCGATCGCGCTGACCAGCTATGTGCTGGTGCGCCGCCTGGTGGAGCGGCCGGTCTCGCGCCTGCGCGGCCTGGCCCAGCGGGTGGCCAGCGGCGAGCTCGGCGCCCAGATCCAGCCCCAGCATGCCGACGAGATCGGCGACCTGACCGACCAGCTCAATGCGATGAGCGCCAAGCTGCGCGACTTCGCCGAGGGCCTGCGCAGCAGCGAGCAGCGCTATCGCAGCCTCTTCGAGAACGCGGCCGAGGGCATCTTCCAGGCGGACGCCCACGGGCGGCTGCTGCGCGTCAACAAGGCGCTGGCCCACATGCTGGGCCTGGGGCGGCCCGAGGACGCGCAGGGCGTCACGCTGCGGCGCGTGGTGCGCATCGAGCGCGACGAGTACCGGCGCCTGGCCCTCGCGCTGGAGCGCCATCGGCTGCTGCAGCAGGTGCCGCTGCTGGTGACCACGCGCGACGGGCGCGACCTGTGGGTCGAGCTCAGCCTGCACCTGGTGCTCGACGGCGCGCCGCGGATCGAGGGCCTGGTCAGCGACATCACGCTGCGCCGGCTGGCGGAGCAGGAGCTCACCCAGCATCGCGACCACCTCGAGGAACTGGTCACCGAACGCACCGTCGAGCTGTCGCAGGCCAAGCAGCGCGCCGAGGCGGCGAACCAGGCCAAGAGCCGCTTCCTGGCGACGATGAGCCATGAGTTCCGCACGCCGCTCAACGCCATCCTCGGCTTCGCGCAGCTGCTGCAGATGGATGCCTCGCTCAACGAGGCGCAGCAGCAGCGCATCCGCCTGATGCGGGAGTCGGGCGAGCACCTGCTGGTGCTGATCACCGACCTGCTGGACGTGGCCAGCATCGAGGCCGGCAAGCTGACCTTGCAGCTCAGCCCGCTGGACCTTCGCGCGCTGCTCGAGATCTGCAGCGAGTCGATGCGGCCGCGCGCCGCCGAGAAGGGCCTGGCCTTCGACGTCCACCTCGACGCGCAGTTGCCGACGCGGGTGCGCGCGGACGGCCAGCGGCTGCGCCAGGTGCTGCTGAACCTGCTGTCCAACGCGGTCAAGTTCACCGACCACGGCCGGGTCGGGCTGTCGGTGGACGTGGTGGCGCAGGGCCCCAGCAGCCTGATGCTGCGCTTCACCGTCTCCGACACCGGCATCGGCATGGCGCGCGCCCAGATGGACCGGCTCTTCCAGCCCTTCGAGCAGGTGGCGGACCAGTCGCGCCGCGCCGGCGGCACCGGCCTGGGCCTGGCGATCAGCCAGCAGCTCGTCCGCCTGATGGGCGGCGAGATCACCGTCGAGACCTCGCTGGACGAAGGCAGCCGCTTCAGCTTCGCGCTCGAACTGCCGTTGGCCTCCTGACCTTGCCCGCCTGCTGACCCCCTCTCCCGCTGGGGGGAAGAGCAGGGGCGGGGGCCAGCGGCGGAAGCAGTCACCACCGCCCAGCACCCATCGCCAAGCGCCAAGCGCCAAGCGCCAAGCATCCGGCACCAAGCGCAGTGCGGGCCGCGCCCGCCGGGCTGGCCCGCTTCGGCATACTCCCCGGCCATGACTGCCGTCCTGTTCTACAAGCTGCTGGCGATCTTCATCGCCGCGGGGATGGGCTGGTTCGTCGGACACATGCGCTGGCTGGGCAAGGCCGGTGGCGAGAACGACCCGGCCCGCATCCTCTCGAACATCGCGTTCTACCTGTTCGTCCCGGCGCTGATGTTCCGCACCACCGCCCGGGTGGAGTTCTCCGACCTGCCCTGGCTCACCGTCGCCGCGTTCTTCGCGCCGGTGGTGCTGATGCTGGTGGCCGTCTACCTCTACGAGCGCAAGCGCCATCCCGAAAGCCCCGCGGCCCCGGCGGTGCGCAGCATCACCGCCAGCTTCGGCAACACGCTGCAGGTGGGCGTGCCGCTGGTGGCCGGCGTCTTCGGCGAGAGCGGCCTGGCGGTGCACATCACCGTCGTCAGCCTGCATGCGCTGACGCTGCTCACCGTCGCCACCGTCCTGGTCGAGATGGACCTGGCGCGCCACACCGCCAGCGGCGCCAGCCTCCGGCGCACCCTCCTCACGACGATCCGCAACACCGTCATCCACCCGGTGGTGCTGCCGGTGCTGTGCGGCTTCGCCTGGCACCTCACCGGCCTCCCGCTGCCCGCGGTGCTGGACGAGGTGCTGCAGATGCTGGGCAGCGCCGTGGTGCCGCTGTGCCTGGTGCTGATCGGCATGTCGCTGGCCTACTACGGCCTGCCGCGCGGCGCGATCCGCTCGCTGCTGGGCCTGGCCGCGCTCAAGCTGCTGGTGCTGCCAGCGCTGGTGCTGGGCATCGCGCACTGGGGCTTCGGCCTGTCGGGCATGCCGCTCGCCGTGATCGTCATGATGGCCGCGCTGCCGCCCGGATCGAACGCGATGATGTTCGCCCAGCGCTATCGCACGCTGGAGGCCGAGGCCTCCGGCGCCATCGTGCTGGGCACGCTGCTGTTCGCGGTCACCGCGCCGCTGTGGCTGGCGATCCCGGCCTGGCTGGACGGCTCGAGCGCGCCGTGACGAGCGGCGCCGCGGCCCGCGCGCGGCACCATCGCCGGTTCTTCCGATCGTTAGGAACCCCATGACGGCATCGCCCTCCGACTCGACGAGCCCTTCCGCCCCGCGTTTCACCTTCGTCCGCGGCGACGAGATCGCGCCGGAGGCGCTGCATGCCGCCTTCACCGCGGCCTTCTCCGATTACCTGATCGGCCCGTTCCAGATCCCGCCGGCGCAGTGGCCGATGTTCCTCGCGCGCCAGGGGGTGGACCTGACGCTGTCGCGCGTGGCGCTCGACACGTCCGGCGCGCCGCTGGCCTTCGCCTTCGTCGCGCCACGGCCGCTCGCCGGGCGCTGGCGCCTGGCGACGATGGGCGCGCTGCCCGCCGCGCGCGGCACCGGCGCCGCGCCGGCCCTGCTGGACGACGTCATCGCCCGCGCCGCCGCAGCCGGGCTCCGCGCGGTGGAGCTGGAAGTCTTCGCGCAGAACGAGCGCGCGCGGCGGCTCTACGAGGGCCGCGGCTTCGCCATGCTGCACCGGCTGAACGGCTACGTCGCCGAGCCCGGCACGATCGCGACGCAGGCGCCGGCGGGCCGGACGGCGCCGCAGGCGGTCGAGATGCCGGTGGCGCTCGCCTGGCTGGAAGCCGCGGAGCGGCGCCTGCCCGACCTGCCGCTGCAGGTCACCGCGGCGACGCTGCGCCATGGCGTCGACTACCACGCGTGGCAGGTCGGGGCGTCCGCCGGGCCGGACGAACGGGGCGGCGACGCGGCCGCGCAGGTGGTCTTCAGCCTGCCCGACGAGACCGTCATGATCCACAGCCTGGTCGCCCCGCGCGATGCCGACGCCCGCGCGCTGATCCAGGCGCTGGCCGCCGTCCATCCGCGGCGCCGGCTGCGGGTGCCGCAGCTGCAGCGGGACGACCTCGGCGGCGCGGCCCTGGCGGCGATGGGGGCCGTGGCGCAGCCGCTGCACCAGCAGTTGATGCTGCGCCCGCTTTGACGCCGCCTTGACGCCCGCCGGTCGTGGGGCACGGCAGCATCGCGCCCAAGCTCGATCTTCCGGAGTTCCGGCACTTGTGAGGGCCGCCCGCTTTGGATAGCGTGCCCCCGCACCAACCTTGAAGGGAAGCGTCCCACCATGCGATTCATGCCCGCGGCGCCCGCCGCCATCACCCTGGCCGTCCTGACCGCGCTCGGCGGCCTCCACCCGGCCGTCGCCGCGCCGGCGGCCGCTGGCACCAGCGCCGTCTCCACCGTCGGCGGCACGCTCAACGTGAAGCTGGAGAAGGTGAAGCTGCCCAACGGCTTCGAGGTGATCCTGGTCGAGGACCACCGCCTGCCGCTGGTGGCCTTCAACCTGTGGGTGCATGCGGGTCCCCGCAACGAGGCCAAGGGCCAGACCGGCTTCGCCCACCTGTTCGAGCACCTGATGTTCGCCGGCACCCGGCACATCCCGCGCGGCCAGGCCGACAAGATCATCGACGCCGCCGGCGGCACGGATTCCAACGGCTCGACCGACTTCGACCGCACGAACTACTTCTTCACGTTGCCGTCCAACCAGCTCGAACTGGGCCTTTGGCTGAAGTCGGACATGCTGGGCTACATGATCGACGAGGTCGATTCGGTGGCGCTGGCCAACCAGCAGGACGTGGTCCGCAACGAGCGCCGCCAGTCGGTCGAGAACCGTCCCTACGGCATCGTCGAGGAAGCGCTGTACCAGGCGCTGTTCCCCGAGGGTCATCCGTACCGCGCCACCGTGATCGGCTCGCATGCGGACATCCAGTCGATCAAGCTGGACGACGTGAAGGCCTTCGCCCGCAGCTATTACCGGCCCAACAACGCCACCCTGGTGCTGGCCGGCGATTTCGACCCGGCGCAGGCCAGGCGGCTGGTGGAGAAGTACTTCGGTCCGCTCAAGGCCGGCGACCCGGTGCCGCCGGTCAACGTCGCGCAGCCGCAGCTGACCGAGGAGAAGCGCATCGAGGTGACCGATCGCGTCGAGCTCTCGCGCCTGGACATCGCCTGGCACACGCCGGCCGTGTTCCGGCCCGGCGACGCGGAGCTGGACATCGCCTCGCACGTGCTGGGCGGCGGCAAGTCCAGCCGCCTCTACAAGACGCTGGTCTACGACAAGCAGCTGGCGCAGTCGGTGCAGGTGCAGCAGTACTCGCTGTCGCTGGGCTCGGTGTTCTCGATCGAGGTGGTGGCGCGGCCGGGCAAGTCGCTGGACGAGATCCAGAAGATCGTCGACGACGCCGTCGCCGAGCTGGCCACCAATCCGCCCACGCCCGAGGAGATGGCCCGCGCCCGCGCCGCGATCGAGACCGCCACGCTGTCGCGGCTGGAGAAGGTCCAGGCCCTGGCCGACCAGATCAACTACTACAACCAGCAGGCCGGCGACCCGAACTACATCGGCAAGGACCTGGCCCGCTACCAGGCGATCACGCCGGCCCAGGTCCGCGACGTGGTGGCGCAGCAGCTGAGGAAGAACGCCCGCGTCGTCGTGCGGGCGACGCCCGGCGAGCAGAAGCTCGCGCCGGAGGTGCCGACGCCGCCGGCCCCCACGAAGGCCGCCCAGGGCGAGCGCGAATCGATGAACCCCGACGTCGCCTGGCGCCGGACACCGCCCAAGGGCGGCAAGGCCAAGGCGCCGGTGCTGCCCGAGGGCCGGCGCCTGACGCTGGCCAACGGCCTGACGCTGATCCACATTCCCAACCCGGGACTGCCGCTGGTGAGCGCCACGCTGGTGGTGCGCGCCGGCCAGACCGCCAATCCGGCGGACCGGCCGGGCCTGTC
Source organism: Roseateles chitinivorans (assembly GCF_002761755.1). Classification (GTDB taxonomy): domain Bacteria; phylum Pseudomonadota; class Gammaproteobacteria; order Burkholderiales; family Burkholderiaceae_C; genus Roseateles; species Roseateles chitinivorans. The sequence continues at coordinate 5,961 of NZ_PEOG01000007.1, forward strand.
GAGCTTCACCGCCGGCATGCTGCAGCAGGGCACGCAGACGCGCACCGCGCAGCAGATCGCCGACGAGGCCGCCGCGCTGGGCGCCGCAATCAGCAGCGGCGCGGGCCGCGACGAGGCCCGCATCGAGGCCAGCAGCCTCAAGCGCAACTTTCCGCAGACGCTGGCGCTGATGGCGGATGTCGCGCTGCATCCCGCCTTCGATGCGGGCGAGATCGCGCGCATGCAGAACCAGCGCCTGGCCGCGCTGCAGCAGCAGCGCGAGCAGCCGCCGGCCGTGGCCGCGATCGTCGCCAACCGGGTCGTCTATGGCGAGGACCATCCGCTGGCCAAGGCCTCGCTGGGCGACGAGGCGGCGATCAAGGCCACCGATGCCGCCGCGCTGCGCCAGTTCTGGTCCACCCACTACCGGCCCGACCAGGCCGCGCTGGTGGTGGCCGGCGACATCTCGGCCGACGAGCTCAAGGCGCTGGCCGAGCGCCTGTTCGGCGGCTGGGCGCGTCCCGCGACCGCGGCGGCGACGGTGAACACCGCCGCACCCAAGCCGGCCGCGGCGCGTGTCGTGCTGGTCGACAAGCCGGGCGCGCCGCAGACCGCGCTGAGCGTCGTCGCCCCGGGCCCGAAGGCCGGCACGCCCGACGCCGAGGACATCAAGGTCATGAACGCCGCGATGGGCGGCCTCTTCACCTCGCGGATCAACACGCAGCTGCGCGAGGTCAAGGGCTACACCTACGGCATCTACTCGGCCTACACGATGAACCGCGACAGCGGGCTGTTCGGCATCCGCGGCAGCGTCCGCACCGACGTGACCGGTCCGGCGTTGACCGACATGTTCAAGGAGATCGACGGCATGCGCGCCAAGCCGATGGGCGCCGAGGAACTGAACCGGGTGCGCAACGCCCAGCTGCTGGCGCTGCCCGGCCTGTTCGACACCAATCGCGTCGTGGCCTCGAGCTACGCCAGCGAGTGGGCGGTCGGCATGCCGGCGGACAGCATCACCGCGCTGCCGCGCAAGTTCGCCGCGGTGACCGCCAACAGCGCCTACAAGGCGACGAAGACCTACGTCGATCCGGCCGCGCTGATCGTCGTGGCCGTCGGCGACAAGGCGAAGGTGCTGCCGCAGCTGGAGGCCCTGGGCCGCAAGCCGCTGGAGATCCGCGATCCGCAGGGGGTGCCGGTCGGCGTGACCGCGCCGTCGATGCCGGCCTCGGCCGCGACGCCCTAAGGCGCGGGCCTCGACGCCTTCCTCCCCCTCTCCCGCTGCGGCCCCGCGCGAAGGCTTGGCTTTCGGCTTGCGATGGCCCCTGGGAGACGGGGTCGGCGAGGCATCGGTCAGAATCGACGCCCTATGACCGACCTCAACGCCTACATGACCGGCGTCGGCGAGGCGGCCCGCGGGGCCGCGACGCTGATGGCCGCCGCTCCGACCGCCGCGAAGAACGCCGCGCTGCTGGCGCTGGCCCGCCGCCTGCGCGAGACCGGCCCGGCCCTGGCCGCCGCGAACGAGCGCGATCTGGCCGCCGCGGTCGGGGCCGGCCTGGAAGCACCGATGGTCGACCGGCTGCGGCTGACGCCCAAGGTGCTGGCCACCGTCGCCGAGGGCTGCGAGCAGATCGCCGCGATGCCCGATCCGATCGGCGAGATCACCGGCGTGAAGCGCCGCCCGACCGGCATCAGCGTCGGCCAGATGCGGGTGCCGCTGGGCGTGTTCGGCATGATCTACGAGAGCCGTCCGAACGTGACCATCGAGGCCGCCTCGCTGGCGATCAAGAGCGGCAACGCCTGCATCCTGCGCGGCGGCTCCGAGGCGCTGCACAGCAACCTGGCGCTGGCGGCGCTGGTGGCCGACAGCCTCGAGGAGGCCGGGCTGCCGCGCGAGGCGGTGCAGCTGATCAACACCACCGACCGCGCCGCGGTCGGGCTGCTGATCGCGATGCCGGCCTTCGTCGACGTGATCATTCCGCGCGGCGGCAAAGGCCTGATCGAGCGCATCAGCCGCGAGGCCCGGGTGCCGGTGATCAAGCATCTGGACGGCAACTGCCACAGCTATGTGGACGCGGAGGTCGACCTCGACCTGGCGGTGACCGTCGTCGACAACGCCAAGACGCAGAAGTACAGCCCGTGCAACGCGACCGAGTCGCTGCTGGTCCATGCGAAGCAGGCGGCGGACTTCCTGCCCCGCATCGGCATGGTCTTCGCCGCCAAGGGCGTCGAGATGCGGGGCTGCGAGCGCGCGCTGGCACTGCTGGAAGCGGTGCCGCGCGATCTGCTCAAGCCGGCGACGCCCGAGGACTGGGACACGGAATACCTGGCGCCGATCATCAGCATCAAGATCGTCGATTCGCTCGACGAGGCCATCGCGCACATCAACCGCCATGGCTCGCATCACACCGATGCGATCCTCACCACCAACCACGTCAGCGCGATGCGCTTCCTGCGCGAGGTCGATTCGGCCAGCGTGATGGTCAACGCCAGCACCCGCTTCGCCGACGGCTTCGAATACGGCCTGGGCGCGGAGATCGGCATCTCCACCGACAAGTTCCACGCCCGCGGCCCGGTGGGGCTGGAAGGGCTGACCTCGATGAAGTGGGTGGTGCTGGGGCAGGGCGAGATCCGGTCCTGATCCCGCCCGCTCCGCGCCCCGACGCTCAGCGCATGCCCGAGACGCGCGCGTCCTTGGGCACGCTGATCCGGTAGACCGCCTGGAAGGTCTGCGCCGCGCCCGGTGCCAGCGGCAGCTCCCACAGCTGGATGCCGGGCTGCTCGCGCCAGTTGGCCTCGCTCACCGGCGGCGTGAAGCGGGTCTCGACGCGGATGTCCTCGTGCTGCGACACCGGCGCCGCTTCCAGCACCTGCAGCGTCACTGGACGCTTGCCCAGGTTCTCCACCAGCCACTGGCGCGTCAGCTGCTGCTCGCGCCGCGCGCCGATGAAGCCGGCGTCGGCGCCCTCGCGCTTCTCCGGATCGACCCGCACGCGCAGCCGCTCGTCCCGGCCGAAGGGCAGGGACAGCGTCTTGCCACTGCCCAGGCTCAGCATCGATTCGCCCACCAGCGTGCCATCACGGAACAGCTGCACCGGCCCCCGCGGCCACGCCCCGTCGGGCCGCGCGATCTCCGCCAGCAGATAGGCCGCGGCCTCGATCTGGGGCTGGACCCGCGACAGCTGCTTCGCACCGACCGTCTGGCTGCCCAGGCTCACCGTGGTGCCCTGCCCGTTGCCCCGCAAGCTGACGCGCTGCGGCAGCTCGTACTCGGTGGCGAAGTCGCCCTCGAAGACGCTGGCATCGAAACGCACCGCGCTGCCGGACACCGCGATGCGCTCCAGCATCGGCGCCGGCGCCCGCGGCGGCGCGGCCGGCGCGGCCGCTATGGGAAAGGCGGTCCTGGCCTCGGCCTGCACCGGGGGCAGCAAGGCCAGGGTCCACGGCGCCAGGCCGATGGACGCGACGCGCTGACGCGGCTGGGCCGTCGACAGCCGCAACCGCACCTGCGTCCAGTCCTCGCCGCTGTTCTGCGCGATCTGGGCGACGCGATCGAGCTGCAGCGTGCCGGCCGCCGTGTCCAGTCGGGCCCGGTACTGCGGGGTCCAGCCGCTGTCGGGGACGCGATAGCGCAGCTGCAATTCGCCCGCCTGCGGCGCGGACAGCCGGACCCGAAGCACCGAGACCTGGCCTCCTTCGGGCTGGGCCAGTTCGGCCTTGGCGGCGCCCAGCTGGGCCTCGACCTCGGCCATCTTCAGCTTGAGCGCCTGCTGCCGGGTCAACAGGTCCTGCGCATTGCGCCGCAGCGAGTCCAGCGTGGCGGCCAGGGCCGGCCCGCCCTTGGCGCCGGTGTCCGACAGACCCTTGAGGTAGCCCAGCGACAGCTCGACGCCGCCCTGCTCCGCCTCCAGCAGGTTGCGCTGCGCCTCGAGCTCGCGCACCCGGGGGTCGACCGGGCGGCATTCGGGCAGCTGGGCGCGGGGCACCGTCTCGATCTGCAGCTCTCCCAGCGCGATGTGGGCGGGCGCCTGCAGCTGCACCGACTCGCGCTCCAGCGACGCCGGCAGGCAGGCGAGCCGAAGCTGCGTCGCACCGGCCGCCACGGTCAGCGTGCGATCGACCTGCGCGCCGCCCGGATACAGCAGCACCTGGCTGATCGTCGAGGCGTCGGCCGCCCGCGCGGCGCCAGCAGCCCCGCTCGCGGCGAGGACCGCCAGCGCGGGCAGTGAAAGAAGCCGGCGCGCCAGCCGGGGAGCGCGCGGAGTGAACCGTCGTTGCATTGCCTTTCCTCCTTGGGCCGGCCACGCTATCACGGTGCTGGCACACTTCCGGCCTGCCGTTTTCCTTGTCAACCGCTGGTCCGCCATGTCCGACGACGCCCCCGCCTCCCTCCCTGCCGTCCACGCTTCGCGCCGCAAGGCCCTGGTGCTGTTCTCCGGCGGCCAGGATTCCACCGCCTGCCTGGCCTGGGCGCTGGACCGCTTCGCCGAGGTCGAGACGCTGGGCTTCGACTACGACCAGCGCCATCGCGTCGAGCTGGACTGCCGCAAGACCGTGCGCGCCGAGATCGCCGCCCGATTCCCGCACTGGGCGCCCAAGCTGGGCGAGGACCACGTGCTCGACCTCGGCCTGCTGGGCCAGATCTCCGACACCGCGCTGACGCAGGAGCGCGCGATCGAGCTCCAGGCCAACGGCCTGCCCAACACCTTCGTCCCGGGCCGCAACCTGCTGTTCCTGACCTTCGCCGCGACCCTGGCCTACCGCCGCGGCGCGTCGGTGCTGGTCGGCGGCATGTGCGAGACCGACTTCTCCGGCTACCCCGACTGCCGCGACAACACGCTCAAGGCGCTGCAGGTGGCGCTGAGCCTGGGCCTGGACACGCCGATGACGCTGGACACGCCGCTGATGTTCCTGACCAAGGCGCAGACCTGGTCCCTGACCGAGGCGCTCGGCAGCGACGCGCTCAACGACCTGATCGTCGAGCACACGCACACCTGCTACCTCGGCGAGCGCACCACCCGCCACGCCTGGGGTTGGGGCTGTGGGCACTGCCCGGCCTGCGAGCTGCGCGCCCGGGGCTGGGACGAGTTCCAGCGCAGCCGGTCCGGCGGCGCGGCGGTGTCGCCCTGAGCGGGACCGGCGCGATGCAGTGGCATTGGAACTGGGGGCTGTGGGCGCTGGCGGCGGTGCTGGTGTTCTGGAGCATCGGCGCCTACAACCGCGTGATGCTGCTGCGCAATGAGATCGCCCGGGCCTTCGGGCAGCTGGACGACGCGTTGACCCGGCGCTTCGCGCACGGCGACCTGCTGCTGGAGCGGCTGCGCGAGCGGCTGCCCAGCGAGCAGGCCAGCCTGGACGCGCTGGCCGCCGCGCAGGCGGACGCACGGGCGGCGACGCTGGCGGTGCGTGTCAGGCCGCATGCGGCCGATCCGGTGGCGGCGTTGGCGGTCGCCGCGGCGGTGCATGGCGCGGCGCTGACGCGGCTGGTGTCGCTGGTGGAGCATCACGCCGAACTGAGCATCGAGCCGGACCTGGCCGGCGCCGTCGATGAGCTCAAGATGATCGAGCGCCAGCGCGCGTTCTCGCGCCAGGTGTTCAACCAGGCGGTCGAGGCCTACAACGCCGCGATCCGCCAGTTCCCCACCCGCGTGCTGATGAGCTTCGTCGGCTTCAGCGAGGCACGCAGCCTCTGAGCCGCGGCCCCGGGCGGACCTCAGCCCTTCTGCTTCATCAGCGCCAGGAACTCCGCCCGCAGCGTCGCGTCCTTCAGGAAGGAGCCGCGCATGACGCTGTTGGTCATCGTCGAGTCCATGTCCTTGACGCCGCGCCAGTGCATGCAGAAATGGTCCGCGTCCATCACGATCGCCAGGCCGTCGGGCTGGACGCGTTCCTGCAGTTCGTTGGCCAGCATCACGACGGCCTCCTCCTGGATCTGCGGGCGGCTCATGATCCATTCGGTCAGGCGCACGTACTTGGACAGGCCGATCAGGTTGGAATGCTCGCTGGGCAGCAGGCCGATCCAGACCTTGCCGATGATCGGGCACAGGTGGTGCGAGCAGGCGCTGCGCACCGTGATCGGGCCGACGATCATCAGCTCGTTCAGGCGCTCGGCGTTGGGGAACTCGGTCACCGGCGGCGGCGGCGCGTAGCGGCCGGCGAAGACCTCCTTCAGGAACATCTTCGCGACCCGCTTGGCGGTGTCCTGGGTGTTGTGATCGCTGTCGGTGTCGATGACCAGCGCCTCCAGCACGCTCTGCATGCGCGCCTGCACCTCGGCCTGCAGCTGGTCGAGCTCCCCCGCCTCGATGAATTCGGCGATGTTGTCGTTGGCGTGGTGGCGCCGCCCGGCCTGGACCAGCCGGTAGCGGATGCGCTCCGAGGTCGGCAGCGCGGCCAGGTCCTCGGGGCTCAGGATCGGGGTGCTCGTCATGAAGCCTGCGTTCTCATGGGTGACCGGCGATTGTCGCGGCTTCCGGAGGGGATTGCGAAAGCCGGGACTTCGCCTTGCGCGGGGCCCGGTCGGGACGGGCCCACTAAACTCGCGCGGTGTCTTCCGTCCCCTCCCCCAAGAACGCCGCGAGCGGCGGCGCGCCACCGCTGCATCGGCTGCTGGCCAATGCGTCCGACGCGGTCCAGGCCGTCCGCGACGGCCACTCGCTGACCGACTGGCTGTCGCGCTGCCCCGCCGAGATCCGCCCCGGCGTGCAGGCGCTGAGCTTCACCGTGCTGCGACGGCTCGGCGCCGCCCAGGCGGTGCGCGCGGTCCTCGCCCCCAAGAATCCGCCGCCGCGCGTCGACGCGCTGCTGCTGACCGCGCTGGCGCTGCTCTGGCCCGGCGAATCGGCCTATGCCGACCACACGCTGGTCGACCAGGCCGTCCATGCGGTCCGCCAGCGTGCGCCCAACAGCGCCGGCTTCGTGAACGCGGTGCTGCGCCGCTTCCTGCGCGAGCGCGAGGCGCTCGTCGTCGCCGCCGAGGCCGATCCGGTCGCCCGCTTCAACCATCCGCGCTGGTGGCAGGACCGCCTGCGTGCCGACTGGCCCGCCGCCTGGGAGAAGCTGCTGCAGGCCAACCAGCAGAAGCCGCCGATGACGCTGCGCGTCAACCCGGCCCACGGCGACCTCGACGGCTACCTCGCCCGGCTGCGCGAGGCCGGCATCGCCGCCCATCCGGCCGGTCCACTGTTCCCGCAGGCGGTGGTGCTCGACGAGCCGCGGCCGGTCCAGGCCCTGCCCGGCTTCGACGCCGGCCACGCCTCGGTGCAGGACGCCTCGGCCCAGTTGGCCGCGCCGCTGCTGCTCGGCCAGCGCCGGCCTCAAGGCCTGGCCCCCGGCGAGGACTGGCCGCTGCTCGGCGCTGGCGCGCGGGTGCTGGACGCCTGTGCCGCGCCCGGCGGCAAGACCGCCCATCTGCAGGAACTGGCCGGCAACGGCCTCGATCTGCTGGCGCTGGACGCCGATGCGAAGCGGCTGGAGCGGGTCCGCCAGAATCTGCAGCGGCTGGGACTGGCGGGCGCGGTGCGGGCCGCCGACGCCCGCGACACCGCGGCCTGGTGGGACGGTCGCGCCTTCGACGCGATCCTGCTGGACGCGCCCTGCAGCGCCTCCGGCATCGTGCGCCGCCATCCCGATGTGCGCTGGCTGCGCCGGCCCGACGACATCCCGGCGCTGGCGCGCATCCAGTCCGAGCTGCTGGAGGCGCTGTGGCCGCTGCTCAAGCCCGGCGGCCGGCTGCTCTACGCGACCTGTTCGGTCTTCCGTTCCGAGGGACAGGACCAGATCGACGCGTTTTTGCAACGTCATGGCGATGCGCGGTCGCGTCAGTTCGACCAGGGGGCCGGGCATCTGCTGCCGCTCGCGGACAATGCCCCGCAGGACCTCGCGCCCGGCGCGGCGGCCGTCACCGACGGCTTCTATTACGCGCTGTTGCACAAGGCCTGATCCCCGAACTCCTCGCTCCATCCCGTCCGCGTGTCTCCGCCGTCCCGTTCCGTTCCGCTGCGTGCCTGGTGGCAGCGCCTGACCCTGGTCGGCGCGCTGCTGGTCCTGCACGGCTGGGCGCTGGCGCAAGGCGTGGCGCTGCAGCTGCTCAATGCGGAACGTGCCGAGGACGGACTGGCGGTCAGCTTCAGCACCCGCTTCGAGCTGCCCCGGCAGGCCGAGGAGGCGCTGCTCAAGGGCGTGGCGATCTACTTCGTCGCCGAGGTCCAGGTGCTGCGCAGCCGCTGGTACTGGCGCGACGCCCGGGTCGCCCAGGCCAACCGCACCTGGCGCCTGACCTGGCAGCCGCTGACCCGGCAGTACCGGGTCAGCACCGGCGGCCTGCACCAGAGCTTCGACACCCTCGGCGAGGCGATCGCCTCGCTGCGCGGCGTCTCCGGCTGGCGCGTCGCCGACGCCAAGGAGATCGAGGACGACGGCCGCTATTACCTGGAGTTCAGCTACAAGCTGGACACCGCGCAGCTGCCCAGACCGCTGCAGATCGGCCTGGGCGGCAGCCAGGGCTGGACGCTGAGCGTCGACCGCACGCTGACGCTCACGCTCGAGGCGCCGGCCGCGCCGCCGCCCAACAAGCCGCAGCCCTGACCCGCGCCGCCTCGCCCTGCCCCCGCTTCCCGTGACTCAGCAAGGATCCTGACCCGTGACCAAGTCGGCACGCCTGGCGTGGTTGATCTCCGTGGCCGCGATCGCCGGGGCCAGCGGCATGCTGGCCTTCCTGCTGTCCATCAGCACCACCGCCCAGCGCGGCTTCCTGGAACGCCACTACATCTGGCTGTTCTGGGTGAACGTGGCGGTGGCCACCGCGCTGGTGATCGTGATCGGCGTCGCCGGCACGCGGCTGGCGCTGCGGGTCAAGCGCGGCCGCTTCGGCAGCCGGCTGCTGCTCAAGCTGGCCGGCATCTTCGCGATCGTCGGCGTCGTGCCGGGCCTGCTGATCTACACGGTGTCCTACCAGTTCGTGAATCGCAGCATCGAGAGCCTGTTCGACCAACGCCTGGCCAGCGCGCTGGAAGCCGGCCTGGCGCTGGGCCAGGACACGCTGGAGAACCTGCGGACCGAACAGAACGCGCGCACCCGCGCCGCGGCCGAGCGCTGGGAGGACGGCGCGCTGGCACCGCTCGCGCTGGAGCGCCTGCGCGACCAGATGAACGCGCGCAGCGTCGCGCTGATCGCCGGCAACGGGCAGGTGGTGCTGTCGGCCGGCGGCGAGTCGAGCGAGATTCCCGAGCGCCCCAGCAGCACCCTGCTCGCGCAGGCACGCAACAACGGCGTCGCCTCGCGCCTGGAGGGCCTGGAGGACGAGCAGCAGGCGGTGCTGGGCGAGGCCCGCATCCGCTCGCTCGCGCTGCTTCCCAGCAGCGCGCTGCAGCTGACCAACAGCGACCGCTACCTGATGGTCATCAAGCAGATCTCCGGCAAGGTCATCAGCAACGCGCTGAACGTGTCGGCCGCCAACCAGGAGTACCTGCAGCGCTCGCTGCTGCGCGACGGCCTGCGGCGCATGTACCTCGGCACGCTGACGCTGGTGCTGATCCTGGCGGTGTTCGCGGCGCTGCTGCTGGCGGTGGCGCTGTCCAACCAGCTGGTGCAGCCGCTGCTGCTGCTGGCCGAGGGCATGCGCGAGGTCGCGACCGGCGACCTGAAGGCCAAGCCGGTGTTCCGCTCGCGCGATGAACTGGGCGGGCTGACGCAGTCCTTCGCCGACATGACCCAGCAGCTGGCCGACGCGCGGGCGCAGGTGGAGCTCAGCGTGACGCAGCTGGAAAGCGCGCGCACGCATGTGCAGACCATCCTCGACAACCTGACCGCCGGCGTGATCGTGTTCGACCGCGAGCGTCGCATCGAGACGGTCAATCCCGGCGCGACCCGCATCCTGAAGCTGCCGCTGTCGGCCTACGTCGGCCGGCCGCTGGAGGACCTGCCGGCGCTGGCGGCCTTCGGCAAGGACATCTGGCAGCGCTTCGAGCTGCAAAGCCCGGAATCCGGCGAGCGCGAGCACTGGCAGGACTCCTTCGAACTGCAGCTCGACGAGAAGACCGCGCTGACCCTGCTGGTGCGCGGTGCGCTGCTGCCGCTGGACGCTCGGCTGCTGGTCTTCGACGACATCAGCGAGGTGGTGTCGGCACAGCGCTCCGCGGCCTGGAGCGAGGTCGCGCGTCGGCTCGCCCACGAGATCAAGAACCCGCTGACGCCGATCCAGCTGTCGGCCGAGCGGCTGCAGTTCAAGCTCGAATCCAAGCTGGAGGGCACCGACCAGGCGATGCTGGTGCGCTCCGTCGGCACGATCGTGAATCAGGTGCAGGCGATGAAGCAGCTGGTCAACGAGTTCCGCGACTACGCCCGCCTGCCGGCCGCCAAGCTCGCGCCGCTGGACCTGAACGCACTGGTGGCCGAGGTGCTGACGCTGTACGCCGAGGCGCAGGAATCGGGCCACCTGAGCGCGGACCTGGCGGTGGATCCCCCGGCGATCCTCGGCGACGCCCCGCAGCTGCGGCAGGTGATCCACAACCTCGTGCAGAACGCGCTGGACGCGGTCAGCGAGCGCCCCGACGGCCGGGTGACCGTGCGCACGCAGAAGGCGATGAACGAGGCCGGCGAGCTCCGGGCGCTTCGGCTGGTCGTCACCGACAACGGCCACGGCTTCGCGGAGAACGTGCTGAAGCGGGCCTTCGAGCCTTACGTCACGACCAAGACCAAGGGGACCGGCCTGGGGCTGGCGGTGGTGAAGAAAATCGCGGACGAGCATGGCGCGCGCATCCGGCTGGTGAATCTCCCAGCCTCCAGCGGTGCCGATCTGCCGCCGAGCGGCGCACAAGTTTCGTTATCATTTTCAAAACTCGCGACTGCACCGAGCCCTGCGCAGGACGCGCCTCGGCCCGCGTGAACAGTAGGCATACATGGCAACCATTCTTGTTGTTGACGACGAACTGGGCATCCGCGCCCTCTTGTCTGAAATCCTCTCGGACGAGGGGCACACGATCGAGCTCGCGGAGAACGCCCAGCAGGCGCGCGCCGCTCGCGAGCGCTCGCGGCCCGACCTGGTGCTGCTGGACATCTGGATGCCCGACGTCGACGGCGTGACGCTGCTGAAGGAGTGGGGCAGCTCCGGCCAGCTGACGATGCCGGTGATCATGATGAGCGGCCACGGCACGATCGACACCGCGGTCGAGGCGACCAAGTTCGGCGCGATGGCCTTCCTGGAGAAGCCGATCACCCTGCAGAAGCTGCTGCGCGCGGTCGAACAGGCGCTGGTGAAGACCTCGCCGCGCCCGGCCCCGCCGGCAGCGCCGGTGGTCGGTGTCGGTCTCAACATCGGCAACAGCTACCCCCGCCCCGAAGTGCTTCCCGCGATGGCGGCCGGCACGCTGCCGATGCCCTCGGCTGGCTTGGCGCCGGTGACGCCGCTGCCGCACCAGGGGCTGGCGTCGGAGCAGTTGTTCGAGCTGGACCGCCCGCTGCGCGAGGCGCGCGACGCGTTCGAGAAGAGCTACTTCGAATTCCACCTGGCCAAGGAGAACGGCTCGATGACCCGTGTGGCCGAGAAGACGGGGCTGGAACGGACCCACCTGTACCGCAAGTTGAAGCAGCTTGGCGTCGATCTTTCAAGAAACAAGCGGGGCAGCGGAATTTAGTGTTATAGTCGCGGTCTTCGTTGTTCAGCACGAGTCGCAAGATCGGAACGACGAAGACAGAGACCCAGTCTCATGGCCAAGTAGCTCAGTTGGTAGAGCAGCGGATTGAAAATCCGCGTGTCGGTGGTTCGATTCCGCCCTTGGCCACCAGAAATTTTCTAATTGCATCGAGCACTTAGAGCGATAGAAGCCCAGTCAAGCGCTGGGCTTTTTCGTTTCTGATCAGTTCATGTAGCCGCTGTGTAGTGATGTGCAGCGATCTTGCGCCAGGGCGGTCAACTGATCCCCCGTGCGACGAGTTCCACTCCCGGCTGTTCGCGAGCAACGTCCGACTCGCGGACAGGCAGAATTCGACGCATGACGTCCAGTTTTGTTGCGTACATTGACGAATCGGGTGACGAGGGCTTCACCTTCTTGCCGGACGGGCGAGGCAGTTCCCATTGGTTTGTTCAAACCGCCGTCGTCTATCGTCGGCCGCATGACCTCAGCGCCGTGGCTGCGCTCAAGGCGGCGCGCGCGACGCTCGGGTGGGAAGCGAAGAAGGCATTCCACTTCTGCGACATGAGGCACGAGCAACGCTTGGTGATGCTCAACGAGGTCATCAAGACGCCGTTCCGTACAGTCAGCATCCTGAGCTACAAGCCAGACATCCCGGATCCCGAGCGGTTTCAGGCGAACAAGTGGATGCTGTACCACTATCTGACGCGCCTCCTGATTGAGAGAGTCTCGTGGCTCTGCCGAGACCACATGAGACCCGGCGAAGGCGACGGCACGGTTGATCTCATCTTCTCCGACCGAGCCGCGATGTCCTATGAAGACATTCGCGTGTACATCAACCGTCTCCGTGCGCAGGCCGGGATGGGTACGCAGGTGAACATCCACTGGCCGGCCATCAATATGGACAGCCTGCGTGCGGTCGCCCATGCACAGCTCGCAGGACTTCAGGTGGCAGATGCCGTCGCCACCAGTACACATTACGGGGTGAAGCTGAGCCGCTTCGGAATTGCCGACCCCAGCTACCTGGCGTTGCTACGCAGGCACGCGTATCGCCATCGCGACAACTTCCGCGGCTACGGAATCAAGACCCTCACGGGCTTCGAACAGCTACAAGACAGAATGCCGCACCTTCGTGCGGCATTCCTGAATTGGTGACAGCCCCCAGCTTCGAGGATCCCACCCATACGGGCTGCCACCTTGCGGAGGCCTCTACAAGCGCTGCGCTTGACTGTCAAGTGTGAGTATAAGGCAGCTAAACCATTTGGTGCATGCCAAGTCCGCCTTGTCGCTCAAACTATCACGAGGCGCCGCGCATAGCAGACCCTCAGGCAGCGGGGGTTTTGCTTGACGGTGCCGGCTGTGAGTTCGTCAGGAGGGCGGCGGCTTGCGCTGAGTCCGTTCTGGCAGCCTCGAATTGAGCATTCTCTTTAGCAAAGTGATCAACCCACCACTGCAGCCGTTGCACGAGGCTGCTGGTGCCTGGCGCGACATGTAACTCCTCAATGCCAGCGCTCCGACGGAGCGCTTGGGCCAACCTGGATGCTTCCAGCCCCAAGCCCGCGTAGCTCATCTGTCGAGCAAAAAACGTCGCGCCCTGGTCGCGCTCATGGTCCTCCTGAGCAACATCTGCGATGCCTCGCTCATAGAAACTTTGCTCGATGGGGATACTCTGTACTCGATGCACGATCCACGACTCGATGTGGCGCCAATCAGTGCCAGTGCTCTCAGGGTCAAATGTCGGCGTCTGAATTTGCGGTACGGCGTAGGCGCTCGAGGCATCGCTAAAGTCCCCGGAGTCGCCGGCCACATCCAGACAGGCGAGCGCGAATCGATCCAGCTTCGCAGCGAGGAGGACCTGCTGTCCTACGGCCTCACGTCGTCGCTCTTCTTGCCTCTCCTTGGCTTGCCGTCGCGCGCCCAGGTGGCTGGTCAGCCATACACCCCCTAGCGCCGCAGCCGGCCCCACCATGGCGATCCATAGGTCGTAGATGTTCTTTGCATCAGCCATTGCTCATCCCCTCGAACTGTGATCTATAGGAACAGCGCCGGCCCACCCGTGGACTGGCGGCAATACATCGCGGCCGGCATGGTCAGGCTTGTATTGCACTGAGCCATCTTGCGCATCGCGCAGGTAGGGTGCCAGGCTAAGCGTGGGTCACGCGCTACGATTCCGCAAATGAGGGGGCGCACCGATCGGAAGCGGATCGCCCGCAGCAAATAGAGAGTTCACTGCGTTGCGATGACAGAGGGCAACGCGCTGACCTTAGGGAGGGAGGGAAGATGCCGTTTGCGCCGATTTCGCTGCGCTTCAAGGATGCAGACCGCATGGCGGTCGACGATGAACCGAGCTACTACGTCCACGAGCACGCTGGTGACGTGGTGCTCATCGAAGTGGACGAGGACATTGTTGAGACGCCAATCGGCAAGTTCTCCGCGTCCTACGTCAACGCCACTGCTGCGCTAAACGCGGACTACCCCCTCAGCTACGTCTTTGACGCCACGCAGACAATTCTCGACATGCACACGGCGCTCTACAAAGGCTGGAAGCTCTCGCCTGCGGCCCAGCGCGCTGGTCGCCTCGATTGCGTCTCCGAATGGACGAACGTCTTGTACCTTGACCGCCTTGAGATCGGTGAGGCATGGCGCGGGAACCGCTACGGTTTGGCGGCCATGCTGGGACTGATGCACCACCTGCAGATGGGCGCCGGCGCTGTGATCCTGAAGGCGTTCCCGTTGGACTTCGAACATGGTGGATCGAACTGGGGCAAGGGCCCTGAAGACTTCCGCAAGGCCCAGCAGAAGCTCATGCGCTACTACAAGCACATGGGCTTCCAACGGGTCGGACGGAGCGATTACATGATCCGCAGCACAGACTGGCCACTGCCAGTGATCAGCATCTAGTGCTTACTCGCCAAGGCCACCGATTTAACACCTCACGATCTTGAGAAGCTCGAAGGGGGACGGGATGGAAGCAACAGATGTCGTGGCGCTCCTGCGCGCCGCAGTGAAGGCTGAGGACGATCTAATCTCTAGCAAGGCGGTGCTTCGTCTACTAGATGCAGTTGAGGAACACGTCGGCGTGTCGTCCGAGCGAGCGCGGCAGGGGCACGAATCGAGGTTGGCGCAGTACCAAGTGGAGGCACAGAGCAACCTCGAAATGTTTCGGTCCGTGATGGACTCAGGGAAGGAGGCACTTAATGCACTGATCCTGATCGGTGGCGGTGCCGTGATTGCGCTCTTGTCGTTCCTTGGGAACAAGGCCGATCCCGCGCTTGGCAAGGGGCTGATCCTCTCACTACAGCTCTTCGGTGCTACCGTGCTTATAGGCGCCGTATGCCACGGCTTTCGCTACCTGTGCCAGGTTGCCTATTCCGCGGGATCGATGCGTGCCGGTCATAGTCTTTCGGCGCTTACGGTGCTGTCAGCTTTGGCTGGGTACGGAATCTTTGGTTGGGGCGTGCTAGAGACGGCACAAGCCTTTGGCCGCGTCTTTCGCTGATTGCACGACAGTCCTGGTGCCACTGGCGTAAGCGCCCAGCGAAGTCATGTTGACGCGCGGCTGCGTTGCAGAACTCAACGTCTGTGCGCGAATGGAGGGGCGTTCTGCTGCCAGAGTTCGTCAAACTCGGCTTGCGTGATGGCCTCGCCCTGGAACTGCGTATCCTCATTGATCTCTGACAGCGCTGGTACGGCGACGATTCCAAGTCGCGTGCGCGCATCTTCGAAGTCGTCACTTGCGGCACCAACGGTTCCGTCGGCATAGAACTCGAGCTTCCGGCGCTCATAGCGCTGTTCGTCAAGCTCGGAGACCAGGCGGACCGGGTCGCTGGTGCTGCTGTTCTTCCACAAAACGCTGATGTATTCCATGGCTATTGTTTGGGTGGTAAGCGTCCGAGCATCCCATATTGACTCCTCGGCCTAGACTCGAGGCCATGACTGAGTCTCTACTTCCGGTATGGATCGCTTTCCCCAGGATTCCATGGGGCAGCGTTGGATGGCGCATGGGCGCGGGAGAGGACTATTGGCACCGTTGGGCCACTTGGTTCAACGGGACCACACCGTCTGTACGCGAACAGTACAAGGCATCCTGGCCTGAACCGGAGGGTTGGGAGGACTTCTACAGCTTCATCGAGACTGGCGCGCTGCCCAGGTGGTTTCAAGACCGGCAAGCGAAGATCGCTGAAGCTGCCGTTCCGCCACAACCAGGCGAGGAGGAGATTCGGGGCTATCACCGAGTTCTCTGGCTATTGCGCCAGCACTTCAAGCGGCTTCGTGTTGATCGCGCGAGGGCCGATGAGTGCATCGCAGAGATTTATGTGGCGCCTGACGGCACTCATTGGAGGCTTTCGGCGCACGTCACTCAAGGCGGTATGCACTTCACGAAGCTACCGGCTGGTGCTGAGTCTCACAGCTAGTGCCGCTCCGCTCCAGTGATGAGGTAAAAGCTCCTGCACTCGACTGGCCGGCTGTGTCGGCAGCTGCTCCAGCACGTCGCGCAGGTAGGCGTAGGGATCAAGCCCATTGAGCTTGGCCGCGTGGATCAGGCTTATCACCGCCGCAGCCCGCTTGCCCGCGTGCAAGCTGCCGGCGAAGAGTAAGCGGGCAGCCAAGTCATGTTGACATCGGACGCCGCGGCCTATGCCGGCAAGTGCGCTGTTGCCAGCTACGACCTGAGGGGCCCGAAGGCCAACTCATTCACTCGTAGTATTTGCCTGCATACATGATTGCAGCGGCTCGGAACCAGGTGTTCTCAACTTCGGTGGCATGCGGCGAAGAGCGATTCGATCCACAAGCTGCAGCAGCGCCTAGGTAGCCATCAATGGTTCCATGTTCCCAGCCAAGAGCTCCTGCCGAGTATGGGCTGCTCGGAGTGGTCTCTTCGATCTCACGCTCTTCGGAGTAGTCCCCTGCAAGCGCCGCCACGAAACTCCGGAAGGACTCTTCGTCGCGAACAGTCAGAAGTAGGGAATCAAGGTCCGTCGGCATCTTTGGAGGCAGATTGGGGAACAAAGGCTCGGGGATAAGCGCGCAAGGCACACACCTTCTGCAATGTACCGTCACGGCGCAGCTGGCGATGTCCACCGGTGAGGTAGTAACGCGTCAATGTCGCGGGCTCGCTGGTGAGGTAACCGTGTCAGCACGTCACGCAGGTAGACATACGGGTCATGCCCGTTGAGCTTCGCCGTCTGGATGAGGCTCATGATGGCCGCAGCGCGCTGCCCGGCGAGCAGCGTACCGGCAAACAGCCAGTTCTTGCGTCCCGTGGCCCAGGGCCTGATCTGCTGCTCGTCGAGGTTGTTGTCGATGGGCAAGGCGGGGTCGCCGAGGTAGCGCGTCAGCGCGGCCCAGCGGTTGAGGCTGTAGTCCATGGCCTTGGCGGTGGCTGAGCCATCCGGCACGCGCTGGCGCTGTTGCCGCAGCCACTGGTTCAGTGCATCGGCCAGCGGCCGGGCCGCTCGGCGGGCTTCAAGCCTGGCTTGGCTATCAGCGTTGACGGCCACTCGTTCCACCTCGTAGAGCTGGCCGAAGAACTTCAGCGCCTGCTCGCCGACCTGGCTGCCGTGATTGGCCCAGAATTCATGGAACTTGCGTCGGGCGTGCGCCATGCAGCCGACCTCCGTCACGCCCAGTTCGAAGCAAGCCTTGTAGCCGGCGAAGTCGTCGCATACGAGCTTGCCTTGCCAGCCAGGTCTGGCCGGCGTCCCCGGCAGGCCCAGGAAGTCGCGAGCGTGCTGGCCACCACGGCTGCCGGCGAAGTCGAAGACCACGGCCCACCTGGAACGGCAGATCAAACCGTGGGCCATGGGACGCAAGGCATGGCAGTTCGTGGGCTGTGAGCTCGCGGGCCAGCGCGCCGCCATCGTAATGAGCCTCGTGCAGTCGGCACGCATGAACGGGCACGACCCCTGGGCTTACCTGCGCGACGTGCTGCAGCGGTTGCCGACGCTGCTCAACACCCGGCTGGACGAACTACTCCCGCATCGCTGGAGACCGGCGCACGGCTGAGCGGATCAGGTTGATGCGTCAGTCAGGCCGTGCTCATTGAAAACGAGTCCGCTGCAGCGTTCAATGTGCCGGGCGAGTTCACCAGCTTGGTCCCGATCGCGGCACACCAACCCGAACATGGTCACATGAAGCTCCGCTGGCGGGTAAGGCCATTCGCTCAGACCCCAGACCTGCAACCGCTGCTCATCGAAGAGCTCTGCAAACTGCTGGAGCCACTCCTCAGGCCATGGGAACGGCAAGCCATCCTCAGGCATCGCTTGCAGATGAAGGACACCGCTGAACCAGCCGTACGGGTCGGTTGGTGAGCTAAAGATCGGAAGGTCAACGTGGATGGCAACCATAACGACTCCATCCTACATACCAGCGCGGTGCCGGATGCACAGAGGCCACGTAGGTGGCCACCCAACCTAGCCGCAGATGCTGCTCTGTCGCCAATCACCTTGAATGGCAAGGTGGTGCCGCTGGACGCTCACGCTCAACGCCAGGCTTGAGGAGCTACTCCCTCACCGGTGGCAACCATCAGGCGACGTCAGTACAGCTTCACTTCCAGGACGAGATGGGTGAGGCGATGATCAATTCCTAGAGCGGTCAGCTCGGTAGACAAGGCAGTGATGTCCTGTTGTCGAGTCCCGTTGCGGTAGCTTGAAAGCTCTCCCGTCTCCCAGAAGAACTCTCGCGGAATGATGATGTGGGCAAGGTCCCTATAGAGAAACGGCTGCCCCCAGACGCCGCTGTCCTTGATGAAGCCGGCATCTACGTCGTCGGCATGCGGCACCCCTGACTTCCAGTAGTTGACGTCGGTGGCCAGGCTCGTGAATGTCGTCCACGCACACCACGACAGGCTGCGTCCCGCATCCCGATCACCTGCGCCAAGTACGCGCGCGCAGGTCTCAAAGAACACCTTCCACTGCTGATCCGTCATCGCCCCTCCCCCGGACACCATCGCGGCCATCACCGAGCCTAGCTTCTGCCGCGATTGTCGATGTCAAGGTGGCGCGACCGTATGCTCACGCTGATGCTGCGTAAGCAGCCAGTGAACGCATGTTGACTGAAGGACGAGCGCACTGTCCGCACAGTGTCAGGCCCCGCCGTTGGCGAGATCTACGACGCCTTCCCTTGCTCAAGGATCTGGCCTCTGTACGCGCGCCACTTCTGCAGACTACGTGTCGGCTCGTCGGATTGCTCTAGGAAGCTTCCGTCTCCCAAATCAATTGCTTGACAGTCCATATGCTCGCAGAGCAGCAAGATGCCATCCACGATGCCATCGCCAGCGCGCACATGCAGCCCGAGGCTTTTAACTGGATCGTCCTTGCCTACGTTGAACTCGATCGAGCCAATCGCGCTGTCAAAAATGCCCCAGCGCGGATCAGTCCAGTCGGTCTCAGGGAAGACCGATGTGATGGCGGCCTGGACCTCTCTTAGCGAGCCTAGATCGGACGGCTGCTCGTCGTCCGGGATCTCCGCTACTGCTTGGTACCTCTGACTGAACTTGTACAGTGACACGTCCCAGGACATCGCGACTCCAGTAAATCGACGCACATGGTCGCGCGCCTGGCGCGTCCGCTCATACGAGCATTCTGGCTCGTCTGCGGGCCCTGTTTAGGCGCTACTGGGCGACCATTCTGACGCCGCCTAGGCCGCGCCCTCATGACCCTTGCGTGGCCCCCTCTCCACGCAATCTCTGAACGAGCTTCTTACCCCTCCTGTTCCCAGCGTTAGGGGGCGGTAGCAGCGTCGACGCCGGCAAGGCTGCGGCAGCCGCCTCCAGTTCACACCATAGCCATCCGACACGATTGGGGGAGATCTGGCGTGGCGGAGGCATGCGCCCCTCTCGCACTGCCCTCATGAATGTTGGGAGGCTCAAGGTGAGGGCGGCCGCGGCCTCCTCACGGGTGACCAGCAGCGGGGGCAACGCTCGCCCGGGGCGGTCGCCGGCCACTGATTTCACGCTTTCCATCCTGCTCTCCGCACCAATGATGGATCGATGGTGGCACGATCAACGCCGCAACCTTCCGAGGGGTTGCCCGAGCGCGAAACGCCTCGGCGCAAGTCCTAATCCGGCGCGTACCAAGCTGCGCACTGCGTACCGATTTCGTCTCCGGCGAAGGATCAATCATCCCGCTATGTGTGGGCCAAAACCGGTCAGAACAGTTGCGAAACTGCGCACTTAAGGCGGGGGCTTTCGAAGCAGAACGCCAGGATTCATGCGGGTTAGGTGCCTGGTTAGGCGCGTACGTGCAGTTCCGAAACTCAGCCGCCTATTCCGGTCGACTTGACCACCTGTGCCGGTTCAAGTTGACCGCGTCAGGGCCGGCCGGTTTAGGCTGAGGCTGTGTGAAAACCCTCCTGGCGATCTGACCGAGGCTGCCTAGATTCATCGTGTCGAACAGACATGGTGGAGGTGACGATGGCGCGATTCGTCGAAGGCCAGGGGCGACATCAAGTGACGCTGCTTCCCGAGTGCTTGGACGACTTCATCGCTGAAGACAATCCGGTCCGGGTCATCGATGCCTACGTTGAAGAGCTTGATCTCGAAGCGCTTGGCTTCGCTGGCGCCACGCCAGCGGCGACGGGCCGCCCGGCCTACCACCCCGCGGTCCTGCTCAAGATCTACATCTACGGCTATCTCAACCGTGTCCAGTCGAGCCGCAGACTCGAGCGCGAAGCACAGCGCAACATCGAGCTGATGTGGCTGACCGAGCGTCTGGCCCCAGACTTCAAGACCATCGCCGACTTCCGCCGCGACAACGGAAAAGGCATTCGCGGTGTCTGCCGTCGCTTCGTCGAGTTGTGCCGGCAACTGAAGCTTCTGAGCGCTGACGGCGTGGCGATCGACGGCAGCAAGTTCAAGGCGGTCAACAGCCGCGACCAGAACTTCACCGTCACCAAGATTGAGAAGCGGCGCCAGCAGATCGAGGAGAGCATCCAGCGCTACCTCGCGGCGCTCGACACCGCGGACAGGACGTTGCCGCTCATGGAGTTCGGTCCAAGGTATGCCCAGCTCAGCCACAAGCTTGATGGTCTGCGTGAGCAGATGCAGCGACTAGACGAGATGGAGCAGCACCTCCTGAAGCAGCCAGACAAGCAGGTATCCCTCACGGACCCGGACGCGCGCGCGATGGCGACCCAGGCCGCAGGCAGCGGCGTCGTGGGCTACAACGTGCAGGCAGCGGTCGACACCAAGCACCACTTGGTCGTGGCGCACGAAGTCACCAACATCGGCAACGACAGAGCACAGCTCAGCGGCATGGCGCTCGCGGCGCGGGAGGCGATGGGCAAGCCCGATCTGAAGGTCTACGCCGACCGGGGCTACTTCAACGCACCGCAGATCAAGCGTTGCGCGGACAACGGCATGAGGCCCTTCGTGCCCAGGCCGATGACCTCAAGCGCGAAGGCCGAGGGCCGCTTCGACAAGACCGACTTCGTCTACATCGCCAAGGACGACGAGTACCGATGTCCAGCGGGCGAGCGAGCCACCTATCGCTTCACGCGCGATGAAGACGGGCTGCAGATTCGTCGCTACTGGAGCAGCGCCTGTCCCGGGTGCTCGATGAAAGCTGAGTGCACGCCTTCCAAGCATCGCCGGATCTCTCGCTGGGAGCATCAGGAGGTGCTCTATGCCATGCAGCGACGACTGGACCGAAACACCGACGCGATGATGATCCGGCGAAGGACCGTGGAGCATGTCTTCGGAACGCTAAAGCACTGGATGGGCAGCACGCATTTCCTGATGCGCAGGCTTGGCAACGTCAGCACCGAGATGAGCCTGCAGGTCCTGGCCTACAACCTCAAACGGGTGATGCAGATCCTCGGCACCAAGAAGGCAGCGCAGGCGATGAGGCTGGTGGGCGCGTGAGCGCCTTTCTAGACTCGCATCGAAGCGCGGACGGCCCCAACCCCTCAAGCTCCGAGATTGACCCCGCAGAGCCTGCGGGCACCTCTCAGGGGCCATGTATGGCCCGTGCCCGGGGTACGTCTCAAATCAAACGCGTTTCCACACAGCCTCGGCTGGATGCGGTCATTCGCCGATGCACATGCCCCTGATAGCTTCAGACCCGTCGGCGATATTCAGAGTCCCGATTCCATCGCCGAGACGCGGTCGCTCAAGCGGCGGGCTGCGCTAGCTGCTCTGTCCCTGAGCGAAGGGCGTCGATGCTTGCGAAGGCAATGGCCAGCGCCTCGTCAGAGCACGGCATGTCGAGGTCGATGCCAGTTTGTTGCTTGACGTGATTCAAGACATCGCTCCGCCTCACTGCGAGCTTATTGGCGACATGGAGCGCGCACGAACGGGCATGCGACGCGCGATGTTCAAGCGGCACCGTGGTGTCGGCGACCTTTCGACGATGAGTGCTGTAGGACATGGTCTGGAGACTTACTCGAGCCGTGGACCTGACGCCGTGGACGGTCGGCTTCTGACCGGCGGCTGTCCGACGAGTTGCCAAGTCTAATGTCCGCCTACGCTGCAGAGCGGCATTCCGGTCAGGACCAGCAAGGCGGTCAGGGCGGGCAAGCGTGCCGATCAATCGTGACCAGCGCCAGCACTCAGCGACCGTCGCATGGCACTTCGGCTCTCAATCAGCGCGTTGACCAGTTGAGTTCACCCCTTCCCGGTATGCCCACGCCACTACGCCTGGAGCGGGCATCAGTTGCTGCGGATAGGCACGCCCCACGCCGAGCTGTCGCATCTCTGCCTCATTGCCGAGGATCCTTCACGGCATTGCTTCACGCGGACACCCGGAAGGTGGACTGCCTCCTTCGAGGTCGGTTGTCGCCACCGCTCCCGATCTTTAGGGTGCGGTCTGTACCGATCCAAGAAGGCCAGGGAGGCCCGATTTCCGATGTTGTTCAACGTTAGACCGCGCGTGTCCATGCGCCTGCTGGGCGGCGCCATGATGGCGCTGCTGCCGATTTCGGCTTTCGCCGCCGAGCCCGAAGACCTCAACGCCGCGATGCTAAGCAAGATGGACTGGCCCGATGGCCGCCCGTTCTTCGGTTGGGGGGCGTCTCATAAGAAGGCTGTGGAGGTATGGAACGAGTCCGCGGGACGCTCGTACACCGAGCTCCCGTCGCCGCCCAGTCCCGATCGCAGCCGCATCGTGCACCGTTCGATTTCCGAGCCGCGCCCGGTTCCCGCGGCGGCGCTCGCCGTGCTGAAGTCCGCGACTCCGGAGACCGGCTGGTTCGAATATTGGGTGAGAACGCGCGTCGAGCCCATCAACGGCGCGAGCGCCAAGCGCATGTACTCGACGGCCGACCGCCGCCTGGTGCGCTGCGAACCGGCATTGATGGTCGGTGCCGCCAAGCTTCACTTCGCGTCGCTGGATGCGACAGGCGAGCCGTACGACACCACAGCCAACTACGGCAAGGCGGAGCGAATCCCGGCGGCGACGATCGGCATGAACGAGCAGCTGCGCCACGAGTACCGCACGATCTGCGGCCCGGTACTGGCAGCTGCGTACGGCGCCGATCAGGTAGACGCGCGCGTCCAGGTCAATCTGGCGCCGCCCAAGCCCACCGGACTCGTGTCCTCGTTGACGCCCGAGCAGCAGTTGAAGCTCATCGCCGACATGCGCGCGCTGTTGAAGCTGCCTCCGGCCGAGCCGGCGGATCGGGCGGCTTCCGGTGCCGTCGCCGCCGACATGCCTGCAAGCGCGGCGTCGTCGGTCGAGGCGGTCGCTGCGCCGCCCGCCGAAGCGCTCACGGCAACCGGGTCCAGATCCGCACCGACTGGCGCGGCCGAGGCGAGCGCTCCGCCGTCTGACGCCGCACCGGCCGAGCCGCTGCCGCTGGGCAGCGCGAAGGCGCGCCTGCGCCTGTTCGCGCAGAACGGCACGGCGGTCAGCCTGACCAACGAGGCCTCTTGCGTCGCCCCGGGTGGCATGGGTGAAGCGAGCTCGAACTTGCTGAAGAACCTGGCGTCGGCGATGCATGTGGCCTCCAATGAAACGCTGGGCATGCCCGAATCCACCACGACGCGGCGCCTGTCTGAGCGCTCCGGCGTGGCCTCGAAGGCGTACTTCATGGAGCGGGCAATCACCGCCGAAATGCCGGTTTCCGTGAACTTCACGTTCGCCGCCAACAACCAGACGTGCCCGAGCGTCGCGGTGAGCTTCGTACCTGAAGCTGGCGGGGACTACGAGAGCAAGCTGGACGTCGGTTATGGCTACTGCTTCGTAAGCGTGGGACGCATCACCCCGTCGGGCGCCGTAGTGCCGGTGCGCGTGACGTCGGCGCCGGCGTGTCCGCCGGAGAAATGATTTCCGCAGGGCGTCCGTGTCCAACATCGCCATGGCCCACGGCATCAACGTCAACTGGGTGTTCAAGTGGCGCCGCGAACATTGCAAAGCTCTGGGTAATAGCCAAGGACCAGCGCCGGCGCCGGCGCCGGCGCTCCTGCCAATCACGCTTGCCTCGGCCACCCCGGACAGAGCAACTGGCACCATGGGCGCTCCTCAGGCGGCCAACTCCCCTCGGCGAGGTGGTTGTTGGTGTGCCGCTTCTGCCGGACATTTAACGCTGTATGAACCCACAGTCGAACCCGAGGACCTGATGGCGCATGGACGGGTTGCCAGAAATCGAGTGAGCCGCCCTAGGGAACAGCATGTCTGCCTAGGCGGCGTTAGCTGTCTTCCGAGAACACGTTAGGAACCTTACCCACCCTATGGACAAGAAGCGCCGCAAGGAACTGAAGAACGAGGGGAAGCGCCTTGTCGAGGAGTACTCCCAGCGTGTTCGAGAGAGGTTGCATAGGCGAAACCCGTTTCCTGTTGGTGATCCGAACTGGGTTGCCAATTTGCAGGCTGAGTACGAGATCAATCGCCACTACCGAAAGAACAAGCTTGAAGTCCTTCGGGAAGAAGTGGCCACCGAGAACGCCGATCTTCGCGTTTTGGGCTTCAAGTTCGAGGAAAACTTGTTTCCGCGGGCCGGCCAATATGTCCTATGTCATGCGTGTCGCTGCCTGGTTCCTACCGCCTGTGCGCATGCCATGGGCTGCGAGTGCCGGGCAGTCACAATCAGTCCGGAGGCTCGTCATGCAGTCCTCCCTCCACCTGATCTCTACTCGGTTGTGGAGCTCATAGGGAGAGGCCCGAATCGAAAGCAGAGCTATACGTTTCCATGGAACAAGCGGTAGAGCATCAGGCGGCTAACCCCTCCATCGAGCGGACAGCCGCCGGCGAGCCGGCATCTGCCGCTTATGTCGAACGTTAGCTCTCATAAGAGACTCTCATCGGAGAGAACTGCTGCGCACGATCGCTGCTAGCGCGGTGATGCTGAGTTGGAGGCTTGCAATGGGTCAAAGCGAGCGAGGGGCACTACCTCGCCTGGTCCTCCCGAACCTGCTGTGGTCGATGAGTGAACCGATTCCCCAGTCGATTTCCGATCTCATCGATGCAACGTCTGACTACGCCCTGGCGCTGGGGGAGAAGGCTGATCTCAAGCAGCTCGAAGTCGAGTTTCCCGGGCGCTCGCTCGACGTCCACTTCAGTACTTGGGACCGACCGAGCGACACTGACGGATGGATTGAGACGAAGAAAGTCATTGCGATCCGCTTTGACCACAATCCTTCATACGCGGCCATACTGCTCGAGCTTCACAAGGCCACTCACGCCTGCCTCAGTCGAAGCGACAAACACTTCTTCGAAGGCCTGGAATTACTGAGCGAAGGGGAAGCGGGTGCGGCACCTGCGCCGGCTTACTGTCTCTGCCTCGGAAGCTAGTTCACCCGCGGAGAGTCCAGATGTCGTCCGCCGGAGCTAACCCTTCCATCGGGCAGACGCCTTCCAGCGTGCTTCGCATGCTTCCAGTCGCCGCTCATGTCGAACGTTATGCAGCATGACTGAAAGAGTCGACCTGATCCGCCAGCTCATTCCGCTGTGGTACGCCGAGATGGCCTGGGCGAAGCAGTTGATCGTCCGAGCCTTCCAACTGGAGAAACCCGACGACATCCTGGGCATGCGGGGCCGGCGGCCGATTCCAGGAACCAACTGGACCGTATGCACTCACGGCATTGGGGTTGATGTCTACAAGACGCCGGCGACTGGAGGGATTGATTTCGACTTTGACAAACCCGATCCGGACGTCTGGCGACTGCAGCTCTTCTTTGAGAAGCAACTGAACGATGGCGCGCTGAACTACGACGTGTATCGAGAGCTAGCCGAGAACGAGGAGCTTCTAGTGGCCTCGATCAAAGAGGCGCTCAATGCTGCGTAACCTGCCATTGGAGCGGACCGCCTTCGGCGTCCGCTCACCTTCACGTCAGGCACCCATGGGCACGCGCGAGCGGCTCACTGAGGCAGCGAAGGCAGTCGATTTCCAATCGCAGTTCAAGTTCGTTGAGCCGCATCGATAACCTGACTTCCCAGCACGCTTAGTCAGCGGGTGATGATCTCCCGATGCATCGGCGCGAGCAGCGCCAGCAAGCGGTTCTGCACGGCGAAGGGCACCCGCTGTTCTTCCATCGCGAACTGCAAGTCCTCGACCAGTGCATTGAAGTCGGCCTTGTTCAGCGCGAGGTGGGCATGCGACTTCGCCATCGTCTCGCCTTCGTAGACGCAAGGGCCACCGCTGAGCTGGCAGAACTGCTTGCGGATCGACTCCTTCAGCGCCTTCGGATTGACGCCGTCGAACTTCTGCTTGATGCGCTCGTCGGCGTAGGCGCGATCGATCATGCCGTCGACGATGCGGGCGATGCCGGCGTCACCGCCCAGCGCGCGATACAGCCCGTCGTCCGCCGCACCAGCGGTCGACGCGACGATGGCGCCGATCAGGAGCGCCAGCGCCCCCGTCATCCATAGCCTTCGAACCGAGCGCATGCTGCGGACCTCCTGGTCGAGTGAGTCGTCGGACACGGCGATGCCGCGTTCAATGGGCCGTCAATAGGCGAGCTGGATCGAGCCGTAGACGCCGCGTTGGCGACGCGGCTGGATTCCCGGCACGACGCGGCCGAGGTCCACATAGGCGGCCGTCAACGACAAGTGCTTGTTGGGCGCCCAGGCGACGAACACATCCTTCCAGTCGTCCTCGCGGAGCGCGTCGCCCAGGATCGATGGGTTGAGCTTGTCGGGTTTGACGCGGTACTCGACGCCGACCGCCCATTGCTTGTTCAACAGGTACGCGACCGACACCTCCGGCACCAGCGAATAGCTGCTGTTGGCCGTCCCGCCGAAGCCCAACAGGCCGTTCTGGTTGGCGCGCGTGGCGCGCAACGTCAGGTTGACCAGCGTGCTTTGCGCCAGGAACAGCTTGGTCGCGCTCAGGTAGACATCGACGCCATGGCGCTTCGCGCCCAGCGCGCTCAGCGTTGGTGCCAGGCCGCCCGCATCGAGGTGCTTGTATTCGATGCCCAGAGCGATCTGCGGCATCCAGGTGTCGGCGTCGAGCACCGCATCCCCGCCGAGTCGCACTTTCGCCCCGAGGATCGTCTGCTTGAGCCGAAGGCCCGGCAGCCCGAGGGCCGCGCCCGTGGCGCCCGCACTGAAGTCCTGCTTGGCGATCGACAGCTCGGCGCGCTCGCCGAAGGCCACGACGGCGCCGTAGCCGGAGAGGCTGTAGTCCTGCACCGGCAGGCGCGTGAAGTACGCGGTCGCGCCGATCTGGCCCGTGGTCGCATAGCTGCCGGTCACGGCCCACGGCGACAAACCACCCCCGGCTGCGCCATCGATGCTGCTCACACCGCCGGTCAGCAGCAGCTTGCCCTGCGCCTGCGCGACGCAGGCCAGCGGTGCGGCCAGCAGCCATGGAGCGATCCATCGAAGCAGCAACTGCGTCATAGCCGAAGACCGCGGCAAGATCGCTGGCGTCCCGCCGCCACTCACCAGGCGCCGGTGTTGGCCATCGAGATCCAGGGCTCGGCCGGCGGCAGTGCCGGACCGTCCTGCAACAGCTCGATCGAGATGTTGTCGGGCGAACGCACGAAGGCCATTCGACCATCGCGCGGCGGGCGGTTGATCGTGACGCCCGCGTCCATGAGGCGTTGGCAGGCGGCATAGATGTCCGGCACGGCATAGGCGACGTGACCGAAGTTGCGCCCCCCGGTGTAGACCTCGGGATCCCAGTTGTAGGTCAGCTCGATCTGGGCGTCCTCGTCGCCGGGCGCGGCCAGATAGACCAAGGTGAAGCGGCCGGCCTCATGCTCGCTGCGGCGCACCTCCTGCAGCCCCAGGGCATCGCGGTAGAACTTCAGCGAGGCGTCGAGATCGGTCACTCGGACCATGGTGTGCAGATACTTCATGAGCGGTTGGCGGATGGCGTTGGGAATGAGGATCGACGCAAGGTCGGACGGCGCATTGTGGCCGCGCGGCGAACGGTCTGCATGCCCCGGGGACATGTGCGACAGCCGCCTCCGTCGACACCGGTGCCGAAATGAAGAAGGCCCGCGTCGGCGGGCCTTCGTGCGAGCGGGAAATGCGGCGGGCGTCAGATCGCCTGGGGCGTGGCGTCGCCGCCCTGCGCCTGCTGGGCGGCCTGGGCCAGGCGTTGCGTCAGCTCCTTGCGGAAGCGGTTCAGCTCCTGGACGCTGGCGAAGCTGCGCTCCATCAGCAGGCTCATGTTGTGCAGGATGCGCTCGACGACCTTGTTCTCCCAGACGCTGTCGAACTGGATCTGCTTGTCCAGCCAGCGCTCCAGCCATTCAGGATCCGGCAGGCGGCTCTGGATCGTGTCGCGCGGGAACAGCTTGGCGTTCACATGCAGGTTGGTCGGGTGCAGCGCCTGGGCGGTGCGGCGCGCGCTGGCCATCAGCACGCCGACCTTCGCGAACGCGGCCTTCGCCTCGTCGCCGAACTTGCTCATCGCACGCTTCATGTAGCGCAGATAGGCGCCGCCATGGCGGGCTTCATCGCGCGACAGGGTTTCGTAGATCGCCTTGATGACCGGCTCGGTGTGCCATTCGGCGGCGCGGCGATACCAGTGGTTCAGGCGGATCTCGCCGCAGAAGTGCAGCATCAGCGTCTCCAGCGCCGGGGCCGGGTCGAATTCAAAGCGCACCTCGTGCAGCTCGGCCTCGGTCGGCACCATGTCCGGACGGAAGCGGCGCAGGTATTCCATCAGCACCAGCGAATGCTTCTGCTCCTCGAAGAACCAGACGCTCATGAACGCGGAGAAATCGCTGTCGTCCTTGTTGTCGCGCAGGAACATCTCGGTGGCAGGCAACGCGGACCACTCGGTGATCGCGTTCATCTTGATCGTGCGCGCCTGGTCGTCAGTGAGCTTGGACGCGTCGAACTTGTCCCACGGGATGTCCGTGTCCATGTTCCAGCGCACGGCCTCGAGTTGCTTGAAGAGTTCTGGGTAAAGCATCTGTCTGCGTCCTGTTAAGCGCGGCGGATTCTACCGGTCGCACCATGACAATCCCTTACGGCATCGGCACGTGGGGCGATCTGGCCTAATCCCGCTTCGAACCGACCTCACACCGCGTTCGCTTATTACGCAGCAGCACGCCCGTTCGGATTCACCGATCCTGGAGACACACCCCATGAACAAGTCCTTCGGTTTCCTCCTGCGGCGTGCCGCCTTCGCCGGCCTCGCAGTGGTGTCCATGGCATTGGCATCGACCACCGCCCATGCCGCGCCCGCGGCCGAGCCCTCCACCACGGGCGCAGCCTGTCCTGAACTGTTGAACCGGCAAATGCCTCGCCTGCAGGACGAGAAGCCACAGGCGCTGTGCCAGTACGCCGGCAAGGTGGTCCTGGTGGTCAACACGGCAAGCTTCTGTGGCTACACCCCCCAGTACAAGGCACTGGAAACCGTCTCCGCGCGCTATGCGGACAAGGGCCTGGTGGTGCTGGGATTTCCATCCGGTGATTTCGGCAACCAGGAGTACGGCAGCAACAAGGAGATCGCCGAGTTTTGCGAGAACACCTTCAATGTGAAATTCCCGATGTTCAGCAAGAGCAGTGTCGCGGCTGGAAAAGCCGATCTGAACCCGCTGTTTGCTGACCTGGCCAAGCGCACCGGTCAGGCGCCGAAGTGGAACTTCCACAAGTACCTGATCTCGCGCGACGGCAAGCAGGTCATGAGCTTCGCGTCCGGCGTGAGCCCGGACAGTTCGACCTTTACTCAGGCCGTGGAGAAGCTGCTGGCGCAGCCGCAGTGAGAGGCCACGTCGGAGAAAATCGAAAAACCTGCGCCCTCTCCTCCGAGGAAGCTTGTAAAAGCTGAATGAAAAGCGCGGGAGGAGGCAATCGGCACGCCTGTGGCGAAGGGCCTTCATCACCCTGAAAACTGTCCCGGCTAGCCGGGACAGCAGTGACAGTTGCTCACGTATTTGTCGCTCGGTGGGATGACTTCCGCGCCGATGCGCTGCACCATAACGACTCGATCAACACATCGCTGGTGACAAACGCGAGCGACGCCGCCCGATAACAGCGCTCACTTTGAGCTGACTTAAACAGGGCAGATGGCGCAGCAGCGTTGGAGGGCATTCCGGGGGTTTACACCGATCCCATCAGCGATGGGAGTACAGTCGACGCAACCACTTTCAGCCGCAAGACCTGCTTCTTCGTGAAGCTGCAATCCCGAGGCCTTTCTCCTCCTCCTCCCTCCCTCCCTCGTTGGCCAGGGGCGTCTTGAGGCTACTTTTCTTCCCAGGGCTTCCGCTTCGCGGAAGCCCTTTGTCTTTCTGCGGCGCCCGGATGAAAAAAAGCGCGCCGCTCGGGCGCGCCTCGTTCCGTTGAGGGGTCGGTCAGGCCAGCCAGCCCTTGCGGCGGAAATAGATGAACGGCGCGGCCACCGATGCCACCATCAGCCCGATCGCGAAAAAGTAGCCGTACTTCCAACGCAGTTCGGGCATCGCCTCGAAGTTCATGCCATAGACGCTGGCGATCAGCGTTGGCGGCAACAAGGCGACGCTCGCGACCGAGAAGATCTTGATGATCTTGTTCTGGTTGATGTTGATGAAGCCGACCGTGGCGTCCATCAGGAAGTTGATCTTGTCGAACAGGAAGGCGGTGTGCGAATCGAGCGAGTCGATGTCGCGCAGGATCTGGCGCGATTCCTCGAACTGTTCGGCATTGAGCATGCGGCTGCGCATCATGAAGCTGACCGCGCGCCGCGTGTCCATCACGTTGCGCCGGATGCGGCCGTTCAGGTCTTCCTCGCGCGCGATCGCCGCCAGCACCTGACCGGCCTCGGTGTCGTTGACGTCCTTCTTCAGGACGCGCGCGCTCACCTTCTCCAGGTTGTCGTAGATGCCTTCGAGCACATCGGCGGAGTATTCAGCATCGGCGTCATAGAGCTTGAGCAGCACGTCCTTGGCGTCCTCGATCAGCGCCGGGATCCGGCGAGCCCGCAGGCGCAGCAGCCGGAACACCGGCAGATCCTCGTTGTGGATCGAGAAAAGCACGTTGTCGAAGAGGATGAAGGCGACCCGCACGTTGCGGGGCGCTTCCATGTCGTCGATCAGGAAGTCGGAGCGAATGTGCAGCTCGCCGTTGTCTTCTTCGTAGAAGCGAGCCGATTCCTCGAGATCCTCGTCGACGATGTCCTCGGGAATTACCAGATGGAAGCGTTCGCGGATCCAGTCCTTTTCCTCCGGCGTCGGGGACTGCAGATCGACCCAGACCGGGTTGCGGTCCGCGCCGGCGAGCGAGAGCAGTTCGGCGGCGTTGGAAATCTCTTCCTGGACCATGCCCCCCTTGAGGCGGCCATTGTCCAGCGTGAACACATTCAGCATGCGGATCCTTCGTCGGCGGTGCGCGCTCGGGCGAACGCGCAAGCCGGAGTGCGCGTTGACGGACCCATCGGGGGTCGCCGCGGCGCGAAAGTTGCCAGGAGCGGGCGACGCCATGCGGCGCGCCAAGGGTCGAGGTGGCCCGTCTCACTCCGGACAAGCGTCGCGGCGGCGTTGGATGCGGTGGAGCAGAACGCTCAGGGGCTGCGGCGGATTGACGCTGGAGTGGACGGCCACCGAGGGTGGTCGCTGTCCAAGGGGGACTCCAGTAATCGGGACGCGGGATTATCACATCGCGTCTCAAGAGGCGGCAAGGAAGGTCGGCCCGGTCGGCCCGCGCCGCACAACATCCAGCATTCCAGCACGGAGCTCGCCCTCCTGCAAGGCGGGAATATTCGCCCCCAAACTTGCTTTCCATCACTTGCCGAGGCTGAGGATCGGGAGCAGACTGGACTCGTCTTCTTCATCGTTTTCGCCTCAGAACCCGCATGCCATCGGCCCTCGCGGCCATCCGGGTCCCTCGCGGACCGCTCACCCGTCACGCCGTTTCAGAGACTCCATCCGCTTCCCCCGCGTCTCCAGCACCATGCCGGCGACGTGCCGACCGACCCTCACCGACTCCCCACCTCACCAAGACCCTGCCCGCTCTTTTTCCCGCGGCAACGACCGCCGACTCCGACTCTGTTTCCGACCAAGCCCTTGTGAAAGGAGGCTTTATGAACCTGACCATCAGCGGCCACCATCTCGAAGTGACACAGGCTCTGCGCGAATATGTGCTGAACAAGCTCAGCCGGGTGCTCCGCCACTTTGACCAGGTCGTGGACGTCAACGTCCTGCTGACCGTGGAAAAGCAAAAGGAAAAGGATCGACGCCAACGCGCTGAAGTCACGCTGCATGTGAAGGGACGGGAAATCTTCTGCGAGCACTCGAACGGGGATCTCTACGCGGCCATCGACGAGCTGATGGACAAGCTGGACCGACAAGTCTGCCGCCACAAGGATCGGGTGCAGAACCACCACCATGAATCGGCCAAGCGCATGGACTTGAGCGCCGGATAACCGATCTCCGCGAAGCTGGCGGCGCCTTCAGGCCTCGTCGGAATCGCGCCGGATCCCCAGGGATTACCCGGGGATCACCCGCAAGGCGGCCCATCGGGCCGCCTTTTTGCCGAGAATTGTTGCAATGCAACACCAGGGGAGACGTTTTCACAGAAGCGTCGCATCCGTCACACCCCCCGTCGGTAGCGGGATTCCTATAATCCTGTCCCTCAACCCCCGAATCTGCGCACCACTGGCGCGCAGGCTGCTTCCCCAGCTCGCCGGTCGACATGGCCGGTAAATGCCCGATGAACCGTCTCGCCGCCATCCTTCCCGCCAGCAACGTGCTGGTCGATGTGGACGCTTCCAGCAAAAAGCGGGTCTTCGAACAGGCCGGGCTGCTCTTCGAGAACAACCATTCGATCTCCCGCGCGGCAGTCACGGACAACCTGTTCGCCCGCGAGCGCCTGGGGTCCACCGGTCTGGGGCATGGCGTCGCGATCCCGCATGGCCGCATCAAGGGCCTGAAGAACCCGCTGGCCGCGGTGCTGCGCGTGCAGCAACCCATCGGCTTCGACGCACCGGACGACGAACCGGTCACGCTGCTGATCTTCCTGCTGGTGCCCGAGGCGGCGACACAGAGACACCTGGAGATCCTGTCCGAGATCGCCGAGATGCTGTCCGACCGCGAACTCCGTGAACGCCTCAAGACCGAGGCCGAGGCCGCCACCGTGCATCGCCTGATCGCCGATTGGGAACCGCTGAAGTCGGTGGCCTGAACGGCCCAGCGCCTCGAGACGATCACCCCACCTCCAGCAGCCACGCCACTTGAAAGCCACCTCCATCAGCGCGGACCGGTTGTTCGAGGAGCACCGCGAGGCCTTGCGTTGGGAGTGGATCGCCGGGCATGCGCATCCTGAACGCCGCTTCGACGAAGCCGCGCTGCGCGACGCGCAGTCGGCCGCCGACCTGGTCGGCTACCTGAACTACATCCATCCCTATCGCGTCCAGATCGTCGGACGGCGTGAGGTCGCCTACCTGAGCCAGGCCTCCGGCGACGTGCTGGACCGCCGGATCTCGCGCATCGTGACGCTGGAGCCACCGGTCATCATCGTCGCGGACGACCAGGTGCCGCCGGACCGGCTGGTCGCGATGTGCGACCGCGCCGAGATCCCGCTGTTCACGACGGCCGAGAGCGCCGGCCATGTCATCGACCTGGTGCGCGCGTACCTGGCGCACGTCTGCGCCAACCGCACGACGCGGCACGGCGTGTTCATGGACATCCTGGGCCTGGGCGTGCTGCTGACCGGCGAATCGGGGCTCGGCAAGAGCGAGCTCGGTCTGGAATTGATCAGCCGTGGCCACGGCCTGGTGGCGGACGATGCGGTCGACTTCTTCCGGATCGCGCAGACGGCCATTGAAGGTCGCTGCCCCGAGCTGCTGATGAATCTCCTGGAAGTCCGCGGCATCGGCCTGCTGGACATCAAGGCCATCTTCGGCGAGACGGCGGTGCGCCGGAAGATGCGGCTCAAGCTGATCGTGCACCTGGTCCGCAAGGAGACGATGGAGCGGGACTTCGAGCGCCTGCCCTACGAGCCGCTCTACGAGGACGTGCTGGGCATGCCCGTGCGCAAGGTCGTGATCGCCGTGGATGCGGGCCGCAACCTGGCGGTGCTGGTCGAGGCCGCAGTGCGCAACACCATCCTGCAATTGCGCGGCATCGACACCTACCGCGAGTTCGTCGAACGCCACCAACGCGCGATCGAGCAAGGCCTGAACGACAACAACTGAGCGCCAGGCGCGTCGGTCGCAGACGCATGAAGAAGGGGCTCCGCGGAGCCCCTTGTCGTTGACGTCCCGCGCGCCGGGCCTGGTCAGCGGGCCAGCTTGTGCGGGCAGTCCTTCTTGACGCAGTTCGCATACAGCGCGAGCGAGTGCTCCTGCAGCTGAAAACCGCGTTCTTGCGCGATCGCATGCTGGCGTTCCTCGATCTTCGGATCGTAGAACTCCTCGACGAAGCCGCAGGTCAGGCAGACGAGATGGTCGTGGTGATGACCCTCATTGAGCTCGAAAACCGCCTTGCCCGACTCGAAGTGGTTGCGCGACAGCAGGCCGGCTTGCTCGAACTGCGTCAGGACGCGATAGACGGTCGCCAGGCCGATGTCGGCGCGTTCATCGAGCAAAGCTTTGTAAACGTCCTCGGCGGTCATGTGCCGCTGCTGGGCGGTCTGGAAGATCTCGAGGATCTTGATGCGGGGCAGCGTGGCCTTGAGCCCGCTGTTCTTGATTTCGTCTGACCGGTTCATGGGGTTTGCGCCTGCGGGGAAGCGTGGGTGCGTGCCGCTAGAATCTCGCGATCATAGCCCTTGCGCCTCGGCCAATCCGCGCCATGTCATTGAATTCCCGTATCGCCTGCATTGCCCGCCGGAACGTCTCCGGCGCCGCGATGGCAGGCCTGGTTGTCGGTCTCCTGGCGCTGGGCGGCTGCTCGCAAATGCCGAAGTTCGACGCGCTCTCGGTGAGCGGCGACAAGGTGCTGGGCCTGGTGACGCCCTACCGCGTCGAGATCGTCCAGGGCAACGTGGTCACCAAGGAACAACTGGCCGCGGTCAAGCCGGGCATGACCCGCGTCCAGGTGCGCGATGTGCTTGGTTCGCCGCTGCTCACCGACGTCTTCCACGAGTCCCGCTGGGACTACGTGTTCACGATCCGACGCCAAGGGGCCGCGCCGCAGAACCGCCACATCCTGCTGACCTTCGACGGGGACCAGCTGTCCAAGATCGATGCGCCGGACGACCTGCCGACCGAGAAGGAATTCATCGCCTCGATCAACACGCTGAAGGTCACCGGCAAGGAACCCAAGCTGGAGCTGACCGAAGAGGAGCGCAAGGCATTGCCTCCGCCGGTGCGCACCGCTGCCGCCTCGGCGCCGGAGCCGATGGGCCCGACCCGCGATTACCCGCCGCTGGAGCCGCGTCGATGAGCCGTCTGCGGATCGCGATCACCGGCGCATCCGGCCGCATGGGCCGCATGCTGATCGAGGCGGTGCTCGCCGCCGACGATCTCGAACTGGCCGCCGCGCTCGACCGCGACGGCAGCCCCACGCTCGGCCAGGATGCCGGCGCGTTCCTGGGCCAGACCACCGGCGTGGCGATCACCAGCGATGTGCGGGCCGCCCTGTCGCAGGCCGACGTGCTGATCGACTTCACCCGTCCCGAGGGCACGATGGCGCACCTCGCGCTGTGCGCCGAACTGGGCGTGCGCACCGTCGTCGGCACCACCGGCTTCAGCCCCGACGACAAGACGAAGATCGGCGAATACGCCCAGCGCGCCGCCGTCATGATGGCGCCCAACATGAGCGTCGGCGTCAACGTCGTCTTGAAGCTGCTGGCGCAGGCATCGAAGGCGCTTTCGCACGGATATGACATCGAGATCGTCGAAGCCCACCATCGCCACAAGGTGGACGCGCCCAGCGGCACCGCGCTGAAGATGGGCGAGGTCGTCGCCGAGGCGCTCGGCCGGGACCTGAAGACCTGCGCGGTCTACGGCCGCGAAGGCGTCACCGGCGAACGCGACCCGTCGACGATCGGTTTCGCGACGGTCCGCGGCGGCGACGTCATCGGCGACCACACGGTGATGTACCTGGGCATCGGCGAGCGCATCGAGATCAGCCACAAGGCCTCGAGCCGCGCGACCTTCGCGCAGGGCAGCCTGCGCGCGGCGCGCTTCCTGGGCGAGCGCAAGACCGGGCTGTTCGACATGAACGACGTGCTCGGCATGGCTTGAGCGCGACGCGCTCGATCACCGGCGATCGACGAACGACGCGATGACCGAACTGATCCATCTCTGGCAAGCGGGCGACGGTGTCGCCCGTTTCGTTTCCCTGCTGCTGCTGGCGATGTCGGTGTGCAGCTGGGTGCTGATCTTCTGGCGCAGCTGGACACTGGCGCGAGCCCGCGCCGACCTGGGCCGCGGGCTGCCGGTGTTCTGGGCCGCGCCCGACCTGGGCCAGGGGCGTGAGCACCTGAAGCCGCTCGACCGCGGCGCGCTGATGCTGCCGCTGATCGACGCCGCGATGCAGGACAGCGCGCCGGGCACCCTGGCCGCGACCGCGCGCAGGACGTCGCAACTGACGCGCCGTCTGCGCGACGCGCTGCATGCCGTGCTGGGCGGCCTGAATCGCGGCCAGGTCATGCTGGCGACCATCGGCGCGACCGCGCCCTTCGTCGGTCTGTTCGGCACGGTCTGGGGCATCTACCACGCGCTGCTGAGCATCTCCTCGACCGGCAACTTCAGCCTGGACAAGGTCTCGGGCCCGGTCGGCGAAGCGCTCATCATGACTGCCGCCGGCCTGGCGGTGGCCATCCCGGCGGTGCTGGCCTACAACCTGTTCGGCAAGTGGGTCGCCGCCTGCGAGGCGGACCTCGAGGGCTTCGCGCACGACCTGCGCGAGCTGATCGACGAGGCGTGAGCGCCGCCCGTCCGACCTGAACTGATGCCATGAAGTTCGGCCGCCTGGAACGCCGTGAAGCGCCCAAGCCGATGGGCGAGATCAACATGACGCCGCTGATCGACGTCATGCTGGTGCTGCTGGTGATCTTCATCATCGCCGCGCCGCTGATGGGCAGCGCGTTGAAGCTGGACCTGCCCAAGAGCGACGCCGCCGCGCCGGGCCCGGGCGCCAGGTTCATCGCCCTGGCGATCACCCCCGAGGGGGCCTACCTGCTGGGGGAAGACCAGCTCGACGCCAAGGCGGTGCGCGAGCGCCTGGTACAGCTGGCCGGGCGCCAGCCCGACGCCGAACTGCGCTTGAGCGCCGACCGGACCGTGCCCTATGGCAAGGTCGCCCAGTTGATCGGCTGGGCGCAGAAGGCCGGGCTGAACCGGATCGCCTTCGTCGCAGAACAGGGCGAGGGCAGCGAGGCTGCCGACGCCGCGCCCGCCCCCGCGCCTGCCACGAAGCGCTGATCGCTCACCCCCGCAGGGTGGCGCCCGCCGGGAGGGATGGGCGGCGGCGCGCGGCCTCCTACAATCGGCGGCTACGTTGCCCGAGCCACCATGAACGAGAAATACGCTCCCTCCGAGGTCGAACAGGCCGCCCGCGACCACTGGAACGCCTGCGACGCCTACCGCGTCGTCGAGGACGCGTCCAAGCCGAAGTTCTACGCCTGCTCCATGCTGCCCTACCCGAGCGGCAAGCTGCACATGGGCCATGTCCGCAACTACACGATCAACGACATGTTGACCCGTCAGCTGCGCATGAAGGGCTACAACGTGCTGATGCCGATGGGCTGGGACGCCTTCGGCCTGCCGGCCGAGAACGCGGCGATGAAGAACAAGGTGCCGCCGGCCGCGTGGACCTACGACAACATCGCCTACATGAAGTCGCAGATGCAGGCGATGGGCCTGGCGATCGACTGGTCGCGCGAGATCGCCACCTGCAAGCCGGACTACTACCGCTGGAACCAGTGGCTGTTCCTGAAGATGCTGGAAGCGGGCATCGCCGAGCGTCGCACGCAGGTGGTGAACTGGGACCCGGTCGACCAGACCGTGCTGGCCAACGAGCAGGTCATCGACGGCAAGGGCTGGCGCTCCGGCGCGACCGTCGAGAAGCGCGAGATCCCCGGCTACTACCTGAAGATCACCGACTACGCCGAGGAACTGCTGGCCGCGGTGGCCGATCCGTCGGACAAGAACTTCCTGTCGGGCTGGCCCGAGCGGGTGCGCCTGATGCAGGAGAACTGGATCGGCAAGAGCGAGGGCGTGCGCTTCGCCTTCCCGCATGCGATCCGGGGCGAGGACGGCCAGCCGATCCAGGACGGCCTGCTGTACGTCTTCACGACGCGCGCCGACACCATCATGGGCGTGACCTTCTGCGCCGTGGCGCCGGAGCATCCGCTGGCCGCTCACGCCGCCAGGACCAATCCCGCGCTGGCCGCCTTCATCGAGGAATGCAAGCAAGGCGGCACGACCGAGGCCGAACTGGCCACGCAGGACAAGAAGGGCCTGGCGACCGGGCTGTTCGTCACGCACCCGCTGACCGGCGAGCAGGTCGAGGTCTGGGTCGGCAACTACGTGCTGATGAGCTACGGCGATGGCGCGGTGATGGGCGTGCCGGCGCACGACGAGCGTGACTTCGCCTTCGCGAAGAAGTACGGCATCGCGATCAAGCAGGTGGTCGCCGTCGAGGGCGAGACCTACTCGACCGACGCCTGGGCCGAGTGGTACGGCGACAAGCAGCGCGGCGTGTGCGTCAACTCCGGCGCACTGGACGGGCTGACGCACAAGCAGGCGGTGGACAAGGTGGCGGAGCTGGTCGGCACCAAGGGCCTGGGCGAGAAGAAGACGACCTGGCGCCTGCGCGATTGGGGCGTGAGCCGCCAGCGCTACTGGGGCACGCCGATCCCGATCATCCATTGCGACAGCTGCGGCCCGGTGCCGGTCCCCGAGAAGGACCTGCCGGTCGTGCTGCCGGAGGACTGCATTCCCGACGGCAGCGGCAATCCGCTGAACAAGCGCGCGGACTTCCTGAACTGCAGCTGCCCGAAGTGCGGCGCCGCCGCCAAGCGCGAGACCGACACGATGGACACCTTCGTGGACAGCTCGTGGTACTTCATGCGCTATTGCGATGCGACCAATCCGGAGCAGATGGTCGCCAACGGCACCGACTACTGGATGCCGATGGACCAGTACATCGGCGGCATCGAGCACGCGATCCTGCACCTGCTGTATGCGCGCTTCTGGACCAAGGTGATGCGCGACCTGAAGCTGGTGAAGATCGACGAGCCCTTCACCAAGCTGCTGACCCAGGGCATGGTGCTCAACCACATCTACTCGCGCCGCGGCGAGAAGGGCGGCATCGAGTACTTCTGGCCGCACGAGGTCGAGAACCAGTTCGACGCCAGCGGCAAGATCGTCGGCGCCAAGCGCAAGAGCGACGGCTCGATGGTGGACTACGAGGGCGTGGGCACGATGTCCAAGTCCAAGAACAACGGCGTCGATCCGCAGGAGCTGATCAACGAGTACGGCGCCGACACGGCCCGCCTGTTCGTGATGTTCGCGTCCCCGCCGGAACAGACACTGGAGTGGAACGACTCGGGCGTCGAGGGCGCGCATCGCTTCCTCAAGCGGGTGTGGGGCTTCGGCGCGAAACACGCCGAGGCGATCAAGGCGGGCGGCGCCGATTTCGCCGCGCTCAACGACGACGGCAAGGCGCTGCGCCGCGAGGTGCATCTGGTGCTCAAGCAGGTCTCGTACGACTACGAGCGCATGCAATACAACACCGTCGTGTCGGGCGCGATGAAGCTGCTGAACGCGCTGGAGGGCTTCAAGGCCGAGGGGCAGTCGGCCGCGGTGCGTGAAGGCTTCTCGGTCTTGCTGCGCGTGATCTACCCGGCCTGCCCGCACATCGCGCACGCCCTGTGGACCGAGCTGGGCTTTGCTGCCGAGCTGGGCGAACTGCTGGACGCGCCCTGGCCGCAGGTCGACGAAGGCGCCCTGGTGCAGGACCAGATCGAACTGATGCTGCAGGTCAACGGCAAGCTGCGCGGCTCGATCAAGGTTGCCGCATCGGCGGACAAGGCCACCATCGAGGCCGTCGCACTCGCCAATCCCGAGTTCGAGAAGTTCGCCGAAGGCAGGACGCCGAAGAAGGTCGTCATCGTGCCGGGCCGCCTCGTCAACGTGGTGGTCTGACGCCATGAAGCGCCGCGACCTGCTGTCGTTCGCCTCCTTCGGTGCGCTGGGTGCCGCCGGCCTGCTTACGGGCTGCGGCTTCGAGCTGCGCAAGGAGCCGGTCTATCACTTCAAGACGCTGGCGCTGACCGGCTTCGTGCCGCACTCGCCGCTGGCGCAGGAACTGCGCCGCCAGGTGCAGCGCAGCACGGTGCGCCTCGTCGAGGATCCCAACCGTGCCGACGTCATCATCGATGCCGAACGCGAGGTGCGCG
This sequence comes from Roseateles chitinivorans, assembly GCF_002761755.1. Lineage (GTDB taxonomy): Bacteria > Pseudomonadota > Gammaproteobacteria > Burkholderiales > Burkholderiaceae_C > Roseateles > Roseateles chitinivorans. The sequence continues at coordinate 46,234 of NZ_PEOG01000007.1, forward strand.
ACAAGACCTCGGTGGCGACGACCGCCGCGGGGCAGATCACGGAATGGCAGCTGCGTCTGTCGCTGGACTACTCGCTGCGCACGGCCGGCGGCGACATCCTGCTGCCGCGCACCGAGCTGCGGCTCACGCGTGACATGAACTACAGCGAAAGCGCCGCGCTGGCCAAGGAGCAGGAAGAGGCCTCGCTGCAGAAGGCGATGCAGGTGGAGGCTGTCGGCCTGCTGCTGCGCCGCCTGGCGGCGGTCCACCTGCCCAACTGAACGCCGACAGGACCCGCGGATGCAGATCAAGGGCGAGGCGCTGGCCGGCCAGTTGGCCAAGGGGCTCAAGCCGGTGTACGTGGTGCACGGCGACGAGCCGCTGCTGGCGCAGGAAGCCGCCGACGCACTGCGCGCCGAGGCCCGCCGGCAGGGCTACAGCGAACGCCAGGTGTTCACCGTCAGCGGCGCCTACTTCGACTGGGCGCCGGTGATCGCGGCCTCGCAGGCAATGAGCCTGTTCGCCGACAAGCAGCTGATCGAGATCCGCATTCCCACCGGCAAGCCGGGCAAGGACGGGTCCGAGGCTTTGCAGCGCTACGTCGATGGCCTCCCGCCGGACGTGCTGACCTTGGTGACGCTGCCGCGGCTGGACAAGACGCAGCTGAGCAGCGCCTGGTTCACCGCGTTGGACGGCGCCGGCGTGTCGGTGAAGGTCGATCCGGTCGAAAGACGCGAGTTGCCGGCCTGGATCGCCCGGCGCCTGCAACTGCAAGGCCAGTCGGTGGCCGCCGGGGCCGACGGCCAGCAGGCGCTGGAGTTCTTCGCCGATCGGGTCGAAGGCAACCTGCTCGCCGCCCACCAGGAGCTGCAGAAGCTCGCGCTGTTGCACCCGCCGGGCGAGCTCAGCCTGCAACAGATCGAGGCGGCGGTGCTGGACGTGGCGCGCTTCGACGTCTTCAAGCTCAGCGAAGCGCTGCTGGGTGGCAAGGTCGGCCGCGTGCTGCGCATGCTCGAAGGCCTGAAGGCCGAGGGCGAGGCGGCGGTGCTGGTGCACTGGACGATGGCCGAGGACATCCGCGGCCTGAAACGGGTCCACGACGCCGTGGCGGCGGGCAAGCCGCTGCCGATGGCGCTGCGGGAATCCCGCATCTGGGGGCCGAAGGAGCGCCTGTTCGAGCGCATCGTGCCGCAGCTGCACGGTGCAGCCCTGACGCGACTGGTGGTGGCCGCACAGACCTGCGACGGCATCGTCAAGGGTCTGCGCCATCCCGAATGGCCCACCGACCCTTGGGAGGCCCTGGGGCGTCTGGCCCTCATGTTGGAGCAAGCCCTGCGTCCGCCGGCACAGAAAAACCGCTATGGTTGACGACATCTCGTCCACCTGGCGTCGCCGATGAGCCTGCTCCGCTCCGCAGCCCTGTCGACCGGCCGATCCGGTTCCTTCGCTTCCTGTCCGTCCGCCGACGGCTCGCGATCGCCGGGCGGGCGGAGCGCCTTGCCGCGGCAAGCGCTGGCGGCAAAGCGGCTGGCCGCGCTGACGATCATGCTCGCCGGCGCCTCCGTGACGCAGGCAGCGGATTGGACGATCCAGGTCCGCGATGCCGCCGGCACGCCCGTGCCGAACGCCGCCGTCGCCGTCGAACTCAAGGGCCAGCCGGCCAAGCCCGCGGTCGGCGCGTCGGCCACGCTGGCCCAGCGCGACCGCCAGTTCCAGCCACAGCTGCTGGTGGTGCAGACCGGCACCGCGGTGAACTTCCCCAACTTCGACACCGTCCGGCACCACGTCTATTCCTTCTCCCCGACGAAGAAGTTCGAGCTCAAGCTGTACTCGGGGACACCGGCCGAGCCGGTGGTCTTCGACAGGCCGGGCGTCGCGCAGCTGGGCTGCAACATCCATGACCGGATGAGCGCTCACGTCGTCGTGGTCGACACGCCGCTCTTCGGCATCACCGACGCCAAGGGCGAAGTGACGCTGAATCTGCCGCCCGGCGAGCACCGCGTGCGACTGTGGGCGACGCGCATGGGCAATGCCGGTCCGAACTCGCAGCCGCTGGTCGTCGCCGCAGGCGCCCCCGGCGTGCTCAAGATCGACCTCAAGGACTGACGCGCCGATGCGGTGGCCGGACTTCCTCAACCTGCGGCGGCTGGAGGGGCGCATCGTCGCGCTCTTCCTGGCGCTGCTGCTGGTCGTCCAGCTGCTGAACCTGGCGCTGATCAACGAGGGCATCGGCCGCAATGCGCGGGCCTCGGTGGCCGAGGAACTCGAGGCCGGCGAGCGCATCCTGATCCAGTTGATCGACGAGGACAACGAGCAGCGCGGCCTGGTGGCCGACCTGCTGCAGTCGGACTATGGTCTGCGCCAGCTGGTCGCGGCCGGCATCCAGGGCGAGGAACTGCGCGCGATGCTGCAGGACGTCTTCGCCAACCTGAGCGCGCGAGGCGACGCCTCGTTCATCGGCTACGCGGACGACAGCTTCAAGCTGGTGACCGCCACCGATCCGATCGCCGCCAAGGTCGCACCGCTGCTGCGCGGCGTCACGCGTCAGCAGCAAGGCCGGACGCAGAGCCAGCTGTTGCTGCTCGACGGCAAGGCTTATCAGGTCGTGGTCGCGCGGATGCGGGCGGCCGGGCTGGGCGGCTGGATCTTCACCGGCTTCGAGATGAAGAGCGAGCAGCTCCAGGAGCTCAAGCGCATCGTGCGCATCCAGGGCATGCTGCTGGCGCAATCGGCGTCGGGCCAATGGCAGGTGCTGTCCACGGTGCTGGACGCGGCCGCCACGGCGCGCGCGATGCAGGCGCTGCCCACGCTGAGCGCTACCGACCGCACGGTCCAGACCTTCCACCTGGAACTGGAGGGCGAGCAGTTCCAGGCGCGCCTGCAACCGCTCGAACACGGCGGCGACACCGACAAGTCGGTGGCCGTGCTGCTGCTGCGGTCGGTGGACGAGGCCCTCGCGCCGTACCGCCGGCTGCAATGGATGCTGCTCGGCCTGAGCGTCGCGGGGGTGCTGCTGTTCGCGGTCGGCGCGGTGCTGACCGCCCGTCGCATCACCGGGCCGGTGAAGGCGCTGGCGAGCGAGGCCCACCGACTGGGCCAGGGCGACTATGCGCGCCCGGTCGAGCGGCCTTCCAGCGACGAGATCGGCGACCTGGCCGAAGCCTTCGAAGCGATGCGCCAGGGCATCCGGTCGCGCGAGGAGGAGGTGAACCGGCTTGCGTTCTGGGATCCGCTGACGGATCTGCCGAACCGGGAGCAGTTCCACCAGGCGTTGGCGCGGCGCATGGCCGAGAGCGACGTGCGCTTCTCCTTGCTGATGTTGAACCTGGACCGCTTCAAGCATGTCAACGACGTGCTGGGGCGCGCCTTCGGCGACCGGCTGCTGCGCGCGGTGGCGGACCGGCTGCAGCAGTTGCTGAAGGACGAGGTGCGGCTGACCGCGCGGGTCGGCGGCGACGAGTTCGTGCTGCTGATCGAGGGCGCCGGCGCGACCCGCGCGGAGACGATCTGCAAGCGCATCCAGCGGGACTTCGAGCGCGCGCTCAGCATCGACGACCAAACGGTGGACCTGTCGGCCGGGATGGGCGTGGCGCTGTATCCGCAGCACGGCCGCGATCCGATGCTGCTGCTCGCGCGGGCGGAACTCGCGATGCATGCGGCCAAGCGCGGCCAGAGCGGCTGCGAGGTCTATGCGCCGAGCATGGACGCGGCGAGCCAGGAGTCGCTGTCGCTGCTCAGCGAGCTGCGCCACGCGATCGACGCGGGGGAACTGCGGCTCTTCCTGCAGCCCAAGGTGGACCTGCATGCGCAGAAGATCTCGGGCGCGGAGGCGCTGGTGCGCTGGCAGCATCCGTCGCGCGGACTGGTGCCGCCGATGGCCTTCATCCCCTTCGCCGAGCAGACCGGCTTCATCCGGCAGATCACGGCCTGGGTGCTGCATGCGTCGGCGCTGGCCTGGATGGCGTTGCAGCGCGAGGGCCTGGCGCTGCCGATCAGCGTCAACCTGTCGACGCGTGACCTGATGGACCAGGACCTGCCGATCAAGGTGGCGGACCTGGTGGCGGGCGTGCCGCCGCCGGCCCTGTGCCTGGAGATCACCGAGTCGGCCATCATGGACGACCCGCAGCGCGCGCTGCAGACGCTCGAGCAGTTGCATGCGCTGGGATTCAAGCTGTCGATCGACGACTTTGGCACCGGGTACTCGTCACTGGCCTACCTGAAGCAGCTGTCGGTCGACGAACTCAAGATCGACCGCAGCTTCGTGATGAACATGGAGCGCGACATCGACGACGCGAAGATCGTGCGCTCGACGATCGAGCTGGCGCACAACCTGGGGCTCTCGGTCGTGGCCGAAGGGCTGGAGACGGCCAAGCAATGGACGCTGCTGCAGACGCTGGGCTGCGACCAGGGCCAGGGCTATGCCCTGTCGCGGCCGATGCCGGCCGAGCAATTCGCGGAGTGGCTGCGCGGCTGGGAGCCGCCGGACCTCGGCGATGCACGCGCAAGCACGATCCTGGCCGGGCTGTGAAGCCTCGCAACGGCCTGCCTACATCGCCCGCGATGACGCGCGGCGCGCATCCCGCTATGCGGCAGCCTTGCACGCAAAGATCGCGCAACTCTCGACGATGGGCAGGTCCTTCAGGATCGTGCCTCGTTACGCCCCCTCGTGTATTCGAAGGCGTGTCGTCCCGCGAAGACGCCGTGTGGCTCAGGAATCCCGATCCTCGAGCGCATCGCACAGCGCCTCCAGGCCGGCGCGCACCGTGCGGGCGCGCACTTCGTGACGGTCGCCGGTGAAGTGTTCCTTCCACACGCGGATCCGGGAGCGGCCATGCATCAGCGCCAGCCACACGGTGCCGACCGGCTTGCTTTCGGTGCCGCCGCCCGGCCCGGCCACGCCAGTCACTGCGATGGCCCAGTCGATCGGCGCATGCGCCACCAGCCCACGGGCCATCTGCTCCGCCACCTCGCCGCTGACCGCGCCGTGCAGGCCGATCAGCGCCGCCGGCACGCCCAGCAACTCGGTTTTCGCTTCGTTGCTGTAGCTCACCACGCCGCGCTCGAACCATTGGCTCGAGCCCGCCAGGCTGGTACACGCCGCCGCGATCAGCCCGCCGGTGCAGGACTCCGCGGTGCCCATGCGTTCCTTGCGCTGGATCAGCGCCAGCGCGATGCGCTCGATCAATTCGGACTCGTCGGGAAACAGCATGGGGATCTCCTCGTCGATGGATCGGGTCATCCGTGGATGAAGGCGGCTTGTCCCGGCGTCAATGCAGCAAGGCCCGCGCGCCGGCCAACACCACGAGCGTACATCCGGCGGCGATCAGATCGTCGAAGAGGATCCCGAAGCCTTGCCACACCGTCACCGGCTGCCCGGGCTCGATCTTGAAGAGGCCATCGGCCCACCGCACCGGCCCCGGCTTCGCGGCGTCGAAGTAGCGGAACACCGCGAATGCAGCCAGTTGCCACCAGAAGCCGGCCGGCATCAGCAGCCACAGCACGATCCAGATCGCGAGGATCTCGTCCCACACGACCGCGCCCGGATCGCAGGTCCGCAGATGCCGCGCCGTCACCGTCGAGGCCCACCAGCCGATCGGCAGGCCGACCGCGATCAGCACCGCCCACTGCGCCGGCGTCAGCCACAGGTTCAGCAACGCGAAAGCGGCCCAGCCCCACAGGGTGCCGACCGTGCCCGGAGCTTTCGGCGACAGGCCGCTGCCGAATCCCATCGCGATCCAGTGCGCGGGATGTCTCGCCATGAAGGCGAAGGTGGGTCGAACAGCGCTCATGACTTGAAGTGGTCGAAGCTCTGTGGCACATCCTGCACCGGGCGTCCCATGCCGTCGACCACGCGCAGGCCTGGGGCCTCGTCGATCCGGCCGATGCGATAGACCGGCGTGCCGGCGGCGCGGCCGGCCTCGAGGACGCGCTGGCGCGCGTCCGGCGGCGCGGTGAAGACGAGTTCGTAATCGTCGCCGCCGGTCAGCAGGCACAGGCGCTGCAACTCTTCCGGCATCGCGCCGAGCACCGCCGAACGCGGCAGATCCGCCAGGCGCAGCGTCGCGCCGACATTGGACCGCTTGAGCACATGCCCGATATCGCCCGCCAGCCCGTCGGACACGTCCACCGCGCTGGTCGCGAGGCCACGCAGCGCCTTGCCGAGCGCCACGCGCGGCTCAGGCATCTCCATCCGCAAGCGGACTTCCTCGAACTGCGTGGCGCTCAATGACAGCGTGCCGCGGAACACCTCCAGCGCCAGCCGGGCGTCGCCGAGCGTGCCGCTGACCCAGACGTCGTCATCGACGCGCGCGCCCGAGCGCAGCAGCGCCTGACCGGCAGGCACTTCGCCCATCGCCGTGATGTTGAGGTTGAGCGGCCCGGCCGTTGTGTCGCCGCCGGCCAGCACGATCCCCTGCGCGTCGGCCAGCTCGAACAGGCCCTGCGCGAAGCCGGCCAGGAAGGCCTCGTCGACACGCGGCAGCGCCAGCGAGAGGAAGAAGGCCCGCGGCGTCGCGCCACAGGCCGCCAGGTCGCTGAGATTGACCGCCAGCGCCTTGTGGCCCAGGCGCCGCGGCGAGACCGTCGACAGGAAGTGCCGGCCCTCGACCAGCATGTCCGCCGTCACCAGCCATTGATGGCCCGCCGACGGCGTCAGCAGCGCACAGTCGTCGCCGATGCCCAGCGCCACCGCCCCGCCCTCGGTGCGGCCCGCACGCGCGGCGCGGCCGAAGAAGCGGTCGATCAGGTCGAACTCGCCGAGTGGCCGCCCGTCCCGTCGCTCGCGCGAATCAGAAGAATCACCCATGGGCGGCATTGTCGCCGCGCAGGAGGTTGGACAGCTCCACCGCGGACTTCACATCCATCTTCTCGAACACCCGCGCACGGTGGACCTCGACGGTGCGCACGCTGATGTTGAGCTGGTCCGCGATCAGCTTGTTGGGCAGGCCCTGCACCACCAGCTGCATGACCTCGCGCTCGCGCTCGGTCAGTTCGCCAACGCGGTGACCCAGCGCCGATTTCGCGTCGCGCGCGGCGATCGCCTCGGCGCTCTGCGCCAGCGCCTGTTCGACGCGATCCACCAGCGCGTTGTCGGAAAAGGGCTTCTCGACGAAGTCGTAGGCGCCCTGCTTCACCGCCGCCACCGCGGTCGGCACGTCGCCATGACCGGTCAGGAAGATCACCGGCAGCGTGGCCAGCAGGCCGCGTTCGATGAGCCGCTCGAACAGCGCGAGCCCGCTCATGCCCGGCATCCGCACGTCGAGCAGCAGGCAACTCGGCGCCGACGGCCAGTCGCGTCCGCCGCGGGGCAGGCCGTCGAGCAGGGACTCGAAGGCCTCGGCGCTGCCGAAGCCCTCGGACAGCAGCCGGCGCGAGCGCAACAGCCAGGCGAGCGCATCGCGCACCACGTCCTCGTCGTCGACGAGGTAGACCATCGGCAGGGACTGCGGCTTCATGCGGACGACTCTCCAGATCCAGTGACGGGGAACCGGTCGGCCCCGGTTCTCGGGGCCGCGCCAGGCGCATCCTCGCACGGCAGGCTGAAGCGGAACTCGGTGCCCGTCGGCGACGCGGGAGCGACGCGGCTCTCGAAATCCATCGCGCCGCCATGCTGCTCCACGACCGTGCGGCACAGGCTCAGGCCCAGGCCCATGCCCTCGGTGCGGGTCGTGAAGAAAGGCGTGAACAGCTGGCGGGCGACCTCCGCCGGAATGCCCGGCCCATGGTCGACCACCGCGAAGCTCAGCCAGCGCGGCTGCAGGCGCCGCACGCGCAGCACCAGCGCGCGGTCCGCCAGCGGCGTGGGACCGTCCATCGCCTGGATCGCGTTGCGGGTGAGGTTCAGCAGCACCTGCTCGACCATCGTGCGGTCGCAGCGCACCCGCGGCAGCCCCTTGGGCAGGTCCATCTCGATGCGCGCGCCGCTCTTGCGCGCCTGCAGCCGCACCAGCGGCAGCACCGCGTCGAGCAGTTGCTCGACATGGACCCACTCGCGCGCCGCCTCGCGACGCCGGACGAAGTCGTGGACGCTCTTGATCACGCGGCCGGCACGCTCGGCCTGTTCGGCGATTCTCGTCACGGCCTGCCGCACCATCGCCGGTGTCTGCGGATCGTCGGCCTCGCGCACCATCAGGTTGATCGACGCGGTCGCATAGCTGGCGATCGCGGCCAGCGGCTGGTTCAGTTCATGGCTCAGCAGCGAGGCCATCTCGCCGACCGTCGCCAGCCGCGCGGTCGCCTGCAGCCGATCCTGCTGCTGGCGCGACAGTTCCTCGACCTTGCGCTGCGCGCTCAGGTCGAGCACGGCGCTCATCCAGCCGGTCTGCTGGCCCTCGGCGTTGAGCAGCGGCGCCTCGTAGATCATCACCGGGAAGCGCTCGCCGGTGCTGCGCGCGAAGACCGTCTCGAAGCCCTCGCGCGGCGGCAGCCCGGCCTCCCACCGCGCCTCGCGGTCGTGATGGCGGCGCCAGTATTCCTCGATGAACTCAGGCGGCCAGTACGGCGGCGCCTGCGGCGGACGGCCGGTGCCGACCAGCTCTTCCGCGGCGTAGCCGACCATCGCGCAGAACGCCGGGTTCACATAGCTGATGTTGCCGTCCAGGTCGCGCGCGCGCAGGCCGGTGATCAGCGAGTTCTCCATCGCCTGCCGGAACGCGAGCGACTCGGCCAGCGCATGCTCCGCCTGCGCGCGCTTGCGGGTGTCGCGCGCCAGGATGATGACCAGCGCGAACAGCGCCAGCGACAGGCCGATCACCAGTGCCGTCGCCAGGTTGGGGATCAGCTGCGGCCGGCCGGTCGCGTTGTCGACGCGCAGTTGCAGGCTCAGGCCGGGCAGGTCGAGCAGCCGCTCGGACAGGTAGAAGCCGCTGCCGCGCGTCAGGCCGGTGCGCGCGAGCCGCGTGCCGTCGCCCTCGACGAAGGACATCTCGAAGCGGCGGGCCTGATCCTGCGAGACCGATTCCTCCAGCAGCGGTCGCAGCCCCATCGTCGCGACGACATAGGAGCGCGGCTCGCCGGCGCGCACCCGCGGCAGGCAGAGGTCGGCGACCTCCATGCCGTCGCCGCCGGGGCCGGGCACGAAGTACGAGCGCGAGAACAGCGGCGTGCCCTGGCGCAGCGCGGCGATGCAGGCGAGCTCGGTCTCGATCTGGAGCTGCTCCCGCGACAGGGTCGAGAACAGCGGCGGCGCATAGGGCGTGTCCACGGCGCGACGCACCTGGCGCTGCTCGTCGCGCAGCTCGATGCGCAGCAGGACCCGCGTCTGCCGCAGTTGCGCGGCGGCATTGCCGCGCCAGTCGTCGTCCTCCGCCCACATCAGGCCTTGCAAGCCCTGCAGATCGCGCCCGATGAGCTGCTTGGCGCGCGCGGTGACCTCCGCGGCGGCGAGATCGGAGGCCTCCTGCGCCCGTGCGGCTTCGTGGCTCAGCGTCAGCGTCAGCAGCAGCGACTGCGCGATCAGCAGCAGCGCCACCAGCGTGCCCCACAGCAGCGCGCGCCGCCAGCGCCGCGGCCGGGCGCCGCGTGCCGAAGGGGTGAAAGGGGCGGACAGCATGATCGTGGGCGAAGGCAAGCGGGGAACGCGACGCGGCGTAAAGGTCCGTCGGGATACGCCGCGAAGGTCGCTGAAAGGACCTTGAAAGCCAGGGTCCGGACGAGGGCCTCGCGTGCGCGCGGGGCAGGCAGTATGGCGCTCGCACAAGCGCTCCGGATGCGCAGTTTCGCGTATGCCCCTGCGGCCCGGACGACATGCAGCATACGCATAGTCCGCACTGTCGCGGTCGGGTCGGACTCCTACAATCGCCGACCCGGCCCACGACGGCGGACCGGTTTCAACCAGAAGAGTCCCCCATGTCCACGTCCGAAGAAAAACGCGCTCAGCTGCGCCAGGCCGCTCTCGAATATCACGAGTTCCCGACCCCCGGGAAGATCGCCATCGCCGCCACCAAGCAGCTGATCAACCAGCGGGACCTGGCGCTGGCCTACTCGCCGGGCGTGGCCGCCGCGTGCGAGGAGATCGTGGCCGACCCGGCCAACGCATTCCGCTACACCTCGCGCGGCAACCTCGTCGCGGTGATCTCCAACGGCACCGCCGTGCTCGGTCTGGGCGACATCGGCCCGCTGGCCTCCAAGCCGGTGATGGAAGGCAAGGGCGTCCTGTTCAAGAAGTTCGCCGGCATCGACGTCTTCGACCTGGAGATCGACGAGAAGAACGACCTGGACAAGCTGGTCGACGTGATCGCCGCGCTCGAGCCCACCTTCGGCGGCATCAACCTCGAGGACATCAAGGCGCCGGACTGCTTCTACGTCGAGCGCGAGCTGCGCAAGCGGATGAAGATCCCCGTCTTCCACGACGACCAGCACGGCACCGCCATCGTCGTGGCCGCCGGCCTGCTCAACGGCCTGAAGGTCGCCGGCAAGGACATCCGATCGGTCAAGCTGGTGACCTCCGGCGCTGGCGCTGCCGCGCTCGCCTGCCTGAACCTGCTGGTCAAGCTCGGCCTGCCCAAGTCCAACATCTGGGTCACCGACCTGGCCGGCGTCGTCTACGAAGGCCGCACCGAACTGATGGATCCGGACAAGGCCGTCTATGCGCAGCCGACTGAACTCCGCAGCCTGCGCGAGGTGATCGCCGGCGCCGACGTGTTCCTCGGCCTGTCGGCCGGTGGCGTGCTGAAGCAGGACATGGTTGCGTCGATGGCCGCCAAGCCGATCATCTTCGCGCTGGCCAATCCGAATCCGGAGATCCAGCCCGAGGACGTCCACGCGATCCGCGACGACGCGCTGATGGCCACCGGCCGCACCGACTATCCGAACCAGGTCAACAACGTCCTGTGCTTCCCCTACATCTTCCGGGGCGCCCTGGACTGCGGTGCGACGACCATCAACGACGAGATGGAGATCGCCGCCGTCCATGCGATCGCCGAGCTGGCTCAGGCCGAGCAGAGCGAGGTCGTGGCGGCCGCCTACGCCGGCGCCAACCTGAGCTTCGGCCCGGAGTACCTGATCCCGAAGCCCTTCGACCCGCGCCTGATGATGAAGATCGCTCCGGCGGTCGCGAAGGCGGCGGAGGCCTCCGGCGTGGCATTGCGTCCGATCCAGGACATGCCCGCCTACCTGGAGAAGCTGCAGAGCTTCGTCTATGCCTCCGGCACGACGATGAAGCCGATCTTCCAGATCGCGAAGAAGGCGCAGCACAAGCGCGTCGCCTACGCCGAGGGTGAGGAGGAGCGGGTGCTGCGTGCGGTGCAGGTCGTCGTCGACGAAGGCATCGCCCGCCCGACGCTGATCGGCCGCCCGCAGGTGATCGCCCAGCGCTGCGAGCGCTTCGGCCTGCGCCTGCAGGAAGGGCGCGATTACGACGTCGTGAACACCGAGTTCGACCACCGCTATCGCGACTACTGGCAGACCTACCTCGCGATGACCGAGCGCAAGGGCGTCACCCAGCAACTCGCCAAGATCGAGATGCGCCGCCGCCTGACGCTGATCGGCGCCATGATGCTGCACAAGGGCGAGGTGGACGGGATGCTCTGCGGCACCTGGAGCAACACCGCGATGCACCTGCAGTACATCGACCAGGTCATCGGCAAGCGCCCCGGCGTCAAGAACTTCGCCTGCATGAACGGCCTGATCCTGCCGGGACGGCAGGTCATGCTGGTCGACACCCACGTCAACTACGACCCGACCGCCGAGCAGATCGCCGAGATCACCGTGATGGCGGCCGAGGAAATGATGCGCTTCGGCCTGCGCCCGAAGGCGGCGCTGCTGTCGCACAGCAATTTCGGCTCGAGCAACTGCCCGTCCGCGGTGAAGATGCGCGACGCGCTGGCCTTGATCAAGGAAAACGCGCCGTGGCTGGAAGCCGACGGCGAAATGCACGGCGATGCAGCGCTGGATCCGCATTACCGCGAGCAGCTGGTGTCCAACAGCACGCTGACCGGCGAGGCCAATCTGCTGGTCATGCCCAACATCGACGCCGCCAACATCAGCTACAACCTGCTGAAGACCGCGGCCGGTGGCGGCATCGCCATCGGGCCGGTGCTGCTCGGCGCGGCCAAGCCGGTCCACGTGCTGACGCCGTCGGCGACCGTTCGCCGCATCGTGAACATGACGGCGCTGACCGTCGCGGACGCGAACGCGGCCCGCTGAACGGTGTGGGATTCCGGCCCCGACGGGGCGCCGGAGGGTCTTTAATCCCGACCTCCGGCGCGGCCTATAGAAAAAGTTTGTAGTGGCTCACCAGTCGATTTCTACTGGATGACTACTCACATCCGTGGGCCATTGCGCGAATGTATGCGCACGCTAACAATGCCGCTTTTTAAGGCATTGTGGTAGCCCCCGGCTTGAGCATTCGAGGTCCTTTCTGTACCATCTTGGTTTCAGAGTTCAGGGTTAACCCTCGCTGGCTCAGCCCTCCCACACCGACGATCACAGGCCCCAGCGGCTGCTGTCCGGTGTCACGGCCCCCCAGAAATGAGCTCGGATACCCCATCTAGGAGGAACGCGACAATGCTTTTGCAGACAGTCCGTCCCAACATCGTGCAGGCGATCAGAGCCTACCGGGTCGAGGACTTGATGCAGGCCGCGCAGGACGCCGGCCAACATTTCCTGTACGCCAACCTGTCTCCAGCCGAGACCAAACAGGACGTGCTGGAGCTGATTGCCAGCAACTTCCTGTTCCCGGCGCACTTCGGCAAGAACATGGAAGCGCTGTACGACTGCATGACCAATCTGGTCCACAAGTCGGGCACGCAACCGGGCTTCGTCGTGGTGCTGGACCAGTTGCCGGATCACGCGAAATTCGATCGGGAGGCCCGCGAGCAGTTGCTCGATGTCTTCCGGGAGGCGGCCGACTTCTGGGCCGAGCGGAAGATCTCCTTCAGGTGTTTCTATTCTTTTCAGTAGCCCGCTCCCAAGAATCAGGGTCATGGGAGCGGGCGACTGAGGTGGCCCCCGAAGCGAAGCCGGTGCTGAAGAGCACCAAGACCAATCCGAACCCCAACTTCGGCATGAACATGCCGATGATGTGCAGCGCGTTCGACACATCCATGTGGCTCAGCGCCGCTTGATGGACTGAAGCGTCGGTTCTCTGCAAAAGGCCTTCCGGTGACGGAAGGCCTTTTTCATTGGCCGCTCCGGCTCAACCCTGGACGGCCTGCGCCAGCGCCACGAACTCGGCCACCGGCACTTCCTCGGCGCGGCGTTGCAGGTCGAATTCGCCTTCGAAGCCGCGGGCATCCAACCATTTCCCCAGCGAGTGCCGCAGCAGTTTGCGACGCTGGGAGAACGCCGACGCCACCAGCTCGCTGAGCAGCGCCTCCTCGAGGCGGGCGGGTGCCGGCAGCGGCACCATGCGCACGATCGCCGAGTCGACCCGCGGTGGCGGATCGAAGGCCTCCGGCGGCACGTCGAACAATGCCTCGACGTCATACCGCCATTGCAGCATCACGCTCAGCCGGCCGTAGTCCTTGCCGCCGGGCCCGGCGGCCATGCGGTCGACGACCTCCTTCTGCAGCATGAAGGTCTGGTCCACCACATGGTCCACCACGCCGAGCAGATGGAAGAGGATCGGCGAGGAGATGTTGTAAGGCAGGTTCCCGACCACCTTCAGCTTGCGGCCCCGTTCCGCGGCGAGCGCCGCGAAGTCGACCTTCAGCACGTCTGACTCGATCACGGTCACATCGCCACGCTTGCGCATGCGCGCAGCCAGGTCGCGGTCCAGCTCGATGACGGTGAGCGGCCGGCTCGACGCCGGCAGCCGCTGCAGCAGCGGCAGCGTCATCGCGCCCAGGCCAGGACCGATCTCGACCATCGCCTGGTCCTCGCCCGGACCGATGGCGTCGATGATGCCGTCGATGACGGCCTTGTCGGTCAGGAAGTGCTGGCCGAAGCGCTTGCGCGCGACATGTCCCATGAACTCAGTCCCGGCCGCTCAGTCCAGCCACTCGCGCGTCTCGATGAAGGCGCGGGCGCGCATTTCCTTCATCCAATCGTTGTACGCGTCGTCGTACTTGCGCTCGCGCAGCGCATTGCGCGCCTGTTCGCGCAGCTGCTTGTTGTCGAGCACCACATCGCGGCGCTCCATCACCTGGATCAGATGGATACCGAAGCGCGACGGCACCGGATCCGAGATGCCCTTGAGCGGCAGCGCGTCCATGGCCTGCTCGAACTCGGGCACGAAGCCGCCCGGCGACACCCAGCCCAGGTCGCCGCCTTCCTGCGCGCTGCCGTCTTCCGAGTTGGCGCGGGCCAATTGCTCGAAGGTGGCGCGGCCGGACTCGATCGCACGCTTGAACTCCACCAGCCGGCGCGTGGCCTGCTCCGGGCTCAGCTGTTCGGACGGGCGCAGCAGGATGTGACGCGCACGGGTCTGGACGACCACATTGATCGAGGCCTTGCCGGTCTGGCGCTCGATCAGCTTCAACACATGGAAACCCGCCTCGGAGCGCAGCAGTTCGGGACGCACCTCGCCAGGCTTCAGGTCCTTGACCGCATCGACGAAGACATCCGGCAGCTTGTCCGCCGCCCGGAGGCCGATCTCGCCGCCGCGGTTCTTGTTGGCGTCTTCCGACACCTCGCGGGCGACCTTGGCGAAGTCCTCGCCCGCCTTCACCCGCGCCAGCGCCGATTCGGCGCGCGCCTTGCGCTCGGCCAGGACGATCGGGCCGGCGCCTTCCGGCACCGGCACCAGGATCTGCGCCACGTTCAGCTGCGCGCGGCCTTGCAGCGCGGCCTGACGCTCGTCCAGATACTTGTCGATGTCTCCGTCGGTGACGCGGATCCGGCCCTGCACCTCGCGCTCGCGCACCCGCTCGCTGAGCATCTGGTCGCGCAGGTTCTCGCGGAAGCGCTTGAAGTCGATGCCTTCAGCGGCCAGGCGCTGGCGCAGTTCCGGCATCGTCAGCTTGTTCTGCGTGGCCACGTTCGCGACCACCCGGTCCAGCTCCGGCTCGTCGACCCGGGGACCGTTCTCGCGCGCGTAGGTGACGACCACGCGCTCGTCGATCAGACTGTCCAGGGCCTGCTTGTGCAGCAGTTCGTTGGTGACGTTCTGGCCGCGCTGGCGGGCTTCCTCGCGCATGCGCTCGGTGCGCTGGATCACTTCCGACGCCGCCACGATGTCGGTGTTGACGATCGCCGCGATGTAGTCGCCAGGCTTGAGCTGGCGCTGTTCGACCACCGGGCGGCTCGGTGCCGCGGCGGCCGCCGATGCGGCCGGGGCGGGGGCGGCGGGCCGCGTCTGCGCCGAGGATGCCGAGCCGGCCAGGGCGGCGGTCAGGGACAGGAGCGTGGCCGCCACAGGCTTGAGATGTCGCATCGAACGCAGTTCAGTCATAAGTGCCAAAAGCCGACCGCTCGGAGCTGAGCGATCGGTAACCCGGAATATTGTCTCTCAACACCTTCAGGGCATTGGAGCCCAGCGGCGACAGGCCGACCAGCTCCAGCTGCAGGATCAGCCGGGTATTGGTTTCCGCCCGACCCGTGGCCTGGCGTTCGGCGCCGACACGCAAGATCCAGCAGCCCGAGTCGTACTCGGCACCGATGACGGAATCGGTGAAGCGCTTGTCGCGCATGCTGTACTGCAGGCGGCCCGCGCCGTACCAGGCGCCGGCGCATCCCGGTCCGCCCGCCACCGCCTTGCGGTCCGGTCCGAACAGCGGCCACTGCCAGGCCAGCTCGACCTGCTCGCTCTGGCCGCGCGCGAGCCGATAGGACGCGCTGACGGTGCGGAACGGACCCGGCGAGTAGCGCAGCCGCAGCACCGTCCGCTCGACCTTGCCGTCGGAGGAATTCAGCTGCAGCGTGCTGTCGGTCCACCAGGCCTGGTTCAGGTGGGCGGAGGCCAGCAGCACCACGTCCGAGAGGCGGTGCGTCTGCGGCGTGCCGTCCGGCGTGATGCGCTGGTTGCGGAACAGGTAGCGCTGAACCATGCCCAGGCGCAGCTGTTCCTCGCCCTTCTCGTCCTCGATCCAGCGCGTGGTGGCGCCGAAGGCCAGCATGTTGGCGTCGTTGACGCGGTCGACGCCGGAGAACTGGTTCTCCGCGAAGACCGAGTCGAAGTTGTAGTCGCGCGGCGCCGCGTCGAAGTTGGGGATCAGGCTCTGGTCGCGATACGGCGTGTTCACGTAGAGCAGGCGCGGTTCGAGCGTCTGGCGCATCGCCTGGCCGAACAGCGAGGTGTTGCGCTCCAGGATCCAGCCGTGGTCGACGCTGAAGGTCGGGATCGTGCGACCGATCGAGCGCCGGCCGGTGGCGTCGACGGCCTGATCCAGGTTGTAGCTGGCCGCGTTGACCGACAGCTTAGGGATCAGCCACCAGGCCGCGCCGCTGAAGGGCAGGCTGACGTGACCCAGCAGGTGCATGCGTTCGCCGGTCTGCGTCTGGGAGCTGAGCGCGCCGCCGGGCAGGTCGAAACGGTTGTACTCGACCTCCAGCCCGCCTTCCAGGCGCGCGCGGCGGCCGGTGGGCAGGTAGCCGGCGAGCACCGATTCATCGGCCCCCGTCTGCAGCCGCACGCCGATCTGCGGCGAGCGCTGGTACGGGGAGGCGAACTGGTCTTCCACCTGCGCGACCTGCAGCGGCTGCCACTTCTGCACCCGCGCGTAGGTCTGCATCTCACCCCAGTTGAAGCTGAAGTCGCGCTGCGTGCGCAGGTCGGTCGACAGCAGGCGCGGCGTCTGGGACAGCATGCGGCTGCGCAGATCCTTCCAGTAGTCGTCGTCGGAGACGCGCTCGGTGTGGACGTTGTAGGTCCAGTTCGGCGTGATGTCGCCGTCGCCGTTCAGGCGCAGGTCCCAGCGCGAGCGGCCGGTCACGCGGTCGTGGGGCAGCAGCGCGTAGTCGATCTGGCCGCGATGGCCGGGCTCCAGGTAGCGGAACTGGCTGTCCACGCCCGGGCCGCGCCGGGTCATGACGAAGGGCGTGATCGTGGCGTCGCGGTTGGGCGCGATGCTCCAGTAGAAGGGCTGGCTGTACTCGACGCCGCTGCGGTTGTCGATGTTGACGTTGGGCGGCAGCAGGCCGGACTTGGGTTGGTCGCCGAGCGGGAAGCTCAGCGACGGCGCGGCCAGGATGGGCACGCCCAGGAAGCGCACCACCGCATCCTTGGCCACGCCCTCGCCCGCATCGAAGTCCAGGTTCAGGCTGCTGGTGACGAGCTCCCAGTCGCGCTGGCCCTTCTTGCCGGCCTTGGCGTCCTGCAGGTCCTGCTCGCCCTTTTCCGACACCGGGCAGGTCGAGTAGGTCGCCTCGTCCGCGCGCATGCGCTGGTCGCCGAGGAAATGCAGCGCCTTGGCGCTGCCGCTGCCGCCGGTCGCGGCGAAGAAATAGGTCGGGCTCTCGAGCTGGCCTTCGAACTTGTCGACGACCAGCTCCAGCTTGGGACCCCGCAGCACGGCGCCGTTCTGGCTGAGCTCCACGTCGCCCTCGGCCGTGGCCAGGTCCTGGGGATAGTCGTAGCGCAGCGTCTTCGACTTCAGCAGCATGCCCCCGTAGCGCAGTTGCACGTCGCCTTCGGCGGTGGAGGTCTGGTCCATCTCGCTGGTGATGCGATCGGCGCTGAGCGCCATCGCAGGACGGGCATCCTTGCGCTTGGTCTGGTGCAGCTGCTTGACCGACTTGAGGATCAGGGGCTGGCCGGTGGACTCCTGCGCCTGCGCCGAAGACACGGCGACCGCGGGCAGCGCGACCGCCAAGGCGGCGGCCAGGGAGATCGGACGGGGTCGGGAAACCGGAGGGCGCATCAGGCGGGCAGCGTCTTGCAGAGGTCAGGCGGCCGCGCGTCGGTCGCGCCGCGCTGCCCGGGGTTTGTAGAATCATTATCCACGAGGCTCGCCGGCCGGCAGGACCGCCGAAGCGCCTTGTCACCGTCCTTGGGGCCGCTCGCGCAGCGGCCCTTCTGCTTCCCGCCCCCGCCTCGCCCGCGACTCCCGCCCGCGCCCTTGCCGATGACCGATTCCGCCCTGAACGCCGCGCCCGTGTCCTGGTCCGATGCCGACCGCGCCGCCCGTTTCCACGCCTGGATCGCGCCGCTGGTCGAGCCGCTGGGCCTGCGGCTCGACACGCTCGCCGTCGCCAGCAGCGATGCCGGCTTCCGCCGCTATCTGCGCCTGGCGACGACCGACGGCGGCACGCGCATCGTCATGGACGATCCCGCGACGCCCAACCAGGTCGCCGCCTTCATCCACGTCGGTGCGCTGATGGCCGAACGCGGCCTGCATGTGCCACGCGTGTCGGCCCACGACGTCGCGCAGGGCTTCGCCTTGATGGAGGACCTGGGCCGCCAGTCCTACATCGCGGCGCTGCTCGAGGCGCAGCGCGCGGGCGACGAGGCACTGCCGCGGCAGTTGATGCGCGACGCCACCCAGGCCCTGCTGCGCTGGCAGACCAGCACGTCGGCCCGCGCCGAGGGCGCGCTGCCGGTCTTCGACGAGGCCTTCGTGCGCCGGGAGCTGCAGATCTTCGTCGACTGGTGCGTCCAGGCCCACCACGGCAAGCAGTGGGACGACAAGCAGCGGGGCTACTGGGACCGGACGGTCGCCCTGCTCGCGGCCAACATCGCGGCCCAGCCGCGCGTGCCGATGCACCGCGACTACATGCCGCGCAACCTGATGGTCTGCCCGTCCGGCGGTGGCACCAGCGCCTTCGCATCGCCCGGCATCCTCGACTTCCAGGACGCGGTGATGGGCCCGGTCACCTACGACATCGCGTCGCTGCTGCGCGATGCCTTCATCTCCTGGGACGAAGCCGAGGAGCTCGACTGGGCAGTGCGCTACTGGGAAGGCGCCCGGCGCGCCGGCCTGTTCGGCCTCGATCCCAACGGCGAGGACCCGCATGAGATGGCGCTGGACTTCGGGCTGTTCTGGCGGCGCCTGGAGTGGACGGTGCTGCAGCGGCAGCTGAAGATCATGGGCATCTTCTGCCGGCTCAAGCACCGCGACGGCAAGCCGCATTACGCCGAGGACCTGCCCCGCTTCTACGCCTACGTGGTCAAGACGGCGACCCGCTACATCGAGCTGTCGCCGCTGCTGCGCCTGATCGAGGACCTGCAGCCGCAGTACACCCAGACCGGCTTCAGCCTGCGCTGATCAGTCGCCGTCGGCTGGCGCGGACGCCTTCGCGGCCTTGGCCTCCCGGGCCGCCTGAAGGGCCCGCAACTCCTGAGCGGCCAGGTAGCTGGGACAGCCCGCGGCGGCCAGCCAAGGATCCTCGTCGCGACCGCCGAAGATCTCGACCAGGAAGTCCATGAACGCACGGGTACGCGCCGGGACGAACTTGCGCGTCGGCATCGCCGCCCACAGCTGGTAGCTGTAGATGCGCCACTGCGACAGCACGCGCTCGAGCGCGCCCTCCATCAGCGCGTCGCCGACGACGAAGGACGGCAGCCCGGCGATGCCCAGGCCGTGCAGCGCGCAGGCGTACTTCGTGTCCACCGACGAGGTCGTCATCACCGGCCGCGACGGGATCGCGAAAAAGCTCTCGGCGGTGAGGCCGTCGGCGCCGCAGCGCTCGAAGGTCACGCCGCGCGACAGCTCGTGGATCGGCGGCAGCATGATGTCGTGCTGCTTGAGTTCCGAGGGATGCTGCGGGCGGCCGCGCCGCGCGAGGTACTCCGGCGAGGCGCACATGATCACTTCCGTCCGGGCCAGCTTGCGGGCGATGAAGTCCCCCTGGAGCGGGCTGCGCGTCGAGATGACGGTGATGTCGAAGCTCTCGTCGAGGGTGTCCACCGGCCCGGGCGCGACCAGCTCGACGCTGACCAGCGGATACATTGCATGGAAGCGGGCCATGTGCCGCGCCAGCTGGTGGATCGCGATCGCCGGCGGCATCAGCACCCGCAGGCTGCCGCGCGGCTCGTTGGTGGCCGCGGAGGCGAGCGCCTCGGCCTCCTCGATGTCGCTGAGGATGCGACGGCAGCGTTCCAGGTAACCCTCGCCGACGTCGGTCAGCGACAGTCGCCGGGTCGTGCGGTTGAGCAGCCGCGCGCCGAGGTGTTCCTCGAGGTCGGCCACCAGCCGCGTGACCACGGCCGGCGCCAGGTCCATGGCCCGTGCCGCGCCGGCGAGGCTGCCCTCGTCGATCACGCGGGTGAAGACCCGCATCGCCTTGACCTGATCCATCCCGTCTCCTCCGGGCGACTGCCGCGGGGAGCCGCGTGTCGGTCGCCTCTCTATGACTTCGCGATGCGCCGGGAACCGGCCTCAGGGGTCGCGACGGCCGGACCGCCGCGCCGGGGGGCGCCGCCTCGGCGCCCCTGCCGCCGTCAGGGGTGCGCGGCGATCACCTGCGCCACCGCGGCGGTCAGGCGCTTGCCATACGGCACATGCAGGAATTCGTTGGGGCCGTGGGCATTGCTCTTGGGGCCGAGCACACCGCAGACCATCATCTGCGCGGCCGGGAAGCCCTTCTGCAGCATGCTCATCAGCGGAATCGTGCCGCCCTGGCCGATGTAGCCGACCGGCTGGCCGAAGTGGGCCTGGCTGGCCTCGTCCAGCGCCTGGCTCAGCCACGGCGACAGCTCCGGCGTGTTCCAGCCGGTGGCGCCATAGGCGCCGGCGCGACCGTCCGGCACGAAACTCACCTTGGCGTTGTACGGCGCGTTGTCCTCGAGCAGGGCCTTGAGCTTGAGCGCAGCCTCATTGCCGTCGATCAGCGGCGGCAGGCGCAGCGACAGCTTGAAGGCGGTGTACGGGCGCAGCACGTTGCCGGCGCTCTTCAGCTCGGGGAAGCCATCCACGCCGGTCACCGAGAGCGTCGGGCGCCAGGTGCGGTTCAGCAGCACCTCGACCGGGTCCTGCGTCACCGGCAGCACCGGGCCGCCGTCCGCGCCGCAGGCCCAGGGCAGGCGCTTGTAGACCTCTTCCTTCAGGATCGCGGCGGTGGCCCGCGCCTGCTCATGGCGCACGCCGGGGATCTCGCAGTGGAAGGAGTCCGGCAGCAGGCGACCGGTCCGGGAGTCCTCCAGCCGGTCCAGCACCTGGCGCAGGATGCGGAACGACGACGGCACCACGCCGGACGCATCGCCGGAGTGGATGCCCTCGGTCAGCACCTCGACCTTCAGGACGCCGGAGACCATGCCGCGCAGCGAGGTGGTCATCCACAGGCGGTCGTAGTCGCCGGCGCCGGAGTCCAGGCAGACCACCAGCGAGACATTGCCCAGACGCGGCTTGAGCAGTTCGATGTAGGCCGGCAGGTCATAGGAGCCGGATTCCTCGCAGGCCTCGATCAGGCCGACGCAGCGCGGGCGCGGCACGCCCTGCTGGTCCAGCGCCAGCAGCGCGGTGATCGACGCGTAGATCGCGTAGCCGTCGTCCGCGCCACCGCGGCCGTAGAGCTTGCCGTCCTCGTACTTCGGCGTCCACGGGCCCAGGTCGGCGCGCCAGCCGTTGAACTCGGGCTGCTTGTCCAGGTGGCCGTACAGGACGACGGTGTCGGTGCTGTCCGCCTTGGTCGCCGGCAGCTCGAAGAAGATGACCGGGGTGCGGCCCTCCTGGCGGATGACCTCCAGCTTCAGGCCGGGGATCTTCTTGCTTTCCACCCACTGGGCGGCGTCGCGGACGACGCGGTCGATGTAGCCGTTGGCCTGCCAGTCGGCATCGAACATCGGGCTCTTGGCCGGGATGGCGATGTAGTCGGTCAGCGCGGGGACGATCTCCTGGTCCCAGACCTTCTCGGCGAAGGCGCCCAGGGCGCTGATTTCATCGGCTTGCAGCGGCAACGACGGGTCACGTGCGTTCATGCGGGTCTCCTGCGCGGCCGGTCGGGCCGCCGTGGCTGGGTCCGGGGTCGCGGTCGCGGCCGGTCCGGGCGGAAGGGGTGAATCGGGCGATTCTAGGAGCGTGCGCCCAGCCAGGCACGGAGCCGGGCGAAGACCTGTTCGCGCTCAGGCTCGTTGAAGATCTCGTGCGCCAGGCCCGGGAAGGCGACGGCCTGCACCGCGCCGCCCGCGGCAGCGGCCGCGGCGAAGGCGGCGCTGCCGGCCGGAGCCACGCAGCGGTCGGCGCCGGCCCACATCAGCAGCGTCGGCGTGGTCCAGCGCGGCACCAGCGGCAGGGTCTCGGGGCCGAAGCTGGCGATCATCCGGGCCAGCGTCGGGGTGATGCGGTCGTGGACCAGCGGGTCGTCCTTGTAGGCCTGGACGACCTCCGGGCTGCGCGAGACCCACGAGGGATTCAGGCCGTTGCCCACGGCCAGGTGCGGCACGAGGGGCAGCGTCGCGCCCAGCAGGCCGCGCTGGAAGGCCGACAGGCCGGGATCCAGCGCCGGGGAACTGAGGATCAGCCCGTCGACCGGGCGCGACCAGGGCGCCTGTTCCAGCGCGCCGGCGACGAAGCGGGCCGCGACGGCGCCGCCCATCGAATGGCCCAGCAGGATCAGCGGGCCGCGCCCTTTGCGGTCATCGGCGCGCAGGCCGTCGATCGCGGCGGCCAGGTCGCGCAGCAGGCTGTCGTGGGCGGGGATGTCGCCGCGCGGGCCGCCGGAGGCGCCATGGCCGCGCTGGTCGAAGCCGGCGGCATGCCAGCCCCAGTCGTTCAGGCGCCCGGCGACGGTCTCGTAGCGCCCGATGTGCTCGCCCAGGCCGTGGACGATCAGCACGGTGCCTCGGGTGGGCAGCGACAGGTCGGCGCCCCATTCCCGCCAGTGCAGCGGGAGGCCGTCATGGCCGGTCAGAGTCTTCATGGGGCCGGAGTGTAGGATCGCCCGCGCCCAGTCTTCCCGGCGGGGACGCCCCCCGTTCCGACGACGATGACCCCAGCCCTGCTCGAGTCCTTCCCCGCGTTCAACCCGGAGGTGCGGCTGCAGCCGCCGCCCCTCGAGCGCTGGCGCCGCGGCACCGGCACGGACGTCGAGTTCGTCCATGTGCTCGATTCGGGCCGGCCGGGGCCGGTGGCGATGGTGGTGGCGCTGGTGCACGGCAACGAGCTCTGCGGCGCGATCGCGCTGGACCGGCTGCTCGCCCGGTCCCTGAGGCCGCTGCGCGGCAGGCTGGTGCTGGCCTTCGCGAATGTCGAGGCCTGCGGACGCTTCAACCCGCTGGCGCCGTTCGCCTCGCGCTGTGTCGACGAAGACATGAACCGGCTCTGGGACGAGGCAGTGCTGCGCGGGCCGCGCGACTCGGTCGAGCTGCGCCGGGCACGCGAACTGGTGCCCTTCGTGGATGCGGCGGATGTGCTGCTGGACCTGCACTCGATGCAGGAGCCGGGCGCGCCGGCGCTGACGATCTGCGGGATGACCGACAAGAGCGTGCCGCTGGCCCGGGCGCTGGGACAGCCGGAGACGCTGCTGGTGGACACCGGCCATGCGGCGGGGCTGCGGATGATCGATCGCGGCGGTTTCGCGGATCCGACGAGTCCGCGACAGGCGGTGCTGGTCGAGTGCGGCGCGCACTGGGAGCCGGCGAGCGCCGCGATGGCGACCGACGTCACGCTGCGCCTGCTGCGGCATCTGGAGATGGTCGACGACGCGTGGGTCGAGGCATCGCCGCGCTTGCCGACACCGGCGCGGCAGCGGCTGGTGCGCGTCGGCGAGGGCGTGACGGCGGCGTCGCCCGACTTCCGATTCCTGCTGCCGACGCACCACCTGAAGGTCATTCCCGCGGCCGGCACGCCGCTGGCCGAGGACGGCGCGCGGCGCTGGGTCACGCCGCACGGCGATTGCGTGCTGATCATGCCGTCCCGGCGCGCCGGCGTGGCCGGGCAGACGATGGTGCGGCTGGGACGCTACGAGGCGTGAGGGCGGGCCGCGCGCGACCCGGCGGCCGTCCTCAATCCCGATCGAACTTGAACACCGCCATGCTGGCCATGAGGTTGGGCAGCACGCGAACCTGGCGGCCGTCCTGCACCCCGAAGCTGTCCAGCACCCGCAGGCCGCATTTGCGGGCCAGCACATGGAAGTCCGCATAGGTGCCGACGCGGATGTTGGGCGTGTCGTACCACTGGTAGGGCAGCACCCGCGTCACCGGCATCCGGCCCGACAGCACCTGCAGCCGGTTGGGCCAATGCGCGAAGTTGGGGAAGCTGACGATGCCGATGCGGCCGACCCGCGCGGTCTCGCGCAGCATCGCCTCGGTGTTGCGCAGGTTCTGCAGGGTCTCCAGCTGCAGCACGACATCGAAGCTCTGGTCCTCGAAGATCGCCAGCCCCTCCTCCAGGTTGAGCTGGATCACGTTGACGCCGCGCTGCGCGCAGGCCAGCACATTCGCGTCGTCCAGCTCCACGCCGTAGCCGGTGCAGCCCTTGGTGGCCTGCAGGTGCGCCAGCAACTCGCCGGTGCCGCAGCCGAGGTCGAGCACGCGCGAGCCCGCCGGCACCAGTTCGGCAATCATGTCCATCACGGCCCGGTCGCTCATACCGCCACTCCCTGCAGACGATGCGAGACCGTCGCCGTGCCGCCGGGCACCGGCCGCTCATGCTCTGCGGCGATGCGGTCGAAGTAGGCACGCAGCACGCCGTGGTAGCGCGGATCCTCGAGCAGGAAGGCGTCGTGCCCGTGCGGCGCATCGATCTCCGCATAGAAGACATCCCGCTTGTTGTCGAGCAGCGCCTTGACGATCTCTCGCGAGCGCGCCGGCGAGAAACGCCAGTCGGTCGTGAAGCTCACCACGAGGTACTTGCACAGCGCGCTGGCGAAGGTGCGGCTCAGGTCGCCGCCGTGCTCGCGCGCCGGGTCGAAGTAGTCCAGCGCCCGCGTGATCAGCAGATAGGTGTTGGCGTCGAAGTACTCGCTGAACTTGTCGCCCTGGTAACGCAGGTAGCTCTCGATCTGGAACTCGATATCCGAGGTCGAGTAGCCCAGTTCCGCCGCGCGCATCTGGCGGCCGAACTTCTCCTCCATCACGTCGTCGCTGAGGTAGGTGATGTGGCCGATCATCCGCGCCACCCGCAGGCCGCGACGGGGCACGACCCCGTGTTCATAGAAGAAGCCGTCGTGGAATTCAGGGTCGGTGATGATCGCCCGGCGCGCGACTTCGTTGAACGCGATGTTCTGCGCCGACAGGTTGGGCGCGGTCGCGACCGCGATGCAATGCCGCATGCGCTGCGGGTAGCGCAGCGACCAGTCCAGCGCCTGCATGCCCCCCAGCGAGCCGCCCAGCACCGCCGCCAGCTGCTGGATGCCGAAGCGATCCAGCACCCGCGCCTGCGCATCCACCCAGTCCTGCACGGTGACCACCGGGAAGTCCTTGCCGTAGACGCGGCCGGTGGCCGGGTTCAGATGCATCGGGCCGGTCGAGCCGAAACACGAGCCCAGGTTGTTGATGCCGATGACGAAGAAGCGGTCGGTGTCCAGCGGCTTGCCCGGTCCGACCAGGTTGTCCCACCAGCCCTCGCTCTTCTCGATGCCGGCATGCGTGCCGGCCACATGGTGGCTGGCGTTCAGCGCGTGGCAGACCAGCACCGCGTTGGACTTGTCCTCGTTCAGACGGCCGTAGGTCTCGACCATCAGTTCATAGCCCGCGATGCGGGCGCCGCTGCGCAAGGTCAGCGGCTCGTCGAACAACAAGCGCTGCGGTGTGACGTCACCGACGGATCCCATGAAACACCCCAAAAAAGCAAAACCCGGCGCCGCTGCTTGAAGCGGAACACCGGGTCTCGATCCGTGGATCGGGTGCCCCTCTTTAGCTGCATTTCTTGGGCGCCCGCAAGCCGGACAAATCGGCGCCATGGGGCGGGAGTATAGCCACGCCTCCGGAGCCCGCCGCTCCGGAGGCGTACCGCCAGACGCTCAGGGCGCCGTGCAGAGGCAGTGCACGATCGCGCGCACCGGCGGCTTCGCGCCGGCCGGTCCCGCCTGGGCCTGCTCGGCCAGCCAGGTCATGTCGACCTGTGCCTCGCGCAGCGCCGCCGGCATCGCCGGGACGCCCCCCAGCGCATGCATCACCATGCCGCGCAGCGAGGGCGCGGCCGCGTCGCCGACGCTGGTCAGCAGGCGGTCGAGGGTGCTGCGCTCGGGCTCGACGTAGCGCACCGTCGGCTCGTCGCCGAGCTTGGCGCGCTTGGCCGCGCTGGCGATCGCGTCCTGCAGCAAGCCGTTGCGATCGACCAGGCCGCGCTCCAGCGCCTGGGCACCCGTCCACACGCGGCCCTGGCCGACGGCATCGATCTGCTGCTGCGTCTTCTTGCGGGCCTGGGCGGCCTTGCCGGTGAAGTCGGCATAGATGTGCTCGATCGACGACTGCACCACCTGCGCCAGGCGCGGATCCAGCGGACGCCGCGGGTCATAGCCGCTGGCCAGCCAGGTGGTCGTGTAGCCGCCGGTGTGGATGGAGAGCTTGTCCATCAGCTTCTCGGCCGTCGGCAGCATGCCGAAGACGCCGATCGAGCCGGTGATCGTGGACGGGTCGGCGATGACCTCGTCCGAGGACATCGAGATCCAGTAGCCGCCCGACGCGGCCACGCCGCCCATCGACACGACCACCGGCTTGCCGACGGCGCGGGTCAGCTCCAGCTCGCGTCGCACCAGTTCGGAAGCGAAGGCGCTGCCGCCCGGCGAATTCACGCGCAGCACGACCGCCTTGATCTTGTCGTCCTCCCGCGCCTGGCGGATCAGCTTGGACATCGAGTCGCCCCCGATGCGTCCCGGGCCGGCGTTGCCGTCCACGATCTCGCCTTCCGCCACGATCACGCCGACCTGGCCTTCCGGCTTGGGCAGCGTCGGCGACAGCTGGGCGACATAGGCGCCCAGGCCGATGCGGCGCAGCTGCTTCTCGTCCTTGGCGCCGCGCTTCTCCAGCAGCGCCTCGACCTCATCCCGCGTCTTCAGGCCGTCGACCAGCTTCTCGGCCAGCACGAACTTGCCGGGATCGCCGCCGACCGCCTGCAGGCGCTGCGGCAGTTCGTCGATCGCGCGCTGGATCGCCCCCTTGGGCAGCTTGCGCGCGGCCTCGACGCTGGCCTGGTAGCGGGTCCAGAGCTCGTCGTACAGGTAGCCTTCCGCTTCCAGCGTGGCCTTGGACGGCCCGTTCGCGAAATAGGGCTCGACCGCGTTCTTGTAGGTGCCCACCCGCATCACGTTGGGCGCGATGCCCAGGCGGTCCAGCGCGTCCTTGTAGTAGTTGCGGTAGCGCCCGTAGCCCTCGATCATCACGCCACCCATCGGATGGACGTAGACCTCGGTGGCCTGGGCGGCCAGGTAGTAGGCGCGCTGGTCGAAGGCCTGGCCGAAGGCCACGACCGGCTTCTTGCTCGCCTTGAAGCGCGTCAGCGCCACCTCGATCTCGTGCAGCGCGGCCGGCGTGGCCGAGCCCATCTGGTCGAGCTCCAGCACCACCTGGACGATCTTGTCGTCCTTGGCCGCGGCGTCGATGGCGCGCAGGATGTCCCGCAGCCGCGTCTGGGCCCGGTCCTCGCCCTTGATCTGGGCGAGCGCCTGGTCGCGCGGCGAGCCGGAGAACTGCTCGACGACATCGCCGCGGATGTCCAGCACCAGGGTCGTCTTCTCCTGCAGCGGCTTGCCGCCGCGCGTCGCGGCCCAGATCAGGCCGATCACGATCAGCCAGAACAGCAGCGTGAACACCACGCGCCGCGTGCCGTCCAGGAACCACCACAGCCGGCCGAACAAGCGCCCGATCGGCGCCAACGCTCGCTTCACACCCATCCAATCCTCCCGGGATCTGTCAAAGGAATGCGCCGCCCCGGGTCTGGATCGGACCTGGGCCGGATCGCGCGATTGTGGGCCCAGTCGGGCGCATCGGCGGGAAGTCAGCGCCGCATCGCCCGTCTGGGGGAGGTCGTTGAAACGACAACGCCCGGCACGGGCCGGGCGTCGATGGGGTCACCGGGTGGCGATCCCGGATCGGGGCCGCGAGGCTCAGGCGTTCGCCGGCGGCACCGTGTCCTGGAAGCTCTGGCGCGTCATCAGCTTGTCGAAGTGGCGGGCCAAGTTGGGATAGGCCGCGCGCCAGTCGATCTGCGGGAAGCGGAAGTCCAGGTAGCCGAGCGCGCAGCCCAGCGACACGTCGGCCAGCGTGAAGTGGTTGCCGGAGCACCAGGTCTTCTCGCCCAGGCCATGGCCCATCGCCTGCAGCGAGGCATGGACCTTGTTCATCTGGCGCGTCACCCAGGCCTCGCTGCGCTCACCGGGCGCGCGGCCGGACCAGGTGTGTTCCAGGCGTGCGGCGACACAGGCGTCGATCAGGCCATCGGCCAGCGCTTCCCAGGTACGCACCTCGCAGCGCTCGCGACCGCGGTCGGGAATCAGGCGGCCGACCGGCGACAGCGTGTCGACGTACTCGACGATGACGCGCGAATCGAACACGGCGCCGGTGATCGAATCCTGCCCCTCCATGACCAGGCACGGCACCTTGCCGAGCGGGTTCACCTTGAGGATGTTGTCGCTGCCCCAGACGTCTTCCAGCTCGAACTGGTAGTCGAGCTTCTTTTCCGCCATGACGACGCGGACCTTGCGGACGTAGGGGCTGGTGAGGGATCCGATGAGCTTCATGGTGTCGCGGGATTCTAGCCAGTCGCTTCCATCGGCTGACTCCCACAAGCGACAGGTCGGTTGCCCTCATTTGGGTGTATTGCCGTCCCCTGCGCCGGTGACGCACACTCTCGCCCGCCCGCCGCTGAGCGGGCCGCGGCCTTCATGGCCGACGATCGCGATGCGAACCATCGACGCGCAGACAACAACGGAGGGCCCCCCAATTCCGGGGCCATCGAGAAGAGGGAAACCATGCAACAGCACGAAGAAGCTGCGGCGACCGGCGGCTTGACCGGGTGGCCGCTGTCGGAGTTCCGCAAGCGAAAGCTCGAGATCCAGTTCACCGGATCGGGCAGCGAGTATTTCCGGATCTGGATCGTCAACCTGCTGCTGACGATCGTCACGGCCAGCCTGTACTGGCCGTTCGCCAAGGCGCGGCGCATCCGCTACTTCTACGCCAACACGTTGATCGACGGCCATGCGCTGTCCTTCCACGGCGACCCCTGGAAGATGTTCCGCGGCCACCTGCTGCTGCTGGTGCTGATGGGGACCTACTCGGCAGCGGGTCACTTCTCGCCGATGGCAGGCCTGATCGCCTTCGGCGTGATGGCCGCGATCTGGCCGGCGCTCTGGCGCGCGGGCATGCAGTTCCGCCTGGGCAACACCGGCTGGCGCGGCCTGCGCTTCGGCTTCGCCGGCACGCTCAAGGGCGCCTACGGCCCGGCACTGCCGATCTGGATCTGCTCCGCGGCGATCCTCCTGGTCCAGGTGATCGGCGGACCGGCGGGCCTGCCGGTCGACGGCAAGCCGCGCTTCGGCACGGTCGAGAAGGTCGTCCTGCTCATCACCCTGGCCATCCTGCTGCTGATGCCCTGGGTGATCGCCGCGGCCAAGCGCTACCAGCACAACGGCTACCGGATCGCCGCCCAGCACGGCGAGCTGCGACTGGGCGCCAGCGCCGTCTACTGGCTCTGCCTGAAGACCCTGGGCGTCACGCTGCTCATCACCGTCCTCATGATGGTCCTGGCTGGCGTCGGCTTCGCGATCGGCATGTTCGTCGTGCATTCGCAGAAGGCCGCCTTCGGCGGGGCGATGGTGGGCGCGATGGCCGGCTACCTGCTGTACTTCGCGCTGCTCGGCCCCTTCTTCACCGCCCGCTTCCAGAACATGGTCTGGAACGGCACCACCACCGACGACCTGTCCTTCACCAGCCAGCTCAAGGTCGGTGCGCTGACCTGGCTGACGCTGAAGAACTGGGTGCTGACGCTGATCACGCTGGGCCTGTACCGGCCCTTCGCGGTCGTGCACACCGCACGCCTGCGGCTGGAGGCCGTCAGCGTGACGATGGACGGCGACCCCGAGACCTGGGTGGCCGGCCAAGGCAGCGCCACGCAGGATGCCGCGGGCGAACTCGCCGGCGACTTCTTCGGCATCGACATGGGCCTGTGATGACCGGCGAGGCCCCGGGCGTGCCGACGCTGCTGGCCGACTACTTCGACGGCCGCAGTGCCCGCGCGCGGCCGGTGCGCCTGTGGCTGGAGCGCGAGCAGCTGGTCGTCCACGACCAGGACCTGGACGGTGTCGAGCGCCGCTACCCGATCCGGCAGGTGCAGTGGCCGGAACGGACGCGCCATGGGCAGCGCCAGGCCCAGCTCCCCGACGGCGGCGTGCTGACCACGCGGGACGCCGTCGGCTGGGACGACTGGGCCGCTGCCGCGACGCAGGGCCGTGGGCTCGGCGGCGGGCTGGCGGTGCGCTGGTTCTCCAGCTGGCGACATTCGATCGTCGCGCTCGGCGTGGTCGTCGCCGTCGGCGCGGTCGTCTGGCACTGGGGCGTGCCCGCGGCCGCCGACACGATCGCCCGGCATCTGCCGGAATCGATCGGCCAGTCGATCGGCGACGAGTCGATGGAGCAGCTCGACGGCTACCTGCTCAAGCCCAGCAAGATGGACGCTCAGGCGCAGCAGCAGTGGCGCGCCCGTTTCGCGGCGATGGTCGCGAGCCAGCCCGGCGAGCCCACGCCCTATGAGCTGCACTTCCGCGATGCCGGCGAGACCATCGGTCCGAACGCGTTCGCGCTGCCGGGCGGACACATCGTCGTCACCGACGCACTGTTGAAGCTGCTGGGCGACCAGCCCGACGCGGTACTGGGGGTCCTGGCCCACGAACTGGGCCATGTGCGCGAGCAGCATGGGCTGCGGCTGACGATGCGCGCCAGCCTGACCGGCGCCCTGCTGGGCTTCGCGATCGGCGACTTCTCCAGCCTCCTGGCGGCGGCACCCGCGGCGCTGACCCATGCCAGCTACTCGCGCGACTTCGAACGCGAAGCCGATGCGCAAGCCAAACGCCTGTTGATCGACAGCGGCCGCTCGCCGCGCGCGATGCTGCTGCTGTTCGAGCGCATCGGGGCGTGGCGCGCGGCGCGGACGGCGCAGGCCAAGGCCGAGGGCGCCTCCGAGCCGAAGACGCTGGGCCGGGAGGTGGGCGAACAGGCGAAGGCGGGCGCCGGCGAGCTGCTGCGCATCGCCTTCAACACCCATCCGGCCGACGAAGAGCGGATGAAGTTCTTCGAGCGCTGACCGGCCGGGCCCAACCGCCCTGCCTGGCACGCGGACTTCCGTCATGCGGCGCGAGCGGCTCCTACACTCGCCGCTCCCCATTTCCGTGGAGTTCGACATGACCGTCTCCAGCCCCGCTTCGGACGCCGGCTACCTCCTGTACGGCACCCAGGGCTCCGGCTCGTCGATCGTGGAGATCGGCCTGCGCTGGTGCGGGCAGGCCTACCGCACGGTGCACGCCTCGTCGTGGGAGGACGCCTCGGCGCAGGAGGCGCTGCGCGCGCTCAATCCGCTGATGCAGATCCCGACGCTGCGCACGCCCGACGGCGACGTGCTGACGGAAAGCGGCGCGATCCTGATGCACCTGGGCCTGCGCTTCCCGGCGGCCGGGCTGCTCGGCGACAACGAGCGCCAGCGCGATCGCGTGCTGCGCGGCCTGGTCTACATCGCGGCCAACTGCTACAGCTGCATCAGCGTCATCGACTACCCGCACCGCTACACGACCAGCACCGACAAGGCCGACCACGACGCCATCGTCGCCGGCACGAAGGCCCGCCTGCATCACCACTGGGCGCTGTTCGCGGACATGTTCCCGGGGGAGCCGTGGCTCAGCGGCATCCGGCCGGGCGCGCTAGACATGATGGCGGTGATCGTGTCGAAGTGGTCGGGGTCGCGGAAGTTCCTCGAGGACCATCGGCCGGCGTTCTTCGCGCTGCTGCAGCGGATCGAGGCCCTGCCCCATGTCGCCGAGGTTTGCGCGAAGCACTGGCCGCCGAAGCCGGCCTGAGGACGCGCAGCCCCGTCAGGCCGCCTGGTACTGCGGAAGCAGCCGCACGTGGGTGTAGCGGGCCGGTCGCTCGATCGGCTCGCGCTGCGCGTCGATCGGCGCGAAGCCGCAGCGGCTCCAGAAGGAGGCCGACTCGGGGCTCTCGCAGTTCACATGCAAGCGGCTGAAGTGGCCCTGCGCGCTGGCGAGCACCGCGTTGACCAGCCGCCGGGCCAGACCGTGGCCGCGCCAAGCCGGATGCACGTAGAAGCGCCGCATGCGGCCGGTGCCGGGACGTCCTGGCGCTGGCTCGACATTCAGGCCGCCGACCGCGATCGCCTGGCCGTTGGCGTCGAACCAGGCCCACAGCGACTCGCCGGGTTGCTCGTAGCGATTGGCGCCGCTGCGCCATTCATCCATCAGCCGGCCCAGCATCTGCCAGCCTTCGCCCTGGCTGGCCGCGAGCAGCGGCGCCCATGCGAGGGGGTCGATCTGATGCACACGGATCAGGCGCGGTGCGGCGCCATCGGAAGCCAGCGAAACCATCGGACGAAGCGGTAACCAGACGTCAACCGAGCGGGAAAGGCCGGATTAAGCAGCAAGCGCACGCCCCTCACATCAGGGACAACCCGCCTGCCGTCGGGCCGTTCCAACGTCGGGATCGATCTCGCCGACCGGGTCCGCGCGTGGCTCGGCCACGCGGCGGAACGCCGATCAACGCGGGGGTTCCGGCTTGTTCGCGCTGTCCGGATGCTCGACCCAGGCCTTCAGCGCCGCGGCGCGCGCATGCTGCGGCGACAGCTCGATGAACGCGCGGTACGCCATCTGCGCGCCCGCCTCGTCGCCGGCGCGCAGCAGCGCGTCGCCCAGGTTCAGGTGCGCCAGCGCACGGCTGCCGTCCATCTCGATGGCCTTGCGATACCAGCGGGCGGCCTCGGCCGGCTTGTCGCGCTTGTAGTAGATGAAGCCCAGGTTGTTGGCGGCCAGCGCGAAGCGCGGCTGCAGCTTGAGCGCTTCGGTGAACGCGGCTTCGGCCTCGTCGTAGCGGCGCTCCTTGTAGAGCTGCAAGCCGCGGTCGTTGGCGCGCTGGGCCGCGACGCGCGCGCTGATCGGCGCCGGCGCGGCGCTGGTCGCGATCGCCGTGTCCGTGCCGTCCAGGCCCTTGAGCGTCACCTGCACCGCGGTGGCGCTCGCCGGCGCGGCACCGACCGGCGCCGAGGCCTGCGCGACCGGCTGCAGCTGCGCGTTGCGGGCGTCGTCGGCCTGCTTGGCCAGCGCACTGGCCTTCGCGTCGAGCTGGTTGCTGTCGCCGCTGAGCGCCTGCTCCTGCGCGGACGCGAGCTCGAAGATGAACTCGCCGCCCTCGCTGCCGGGCAGGCTGCCGAAGGCCGGCGTCTGGTGCGCGATGGCCGACACCGCCGGCGCCACATAGGCCGCCAGCTCGGTCGCGGTGATCAGGCCGTCGCCGTTGAGGTCGGCCTTGCCCGACAGCGCCTGCAGCAGCGTCCAGGTGAACACCGAATGGCCACCGGGGCCATCGTCGGCCACCTGCTGGTCGGCGCCACCGGCCGTCATCATCTGGCGGCCCAGCCGGCGCGCGTTGTCGCGCACGAAGTTGGCATTGCCGCCCGGCGCGCCGCCGCGCGTCAGGCCCAGGCCCGAGTAGCAGGCATCGATGACGAAGAACGCGTGCTTGGCCGGCAACGCCTCGCTGAGCTCCTGCAGCTGCGGCATCGCGATCGCATCGGTCTGCAGGTCGTCGATGCCGGCGTCGACCGGGATGATGTAGCCGACGTCGCGCCCGCTGGGCAGCTTGCGCGTGCTGCCATGGCCGGCAAAGAAGACGAACACCCGGTCGTCGCGCTTGAGCTTGCCGTCGCCGCCCTTGCGCGCCATCGCGTTGAGCGCGCGCAGGATGTTGGCGCGCGTCGCGTCGCCATCGGTCAGCGTGGTGACGTTCTCGGCACGGAAGCCGAACTGGGTCCGCAGCGTCTCCTGGATGGCCTGGGCATCGCGCACCGCGTGCTGCAGGCGCGGCCAGCTCTTGTACTGGTCGATGCCGATCACCAGCGCGACGCTGTCGCGGTAGAGGTTGGCACCGGCCAGGTCCGGCGCGGCGGCATCCGCCGCGGGCGCCTCGGTGGCGACGATCTTGCCGTCCTTCCAGGCGGCGAACCGGTAGCCCTCGGCCTGGAGCTGGTCCAGCACCAGCGGCAGGGCCTCGACGGTGCGGGCGTGGATGTCGTGGAAAAGGACGATGCCGCGCTGCTGCTTGCCGAGCTCGCCCAGCACCCGTGCGGCGATCGATTTCGGGATCGGATCGGACCAGTCCAGCGAGTCGACGTTCCACATCATCGAGCGCAGCTTGAGCGCCTCGATCGCGCCGAGCGCCGCGTCGTTGCGCGCGCCATAGGGAAAGCGGAACAGGGCCTGGCCTTCGCGGCCGGCGGCGTCCAGGAGGGCCTCGGTGGAGCTCGCTTCCTGGCGGACCTTGGCGAGCTCGAACTTGGACATCACGCCATGGCTGAAGCTGTGATTCGCGATCGGATGGCCGGCGGCGAGCACCCGCTTGGCGACCTCGCTGCCCGGACCGGGCTTGACCTTGCCGCTGGCGTCGACGCTGCCGAGGTTGCGGCCCAGTTCGAAGAACACCGCCGGCGCCTGGTAGCGCTTGAGGATCTCCAGGATCTCGTCGGTGTAGCGCGGATGCGGGCCGTCGTCGAAGGTCAGCAGCACCGTCTTGGGCGGCAGCTGGCGGCCGAAGAACTCGCGCTCCTCCTTGCCGGGTCCGCGCGTGGCCGCCGATGCGGCGGTCCCTGCGGGCGCCTCGGCGACGACGCTCGGGCGCGCCTGCAGGTCGGGCAGGATGGTCGCGTAATCCTTCAGGATGCGCTCGCGCGCGTACAGCCCCTTGAGCTTGGCGACGTAGTCCGCCCACTTCTCGCGCTTGGGCACGATGCCACGCTGCGCGAAGCGGCCGAAGGTGTCGCGCAGCTCCTGCTCGTAGGCACTTTCAATCTCGGCCAGCACGCCCAGGTCCTCGCCCGCCCGCTTGGCCAGCTTCAGGCCGGCGATGCTCTGCGAGGTCGAGAACTGCTGCGAGAGCTGGGCGAGGAACTCCTTGAACGCGAGCCGGTCGGCGTCGAACCACGACGGCTCCTGCTCGATCCGGTCCAGCAACTGCGACAGGGCAGCGAGGCCGGCGGGATCGGTGCTCCTGGCCGCCGTGTCGCCGAGCGCGCGAATGCTTTCCTGCATGTCGTGGAACAGCATCAGGCCGACCGCGCGCACCGCCTCGCGCTCGGCAGGCTTGAGCGTGGACTCGCCGTCCATCAGCACGATCATCTGGCGGTAGCGCGCGAGCAGTTCGTCGCTCTGGCGCAGCAGCGTGGCGCTGACGGCCGGGTTGGCCGAGGCCGCCTCCAGCGGCGCGAGCGGCTTGGGCGCATCGCCGGCCGGCCGGCAGCCGCTCATCAGGGTGATCGTGGCGGCGCACGCCGCGGCCGTGAGGGCGGTCATCCAGACGGCGCCCCTGCGTTGACTTCTCTCTTGCATGCCTTCCCTCGAACCTTCACGCGAGGCGGGTCATGCCGCCTCGTTGGCGCCTCCCGGCGGCCGCGCCTCGGTGGCGGCACGGGTCCGGAGCGGGGGCTATTGTGACCCCCTCTGTAGAATCCGCGGGTTTGTCCCACCCCCTGAACGGCCGGTCCGGCCGGCGCGCGCCATGAATCTCTCCGCCCTCACCGCCCTGTCGCCCCTGGATGGCCGCTATGCGTCGCGCATGGCCGCGCTGCGCCCGCTGCTGTCGGAGTTCGGCCTGATGCACCGCCGGGTGCAGGTCGAGATCGAATGGTTCATCGCGCTGTCGGATGCGGGCCTGGCCGAGTTCAAGCCGCTGCCGGCCGCCACGCGCGAGTTCCTGCGCGCGCTGGTGACCAATTTCTCGGAGCGGGATGCGCAGGCGATCAAGGACATCGAGAAGACCACCAACCACGACGTCAAGGCGGTCGAGTACTGGATCAAGCAGCAGTTCGCCGGCAAGCCGGAGCTGGAGGGCGCCGGTGAGTTCGTGCACTTCGCCTGCACCAGCGAGGACATCAACAACACCAGCCACGGGCTGATGCTCAAGGCCGCGCGCGAGCAGGTGATCCTGCCGGCGCTGGACCGCGTGATCGCCAAGATGACCGAGATGGCGCAGGCGCACGCGGCCGCGCCGATGCTCAGCCGCACGCACGGCCAGACGGCCAGCCCCACGACGGTGGGCAAGGAGATCGCCAACGTCGTCGCGCGCCTGCGCCGCGCCCGCGCGGTGATCGCCGAGGTGAAGCTGCTGGCCAAGATGAATGGCGCGGTGGGCAACTACAACGCGCACCTGTCGGCCTATCCGGAGAAGGACTGGGAGTCGTTCAGCCGCGCGGTCATCGAGCAGCAACTGGGCTTGAGCTTCAACCCGTACACCATCCAGATCGAGCCGCACGACTACATGGCCGAGCTGTTCGACGCCGTCACGCGCGCCAACACGATCCTGGTGGACTGGTCCCGCGACGTGTGGGGTTACGTGTCGCTGGGCTACTTCAAGCAGAAGACCAAGGCGGGCGAGATCGGCTCGTCGACGATGCCGCACAAGGTCAACCCGATCGACTTCGAGAATGCCGAGGGCAACTTCGGCCTGGCCAACGCGGTGCTGACGCACCTGAGCCAGAAGCTGCCGATCTCGCGCTGGCAGCGGGACCTGACCGATTCGACGGTGCTGCGCAACATGGGCGTGGCGCTGGGCTATGCGCTGCTGGGTTATGACTCGCTGAGCAAGGGCCTGGACAAGCTGGAGCTCAACCAGGCGGCGCTGGATGCGGACCTCGATGCGTCGTGGGAAGTGCTGGCGGAGCCGATCCAGACGGTGATGCGCCGCTATGCGTTGCCCAACCCGTACGAGCGGCTGAAGGAGCTGACGCGCGGCAAGTCGATCACGCGCGAATCGATCCAGCAGTTCATCCAGGGCCTGGAACTTCCCGAGGCCGAGAAGCAGCGCCTGCTCGCGATGACGCCCGGCAACTACATCGGCACGGCCGAGGCGCTGGCCAAGCGGATCTGATTGCGGCGCCGGCGTTGAGCCGGTCCGAGCGGCATCGTGATGGGGCAGGGCATCGACGCACTGCCCCATTTGCTTATGGGCCGCGACTGCTCGGGCCTCGTCGCCAGTAGCGCCAGATCATGGCTGCACAACATGCGGCCCAGATGATCGCGACGGCTTGAAGAAATGGGCCGGACCGGGGGACGTACGCCGGGATCGCCCAGAGTGCCTCTGCGCCGATCGCCCCCGCGGCGAGGCCCAGGCCGGTGATCTTGAGACGCGAGACGAACGGGTCCGTCCGTCTGGTCACGTCCAGGAGGAACCTGATCGTGACCAGTCGGATGCAGCCGGCAGCCAGCGCAGCCCCCAGGACGGCCACAGCCAGGGTCGGATGCGACCAGGATCCGCAGCAAGTCGGCAGCACCAGCAACAGGCGGGTGAACCCTGCGATCGCGAGCAGGTTGGCCGTTGCGCGCAAAGCCCACGGCGAACCTGTCCGTTGCACGCGGGAGGGCGCGTCGCTCACTGCGTAGCGTTGCAGGCCCGCGAGTACTTTGCGGCCATTCCGCCGCCAATCGCCCAACCTCCCTACACGGAGATGAAGCTGCCTCCGATGCCGCCAATCGAGGCGCCGATGCCGCTCCAGACCAGGATCGCGTTGGCGCAGGCTGCGCCATCCGCCCTGGCCCGGCCTGCGGGCGAGCCCGCCCACGAATCTCCTCCGTGAACCAGATCAATCTCCGCGCAGCTCAGTTCCTGGAGGCCGGTCGGAGCGGTGTTGGCAAGCAAGGTCATGGTGTTCTCCTGAAGAGTTGGCTCACGTCACAACAGCGTGACGGATTCATTCCATCCCCAGACCGTCATTCGGGGAATGGCCTCAATCAGTGGCCTCGATCAGGGTAAGCGCGGAGGCGGCGGAGTCACCGGGGTCGGGCCTTGCCAATTCGGAAGCACGCATGAAAAAAGGGCAGTGCATCACTGCACTGCCCTTGCACCTTCCGGGAATCAGGGGGTTTCGGGTGTCGCTCAGGAGCAGCCCGGAAGGCGCCGGCGCCGGGGGGAATCGGCGCCGGTCAACCGTGACGGTCGATCAGAACTGGTAGGCCAGGCCCATGCTCAGTCGATCGTCCTTCTTGTTGAAGCCGTTGGCCTGCGGCATGTCGTTGTAGCGGGTGGCTTCGGCGCGCAGCGAGACATTCTTCGTCAGCGCGTAGTCGACGCCCACGCCCAGCTTCAGGCCGGTCTTGTCCTTGTCGCCCAGGCCGTTGCTGAAGTCGCGCTCGGCATAGGCCAGGCCGACCTTGCCGTAGACGCCGAAGCCGGCGCCCAGCGGCGCGCGGGCGATGCCGTCCAGTGCGTACACCTTGTTCTTCGCGGTCACGCCGTCGAAGCTGACCTTGCCCAGGTCGGTGTAGGAGATCTCAGCCGCGAAGTTCTCGTTGAACTTGTAGCCGCCGAAGATGCTGTAGCTGTCCGAGGTGCGCTTCTGCGAGTTGCCGTCCACGCGCTGCGTCGTCTTGCCGACGTCACCACCGATGTAGTACGGGGTCACCGGATCGGCATGCGCCACGCCCACGCCCAGGGTCAGCGCGGCGGCGGCCACGGCCAGCAGGCCGGCCTTCTTGCCGTTGATCGAGGTGCGAGCGTTGTTGTTGTTGCGGTTCATTCGAAACTCCTTCAGAGCTGTTGATCGATGTCGTCCGGGGGTGCCTTGGACAACCGCCAGGCTCGTTCGACATGGAGCTCATTCTGGGAATTCGACCCCGCGCTGTCTGTGGACCGAGTTGGGCGCTTCTGTGACGGTCCTTGACAGCGGCAGTCGACCGGCTTGACGAAGCTTCACGCGGGGCGATCCGCGCCCACGGGCAAGGGCCATCAGACCGCGAAGCACGATGGCATCGGATCAAAACCGGATCGGTCGCGGATCGGAACGGGCCAGATCAGGCCGGATCAGGCCGTCGCGACCGGCCAATGCAGCAGCAGGCGCGCACCGCCCAGCCGCGGCGCTTCGCCCAGCCGCGCGTGTCCACCGTGCGCATGGGCGACGTGACGCACGATCGCCAGGCCAAGGCCGAAGCCGCGCGTCCCGCGCCCCTTGCGCTCGAGCCGCTTGAATGGCTCGAAGGCGGCCTCGCGCAGCGAGGGCGGCACGCCTTCGCCGTCATCGTCGATCGCGAGCCAGAGCTGGCCTGCCTCGACCCACGCGGTCAGCAGGATGCGGCCCGCCGCGTACCGCGCCGCGTTGCGCAGGCCGTTGCGCACCGCGTAGGGCAGCAAGCGCTCGTCGAAAGGCAGCGCGGCGGGCAGGCGCAGATCGGTATCGAGCGCCTTGCCGTCGAGCAGCGGTGCCAGCGACGCCGCCTCCCGCGCCAGCATGTCGCCCAGGTCGCCCTGCACCACATTCGGCTGCAGCGCGCCCATGTCCAGCCGGGCCAGCGTCAAGCTGGCGTCGATCAGCTCGTCGAGCTCGGCGATGTCGCGCTCGCAGGCCATCACCGCCTGCTCGCGCCGGTCACGGTCGTCCTCGTCGACCAGCGCGTCGACCGCGAAGCGCAGCCGCGCCAGCGGCGTGCGCAGCTCATGCGAAACCGCGCCGGTCAATTCGCGCTGCGTCGCCATCGCGGCGGCCAGCCGCTCCAGCATCGCGCGGGTCGCGGCGGCCACCGGCGCGAACAGCCGGCTCTTGAGCGGCGGCAGCTCGGTATCGAGCCGTCCGGCGCTCAGCCGTTCGGCCGCCCGTTGCAGGCCGCGCAGGTCGCGCCACAGCGGCCGCAGCTGCCACCAGGCGATCAGCGCGACCGCCAGCGCGATCACCACCGCCACGCCCAATTGCGCCGCGAGTTCCTTCGGCAGCTCGCCCGCGCGCTTCGAATCCAGGGGCCCGAGCAACAGCAGCTGATCCGGCTCGCCAGGCAAGGCGGCGTAGATGCGGCGGTTGAAGCCGGTCACCAGGACCTCGCCGCGCTCCAGCCGCCGGCGCTGGTCGGCGCTGAGTTGCGCGAGGTCGGTGCGCACCAGCCGGACCGGATAGTCGAACTGCGCGTCGAGCTCACGCACGCGCTCGCGGCGTGCCGGCGGATCGAGCGGCGCCAGGTCGCGCACCAGCAGGTCCACCGTGCCGCGCATGAAGTTGCGCACGTAGTCGTTGGTGACCTCGGACGCCCCGATCAGCACCAGCCCCTCGACGAGCAGGATCAGCGCCAGCACCGCCAGCCCCAGTCCCAGCGCCATCCGCAGCAGCGAGGCGCGCAGCGTCATCGCGGCCATCAGTCGATCGCGAAGAGGTAGCCCTGTCCGCGCACCGTCTTGATCCGCACCGGCGCCTGCGCGTCGTCGCCGATCTTCCTGCGCAGCCGCGAGATGCGTGCGTCGATGGCGCGGTCCAGGCCATCGAACTCCAGCCCCCGCAGGCCCTGCATGATGTCGTCGCGGCTGACCACCTGTCCGGCGCGCTGCGCCAGGAAGTTCAGCAGCTCGTATTCGGCGGTCGTGAGCGCGACCGGCTCGCCATGCAGGCGCAGCTCCCGCGACTGCGGCAGCAGCGTCAGCGGCCCGAAGTGCAGCGCTTCGCCGACCGGATGCGCGGCCGGTAGCGCGTCCCGGCGCAGCAGCGCCTTGAGGCGGGCCAGCAGCACCCGCGGCGCCACCGGCTTGGTGATGTAGTCGTCGGCCCCGCCCTCCAGGCCCAGCACCTGGTCGATGTCGTCGTCGCGCGCGGTCAGCATCACGATGCGGCCGGCAAAGTCACGCCGGGTGTCGCGCAGCACGTCGAAGCCGTCCTTGCCCGGCAGATGTCCGTCCAGCAGCACCAGGTCGAAGGGCTCCTGGCGCATCAGCGCCTCGCCGGCCAATCCGTCGCCGCAGACGGTGACGGCGTAGTTGGCCTTGTGCAGCGCATCGGCGACCAGTTGCGCCAGGCGCTCGTCGTCCTCGATCAGCAGGATGCGCGCGGCGCTCTGAGCAGAAATATCCATGGCCGCGAGCATAGGCGAGGCCCCTTGCCGCCGACTTCAGCCACGCTTAAGCGCGCCCGCCACCGCGTGCGCACGCGCGAGGACCGCCAGGCGCGGCGGTCAGCGGTCAGCGGGCACGTCGAGGCGCCAGCCGGCGGGCGTCCGCACCGCGCGCAAGGTCGGATCGTCCGCCAGCGCGGCCCAGCGCTGCGCCAGGTGATCCAGCGCCTGCGGCGACAGGTCGGTGCGGCTGGCCATCACGCGGTCGACGGTCTCCGGCGTCAGGCAGGCGGTCAGCGCCGCCCGCGCGGGTCCGGTCAAGGCCGCGCGCCAGCGCAGACGCAGCGCGGCGATCTCCTCGGCGTCGCTGCGCTCGATCGGGTCGTGCCAGGTGTAGACCCGCGACAGCCCCTCGTGCGCCTCGGTCTGCTGCTCGCCTTCGTCGGTCATGCCGATGGCCACCAGCACGCGGCCCGAGGGATGGTTCTCCGGCGCCGTCGTGCCCATCAGGTGCCGCATGCCCAGCACCTGGCGGCAGTAGTCGAAGGTGGCGGACGCCGCCTCGCGCGCATAGCCGTGGCCCCAGAAGCGCGCCGGAAAGCCGTAGCCGATGTCCGGATACGGCAAGCCCTCGCGCTGGATCACGCCGGCCAGGCCGAGCAGCTCGCCGTCCTCGAGCCGCTCGACGGCCCAGAAGCCGAAGCCCAGCAGCCAGTAGCGCGCCTCCAGCCGCTCGCGGATCCAGGCGGCGGCCTGCTCGTCGGTGCGCACCTGCGCGTCGTAGATGTGCTCGATCCACGCCGGCTCGTTGAGCAGCCCGCGGACGAAGGCCGCATCCGATTGGCGAAACCACCGCAGCCGCAGCCGCGCCGTCCTCAAGACTTCCATCCGCGCCTCCCAGCGCCCGTGAGCGTCATCGCGACACCGGCGGGCGATCGATACCGAACGGGGCCGCCGGGCAAAAGCGGGACAATACCGCACCCCGCCGGCCCGGTGAGCGCCGACCCGCCCGGCCCCCCGAACGACTTTCTCCCGGACACCTCATGAAATTCATGCAGAAGCTGCAGGCCGCCGAGCGCCTGAACGACTCCCTGCTGTGCGTCGGACTGGACCCCGATCCCGCCAGGTTCCCCGCGCCCTGGAAGGGCGACGCCGGCCGGATCTACGACTTCTGCGCCGCCATCGTCGACGCGACCAAGGACCTGGTCAGCGCGTTCAAGCCGCAGATCGCCTACTTCGCCGCGCATCGCGCCGAGGACCAGCTCGAGCAGCTGATGGCGCACATGAAGCGCAACGCGCCGCATGTGCCGGTGATCCTGGACGCCAAGCGCGGCGACATCGGCGCCACCGCCGAGCAGTACGCCCGCGAGGCCTTCGAGCGCTACCAGGCCGATGCGGTGACGCTGTCGCCGTTCATGGGTCGCGACTCGGTCGAGCCTTACCTGCGCTATCCCGACAAGGGCACCTTCCTGCTGTGCCGCACCTCCAACCCTGGCGGCGACGACTGGCAGATGCAGCGCCTGGCCGACGTGCCGGGCCAGCCGCGGCTGTTCGAGCACCTAGCGGCGATCGCGCAGGGCGAATGGAACACCAACGGCCAGCTCGGCCTGGTGGTCGGCGCGACCTATCCGAAGGAGATCGAGCGGGTGCGCGCGCTGGCACCGACGCTGCCGCTGCTGATCCCGGGCGTCGGCGCCCAGGGCGGCGATGCCGCGGCCACCGTCGCCGCCGGCTGGCGTCGGGACGCCGGCACGGTGATCGTGAATTCCTCCCGGGCGGTGCTGTACGCCTCCGCTGGCGAGGACTTCGCCGCCGCCGCCCGCCGTGTCGCGCTGGCGACACGCGACACCCTGCGCCCCACCGCCGCCGCCTGACCGGCGCCCCGGGGCGCCCGCCAACTAATTGACAGAATCCTCGGGCGCGCGCCGGGAGGCGTGCGTTTCGGGATTTCTCGACGCTTCAGATCGGCCCCTGCTCGCCGAGACTCCGTTACCGGACGTTGCACTCCGAGGCCGCCGCGCGCCGAACCGGCTGACGCGGCCCTCGGCACCGGTCGCCACGAGAGCGGCCGCGCAAGGTCCCCGGACACAACCGTTGGGCAAGGTCGAGTGAGCAAGGATTCCCAGGACGATCTGAGCAGTCTGGTGGGGCAGGAACTGTCGCGCGGCGACAGCCTGCCCGCGACGCTGCAATGGCGCGCCGCGCGGCTGTTCATGGCCGCGTGCGTGCTGCTGTCCGGGTTGGCGGGCCTGCTGCTCCTGGCCAGCGCCGGCGCGGCCGAACCGCTGGGCGGCATGGTGCCGCCGGCGCTCTCGCTGCTGACCACCTTCGCCGCGCTGGCCATGCTGTGGAAGCTGCCCGCCGACCGGGGGCCGGCCGCCACCGTCCTGCTGATGGGCCTGGCCATGGCGACGGCGTTGTCGCTGGCCGTGTCGCGCGAACTGGGGCTGAATGCCGCCAGCCTCGGGATCATGGGGCTGATGGTGGCGCTGGGCACCAGCATGATCGGCCTGGGCGCCGGGCTGTCGCTGTTCGGCCTGGGCCTGGCGGCGCTGGGGGGACTGGCCTCGGCGGAGCTCGGCGGCTGGATCCACGTCGGCAGCGCCCCGGTCGGCCTGACCGCACGGCTGATCACCCAGCTGCTGCTGCTCAGCGCCGGCCTGGTCGTCGGCCTGGGCACCGCCAAGCTGATCCGGCGCGCGATGCAGGAGGTCAACGAGCGCCACTCGCGTTTCCGCCACCTGCTCAACATGGCGGCGGACTGGTACTGGGAGATGGACCGCCAGTTCCGCTTCACCCACCTGGCCGAGCACCACGCCGGCGCGTCCGGCCTGTCGGTCGCCGAGCGGATGGGCCGCGCGCCGTGGGAGATCGAGCACCTGGGCCTGTCCGACGAGGACCTCGACGCGCACCGCGCCGACCTGGAATCGCACCGACCGTTCCGCGGCCTGGTGATGCGCCGCACCTCCGAGGACGGCACGCTGCGCTACGTCTCGATCAGCGGCGAGCCGCGCTTCGACGCCAAGGGCAACTTCCGCGGCTACTGGGGCGTGGGCCGCGACGTCACCGACGAGGTCCAGACCGAGCAGGCCATGGTGGCCACCGAGACGCGCTATCGCGAGCTGTTCCGCCGCTCGCCGTCGCCGCTGGTGCTGCATCGCTGGGGCCGGGTGATGGATGCCAATCCGGCGGCGATGGCGATGTTCGGCTACACCCAGCGCTCGTCGATGATCGGCCAGGACCTGTTCTCGCATTACGAGCCGGGCGACGAGGAACGCGCCCGCCAGCGCGCCGCCAAGATCGAGGCGCTGCCGGTCGGCGCGATGCTGCCGATGACGGAATTCCGGCTGCGGACCCTGTCGCGCCGCCGCCGCCTGGTGCAGGCCACCAGCGTGCGCGTGGACGCGGCCACCGGCCCGGCGACGCTGTCCTTCTTCATCGACCAGACCGAGACCTCGCGCGCGCAGGAGGCGCTGCGGCGCTCCGAGGCGCTGCTGTCGCACCTGTTCGCGACCAGCCCGGACGTCGTCACCCTGACCGAGACCATCAGCGGCCGCTACGTGATGGTCAACAAGACCTTCGAGCTGATGAGCGGCTACACCGCCGACGAGGTGCTGGGCCGCAGCACCGAGGAGATCGGCATCTGGCAGGACATCGCCGATCGCGAGCGGCTGGTCGAGGCGCTCCACCGGCACGGCCGCGTCAGCG
Organism: Roseateles chitinivorans; assembly: GCF_002761755.1. Lineage (GTDB taxonomy): Bacteria > Pseudomonadota > Gammaproteobacteria > Burkholderiales > Burkholderiaceae_C > Roseateles > Roseateles chitinivorans. Next base: position 90,682 of record NZ_PEOG01000007.1, read on the forward strand.
ACATGCCGGCCACCTTCGTCAACCGGCGCGGGCAGCCGATCCCGATGCTGCTGTCGGCGGCGCCCTTCGTGCTGGACGGGATGTCCTACCTGGTCGTCAACTCGCGCGACGTCAGCGACACCGAGCGCACCCGGCTGGTCCACGCGGCGATCCTGGAGAACGCCTCGATCGGCATCGCGCTGACGCGCGACCAGCGTTTCGTGCAGGCCAACCGGCTGGTGGAGGAGATGTTCGGCTGGCCTGCCGGCGGGCTGATCGGCCAGCCGGGCAGCGTGGTGTGGCCGGGCATGGACGACTACGACGCGGTCGGTCGCGAGCTCGGTCCGCGCCTGGCCGCGGGCGAGCAGGTCGAGGTCGAGCGCCTGATGCGGCGCCGCGATGGCAGCCGCTTCCTGTGCCGGATCCTGGCCCGCGCGGTGGACCCCAACCACCCCAGCCGCGGCGGCACGATCTGGATCATGGAGGACGTCACCGAACGCCGGCGCGTCGAGGCCGCCCTGGCGCAGGCCAAGGACGAGGCGCAGGCGGCCAACCGCGCCAAGAGCGCCTTCCTGGCCAACATCAGCCACGAGATCCGCACGCCGCTCAACGGCCTCGTGGGACTGGCGCGTCTGCTGCAGCAGCCGGACCTGGCCGCCGACACCCGCAGCCACTACCTGGACCAGATGGTGGACAGCGCGGAGAGCCTGTCGGGGCTGATGTCGGACATCCTGGACCTGTCCAAGATCGAGGCTGGCCGGCTGACGCTGGAGACGGTGCCCTTCGCGCTGCGCGACATGCTCGCCACGATGCGCATGGGCTACCTGACGCTGGCGCAGGCGCGCGGGCTCGGCTTCAGCATCGATGTCGACGACGCGGTGCCCGCCTGGGTGATCGGCGATCCGGTCCGCACGCGCCAGATCCTGAGCAATTACCTGAGCAACGCGCTGAAGTTCACCGAGCAGGGCAGCGTCGCGGTGCGCGTGCGCCGGCTGGACGAGCGGCGGCTGCGCATCGAGGTCAGCGACACCGGGCCCGGCATCGCCGAGGCGATGCACGAGCGCCTGTTCCAGCCCTTCACCCAGGCCGACGAATCGACCACCCGCCGCTACGGCGGCACGGGGCTGGGCCTGTCGATCTGCCGGGAGCTGGCCACGCTGATGGGCGGCCAGGTCGGCGTGGAGAGCCAGCCGGGCGCCGGAGCGACCTTCTGGGCCGAGCTGCCGCTGCCCGCCGCGCCCGCCCCGATGAGCGCCCAGCGCCGCGCGCCGGCGGACGATGCAGAGCTCGCCGGGCGCCGCATCCTGATGGTCGAGGACAACCCGGTGAACATGATGATCGCCGTGGCGATGCTGGAGCAGTGGGGCGCGGAGGTCTCGCAGGCCAGCGACGGCAGCCAGGCGGTGGAGGCGGTCACCGCCGCCGCCAGCATGGGCAAGCCCTTCGACGCGGTGCTGATGGATGTGCAGATGCCGGTCATGAGCGGCCACGAGGCCACCCGCCAGCTGCGCCAGCGCTACGACCAGACGCAGCTGCCGATCGTCGCGCTGACCGCCGCGGCGCTGGTGCAGGAGCGCGACGAGGCGCTCGGCGCCGGGATGAACGAGTTCCTCACCAAGCCCATCGACGCCCAGCGGCTGCGGCAGGTGCTGGTGAGGCTGACGGCGGGGTGACAGCGCTTCCTGGGAGCGTTGCGCGTCCGCAGCGAGCATGCGCAGTCGATCGATGTCGACATGCGCGCGCAGCTGGCGCAGCGCCTGATCGAGGAGCACGGCGATGCGCAAGGCGCTGCAGACGCGCTCTGGACGCTCGCGCCTGCTGGCCGTCGTTCGGGCGCGACTGCGCGACTTCGACCGAGCGCGCGATGGGTCTCGCCAGCGCTCACCGCAGACTGAGCGTCCCGCCCCGCCAATCCGCCGCCTGCCAGCGCTGAAAGGCGCCCAGCATCGCCGCATCGCCGGCCTGGCGCTTCGTCTCCAGCGTGTCCAGGTCGACCAGCTCGTAGCTGCGCTTGTAGCGACCCTCGGCGCGCGATTCGCGGGCGACCAGCGCTTCCTTGCCGCCGGGCACCCAGCCGGCGAATTCCGCGTAGCCCAGGCCCGGCTGCGCCGCTACCGGCGGCAGCACCGTCACCCGCCACCCCTGCGGCGCGCGGCGCAGCAGCCAGAGCTCGCGCCATCCGTCCATCGGCATCGACGCGATCGCGATCGCGTTGCCCTCGCGGTTGATCCGCGCCGACGCCGTCATCAGCAGGCCCCAGCCGCAGTGGCGCAGCAGTGCGGCGCTCCCCTCGCGCGCGCCATTGAGCGTCAGCGTCAGGCAGGTCTCGCCCGCCGGCCCGGCCGCCGTCGACAGCCTGAAGCCGCCGATCGACTGCTCCGACGGCCCCGCCGGCAGCGCCAGCCAACGCATCGCGTTGCCCCGCATCGCGGCGTCGTTGTAGGACGGCTGGTCGTCGTCCGACAGCTCGGCGGGCACCACCCGCGCGAATGCCTCGAGCGCGCGGCGCGCGGCCGCCGAGGCGGCGTCCACCTGCAGTTGAGCCGGCACGGACACGCGACGGGCGCGGAGGAAGGCCAGGCTGCTCCACACGCCGGTCTGCCGCATCAGCACGCGATTGCGCCAGAACGTCGCCAGCAGCGGATCGCCCAGGTCCACCTTGTCCAGGACATCCGCGCGCCACTGGTCCATCGGCTCGCGCTGCGCCGGCGTCGCCGCGGGATCCAGGCAGTCGGTCCGCGTGAGCGCCAGGGCGGCGCGCGCCTTCTGCTCCGGGGTGGCCGCCGCCATCGCCAGCACGCGGCGGAAGGCCTCGCCGTCGTAGCAGAGCTGCATCGCCCCGCCCTCGCGCTCCAGCGTGCGGAAGCGCAGGCCGTAGCGCGCGGCCACGTCGAGCTGCGCGGCGACTTGCGTGTCGGCGCTGGTGAGGGCGCCGTCCGGCCGTGGCGTCGCGCGGGACGCACGCTCGGCCAGCCGCTCGGCGAGCGAACCCATCGCGTCGAGCGCCTCCGCGCCTTCCGGACCGTTGATCCGGGCCACGCTGGCGGCCTGCACATAGGCCGCGGCCAGGCCCAGCCCCAGCGCCTCCATGCCCGGTTGCTGGCGCACCACCCGCAGCGCGGCAAGCAGCGATTCGGGCTGCGCGGCGGACCCGCTGAGCGGCAGCAGGGCGCTCTTGCGCACGAAGCCGCCCCGCTCGCGGCGGTAGTCGTAGACCTGGAAGTGGTCGGGGCGCTCGCCGCGGATCTCGAGCGCCTCGCCGCGCCACAGCTGCGCCTGCGCGGGCGCCGAGTCCTTCGCCGCCGCGCGCATCGCGACGTTGTCCTGCACGACGATTGCCGTGCGCGGCGCGAGGTCATCGGGGCCGGCGCGCTTGATCGGCGGCTTCGGTGCGGCGTCGTCGGTCGCGCCGGCCGCGGGCGTGGCCGCGTCGGCCGGATGCACGCACAGCAGCTGGACCACGGCGGCGGCGATGGCGGCGGCCATCACGAGCTTCATGCGGCTCATGGCATGTCCCTTCATGGCGTTCGATGCGGTCATCTCGGGCTTCGCGCTCATTGCGCGCCCTGTTCCTGGGTGGGCTCCTGCTTCGTGCCCAGCAGCGTCTTGCCGATGAAGCCGCCATCGGCCGGCGGCGGCGCGATGATCACCTGCACCTTGTCGGACAGCTTGTCGGCCATCGCCTTCTGGATCAGCAGCGGATGACGGCTCAGCAGCGCTCCCTCGGCGGCCATCTGGTCGACCGCCACCTTGCCGATGCGCGTCTGGCGGTACGCCTCGGCATCGGCCAGCTTCTCCCGGGCCTTGGCCTCGCCGTCCGCCTCGATGCCACGCGCCTGCGCATTGCCCTCGGCCATGCGGACCCGCGCGACGCGCTCCGCCTCGGCTTCCAGCTGACGCTGCTCGACCTGGCGCTGCTTGAACGGCAGCACATGCTTCATCGCCTCCTCCTGCCCCTTGGCGGCGATGACCTGCTCCCGGGCCGCCGCCTCGGCGGCGGTCTCGCGGCGGACCTTCTCGGCCGCCGCCTCCAGCTCGGTCTGCTTGACCTGCTTCTCCTTGAGCTCCAGCGTGTAGCGCATCTTCTCGCTGGCCAAGCCCTCGGCCAGCAGGTTCTCCAGCCCTTCGCGGTACTCGTGCGGCAGGTCCACGTTGCCAATCTCCAGCCCGCGCAGCACGATGCCGTCGGCCGCCAGCTTGCGGCGCAGCTCGCCCTCCAGCGCCGCCTGGATCGGACCGCGCTGCGTCGAGAAGATTTCGCGCACCGTGTGCGTGGCGATCTGGCGATAGACGATGCCCTGCAGCGCCGGGGCGATCACGTCGCCCTCGATGTCGTCGGGCAGCGTCGCCGCCAGCTGCGGCAGGCGGGTCGGGTCGACGGTCCAGCGCACCGTCAGGTCCAGGCCCAACGACAGCCCCTCGAGCGACTGCAGCGGCGCCTCGCCGTCGGCGCGGGCGAATCGGGTCGGGTGGTAGCTGCGATCGCGCACCGGCAGGTCGCGGACATCATGCAGGCCAGGCAGCTTCAGCACGGAGCCCGAGCGGGCCTCGGTGATGCCTCCTGTCAGCGTGTTGACGCGCAGCGTGACAGCGCCCCGCGGCACCTCGTGCACCGGCGGATGCGCCACCAGCAACGCCACCGCGCCGGCCGCGGCCGTCAGGCCGGCCAACCAGGGCAGCGCCCGCACGAGACCCACACCGGCGCGTCGGCCGAAGCCGCCGGCTCCGGTCGATCTCCCGACGCCAGCGCCTGCGCCCTCGGTGTCGGTGGCAGGGCCGGCATCGGCGCGGCCGGAAAAGCCGGGCAGCCGAGCCTTCAGCCGCGCGGCGGCGTCGCGGATCGATTGCAGGCGGTCGTTCATGAGGTCCTCCGGGGTGCCCGCTCACGGGCTGTTGGGATGTCGCTCATGGTCCGGAGCCGGGCCGGAAGCCTCAATGCGGCCGGCGGCCGGTCCCTTCACGGTCCGGAAGAAACCCTCACACGCCTGGCGCGCGACGGCGTGCCGCGCTGTCCATAATCCGGCGCCATGGTCACCCCCAGGAACAAGGTCGCCGTCATCGAGGACGACCGCCCCACCAGCGAGCAACTGGCCGGCTGGATCCGCGCCGCGCGGCCCGAGCTGCAGGTCGATCAGTGGTTCGACCGCGACGCCGCCGAGGCGGCGCTGGCCCGCGAGCGCTACGAGATGGTCGTGCTCGACATCGAGCTGGGCCGCGAGCGCAACGCCGGCATCGCGCTGATCAACGAGATCAACAAGCTCAACGCGGGCACGCCGGTGCTGGTGGTGTCGGCGATGCCGGCCGCGATCTACCGCGGGATCATGAAGGCGCTCGATGCCTGGGACTACCTGCAGAAGACCAGCTTCGACGAGGCCGAATTCATCGACACCTTCCTCGACATCCTGCGCGCCGCCCGCGCCCGCGAGCCCGCCGCGCCGACCCCGGCCGCGCCCGAGGCGCTGCAGCTCGATCCGCTGTGGCAGCGCAGCCCCCTGTGGAAAGGCCAGCGCATCAACCTGCCGCTGACCGCGCAGCGCATCCTCGCGACGCTGTACCAGCGCGCACCGCAGGTCGTCTCTTACGAGGACCTCTACGACGTGGTCAAGAGCGGCCGCACCCGGGACAACGTTCGCAAGCACGTCTCCACGCTGCGCGAGGCGCTCAAGGAAGTCGACCCGGCCTTCGACGCCATCGAGAACGTGCCGATGCGCGGCTTCCGCTGGTCGGGGCCCCGATGAGCGCCGCACGGCGCCTTGCATCGGAGCTCCGGGCCCAGGGCCCCGCTGAGGTTGCGGCGCGGACGCCGACCCGGGCGATGACAGCGATGGCGGCAGTGGCGGCAGTGGCGGCGCGGAGCATCACCCGATGAAGCTCGGCCCCGTCGAGCTGCCGGCGCTGGCGGTACCGCGCCTGGGCCTGGCGGCCTTCCGCCGGCGGGCGGTCGTGCATCTGGCCTTCCTGCTGCTGGCGTTGGCCACGGTGGGCCTGGTGCTCACGGTGCTGATCGACCAGAAGCAGCGCGCCTACCAACGCTATGCCCAGGGCTTCCGGCAGTCCCTGGCGGAGATCGTGCTGACGCTGCGCCATCCCAACGGCCAGCTCGCGCTGCTGAACCCGACTATGAGCGTCGGCGACCGCGATGGCCAGGCGCCGGTGCTGCTGCCGTTCTCGGCCATCGACTTCGACGACCAGAACAAGGCGCAGCGGGCGGTCGAGATGGCCGGTTGCGGCCTGCGCTGGCCCGACGGCGCGAGCCTGTGCGCCGCCGTCGGCGCCAACGCCTACGCGGGCGGCTTCCTCTACCTGGTCGGCAGCCTGGAAAGCGGCCCGCTGGTGGGCCGCTCCCATGGCGCGCTTGACCTGGACGGCGTGCATCGCGCGCGGGTGACGCTGAAGCTGCGCGGCCAGACGCAGACCTGGATCGCGCCCTTCGAGGGCGCCGCTGCGGCCGACGGCACGCAGCGCGGGCGCCTGACCGGCTTCCTCGGCACCGGGCCGCAGCTGCCCGGCAAGGCGCGGCCGGTGCGGGAGTTCCGCGGCTGGCTCTGGCGCGAGGGACCGTGCAGCGATGGCGGCAGTGGCCCGGACTGCGCGCGCCGCGCGTTCTACTCGATCCGGCTGCCGGTGGAGGCCTTCCAGGACGCCCTGTTCGACGCCGCCGGACAGCGCGCCCGGCCGGTGTGGCCGCCGGCCGACCTCGACCAGGCGCGCGTGCGCGTCGAGCTGCTTGGCCCCGCCGAGCCGGCAAGGAGCGCGATGGTCGCCTCGGCCACGTCCGCCGCAGAGGCCGCAGCGGCCGACAGGTCACCGGATGGCGCATCGCGCGCCGAGGGGCCGGTGCTGTTCGACAGCGCGCGGCCGGGCGCGTCGCTGGCGTAGTCGCTGGACCGCATTGGCGCGTCGCTGCAGCCCGGGGAGACGCTGCGCATCGAGCGACTGGGCAAGCAGGCCGGGACGATCGCCGAGCGCCGCGGGCCGGAGCTGCCCGAGCGCGCACTGCCCTGGCTGGTCCATGTGATGCGCCGCCTGCCGGTGCAGGGCGGCGTCCTGGGCGTCGGCGCCGACCGCGCCACGGCGGAGATCCGCTGGCTGACGGCCTCGGACGAGGTGGCCACGCCCAGCGGCCGCTACCGGCTGGACCTGCATGGCGACCTGCGCAGCCTGGACCGGCAGCTGGCATTGGAGGCGCGACCGCTGGCCTGGCTGGCGGCCGCGATGCTGGCAGCGGTCGCGGTGGCCTGGCTGATGGTGGAACTGGGCCTGATCCGCGGCATCGCGGTGCTGACCAAGCGGGCGGCGGCGGTCTCCTACAACATGCAGGACGTCCGCGCGGACCAGCGCATCGGCGATCTGGACGTGGCCGACCTGCGCGGTCGCGACGAGCTCGGCATCCTGGCCGGCAGTCTGGCCGACGCGCTCAGCCGGGTGAAGGACGGCCTGCGTCGTGAGCAGCTGCGTGCCGAGCGGGAGCGCGAGATGTGGCACGCGGTCGGCCACGAGATCATGTCGCCGCTGCAGTCGCTGATGGTGCTGCACGGCGCGCCGGACGACGCCAGCCACCGTTACGTGCAGCGGATGCAGCAGGCGGTGAAGGTGCTCTACGGCAGCGCTCCGCCCAGCGAGGCGCTGGCCTCGGCCGACCTGCATCCGCAGGCGCTCGACCTGGCCGCCTTCTGCCGGGAGATCGCCGCCAACGCGCATTACGCGGGCATCGACGGCGTCACCTTCTCCACCGCCCTGCCCGAGCCGCTGCCGGTGAGGGCCGAGGCCTATGCGCTGGAGGACGCCGTCACCCATGTGCTGCGCAACGCGGACCGCTACCGGCCCGAGGGCACGCCCATTGCCCTCACGCTGGAGGCCGGGGAACCCGGCGTGGTGCTGCTGCGCATCCACAACCAGGGACCGCCGATCGACACGGCGATGCTGGAGACGATCTTCGAATACGGCGTGTCCGACACCGCGCCGCAGGCCGCCGGGGAACGTCGCGGGCAGGGTCTGTTCGTCGCCAGGACCTACCTCGCGAAGATGAATGGCAGCATCCGGGCATTCAATGTGCCGGAAGGCGTGGTGTTCGAGATGAGCCTGCAGGAGTTCCCATGCCGATGAATCCCCATTACGCGCTGACCGAGCCGATCCGCGACGCCGTCGACACGCTGTCCAAGGAGCATCCGCTGCTGCTGGAGTTCGGCGCCTCGTGGTGCCCGATCTGCGAGGCCGCGCAGCCCTTGCTGGTGGAAGCCTTCGGCGGCGGCCACGAGCGCGTCCAGCACATCAAGGTCGAGGACGGCAAGGGGCAGCCGCTCGGGCGTTCCTTCAAGGTCAAGCTCTGGCCGACGCTGATCTTCATGCGCGACGGCCAGGAGGTGGAGCGGCTGGTCAGGCCCACGAACGCCGCGGACATTCGGGCCGCGCTGGCGCGCATCGACGGCCCCTGACGGACAATCGCGGCCCATGACCCAAGCCCATGTGCTGATCCCCAAGGACGGATCGCCCGACCTGCTGTTCGTGTTGCTGCACGGTGCCGGCGCCGATGCCGAGCAGATGCGCCCGCTCGCCGAGGCGCTGCATCGCCAGTACCCGCGCGCCGCGCTGGTGTTGCCGGAGGGCTTCGAGCCCTTCGATGCGATTCCGGGCGGCGGCGCGGGGTTCCAGTGGTATTCCGAGCAGGGCGACGATGCGGCCAAGGCCGAGCGGTTGAGCGAGGCGGTGCCGGAGCTGATCGCGCTGGTGCGCCGCTGGGCGGAGAAGCTCGAGATGAGCTGGGAGCGCGTCGCGCTGGGCGGGTTCTCGCAGGGCGCGATCCTGGCGCTGGAAGCGCTGCAGCAGGAGGAGCAGTTGGCCGGTCGGGTGCTGGCCTTCGGCGGCGCCTATGCCTACTGGCCGCAGCATGCGCCCAAGGATGTGTCGATCCACCTGCTCCACGGCAAGGACGACGCGGAGCTGCCGTATCCGGCCCTGCTGAATGCCGCGCGTGAGCTGATGGCGCTGGGCGCCGACATCACCGCCGACGTGCTGCCCAAGGTGGGCCATGAGCTGCATCCGGAGCTCATCGAGCGGGCGATGGAGCAGCTCAGGACCTTCATCCCCGCGCGGCTGTGGCGCGAGGCGGTGCTGGCCGCCGCCGAGCAGGAAAAGAACGAACCCAAGCACTGACCGCCGCGCGCGAGGGGGCCACTCGTCGTTGCAAATGCTCGCCATAGCCCCGCTATGGCTGTGCTTTGCGCCTAGATTGGCCCCCCTCGCACGCGGCGGTCTGGCAGAAGTCAATCGAGCGTGACTTCGGTCCTGACCGTTCCGGCGCGATCGGCCCAGGCCACCAGGCTGAGCCGTGTGCCCTGCGGCGCGCGCACCACCCATTCGCCATAGGCGCGATCACCGGTGATGTCCCGCTCCGGCAGGAACGCGAGCTGCGTCTGCTTCGGCGCATGGCCTTCCAGCTGCGGCCCTTCCATCCGCGGCTTGCCGCTGATGAGCCCCACTTCCGGATCCACCGGCAGGAAGATCTCGAACATCACCCCGCGGGTCTGCTTGCGCGCCAGCGCCTGCTTGGTCACATAGGCCGGCAGCCAGCCGCTGTTGCCCACCGCCATCCGCACCCGCCAAGTGTCCGGGCCGAGCGCCCGCACCTCGGTCCTCAGCAGCTCCAGCTTCGGCAGGCTCAACGCGATCTGGTTCATCCACGCCGGGAAGCGGGCCGCCTCGCGCTCGCGCAGGTGAGGCGGCGGGTTGCGCCAGAAGTTCATCTTGTCCCAGCCGCCGATCTCCACCGGCCCCAGCTGCGGATGCATGAACGAAGTCCATTCGACATGCGCCTGACCACCGCAGTGCTCGTCGCTCCACTTCAGCAGCTGGAGGTCGTCCTCGACCGGATGGTCGCGGAACCAGTCGATCCACTTGTAGCCGGTGATGCCCGCCTCCTTGTTGGGCGACCACAGCTCCACCACCCAGAACAGCGCGCCCAGGTGCTCGTAGACCCAGTCCTGCGTGCCGGTGATGACTTCCTTGGGGTGGTACTTGAACTCATGCCAGATGCTCACCGCCGGATAACCGGTGTGCTGCTCGCCGAGCTTGGAGAAGCGCTGGTAGGCCCACAGGTCCTCGGGCGCCATCTCCTCGTCGCTGCGGGTGCCGCAGGGCCGCAGGATCACGCCGCTGTGGGTGTGGAAGCTGATCGCCGCGCCGATGTTGGGATGACCGACCATGAAGTCGACCATCGCGCGCACCTCCGGCTCGCTGGTCGGATAGGGGCCGGCGCCGACCTGCTCGAACTCCTGGCGCCAGCCGGCCGGGAAGTTGCGGTTCAGGTCCAGGCCCTCGCTGTCGCGATTGACCTTGATCGTCAGGCCGTCGTGGTTGATGACCAGGCCTTCGGGCATCAGGCGGTAGTACTCGCCGCCGAATTCACCGGGCTGGCGCGCGACCATCAGGCGCGGGTCGCCGGGATGCTTCTTGTAGCCGCCGTGCGGGTCCGGGACCCGCATCGTGAGGATGCGGCCGTCGCCGTCGATGTCCTCGACGCTCAGGCCCTCGACCGCTTCCTCGTCGAACGGATACGGGCGGGTGGAGGAGCGGATGTGGCGCGGCCGGTCGGCCAGCGCCAGTTCGGCGCCATCGGGGTTCAGCCGCGGGACCATGTAGATCGTGCGCGTGTCCAGCAGGTGGGTCACCTGCGCATCGCTGCCGTACTTGCTCAGCAGGTCGTGCAGGTAGTACAGGCAGGTGGTGCAGGCGGTCAGCTCGGCGGCGTGGATGTTGCCGTCCAGCCAGAAGGCGGGCTTTTCGACATCGATGCCGGTGGCGGTGTTGGTCAGGATGACGACCCAGATCTCGCGCCCCTCGAAGCTCTTGCCGATCGAGCGCACCGACACCAGGTTGGGACAGGCCTCCGCATAGCTGAACAGGAGCCGGGTGAGCGCCTCGTAGCGCGGGAACTCGTCGAAGCGCGGGCTCGGCAGCGTCGGCGTCGACGCCGGCGCGGCGGCGGGCGGGAGAGCGGTCATGGGCGTCCCAGGGGCGGTGGCGGTGCGGCCGATTTTGCATGCCCAGCCCCCGGCGACCGAGAGGCCTCTCCACCCCGCGACAGCGCGTTTACCCTGAGAACGGTTAAATTGCGGCCCTTGGGCGCGCCGGTCGATGGCGACGGGCGCGGACCGCACGACATGAACGACGAGGCCGTCCGCGAGGGCGCCGAGGTGACTGCTGGAGAGATGGCTGTGAATCACTGCGAGAAGATCCCGTTGGGCACGCAAGGGGCGACCGAGTGGGAGGTGGTGCATCTGCCGTCGTCGCTGGGCGATTTCCAGGCGCGGGCCTTCCGCAGCCCGGTCACCGGCTCGGAGCACCTGGTGCTGTCGGTCGGTCCGCTGCAGGAGCGCGGCGGCCTGCTGCGCGTGCACAGCGAATGCCTCACCGGCGACGTGTTCCAGTCGCTGCGCTGCGACTGCGGCCCGCAGCTGCAGGGCGCGCTGGAGCTGCTGAAGGACGAAGGCGGCATCGTCATCTACATGCGCGGTCATGAGGGCCGCGGCATCGGCCTCGTCGAGAAGCTGCGCGCCTATGCGCTGCAGGAAGCAGGCGTGGACACGATCGACGCCAACCTGCGACTGGGCCATGCCGAGGACGAGCGCGATTACGCCGATGCGATCGACATCCTGTGCCTGCTGGGCGTGAAGAGCGTCCGGCTGATCACCAACAACCCGCAGAAGCGCGATGCGCTGGTGGCCGGCGGCGTCGAGGTCGAGGCGCTGGTGCCGCTGCGCATCGCCGCCAACCCGCACAACGAGCGCTACCTCGAGACCAAGCGCAAGCGCATGGGTCACTACCTGGAATGATCCCGGCGTGAGCCTGCTGCACGACGCACAGGCGCTGGCCCCGTGGCCGGCGAAGCCGAGGGATGCGGAAGCTCACCCTCTCGATTGAGGATTCGCGCCAGGGCGCCTCGGCATGAGGTCCGGGCGTGGCGGCGTCACGACCGCTTGTCGCGCGCCCGCTGACTGCCCGCCTTGCCGATCGCCTTCCACTTGCCTCGCAGCGCGATGCGCTCCAGCGCCGTCAACTCGCCGCGCTGCGCATCGCGCATCAGCTTCTTGTAGTTGTCCAGCCGATCCGGATCGACATGCGCCACCACGGCGCATCCGGGCTCGCCCTCATGGTGGCAATCCCGGAAGCGGCAGTGCGTCGCGAGCGACTGGATGTCGTCGAAGGACGACGCCAGCGTGCGCGCGTCCGCATCGGGTCGGAAGGTGCGCAGGCCCGGCGTGTCGATGATGCAGGCGCCGAGCGCGGTGCGATGCAGCGAGCGTGCCGTCGTCGTATGCCGTCCGCGGCCGTCGCCCATGCGCACGCCGCCTGTGGCCTGGGCGGCCCCCGCCAGCGTGTTGATCAAGGTGGACTTGCCGACGCCGGAGGAGCCGAGCACCACCAGCGTCTGTCCCGGACGCATCCAGGCGTCGAGGTCGGCGCAGGTTTCCGGCGAAAGGCCGTTGACCGGCAGTACCGGGACGGTCGGGGGCAGGCGGCCGGACATCTCCGCGATGCGGGCCTGCGCGTCCGGGCTGATGTCGCGCTTGGTCAGCACGACGACCGGGGTCACGCCGCAGGCGGTCACCATGGCGATGTAGCGTTCCATCCGGCGCGCGTTGAAGTCGGCGTCCAGTCCCATCACGAGCAACGCCGTGTCGACGTTGCTCGCGAGCGGCTGACGCCGCCCATCATTCGCGCGCCGCGCGATCTGCGTGACCGGATCGACGCGATCGGCGATCCAGGCTTGCTCATGGGCGTCCGTCTGCACGCTGACCCAATCGCCGATCGTCAGCGCCTGCGCGCCGGCCTGCAGTTGCTGCACCAACCGGGGCAGCGCGCGGGCCAGGCGCTCGGCGTGGCCGTCGTGCACCGTGAAGCAGTCGCGTTGGGATTCGATCACTCGCGCCAGGCGCGAAGTCGGTTCATGAGCGCCGAGTTGCGCGGCGCGGGAGGCGATCAAAGGGGAGAGACCGAGCGCTTGCAGCGTCTCGAATTCGATGTCGATCATTGGCGTCCATTGAATCTGGCTTCGTCCGCGCAGGCGCGAACCCATCCATGCGCGGTGGCGCATGGCGCAAAGGAGGTGGGAAGCCGGCCGCGACTGGCGCGACGATCAATGGATCCGCAGAGGACGCGGAATCAGGAGCGCTGGGCGCTCAGGCAGCCGGACACGAGAAGGGCGACACGATCTGCTTGTTCCATGGTCTTCTCCTGTCGGGTGGGTGAATGAAGGTCGCAAGTCTGCAGCGGACGGCGAGCGACGTCAATTTCGACAAGATGTCGATTTCCGACACTCCTCTTCGTCGTCCCTGCATCACCCCACCGAAAGGACCCGCCATGACCAAGAAATACCTCGGCCTCGCCTACTACACCCCCGAAGCCTTCGCCGCGATGGCACCGGATGACGTCAAGGCCCTGGTGAGCCAGTGCCCGGCGCTGGACGAGAAGATGCGTGCCACCGGCAAGGTGCTGGTCTCCGCCTCGCTGGGCGACCTGGAGCACTGGAAGACGCTGCGCCCGCGCGGCGGCAAGACCCAGGTCACCGACGGCCCCTACACCGAGGCGAAGGAGATGGTCGGCGGCCTGTTCATCATCGAGGCGGACAGCCCGGAGGAAGCGCTGCGCATCGCGTCCATGCATCCGGCGGCCACGCTGGGCGAAGCAGGCGGCTGGGCGGTCGAGCTGATTCCGATGGATTTCTACCTGGCGCGCTGAGGTCGGCCCGGCCGGATCGGGCCGCTTCGAGACTCGCTACATTGCCTGCTGTCTCGACACCTCGGGCCCCAGCCCGCCGGACGCCATGCCGCTGCGCCACCACACCGTCCCCGTCACGCCGTTCCGCCAGAACGCCTCCCTCGTCTGGTGCGACGTGACCCAGGAAGCCGCCGTCATTGATCCCGGCGGCGAAGTGCCGCGCCTGCTCGCCGAGGTCGAGCGGCTCGGCCTGACCCTGAAGGCCATCTGGCTGACCCATGCCCACATCGACCACGCCGGCGGCACGGGAGAACTCGCCCGCCTGCGCGGCCTGCCCATCGTCGGTCCGCATCAGGGCGACCAGTTCTGGATCACCGCGCTGCCACAGCAAGCCGCGATGTTCGGCTTCCCGCCGGCCGAGATGTTCACGCCGACCCGCTGGCTCGAGGACGGCGACACCGTCCAGATCGGCCAGGAGTCGCTGAACGTGCGGCACTGCCCCGGCCACACGCCGGGCCATGTCGTGTTTCACTCGGCATCCGCGCGGCGCTGCTTCGTCGGCGACGTGCTTTTCGCCGGCAGCATCGGCCGCACCGACTTCCCCGGCGGCGACCACGACACGCTGATCCGCTCCATCACCGAGCGGCTCTGGCCGATGGGCGACGAGACCGTCTTCATTCCCGGCCACGGCCCTGAAAGCAGCTTCGGCGAGGAACGCCGCACCAATCCGTTCGTCGGCGGTCGATGGGGCTGAGCGCCGCGCCTCGCTCACAGCGGCGACAGGCCGGTGTCCAGGAAGCGCGATTCCGGGAAGCCGCGCAGCGCCAGCGCGGCCAGCTCGACGAGTTCCTCGAAGCTGCGCTCCTTCTGCAGCACCGCCACGCCGCCCATGCGGTCGGCGGCGTCGGTCAGTTCCTCGCCGATGTAGCCGGTCGTGATGATCACCGGTACCCGCGGCAGGGTGGCGCGCACGGCGGCGGCCAGTTCCAGTCCGTTCATGCCCGGCATGTTGAAGTCGGTGATCAGCAGCTGCATCGGCGCACGCCCCTGCTCGACGTCCTCCAGGCATTCATCGGGTGACGCATAGGCCCGCACGTCGTAGCCCGCCTTCTTGAGCAGCGCCTCCACCATCAGCAGCACGATCGGGTCATCGTCCACATAGACGACATGCTCGCCCTCGCCCGGATCGGCCACGCGGCTCAACGCCGCCGTGTCCAGCGGCGCGGCTTCGTGGCCGACCACCGGCAGGTAGACGCAGAACAGCGTTCCCCGGCCCGGCGCCGATTGCACGTCGATCGCCCCGCCATGCGCATGCACGATGCCATGCACGATGTGCAGGCCCAGCCCGGTGCCCTGCCCCCGCGGCTTGGTGGTGAAGAAGGGCTCGAACAGCCGCTTCGTCACCTCTTCGCTCATGCCGTGGCCGTCGTCGCGGACGCTCAGCGCTGCATACCGCGTCGGCGCCACGCGACCGATCGTGAACGCGCGCGGCGCGTCGAAATGCACCGCGTGCAACGCCACATGCAGATGGCCATGGCCGCCGGGCATCGCCTGCCAGGCATTGGTGCACAGGTTCAGCACCACCTGCTGCACCTCCGCCGGATCCACCGTCGCCACGCAGTCGTCGCCATGCAGGTCCACCGTCAGCCGCACCGTGGCCGGCAAGGTCGACCGCAGCAGGCCGATGCTGTCCTCCACCAACGGACGCAGGCGATGCTTGGCCAGCTCCTGGCCGCTGCCCCGGGCGTAGGCGAGGATGCGCTGCACGATGTCCCGCGCGCGATCGCCGGCGCGCTTGATCTGCTGCATGTGCGCGCGCAGCGGCGAACCGACCGGCAGCTCGTCCAGCATCATGCCGGCGTGGCCCAGGATCGCCGCCAGGATGTTGTTGAAGTCGTGCGCCACGCCGCCCGCCAGCGTGCCCAGCGACTCCATGCGCTGGATGCGCACCAGCTTCTCCTCGAGGTCCACCCGCGTCAGCTCGTCGGCCTTGCGCATCGTGATGTCCATGAACAGCACGACCAGGCCGTGCTCGCACGGGAACGCGCGGCACTCGAACCACTTGCTCAGGCGCGCATTGAATTCCTCGTAGAGATGCGCCGTGCGCGACTGCATCGCGGCCCGCGCCTCGACATCGAACCGGGCGCCCATCACGCCGGGCAGGGACTGCCAGTAGTTGCGGCCGATCAGGGCCTCGCGCTGCCGGCCGGTGGCGCGCTCGAAGGCGACATTGACGAACTCGATGGTCCAGTCGTGGCGCAGCAGGATCACCGCGTCGGTGACGTAATCGAGCGCCGCGCCGACGTGCGCGGCGCCATCTTCAGGTGCGACGGATGCACCCGGCCTGTGCGAAGGCTCCTGACGCGGCATTGACGCCCCCCGGTGGACGAGGCGCCAGTGTGGCCCTCATTCGCCCGCCCGGCAATCACCGTGCCGGGCCCTCGTCCGAGAAAGCGCCGATGCCATGGGGCTTCCCGGGCGCCGCGCCGTCGCGGCAGGGATCAGGACTTCGCCGGCGCGGGCGGCTGGAAGCGCTGCTCCGGCTTGGGCGCGCGGGCATACAGGCCCTGCACGCGCGGCAGCGTGCGCTCGATGTCGCGGATGCGGGTCGGTCCGGCCGGGTGCGTCGACAGGAATTGCGGCGGCGCGCCCTTGCTCGCCTGTCCCATCTTCTGCCACAGCGTCACGCCGGCCTGCGGGTTGTAACCGGCGCGGGCGGCCAGCTCCATGCCGACCAGGTCGGCCTCGCTCTCGTCCTCGCGGCTGAAGGTCAGGGACAGCAGCTGGCCGCCGATGTTGGCGATGCCCCGACCCATGTTGCCCAGGCCCAGCAGCGCCGCGCCCAGCTCGATCGCGCCATTGGTCGCCATGTTCTTGCCCATCCGCTCGCGCGCATGCTCCCGCAGCGCGTGAGCCATCTCATGGCCCATGATCATCGCGACCTCGTCATCGCTGAGCTGCAGCTGCTGCAGGATGCCGAAGTAGAAGGCGATCTTGCCGCCCGGCATGCAGAACGCGTTGAGCTCGCGACTGCCGATGAGGTTGACCTCCCAGCGCCACTGCTGCGCGCGCGGGTTCCAGGCCGCGGCGAACGGGATGATCCGCTGCGCGATCGCGCGCAGGCGCACCACCTGCGGATGATTGGCCGGCCCGAGCGCCTTCTGCGCCTGCGCTTGCCGCATCATTTGCGTGTACTGCTGCTGCGCGGCCGCCTCCACCTGCTCGGCCGAGACCAGCTTGGTGAAGCGGCTCTGCTTGCCGACGTCGACGCCCTCCTGCGCCCAGGCCGGCGTCAGTGCCGCCACGCCGCCGGCGGCGAGCAGGCCGGTGAACAGACGACGCGCGGGATGCGCGGGTGTACGGGCGGCGCCGCAATGGCGGCAATCGCAGTGGCCGAATCCGGCGGGAGCGCCCGGCAGCTGCGGGTCGGCATCGGGGAGGAAGTCAGCGTCAACCATGGCGGCATTCTAGGGAGGCGACAATGCCCCCCATCATGTCCCAGCCGCCCTTGATCACGCCGTCCCCGGCCTGCGCCACCTCGCCGCTCGACCCGCAGCAGTTCCGCGCCGCGCTGGGCATGTTCGCCACCGGCGTCACGATCGTGACCGCGCGGGCGGAGGACGGCACGCTGGTCGGCTTGACGGCCAACTCCTTCAACTCGGTCTCGCTGTCGCCGCCACTGGTGCTCTGGAGCCTGGCCCGCCGCGCGGGCTCGATGCCGGTCTTCAGCCGCGGCTCGCATTACGCGATCAACATCCTGGCCGCGGACCAGAAGGAGCTCGCGCAGCGCTTCGCCACGCGTGACATCGACCGCTTCGCCGGCGTGGCCTTCCGCGAGGGCTGTGGCGGCGCGCCAGTGCTCGAAGGCTGCGCCGCGGTCTTCGAATGCGCCAACCGCAGCCAGTACGAGGAAGGCGACCACGTCATCTTCGTCGGCGAGGTCGAGGCCTGCAGCCGCGCCGAACTGGCGCAGCCGCTGATCTTCCACGGCGGCCGCTACTACACCGAACTGCCGATCTGAGGCCTCGGTCTCATCCGCCGGCGTGGCGGCCGACCGGCCAGAACGGCGCCATCCGTTGCAGCGCTCGCCAGCGCCAAGCGCCCAGCACGGCGGTCACCAGGATCGACGCGGCCAGCTGCCACAGGGGCGGAATGTGCCAATGGCTGGTCGCCCCGACGCTGAGGCCGACCAGCGCCACCATCAGCATCGTCAACATCGCCGTCCGCGCGCCCTTGGGCACGCCCTGACGCGACCAGTCGCGCCAGATCAGCAAGGTGCCGGGCAGCGCCACCGCGGCGAAGTTCAGGCCCAGCAAGCCGCTGCCCGGGCCATCGTCCTGTCCAGGCGCCAGCGCCTGCATCACCAGCATCATCAGCACGCCGGCGGCCCACAGCACCAGGTGGTGGCGCAGCAGCCGCAGTCCGATCACGCGGTTCATCGCGATGCCGCGCGGCATGCCGGGAACCAGCGTCAGCAGCGCCTGCTCGCGACGCGTCTGATGCAGCGTCGCGTCCAACCCGAAGAACGGGCCGATCATCGCGCTCATCAGGCCGATCGACAGGCCCGGCAGGGCCGCGCGGATCACCCGTCCGGCCCGGTCCGGCAGGAAGACCAGCAGCGCCACTTCCGCGATCAGGAAGACAGCGAAGAGCAACACCGTCGTCGAGCCCGTGGCCGACCAGTGCAGGCCGCGCAAGGTGGCGAACTCGGCGCGCGCGGTCACGCTCGCGGTCGTCGGGCACGCCGTGCGCAGCAGGTGCTCCCGCCACAGCGGATGCGCCCATTGGAAACAGCGGCCGAGCCACGCCAGCGGTCCTCGCGGCCAGGCCGTGGTCGCCGGCACCGCGCTGCCCTGCACCGTCATCAGGTGCTGAAGGCGCTGGCGAAGGCGCCAGGATTCGGCATGCGCGGCGCCGCCCGACTGGAACAGCCGCCACAAGGCCGCACCGAGCAGCAGCAGCACCGCGCCGGTTTGAGTGAAAGGCTGGCGCGCATGCCATTCGCGCGCGACGTCCACCGCCTGCAGCACCAGCGGCAGCTCGCGCAGCGGTGGCAGTGCGATCCACGGCAACACCCAGATCACCAGCCACATCGTGGGCCAGCGCAGGCAGATGGCAAAGGACAGCATCATGGCCGCCGCGCCCATCGTGAACGCCAGCGCATGGTCGAAGACCAGGCCCAACAGGCCGCCGCAGGCCGCGGCCAGCACGAGGAACACGCCGATCGCCGACTCGCGCAGGCGTCGCAACTGCCCCGGCACCAGGTGCGCGGACAGCGGATCGTTCAGCCCCAACAGCGCATTCGCCGCCGCCCACCAGGCCAGATGCAGCGCGATGGCCAGGGTCACGCAGAAGGTTCCGGCGACGGCCAGCGGCCGGTCGCTCATCGTCGCCAGCGCCGTCGCTCCCAGCACCGGCAGGATCAGCCACCAGACGCGCCCGACCTTGCGCGCCATCGCCCGCAGCACCGCGGCGTGTCCGCCCAGGCCGGGCAGCGGCAGCGCGGCGCTCATTGCGTCAGCTCCAGGAACAGGTCCTCGAGGTTGAGCGCCTCGCAGCGCAGCGCGGCATCGGCGGTGGGTTGATTCCCCTCGGCGAAGCGCACCAGCCAGCGGGGCTGCTCGCCCAGGTCGCGCCGGCTCAGCACCTGGCCGCCGTGGGCGTCGACCGCCGCCTGCAGCCGTCCCACCGGACCGGCCAGCAGCCGGACCTCGTCGGCCAGCACGTCCTGGGGCGCCTGCAGCGCGATGCGGCCGCGGCTGAGGAAGGCGATGTTGAAGGCCACGCGCTCGAGGTCGGACAGGATGTGCGTCGAGAACAGCACCGTCGTGCCGCGGTCGAGCACCTGGTCGACCAGCTCGCGCAGGAAGTCGCGCCGCCCCGCAGGGTCCAGGCTGGCGACGGGCTCATCCAGCATCAGCAGGTCCGGCTCATGCGCCAGTGCGCGGACGATCGACAGCCGTTGCTGCTGGCCTTGCGACAGCTGGCCCACGCGCCGGTCGCGCGGAATGTCCCAGCGCGACATCAGGCCGTCCACCTTGGCGTCGTTCCAGCGCGGGTAGAAGCTGCGGAAGTAGCGCAGCAGATCGCCGGCGCGGAAGTCCTCGAACAGCGCGGCATGCTGCGGCACGTAGCCGAGCCGGGCGCGCAGCGCATCGTCGGGCAGCAGCGCGGGCTGGCCGAACAGCCGCACCTCGCCGGCCTGCGGTTCGCGCAGGCCCAGCAGCGTCTCCAGCAGCGTGGTCTTGCCGGCCCCGTTGCGGCCCAGCAGGCCGACGACCTGACCCGGCGCGAGCGCCCAGTCCAGCCCCGCGATCACCCCGGGTTGCCCCTTGAAGTCGACCCGCAAGCCGGTCGCGCGCACCGGCGGCGCACCGAGCGCGTCATCCGCCAGGGCCTGCGCCGATGCACGGTCGCCCACCGCCAGCGCATGGGTCATCGCCGGTTCCATCGCTTGAGTCATCGCGTCTCTCCCTTGTCTTCCAGCAGCGTCTTGAACAGCGCCAGCACCTGCTCGGTCGGCAGCTCGAGCTGCCGGGCTTCGGCGGCCGCCTGAGCGAGCACCGGTCGCAACAGCTCGACGCGGCCCCGCGTCTTCATCGCCTTCTGATGCTGCGCCGCCACCACCATCGGCAGCCCGCGGCGGCGCTCCACCAACCCCTCCGCCTCCATCAGCCCGAAGGCCTTGGAGACCGTCATCGGATTCACCGCCAGCGCCTGGGCCAGCTCGCGGACCGACGGGATCTCCTGCCCGGCCACCAACTGGCCGCTGGCCACGCGGCGGCGCAGCTGCTCCACCAACTGGCGGTAGATCGGCTCGGGAGAGCCGGGGTTGATGCTGAAGAGCAGGTCGGTGTCCATCGGCGGGTCGTCGTCGCGCCGACCGGCATCGTCGACGTGTATCGCTACAGTAATACAGCTGGAGACGGAGCGTCAACCCCTCTGTTGCGGCGCCGATAGGGTCAAGCGCTCAGCACGGACCGATGCTCGAGGAACAGGCTTCTCGCTCTTCGACCGGAGGGGGGAACACCGTCATTCGACAGGCGCGGGCTCGTTCTCGTTGTGCCGGTCGGGCTCCGTCGTGCGGAGGATCTCGTTCAGAACGGACGTCGCATAGTTGCCGGCAGGCAGCGAGAACGTGAGGACCAGTCGGTGGGTTTCCGTCCATTCCCACGACATCTCTGCCGGGCTGGCCACCAGGGCGCGACGCTCCTGATCCAGGCCGGCGTGTTCCATGCCGTCGCACAAGGTGGCGTGACGTTCCGCCACGCCGTTCTCCAAGGCTTGCGCTTGATCGGTCGTGGCCACGCGGCCGCGTCCCCAGAGCGGTCCGGTGGGCCGGCCCGCCTCGTCCATCACGTCGCCGGGCAGGGCCTTGCCCCACAGTCCCTGCTGAATTCGCAGCGCCAGCACCTCATTGAAGACGAAGGAGCGCACCGCCGACAGGTAGATGCCCTTCTTCTTCGGGTTGCGCACCCGGATCTCGCGCGCCAGCATGGCCCGGCCCTGCTCGACGTTGCCGCCGTCGTGGCCGAAGCGCTGAGCGCCGAAGTAGTTGGGCACGCCCTGGGACGCGATGGCCTGGAGGTTGGCCTCCACGGCGTCGCGGTCGCCGGTCACGTCACGCAGCACGATGCGGAATCGATTGCCCTGCAGATCACCAGGGCGCAGCTTCTTCACGTGGCGGCTCTGGCTCAGCACCTTGAACTCCGGGTGCTGAAGCAAGGTCAGGTCGGGCGTCTCGCCCTTCGGCAGATAGATGCTGAACCACTGACGGGTGATGGCGTAGCGGTCCTTGAGGCCGGCATAGCCGACGTCCCGCTCCTGCACGCCGGCCGCCTCGGCCAGCTGCTGGGCGATGAAGGCAGTGTTGGCGCCGTTCTTCTCGACCTCCAGCCAGAGGTGTTCGCCCTCGCCGGAGGGCAGCTGCAGCGGCAATTCGGTGACGATGAAATCCTCGTTGAGGAGTTTCAGGGTGCCGCTGGCGCCGCTGGCCGGATAGGCGTTGGGCCATTGCGGCAAGGTGGTGTATTGAGGGTCGGTCATGAGCAGTCTGACGGCGCCGGGTGGAGAGAGGAAGGGGCAGTCCGGCCGGCGATTCTCTCTCCCTGCCCGCGGGCCTCGACGAGCAAGGACGAGAGCAACGTCCATCGAAACGCTGCGCGCGGAGAAGTGGCCAGTGGGGAGCGCCCCGGGCGCGCGGCTTGCTGAAGGCCGGCTGCGCATCCCCCGCGTTCAAAGCCTGTCCTCAATGCCACGCCGTCGCCCTCCGTCACAACGCACCCTCGAACGCCAGCTGCGCAGCTTTGGCTTGCGCACTTGGCGGCCCGGCCAGCGGGAGGTCATCGATCGCGTGCTGCGGGGCCTGAACACGTTGGCGGTGATGCCCACGGGCGCGGGCAAGTCGCTGTGCTATCAACTGCCGGCGGCCCTGCTGCCGGGACGCACCGTCGTCGTGTCGCCGCTGATCGCCTTGATGAAGGACCAGTGCGAACGACTGGCCGCACTCGGCATCGCCTGCGCCCAGGTGCACAGCGGTCTGCCGGCCGCGGCACTGGCGGAGCAGGAAGCGGCCGCGCTCGACGGCACCGCGCAGGTCGTGATGCTCACGCCCGAGCGCCTGGCGGACGAGGCGTGGCTCGCCCGCTTGGCCCAGCGACCCACCGATCTGCTGGTCGTCGACGAAGCGCATTGCATTTCCGAATGGGGACACGACTTCCGCCCCGCCTTCCTGCGCCTGGGCGCCGCGCGCGAGGCGTTGGGCATGCCGACGGTGCTTGCGCTGACCGCGACGGCCACCGGAGAGACGATCGAGGACATCGCTCGGCAACTCGACATTCCGGCGGCCGGTTGCCTGATCGGCGGCAGCTATCGCGCCAACCTGCATTACCGCGTCGAGCCGCTGGCCAACGACGCGGACAAGCTGCGGCGCCTGATCGAGATCGTCGCGGGGTCGCCGGACCGCGCTGCGATCGAGAACGCGGATCCAGAACCCGACGCCGGGCCCGACGCCAGGCCGTCGACCATCATCTACACCGCGACGGTGAAGTCCGCGCAGTCCGTCCACGAGGCGTTGCTCGCCGCGGGCGTGACGTCGACCCTCTATCACGGCCGCCTGCGCGCCGCGGCCAGACACGAGGCGCAGGATCGCTTCATGCGCGGGGAGGTCCGCGTGATGGTCGCGACCAATGCCTTCGGTCTGGGCATCGACAAGCCGGACATCCGTCGCATCGTCCATTACCAGCTGCCTGCGGGACTGGACGTCTACTACCAGGAGTCCGGCCGAGCAGGACGCGACGGCGAGCGCGCGGACTGCACGCTGCTTTTCGTGCCCGGCGATCGATCGGTGCAGCAGTTCTTCCTGAATGGCCGCTACCCGGCGCTGGCCGACGCGCAGGCCCTGACGGAAGCGCTGCGCGAGACGCCGCCCGACGAAGCAGGATGGACACTGGAGGCGTTGCGTCGACGTCTTCGGCGGCCGATCACCAAGCTGCGGGCGCTGACGGCGCTGCTGGCGGATGAGGGTTGGCTGTCGAGCTCAGAGGACCGCCTGCGGTTGGTCGATCCACCGCCGGGCGACGCGCAGGCCCTGCGCGATGCGATGGGCCGCTATGAAGCCAAAGGTGAGCAGGACCGGCGCCGCCTGGAGCAGATGGTCTCGTACGCGCAGTCGGGGCGCTGCCGATGGCGGGACATCCTGGAGGCACTGGACGAGGCGGCGGTCTTCGATCGCTGCCACGGCTGCGACAGCTGTGAGCGGATCGATGCGCATGAGCGTCGATGTGGATGCGACCGATCAGCGCCCGAGAACGGTCTGCGGCGAGCAGGTCGAAAGTCTGGATCGATGTGATTGACGGCGCCCTGCGGAGAGCAATCGGCTCAAGCTGGCTCGCCGCCCCCGCCAGCGATGCGGCTTCGGGCCCAGTCGGCCCCCGCGCCGATCGCCGCGACGACCGCGCTCAGGAACCAGATCCAGAAGCCGATGTCTAGGTGGTCAACCGGTGCCCGGATACCGGACTCACCGCCCCAGACGGCATCCTTGATGCCGAGCGAGCTCAGCATCAGGTAGCCCGCAGCGACAAGCACTGCGATCGAGAACGCCGGCTTGCGGACCACCAGCGCGAACCACGCGACGCACATCAACGGATTGGCCAACCAATGGGCGGTGCCGTTGTACCAACCGAGGCCCAGGATGAACAACCCGCTCACCGACTCGCCGCCGACATAGCGCAGCGCGGGCAATGCCAGCGAAAGCAGGTAGAGCAACACGCTGATCGTGAGGAAGACGAAACGAAGTGGCATGAGACGACACCGAGTCCGGCAGACGGATGGAGCAGCGGACAGTGTGCAGCAAGCCGCATCGGCCATCACCCGACCGCTTGTCGAAGCATCAGCTGGCAGCACCCGCTGTCGCGATCCGGCGAGGTCTTCTCAGCGCCCTTCCAGGTACGGCGCCTTCCACGCGTCGAACTGCGCCTGCCATTGGGCGCGGGCGCGCTCGACCACCGGATCCGGATCGGCAAGCGGGTCCAGCTGCGCAACCTCCCTGAGCCACTCGCGGTAGTCCTCGATCGCGTCGCTCGCGTACTTGTCCTCGTCCTCTTCGTCCTCGTCGATGAAGAAGTAGGCGCTCTCGTGGTCGACATAGGGCTCGACGTCCAGGCCGCTGAGTTGCAGCAGCTCGCGCAGGTTGCGCGCGATCACCCATTCACCGCCTTCGTCGCCGAACACCACCACCGGCCACTCCGCCGGCTCGCTGCCGTCATCCGGATTCCACAGCGCGTAGAACGAGCCCGATCCATTGGCCACGCCGAAGGCCACCAGTCGCTCCAGGAACGCGGGGTCGGTGGACCAGCCGGCCTCGAGGCCGCGCTTCTCATGGTCGGTGAGCCACAGGCTCTGCGTGTACTGCGTCTTGACGACGTTCTGGAAGCCGCCGAGGCGAATGAGGTCCTCGGGCACCGGGCGCCCCTGGAAAAGCGCGATGAACTGATGGAGGTCGAGCATGACGGCCCTTCAACATGGAGATCAGCGAGCGACGATAACCAATCGCCGGGGGCCGCCGGCATGACCTAGGTCGTGGTTCGATCGACCGTCTTCGCCGCGGTCACTCGATCAGTTCGGCCGCTTCGCCGCCGCCATCCCGAACGGCGTGGGCGAGGTCGGCGGCGGTTTGCTCAAGAACATGAGGCTCAGCATCCAAAGAGCCGGCAAGAAGTCCGACATGAACAGTTCCGCACACCGGCTTCAGCGCTCGGTTGACGAGGCGCCGAGCCGTCGCCGAGCGGCCCGCTCGATTTGCCCATGCCCTGGGAACGGCTGCGGACGCAGTGCGTCTTGGTCGATGTCAGGAGACGCTCGGAACCAGGTTCTCGCCGCCTGAGACCTCGATCACGGTGCCCGTCACATAGGGATTGGTCATGAGGAACAACGCCGCATGGCCGATGTCTTCCGCCTTCCCGGCGCGCCGCGACGGGAAGGTCTCTTCCACCTTCTTGCGCAGGCCGTCGCGATGCTCAACCGGCAGGAAGCTCCACATGTCGGTGTCAATGAAGCCCGGACGGATCGTGTTCACCCGCGTCGGTGCAAGTTCGAGCGCCAACGATCCGGACAGTGCCTCGACGGCGGCGAACGCGGAGGTCACGGCGGCGAAACCAATCTTCGGTCGGGCGGCCATGCCACCGGTCAGGAAGGTGATCGTGCCACCGGGCCGCAGATGCGGCGCGGCATGACGGGCGCAGGCCCAACTGCCGAGAAACTTGCCTTCCAGGTAACGTCGTACGCCCTGCATGTCTGCGTCCATGAAGGCGCCCCAGCTGCCGAGATCCGGGGCCGCGGTGACGACCAGGTGGTCCAGCGGGCCAATGGCGTCGAACGCCGCCTTGACGGCCGACTCGTCGCGCACATCCAGGCGCACCTGCTCGAAGTCGGCGAGGTCCGGTCGCTCGCCACTCAAGGAAATGCGACGGCTCGCCACGATCACCGTCGCCCCAGCTGCGCGCGCGGCACGCGCCACTCCCAGGCCGATGCCCGTCTTGCCGCCCACGACGACGACCTTCTTCCCCGCCAGGCTCATCGGCGTGAACGGGGTGGCTTCTTGCTGATTGTTGGCCGCAGTCATGATTCCTCGCTTTCTCCAGTGCTCAGGTGGGGCAGCGGTCGCTTCAGCCCCATGGGGTTGTCATGCCGTGCCGGCTCATGGGAACTACCCCTTCGAGCGGCCCTACGAGCTGTGCTTGCGGCATGGAGGTCATGCTAATTACCCGCGAACCCGTCGATAATCCGAACCGTTTGCATGATTTCTATTCCATTTCGGAATTAATCATGAGGCTGACGCTGCTCGAGGCGGCGAGCAGCCCGGCAGCCATCGAGAGGGCCCAATGGATCGATTTCAGGAACTGACCGCGTTCGTGGCAGTGGTGGACGCAGGCGGCTTTTCCGCTGCTGCACGACGGATCGGAGAGTCTCAATCGGTCATCAGCAAATCGGTCAGCGCCCTGGAGAAGCGGCTTGGCGTGCGGCTGCTCAATCGCAGCACGCGCAGCGTGACCTTGACCGACCACGGTCGGAAGTACCACGAGCGGATGAAGCCGCTGCTGGACGAAATCGCGCAGGCGGACGGCGAGTTGACGAGCAGCACGCTTGAGCTCTCGGGGCTGGTCAGGATCGCCGCCTCGGCGTCTTTCGGGCGACTGCACGTGCTTCCGCTCATCCCGCAGTTGCTGGCGCTTCATCCGAAGCTGAAGCTGGACCTCCAACTGACCGACGGTGTGCAGGACCTGCTGGCCGAGAGCATCGATCTGGCCATTCGAATCAGCCCGTCGTACAGCCCTGACGCCGTCGTCAAGCGCGTTTCGAACGCCTCATTGGTCTGCGTGGGCTCCCGCGATTACTTCGAGCGGCACGGCACGCCGCAGATGCCCGAGGATCTGGTCCACCACAACTGCATCGTCTTCAACGGGATCGAGAGCTGGGCTTTCGAAGGACCGACCGGCAAGTTCAGCGTGCGGGTCAGCGGGAATCTTTCCTCCAATACCGTCGAGACGATCCTCTCGGCGGTGCGAGCGGGCGTCGGCATCGGGATGTTCCATGGCGCCACCCTTACCCGCGAGTTGCGAGACGCGGGGGTCGTGACGGTGCTCGACGAGTTCATCAGCGAATCC
Source organism: Roseateles chitinivorans (assembly GCF_002761755.1). GTDB lineage: Bacteria > Pseudomonadota > Gammaproteobacteria > Burkholderiales > Burkholderiaceae_C > Roseateles > Roseateles chitinivorans. Next base: position 117,540 of record NZ_PEOG01000007.1, read on the forward strand.
CGCGATGTCAGCCTCATCTGGCCAAACCGGAAGTTCATATCGGCCAGGGTGCGGCAGGTGACAGATTTCTTCGCGAAGGAGTTGGCCGACCGCCTCTGACTGTCACGCAGGCTCAGGCGATCGAGCGACAACGTGCGCCGGCCGGGAGCCGTCGCAAGCGGGCGGCGATATCGCGCGCATCGACAATGCCGTTCCGATCAAGGTCGGCGCTGCTGAGGAATCCGGGTTGGCCGGATCGCTTGCCGAAGGACGCTTTTGGCGCCACGCGTCCCTCGCACGTCGATCCGGCGCCGGCCCCGATGTGTCCCGGCTACTCCCACTCGATGTCGTAGACGTAGAGCTTGACGCTCGTGCCCTCTTTGGGACTTCCCGCCTGCAAGGCGACGAAACCGCCCTCGGCCCCTTGCCGCTGGCTGATCGCATTCCCGGCGTCCCTGTTCGGTGTCGTGCCATCGACGACTTCCTTCAGGACGAAATGCTGTTTGACGCCGCCCTTGTCGGTGTACAGGAACATCTTCGTTTCCCCTGTCCTCGGGTCGATCGGCGTGCTGAACCACACCGCCTGATCCAGCGCCCTGTCGGCGATCTGCGATCCCTCCTGGCCGTTCGTCTGTCGCGTGATCAGCGAATGCTGTCCGGCAAAGGCGCTGCCATTCGCGCCATTGCCTCGGAACATCATGTGCGGATAGACATTGGTGCCATGGATGAAGCTCTGCATCGTGTGCCCCTCCCGACCCGCGTACGGGCCCGCGGCTGGGCTCGTCGCCTCCTCGAAGACGAACTTGTGGTTGTCCTGGGCCAGCGCAGGTTCAGACTCGGGTGCATTCGAGTTGCGCAATGGAATGAGGGTGCGGCCGCGAAGGATGACAGGCGTGCGCGACAGCGACTCCGGAGAGGCCGCCGTTGCAGGCTTGCTTCTGTTGGTCAAGGCGGCTGCCCGGGTGCGCCCGTTGAAGGCCGACTCCCCGGAAACGACCATGTAGGTCCTCCCGGGTTCCAGTCTGGTGGCGAGCCGCCAGGCCTTCTCCGTCGCCGGATGCTTGTGGAAGCGCAGTCCGAACGGACTGGCGATGGGGTCTCGCGGCGACAGGACCAGCGTGCGACGACCGTGTTTCGGCACCACCGTCGTCTCCGGGGCGCCAGACGCCCTCGCCAGGCCATCGCCACCATACGTGGTCTTGTATTGCTTGAATCGGGTGATGCCGTCACTGAATCGGACTTCCGCATAGGACAGCGGCGCCTCCAACGCATTGGCGGCCTCCATCCATCCCACGGCCATCTTTCCAAACGACAGCACGAACGTGGCCGTGTTCTCCACACCGGCGTTCCGATAGGCCTCTGCCGGTGCAGGCCCTCTGGCAGTGATCGTCACATGGCAGGGCTTTCCAGGAACCACGGCGCAATCAGCCGGGTTGAACTTCATGCGCTCGACGGCAAAGCCCGCCGGCAGCGAGACATTGGATGCACTGAAAGCGACATGCTTCGTCTGTGCCGGCACATGGATGTCGAGCATCGCATGAGCACTCTTGCCGCCCCAGGTCCTGGCCCTGAACGTTTCTCCGCCGTACCTGAAGGTCGCTGTGACGCCATGTGGCGGCAGGCCAGCGTCGACGAGGTACTGCTCCGGATCGGTCACGGCCCAGTACGCCTCCTTCGGCCGACCGACGCCGGACCACGGATATCCGTTGACGTGATAGCCCGGGTCCGTCATCCCCCACCAGGTGACCCGGTGCACGCCCCCTTTGTATTCGGGGTGTCGGCCCGCTGGGCCGGCGGCGTATTCCTTGAGCAGGCTGAACAGCTTCGCGTACTGGATGCCCTGCTCCATGAACAAGGCCTCCATTTCGGGTCCGTTCTGGATGCGCTCGCCCTTGTCCAACCCCAGGGTGGGGGCAAGGTCCAGTTCGGTCAGATCGACATTGGCCCCGGTGTCGAGATAGGTCCTGATGGTCCTCTCGAAAGCATCCAGATTGAGCCTCATGTCCCAGTGCCCCTGGGTGCCGATGACATCGATCAGGGGTCTGGGATTGCCCTTGGCATCCAGCAGGATCCGGCCTTTGCCCGCGGCCGCGTCGGCCGCGTACCGTTCATTGAACTCCTTGACCATGGCGGCGATCGCGGTGGCCTTGGAGGCTCGCTCGTTGTCGTTGAAGTCGTTGTAGTTCAGGATCGCCGTCGTGTTCTGGCGCGCGTAGAAGAAGGCGTCATACATGTAGTCCCAGCTTTTCCCCCCTTTGGCGTAGGCCTGGGCCCACCGGGACGGGCGCTCCTCGGGGTTGTAGCCGGTTCGGAGGGCGTTTCTCCAGTCGGCCGGGTTGTCGGGACTGTCCTTGAACGCTTCGTTGACGACGTCCCAGGCGTAGACCTTGAAGGGTTCCTTGTCGAAATGGCCGGCCACGGTCCGGACGTAGTACTCCAGGCTCGCCTTCGCGGTGCCGTAATCCCACGGCGTTTCCCAACTGCCGGTCGGCGTCAGGACATTGGGAGCCGGCCATTGAGCCGACTGGTTGTGCCAGAGCAGTACATGCCCGGTCACCTTCACGCCGCGCGAATTGGCGGCGCTGATGTCGGCGTTGATGCCGGAGCTGAAGTTGGTGAGGAAGGTCGGGGCAGGATTGCTGATGCCGCCATTCCAGAACTCCGGCTTCATCGCGTTGCTCGGCGTCACCGCGTTGAAGTGCTTCAGCGTCATGGCCGCGACCGAGTCTTCGCCGGGCAACACGTTGGCGCCGAAGTTGGCGGCGCTGAGGTTGGTGCTGCCGATCAGGAAGTGGTGCTTGTAGACCTCCTTCAGCGCCGGCCAGTCAGCGGGGTTGGCCGGTCGATCGATGGCCCATGCGCCGTTCGCGATCGCCAGCCCGGCCGGCCAGGCGATCAGTAGGGCCCTGATGTCACGTCTGCTGGGCGTTGCCAGGTGCATGTTGTCTCCTTGGGCTGGCGTTTCAGTAGAACCAGCGCAGCGGCGCCAGCACCGTCTGCGGGAAGAGAACCATGATGAACAGCACCGCGAACTGGGCCGCCATGAACGGGAGCACGCCGCGCGTGACCGCGTCCATCTTCATGCGGCCGACGCCGGCCACCACGTTGAGGATGGTGCCCACCGGTGGCGTGATCAGGCCGATGGCGTTGTTGATGATGAACAGCACGCCGAAGTAGACCGGGTCGATGCCGGCCGCCTTGATCAAAGGCATCAGCACCGGCGTCATGATCAGGATGGTGGGCGTCATGTCCATCGCCGTTCCGACCAGCATCACCAGCACCATGATGGCGATCAGCAGCAGCGTCTGGTTGTCGAGCAGCGGGCGGAGCAGATCCACCACCTGCGTCGGCAGGTTGGCCACCGTGACCAGCCATGCGGACACCATGGCGGCGGCCACCAGGAACATCACCACGGCCGTCGTGCGCGCCGCGGTGACGAAGACACGCACCAGCGCCTTCAGCGACAGTTCCCGGTAGACCACGGTGGCGACGAACAGCGCGTAGACCGCCGCGACAACCGCCGCTTCGGTGGGCGTGAAGACGCCCATCCGCAGGCCCACCAAGATGAACACCGGCAGCATCAACGCCCACACCGATTTGCGTGCGGCGGCCCAGACCTCGGCGCGTGTCCTGCGCTGGGGCAGTGCCAGCTGCTCCTTGCGGCCCACCCACCACCAGGTCAGCGCCAGGCCGATGCCGATCATGACGCCGGGGACGATGCCGGCGATGAAGAGCTTGCTGATCGACACATTGGCGGCGACGCCGAAGATGACGAAGCCAATGCTGGGCGGGATGATGGGACCGATGACGCCCGCCGCCGCGATCAGCCCTCCCGACACCTCCTTCTTGTGGCCGGCCTTGACCATCATCGGCAGCAGCAGCGCCGTGAGCGCCGCGGCGTCGGCCACGGCAGAGCCCGACAGGGCCGACAGCAGGCAGGCGGCGACGATGACCACATAGCCCAGCCCGCCCTTGACGTGGCCGACCAGCGCCAGCGCGAAGTTGACGATGCGCTGCGACAGGCCGCCGACATTCATGATCTCGCCGGCCAGCATGAAGAATGGCACTGCGAGCAGCGGGAAGCTGTCGGCGCCGTTGATGAAGTTCTGCGCCAGGATCTGCGCGTCGAACAGGTCCAGATGCCACATCAGCGCCACGCCGCTGACCAGCAGCGCGTAAGCGATGGGAATGCCCAGCGCCATCGACCCGATGAGGCTGCCGAGGAAGATGACGACCGTCATGACCGCGCGTCCCGGGCGGTGCCGCTGGCAGACTGAACGCGGGCTGGATCCTGCTGCGCATCGGCGCTGGCCAGCTCGGCCTGCAGGCTTTCGAGCTCCGCCTGTTCTTCGGATTCCTTGACCATCACGAGTTCGTTCTCGCCGATGCGGCCGGTCAGCAGACGCACCAGTTGCAACAGCAGCAGGAGGCCGGCACAGACCGAGAAGACCACGCCTGATCCGTAGAAGATGGCCATGGAAGCGCCGGTCACCGGCGCCTCCATGTCCAGGTTGATGCGCGCCTGCTGCCAGCTGCCCTCGAGGAACAGCCAGGTCACGTACAGCATCAGCAGGTGGCCCAGCAGCATGCAGGCCTTCTTTCCGCCCACCGGCAGGCGCGACACCAGCATGTCGGTGCCCAGGTGCCCGCCTTCCTTCAACGCGGACACCGCCCCCAGGAAGCACAGCCAGACGAACAGCCAGCGCGACACCTCTTCGCTGACGGCAATGCCGGAGTTGAAGGCGTAGCGCAGCACGACATTGCCGAACACCAGCACCACCATCACGGCAAGTGCGCCGGCGATCAGCAGGTCGATGGCACGGCAGAACCGATCGATGGCGGCGTCGATCATGGCGCCGTCCCCGTGATGAACTGCCCGGCGGTCACAGCGTCGCCCCCTGCAGCAGACCGCGGTCGGCGAGGTTGCCGATCAGCGCCCGCAGGCCGAAGCGCCAGGGTGCCGCGGCCTCGCAATACGTCACCCGGTTCTGCAGGCTGCCGAGCCAATGGCTGTGGATGGTCACCACGTCGCCCACCTTGTGGGTGAAGCCGCCGCCCGGCTCGTCGCGATCTTCGATGGGCGCGAACAGCGTGCCCAGGAACAGCATGAAGCCGTCCGGATATTGGTGGCAGGCCAGCGTCTGCGCCACCAGGTCGACGGGGTCTCGGCTGATACTGGTCATGGTGTTGATGCCGCGCAGCGTGTAGCCGTCGTGCCCGCTGACCTGCAGGTGCACGGTCTCTCGGCGAACCTGGTCCAGGCCGAAGTCGCCGTCGAACAAGCGGATGAACGGCCCGATGGCGCAGGAGGCGTTGTTGTCCTTCGCCTTGCCCAGCAGCAGTGCGCTGCGACCCTCGATATCGCGGAGGTTGACGTCGTTGCCCAAGGCGGCGCCCACGATGCCACCGTGACTGTTGACCGCGAGCACCACCTCGGGCTCGGGGTTGTTCCACTGCGAATCGGTGCGGATGCCGATGTCCTGGCCGTGCCCGATCGAGGCCAGCACCGGCGCTTTGGTGAATACCTCGGCATCGGGACCGATGCCGACTTCCAGGTACTGCGACCAGAGCTTGCGTTCCTGCAGCAGCTGCTTCAGCGCCATGGCCTGCGGCGAGCCGGGGCGGATCTCGGAGAGGCGATCGCCGATCAGGGCCTGCACCTGACTACGCAGGCCCTGCGCGCGACTCGCGTCGCCACCGGCTTGTTCTTCGATCACGCGCTCGATCATGCTGGCGGCGAAGGTGACGCCCGCGGCCTTGACCACCTGCAGGTCGCAGGGCGCCAGCAGCCAGGGCCTGGTCTCGTCACGCCCTTCCGGCCGGCTGTTCTCCAGCAGCGCTTCGACACTGCACAGGCGCTCGCCAATCGCGGTGCGCGCGACCTGCGCCGGCTGCGGGGTCTCCAGCAGCGTGCTCATGGTGGGGAAATGCGAGCTCAGGTCGAACACGCCATCGGCGCGCAGTGCGACAACGGCCGGGCCGGCCGGCGCGCCCGGCCGCCACACGCGGCCCACCAGCGCGCCGGCCAGGCCATCCTGTGGCAGCACGGGATGCAGGCCATCGGTGCGCAGCGGCAGGGACATCGTGGTTGCAGTCATTCAGCGTTCCTCGTGCGAATGTCAGTGGTTGTGGCGCGGGGTGCGCTCGGCAATGCGGCGGTATTTCAGGGCCATCTCCAGCGTGGCACCGTCTGCCAGCTGGCCGGTGTGGCTGCGGTAGATCTCCTCCCACGGCGACTGGCTGGCCGGCACCGGCGGTGGCGGCAACTCGCGCTGGCGGCGTGCGATCTCCTCGGCCGGCACCAGCGCGTCGCAGCGGCCGGCGTTGAGGTCGATGCGGATGCGGTCGCCGGTCTGCAGCCAGCTCAGCCCGCCACCGACGGCGCTCTCGGGCGAGACGTTGAGGATGGAGGGGCTGTCGGCCGTGCCGGACTGGCGGCCGTCCCCCAGGGTGGGCAAGGTCTGGATGCCGCGCTGGATCAGCGCATCGGGCGGCTGCATGTTCACCACCTCGGCCGAGCCCGGCCATCCGATCGGCCCGGCACCGCGCATCACCAGGATGCAGCCCTCGTCGATCTCCAGCGCCGGGTCGTTGATGCGGGCGTGATAGTCGTCGGCACCGTCGAACACCACGGCCCGTGCCTCGAATACCCCCTCGTGTCCAGGCCGGCTCAGGTAGCGCTCGCGGAAGCGCTGCGAGATGACCGAAGTCTTCAAGATGCCGAAGTCGAACAGATTGCCGCTCAGCACCAGGAAGCCGGCCTTCTCCATCAGCGGCGCGTTGAATGGCCGGATGACCTCGCGATCGGTGGCCTCGCGACCCTGGATGTTCTCCGCCACGCTGCGGCCGGTGACGCTGGCGCACTCACCGTGCAGGCGTCCGGCCTGCTGCAGTTCCCACATCAGCGCGGGCACGCCGCCGGCGCGGAAGAAGCGCTCGCCCAGGAAGCGTCCGGCCGGCTGCATGTCCAGCAGCAGCGGCAGATCGTAGGCTTGCTCGGTCCAGTCCTCGGGCCGCAGGTCCACGCCGGCATGGCGAGCCATGGCCATGAGGTGGACCTGCGCATTGCTCGAGCCGCCCGCGCAGCTGACGACCGACAGCGCATTGAGGAAGCTTTCGCGGGTCAGGATGCGCGACGGCCGCAGGTCTTCGAATGCCATGCCGACGATGCGACGGCCCGTCTCGTAGGCCATCTGCCCGCGTTCGCGGTACGGCGCCGGAATGGCCGCGCAGCCCGGCAGCGACAGACCCAGCGCCTCGGCCACTGCGTTCATGGTCGAGGCCGTGCCCATGGTGTTGCAGTGGCCGGCCGAGGGCGCGCTGCTGCAGGCGCGTTGCAGAAACTCCTCTTCGTCGATCTCGCCGGCCGCCAGTTGCCGGCGGCTGCGCCAGATCACCGTACCGGAGCCCACCAGTTCACCGGCATGCCAGCCGTCGAGCATCGGCCCGCCGGACAGCACGATGGCCGGGATGTCCACGGTGGAGGCGGCCATGATGCCGGCCGGCGTGGTCTTGTCGCAGCCGGTCGTCAGCACCACGGCGTCGATCGGATAGCCGTACAGGATCTCCACCAGTCCCAGATAGGCCAGGTTGCGATCCAGTGCCGCCGTGGGGCGACGGCAGTTCTCGAAGATGGGGTGCACCGGGAACTCCATCGGAATGCCGCCGGCGTCGCGGATGCCGTCGCGAACGCGTCGGGCCAGGTCCAGGTGGATGCGGTTGCAAGGGGACAGGTCGCTGCCCGTCTGCGCGATGCCGATGATGGGTCGGCCCGAACGCAGTTCCTCGGGCGTCAATCCGTAGTTCATGAAGCGCTCCAGATAGAGCGCCGTCATGTCGGAGCGTTGGGGATCGGCAAACCATTCGCGCGAGCGAAAGCGCCGACCGGCTCGGTTGTCCATGGCCGTCGTCGTGAAAGGAAGTGGGGAGAGCGGAAGGCGGCCGCGCCGCCTGCCATGAGAAGCCGACTACTTCTTGGCCGTCACCGCGGCGCGCGCCTTGGCCAATTCGGCATTCAGCTCGGCGGTGGTGTCTTCGCCAAATTCCTTGCTGAACTTGGCCAGCACCGGCTGGAGCTTGGCGCGCATCCTGGCCTGTTCGGGCGGCGGCAATTCGGTGATCTGCATGCCGGCCTTCTTCAGCTCGGCCAGGGCCGTCTCGGAGAACGCCCGGATGGTCCTGCGCTCATACAGGGTGGCTTCACGCGCGGCCTCCTGCACGATCTTCTGCTCCTCCGGCGACAGGCGGTCCCAGGTCTTCTTCGACATCAGCAGCACCCAGGCGCTGTACATGTGGCGCGACAGGACCAGGTGCTTCTGCACCTCGTAGAACTTGCTGGACAGGATGGTGGCCGGCGGATTCTCCTGCCCGTCCACCGCGGACTGCTCCATCGCTGAATACAGTTCGGTGAAGGGCATGGGCGTCGCGTTGGCACCCAAGGCATTGAAGGTGTCGAGGAACAGCGGGCTTTGAATGACGCGCAGCTTCAGCCCGCTCAGGTCATCGGCGCGCTGCACCGGGCGACGGGAGTTGGTGATGTGGCGGAAGCCGTTCTCCCAGAAGCCCAGGCCGATCAAGCCCTTCTCCGGCAGCTTGGCCAGCAGCTTCTGCCCGAAGGGGCCGTCCAGCACGCCGTCGGCTTCCTTCTCGTTATTGAAGGTCAACGGCAGGTTCAGCACACCGAAAGGCTTCACCAGCGACACCAGCGTCGAGCTGTCGGGGATGGTCATCTCCAGCGTGCCGCCGCGCAGCGCGGAGGTCATGCTGACGTCGTTGCCCAGCGCACCGCTGGTGTAGACCCGTGCCACCAGTTTGCCGCCGCTCTTCGCGGCCAACTGCTCGGCGAAGTGCTTCAGCGCCTGCGCCTGTGGATGGTCTTCGCTGAGGCCAGTGCCGACCTTGAACACATGTTCCTTGACCTGCGCCCAAGCGGGGCTGACCAATGCGGCAAGCAATGCGGCCGCCAAGCCGAGTGATCTGATTTGCATGATGTCTCCGGAATGGTTGTATGCGTGCCGAGCCGACCTTGCCGCGACGCGCCGGCCCTCTGCAGAGCCGTTCTCGATGCCAGTACAGGCTACGTGCCCCACTCCTGAGGGTCCACTGACTTTTTTGCTAGCATCAATTCCAGATGCTGATGAGTCCGAACACGACTTCTGGTAAACCCCTGGTCCTGGCGCAGGTCTCGCGTCTGCGTTTCAGGCATCTGCAGTTCCTCGACATCCTGGGCAAGACGCGCAATCTGCGCCTGACGGCCGAGCAGATGCATATCACTCAGCCAGCGGCCACCAAAGTGCTGATGGACATTGAAGAGATGCTGGAGGCGCGCTTGTTCGATCGCCTCCCGCGCGGCATGCGGCCGAATGAGCTGGGGCTTTTCACCCTGCATTACGCCCATTCGGCCCTCGACAGTCACCGCAAATTCGTCGAGGAATTCAGCACCCTGAAACAGGGTGGACACGGCCATCTGACGATTGGTGCCATCTCAGGGTCGGCGGCGCACCTGCTGCTCACCGCAGTGGCGGAGCTCCAGCGCCTGCGGCCGCTGTTGGTGGTGAAGGTGCTGGAGCAGAGCAGCGACCAATTGATCGTGTGGCTGGCCGAACGCAAGATCGACTTGATGATTGGCCGTTTCACGGAAGACTCGCAGCGCGACCAATTCCAGTACGAAAGGCTGTCCGGTGAAGGCCTGCATATCACCGCGGGCATGCACCATCCGCTGCGCGGCACCCAGGCACCCGGCGTGCGGGAACTGTCGAACTGGCCATGGATCCTCTATCCGACTTCCACGGCGCTGCGCAAGGTATCGGATGACATCTTCAGCAGCGCCGGCTTGTCGCTCACCTCGGGCATTGTCGAGACGCCGTCATTCCTGTTCGCTCTGGAACTGATGCAGAGCACGAACATGCTGTCGCTGCAACCCGCCGCGCTGGTGGACAAGTATGTGCGGCGCGGGCTGCTGACCCGCATCGCGTCCGAGCTTCCCAACCGCATGCCCGACTTCGGCCTGATCACGCTGCAAGGTGAGCCTCCCAGCACGGCGGTGCTGGCATTCATGGATGTGATTCGCGACATCGCAGAAAAGGCGCCCAAAACGGCATAGGGCGAGGAGGCGGCATGGTCCGCTCTCCAAGCGGACATCGTTTCGTTATGGGGAATGTGGACCCTGCGGGGCAAGGGCGGTCACCATGGCAAGCCCTGGACGAACTGGGAATGAATGCCATGAAGTTCTGCCTTGCCTGCCTTCTCTGCCTGCTGCTCGCGCCAGCTTGGGCGCTCGACCTCCGTGATGGCGACGTGTTGCTCTACCGCCATGCACTTGCGCCAGGGGTCGGCGATCCCTCCGGCTTCAAGCTCGGTGACTGCAGCACCCAGCGCAATCTCAACGACGCCGGGCGCAAGCAGGCGCAGCACCTGGGCCAGACGCTGCGCCACCGACTGGGCCGTTTGCATGTGGCGGCGGTGTGGGCGTCGCCATGGTGTCGCACGCTCGAGACGGCGCGTCTCGCCTTTCCCGGCCTGCCCGTGCAGGAGCAGGCAGCCTTTGGTTCCTTCGTCAGCCAGCCGGAACGAGAGGCCGAACAGCTACGCGAGGCCACCGCCCTGCTGTCGGCTTGGCGCCGGCCTGGCGTGCTGGTGGTCGTCACGCATCAAGTGACGATCACAGCGCTCAGCGAGGTGTATCCGGCATCTGGCGAAGGTGTCGCACTGCGCTGGGTCGACGGCAGAGCGGTGGTGCTTGGCCGGCTACCTACTCCGGCGCAATGAGGTCCCTGCCCACGCCGAACCATCGCCGAGCGGCCAGCACGAACTCCCCCTCCCGCGCCCCGCTACCGGCCCAGGCGACGATGCCGTCCGGACGCACCAGCAGAGCGCGCAGGCCGAGTTCCTCCTTGGCGCTGCAGGCCAGGTAAGCGATGCGGCCGTCCCATCGCCCGGCCACGTCGCGCAGCGGCGTTGCAGTGTCGAAATCCAGCAGCAGTCCACAGCCCGTCCGCAGGTGCGCCGCCAGCGTGGTCCCGTCGCCCAGCGCAAAGTCCGGTGCGCTCCGGCCCACCAGCGGGTGGTCGTCGCCCAGTTCATGGCGCAGCGTCGCGCCCCACACCCGCTCAGCGAAGTAGGTCGCCCCGTCGCGGGTCTCGATCAGGTCGCGCACGATCGCGCTCAGCGCGCGGGTCGCCGGGCTGGGCCGCATCAGCGCCACCTGCGCGCGGGACCAGTCCAGCACCTGGGCGCCGATGGGGTGCCGCTCGGCGGTGTAGCTGTCGAGCAGACCGTCAGGCGCATCGCCACGGATCGTCGCGGCCAGCTTCCATCCCAGGTTCATGGCGTCGCCGATGCCCAGGTTGAGCCCCTGGCCGCCCAGCGGGGAATGGATGTGGGCGGCATCCCCGGCCAACAGGACGCGCCCGCGGCGGTAGGTAGTGACCTGGCGGGCGCGATCGGTCCAGGTGGTGGCAAGGCGCAGCGCCGTGACCCGGACCTCCGTCCCGGTGACGCGGCGCAGCACGGTCTGCACATGCTCGGCGGTGATCGGCGTGGTGCCGTGGAAATGCCCGCCGTCGAAATCGACCATCGCGATGACGCCGGGCGGCTGATAGGTGTACATCCCGGCCCGCGTGTAGTGGCGGCCCGGGGTGAGCACCGCGCCATCGGCCAACTCCACATCCACGGAATATCCGGTGAACTCCGGCTCGGTCCCGACGAACTCGAAGCCGGCGGCCTTGCGCACCCGGCTGCGTCCGCCGTCGCAGCCCACCAGCCATCGCCCCTGCATCGACTGGCCGCCGGCCCGCACCGAGACGCTGTCCTTCGATGGCTCCAGGTCGTCTACGCGCACCCCGCGGCGGATGTCCGCGCCAAGCGCCTCAGCCCGCGCGGCAAGCACCGATTCGATGCGTTCCATCGTGCTGGGCATGCTTTCGCTGGGCGGGCTCGGCAGGCGCCAGGGCCAGCGGCCGGCATCGATCCTGTCGTGGAAGAACTGGATGCCCGCGAAGTGGCCGCCAGGTCGACGCGCCTGCTGCGCCCAGTGGGCGGGCGGCGCGGTGGCAACGCCTGGCGAAGGCGCGGCGATGGCATCGAGCATTCCGCGGCGGTGCAGCGCCTCGAGCGTGGGAATGGACAGGCCGCGGACGCCGAACGGCGCCTGCTTGAGCGGCGAGTGCGGCGTGCCGGCCTGCTCGAGCACCAGCACCGAGCAATGAGCGAGCCGGAGCTCGCAAGCCAGCATCAGGCCGACAGGGCCTGCGCCCGCGATGATGACGTCGTACAGGGGGATGTCGCGCATGGACGTTTCCTCTCTCGGTGACCGTTTGGCCGGAGCGATTCTTCGTCTTGAGAACCCCTCCGACGAACCCATCGATGCAGGACTGCATCGGACGTTCGTCGTGGGGACCCATGCGCGGGCAGAGTCAGAGCTTCCGTGGGAAGGACCTGGGCTTACCAAACCAAGTCTGCCTTTTTCGACGGGCGCAGTGTAGCGGCCCTCACGGCATCACCGTCCACCCGGAGGGCGACCAGCGCAGCAGCACGTCGCTCAGCGGATTGGCGGACTTGCCCATGATCTCGCGCACCTGCGCGCGCAGCGCGTCGAGGGTCGCGGCATCGTCGTCGCCGACATAGAGCACCGTGTCGTTGGACGGCGCGGCGACGATCAGCTTGCCCTTCTGCGCATCGGCCAGCGGCTTCCAGTCGTCGATGAAGACGAGCCGGCTGGGTTGCGGCACCGGGCCGTCGAGCTTGCCGACCTCGCCGGCCGCCGCTGGCCTGGCGGTCTGCAGCACCTGCGGCATCGCGTCGTAGGTGTTCTTGCGCGCGGTTTCCCGCACCTGGTCCACCGACAGGTTCAAGGTCTTGTAGTCCTTCTCGCTGATCAGCCGCGAGGCCCGCAGCGTGTCGAAGACCGGCACCGTCACCAGCGGACCGACGAAGGGCCGCGGACGGAAGGTGGTCGCGTCGCCACCGACCTCGCGCTGCGCCTGCTGCACCGATGCGGCCGTGCGCACCGCCAGTCGCAGCGTCTCGCGCGTGGCCGGGATGGTCGCCGCGCGGAAGGCCTGCGCCCGGGTCTTCACGAAGACGTTGACATCGTCGGCGCAATGGCTGCGGTTGCTTTGGCAGGCCGCATAGAGCTTGTCGAGCGGCGTGCGCTCGCTGGCGATGCCCAGCGTCAGCGGCTCGCGGACGACGACCGTCGCGTCGCCCAGTTGCTGGCGCAGCAGGCTCGCGACGTATTCGGTGAAGCCGGGCGCGTCTGGCGGCACGACCGTCGATTGAGCCTGGGCAACTCCGACCGCGACACCGAGCCCTGCCATGGCCGCGCAGGCGGCGCGCAAGGCACAAGCGCGCCGGCCTGAGGCGCGGGAGGGACGAAGACGCATGACGGCCATGAGGACCTCCGTGTTTTCATGGGGAGGTCCGGGCCGGGCAAGAGACGCTCCCGCGCCCTGCCCGGCTGGTCGTTCAGACGCCCTGCACGCGGTACTGGTCCGCCTTCGCGAGGCCCTCCATCGCCGGGTCGCTGACCGACGGCGCTCCGGTCTCGATGTGGCCGGCGAAGCGGCGCAGGAAGTCGGGCTGGCCGCTGACCCGCACCGACACGTCGTACCAGTGCGCGGCGACCGCGACGCCCAGACGCAGTTCACTGCGGCCACGCGCCGGCACGTTGATGCTGCGCGGCGCGCCGGGCTGGTACTTGTTGTGGGCGACGCTGAAGGTCACCGCCACCGGACCGGTGTTGACCAGCGTCAGCACCAGTTCCCCGGTGGCCGGCGCGGCCTGGGCGATCACGTCCGGATTGGGCTGGCCGGCCGCCGCCGCGCGCCGCGCGTTGCCGGCGATGTGGCGATGGAAGCCGTTCGGGCCGAGGATCCAGAGGTCGTAGGCGCCGGTCGCCTGCGGCGCGAAGCTGCCGGTGAGCTGCTTGCCCGCCTCGACGGTGTAGCGGCGCGGGATCTCGCTCAGGCGGGTGCGGTCGTAGACGTGGAAGACCGCGGCCGCGCCGCCGGTGTTCTGGAAGGTCACCGCGATCGTGGTGGCATTGGGGCCGGCGCCGGGGGTCAACGCCGCGGTGGCCTGCAGGTCGTACGGCAGCGGACGCGCCGGACGCACGCCGGCGTTCTGCGACGGGAGCTGCAGCGCGCCGGGCACCGGCGGTGTCGTCGTGCCGGGCAGCGCGCGGGCCCGGTTGGCCAGCGCGACGGTACCGGGCAGCTTGGAGAAGAACTCGCTGTCCTCCGGATCGGCGAAGTTGAAGCACGAAGTCAGGTCGCCGGCGACCGCGCGGCGCCAGGCGCCGATGTTGGTCTCCTTCACCCCGAAGCGCGCCTCGATGAAGCGCAGCACCGAGGTGTGATCCGACACCTGCGAGTTGACCCAGCCGCCCTTGCTCCACGGCGACACGATGTAGAGCGGCACGCGCGGACCCATGCCGTAGGGACGGTGCAGGTAGGTCGGGGAGGCGCCGTTGAGGATCTCGCAGTACTCGCCGGTGGTGTCCACCGTCGACGCGCCCGCCAGCACCGCCTGCGCCGGGTCGGCGTTCCAGCTGAGGTAGGACGGCGCGGCCGGCGGCGGCACGTGGTCGAAGAAGCCGTCGTTCTCGTCGAAGTTGATGAACAGCACGGTCCTGGCCCACACGTCGGGATTGGCGGTGAGCGCATCCAGCACCCTGGCGGTGTAGTCGGCGCCCTGCGCCGGGCTGGACGGGCCGGGATGCTCGGACCCCTCGGCGGTGGCGACGATCCACGACACCTGCGGCAGGCGGTTGTTGAGCACGTCCTCGCGCAGCAGGTCCAGGTCGCGGGTGGAGATGCCGCGATCCTTCAGCACCTGCGAGTAGCCCGGGCGGTTGTACCAGCCGTCGCGGAACACCTTGAAGCCGGCGAGCGAGTTGTCGGTGAAGTTGTCCGCCATGTTCTGGTAGACCTGCCAGCTGATGCCGGCGGACTGCAGGCGCTCGGGGTAGGTGGTCCAGGTGTAGTCGTCGAGCGGGTTCGGGTTGAACCAGTCGTGGCTGTTGTCGGTGGACGGGCCGTTGCCCAGGCGCAGCGGGTCGTTGGTGCCGGTCCAGAGGAACAGGCGGTTGGTGTTGGTGCCGGTCTGCGTCGAGCAGTGATAGGCATCGCAGAGCGTGAATGCATTGGCCAGCGCGAACTGGAACGGCAGGTCCTGCGCCGTGAAGTGGCCCATCGAATGGTTCTGCTTGGCCTTGGGCCAGTTGTTCATGCGGCCGTGGTCCCAGGCAGCCTGCGCATCGGTCCACGAGTGCGGCGTGCCGCTGACCCGCATGAAGGCGAAGTTCTGCGCGGTGTTCAGGTGGAAGGGCGCGATCGCGCCGGGCGCGGCATTGTTGGCCGTGGGCTGGACCCAGATCGACCGGCCCTGCACCTTGGCCGAGTCGGCGACCGGCGCGGGGAAGGGATCGCCGAAGCCGCGCACGCCGTTCAGCGTGCCGAAGTAGTGGTCGAAGGAGCGGTTCTCCTGGGTCAGGATGACGATGTGCTCGACGTCGCGGATCGTGCCGGTGCGCACGGCCGCCGGGATGGACAGCGCGCGGGCGATGGCCGGCGGAAAACCGGTCATCGCGGCGGTGGCGCCGGCGGCCGTGGCGACCGCGCGGAGGAACTGGCGACGGGGGGCTTGCTGATGCGTCATGGCGGGGCTCCTCAGGCTTGGGTCGACGGGACGGACCGGCGGCGGCGGATCACCAGCGCGGCGACGGCCAGGCCGCCCAGCGCCAGCGCGCCGGAAGCCGGTTCAGGCACGGCCGAGGCGAAGCTGAGGTCGTCCATGACGAAGAAGGCGGGGTCGTTGCTGCGGAAGACCAGGCGATCGACGAGGCCGTTGTAGCCGCTGCCCAGGAAGGCGGGGCTGTCGCCCAGGTCCAGCGTCGCGGTGGAGGCGACGAGCTGGCCGCCGAAGTACAGGTCGATGGCGACGTTGACGCCCTGGAAGCCGGCGAACCAGGCGCCCTGGAAGGTGCTGGGCGTCAGGAAGCCGATGGCGCTGGTGGCGCTGCTGCCATCGAAGCCGAGCGTGGCGCGGCGGTCGCCCGAATGCGGCGTGTACGGGGCCTGCTCGCCGGCGTACTGGAACCAGGAGCTGCCGGACCAGTCGAGGCCGGCGTAGTCGGCGGGGACGAGGCCGTCGCTGCCGAGGTCGTCGAAGGTGACGACGGTGGCGGACGCGAACGACGCGGCCAGGGCCAGCGTCAGCGGCAGGCAGGCGCGGGCGAAGAAGCGGGCAAGGGGCTTGCGCATGGGGACTCCAGGGAGGTCGGCGGAAGGGAATTGCCACCGCGGCGCGGCACGCAGGGACGCGACCGGAGGGTCGGGCCTTGACGGCGCAGGGCGGTGGAACGCGGCGGATGTTCAGAGGCCGAGGTGACAGACCGGTGAACGGTCGATGTCGACGCCGGGCGCGCGAATTGCTCGCGCGGGTGCCGTCCCTGGAAGCGGGGGCGTGTCGCGGAACCGACGCGGGCGTGTCATGGTTCCGTGACTGCGGTAGAGGAGAGGCGGACGGGCTGCGGAAGGAGTCGGGGTCTCCCCGGTGCCGGATCGGTCAGCTGCGCGATGGCGCAGCCGGCTTACGTCGCGGCGAAGGTCAATGCCACCAGGGCCGCGATGCCGGTCGTGACCATCGACAGGATCACCAGCCCGAAGAACAGCAGGATCGCCTTGAGGCGCTCGCCTTCGGGACGGGATCGATACAAGTAGATGGGCACGGCGACGATGGACACCAGGATCACCCCGCCGGCCATCAACGCACTGCCGCGATAGCGTCGTTCCCGGGCGTCCTCGCGATACCAAAGGTAGCCGACGACCACCGTCGCGAGCAGGAGCACAAAATCCAACAGCTTCGAGCCCTGAGACTCGACGGTGGCTGCCATCAGTCCCTGGATCAGCGACAGGACGAGCAAGACGAGGATTGCAGGCTTCAGCTTCATGGATGACTTGGACGGGCCGAGAAAACCGGCTCGAACTGTAGCGGACACATCCGCTCCGAACGACGCACGTTCAGCCGGTCCGCTGCGGGAGTCTGCCGGCCCCGCAGTGGCTATTCGCGCCCGCGAGCGAACGCCTGATACCAGGCCACTGCATCCGCATTGGCCATCGCGTCGCGCTTCATGACCTGCTCCGCCGCCGCGCCCAAGAGCAGTTTCTTGATCGGCAGTTCCATCTTCTTGCCCGACAGGGTGCGCGGGATCGCTGGCACCTGGTGGATCTCGTCCGGCACATGGCGCGCGGAGAGCGCCTTCCTGATCGACGCCCGCAGCCGCTGCTCCAGCCCGGTCTCCAGGGTCACGCCATCCCGCAGCTGCACGAACAGCAGCAGGCAGCTCGGCCGTCCCAGGTACTCCAGGTCCACCACCAGGCTGTCCAGCACCTCCGGATGCGTCTCCACGGCGCGATACAGCTCGGCCGTTCCCATGCGGATGCCGTGCCGGTTGATCGTCGCGTCCGAACGGCCGTAGATGATCCCCCCACCCGACGGGGTGATCCGCAGCCAGTCGCCATGACGCCAGATGCCCTCGCCCCGGGGGCCGCGATACATGTCGAAGTAGCTCGCCAGGTAACGCTCATGGTCCCGGTCGCCCCAGAAGTACAGCGGCATCGACGGCATCGGCCGGGTGCAGACCAGCTCGCCGACCTCGTCGATCAGCGCACGGCCCTGGCCCTGCGCGTCCGCCTCCGAGAACGCATGCACCGCCGCGCCCAGGCTCCGCACCTGCATCTGGCCCCGCACCAGCGGTTCGGTGATCAGGCCGGTCAGGAAGGCGCCGGCGAAGTCGGTCCCGCCGCTGATGATGCAGATCCAGATCGGCCGCCCGTCCGGCTTCGGACAGTGCGCCCAGATCCAGTCATAGCTCTCGTCCGCCAGCGGGCTGCCGGTACTGCCGATCGCGCGCAGGCGGCTCAGGTCGCCCTGGGCCATCGGCTCGACGCCGGCCTTCAGGCAGCTCGCGTAGAACGCCGCCCCGGCGCCGAAGAAGGTCGCCTTCGACAGCGCCACGAAGCGCCACAGCGTGCTCCAGTCCGGCGCGTCCTTCGGGCCGGCCGGACTGCCGTCGAACAGGCAGATCGTCGTGCCGCCCATCAGCGCGCCGACCTGGCAGTTCCACATGATCCAGCCGGTCGAGCTGTACCAATGGAAGCGATCGCCGGTGTCCGCCGTCGCGCCGACGTTGTTGTGGATCGAGCCCTTGAGCATCTCCAGCAGCACGCCGCCGTGCCCGTGCACGATGGGCTTGGGCAAACCGGTCGTGCCGCTGGAGTAGACGATCCACAGCGGATGGTCGAAGGGCACCGGCTCCGGCGCGCGGGACACCGGATGGGCGATCAGGCGGTCCCAGCGATGCGCGCGCCGCGCCGGGCTGCCCGTCCCGGCGGCCCGCGCAAGCGGCGCGGGATCCACCTGCGGATCGAGGTTGGCCAGCAGCACGACATCGCCCACCGTGGACAGCTCGTCGAGCAGCTGCGCCAGCATGCCCATGCGATCGATCTCCTGGCCGGCGTAGCGCACGCCGTCGGCGGCGATCAGCACGCGGGGCTCGATCTGACGGAACCGGTCCAGCACCGCCACCGGTCCCATGTCCGGTGAGCACACCGACCAGATCGCCCCCAGGCTGGCCACGGCGAGGAAGGCCACGGCCGTCGCCGGCACATTGGGCAGGTAGGCGACGACACGATCCCCGCGGCGCACGCCGAGTTCGTGCAGCGCGGCGGCCATCGCGCCGACCTGACGCTGGAGCTCGGGCCAGCTGAGCTCGCCGAGCTCGCCCCGGGCCAGCATCGCCTCGTCGGCATGCACGATGGCCGGGTGACCCGCGGCGTCGGCCGCATCGACATGGCGCAGCGCCTGCTCCGCGATGTTCAGCGTGGCGCCGCGGAACCACACCGCGCCCGGCATGCGCTCCTCGCAGAGCGCCGCCTCGAACGGCGTGGCAGAGCGCAGATCGAAGTGGTCCCAGATGCTGCGCCAGAACGCGTCCAGCTCCGTGACCGACCAGTTCCACAGCGAGGCGTAGTCATCGAAGACCAGGCCGCGCTGCTCGCGCAGGAAGCGGCGGTAATGGTCGATCTGCGGCGTCGGGACCATGCGAGTCTCCTTGTCGAGGTCGAGAAGGTAGCTCAGATCCGGCGGGGCGCCCGTCACGCGCGCGACCGGGCGCCTGTTGGAGCGGTCAGCGGAAGACAGGTCGGGACGAGGGTCAGCGCGGGGGCAGCTTCGCCGTGTCGATGTCGACGTAGGGCCAGAAGATCTGGTTGAAGTAGGGCCGCCGGAAGCCGATCAGCCAAGGCTGCGCCAGGTCGTTCACGATCCGATGCACCCGGAACTTCTGCGGCATGTAGGCGGTCAGCAGCTTCTGCGCGTCCCGCAGCAGCGCGGCGCGCTCCGGGCCATCGGGCAGCACCATCATGCGGCGATAGATCTCGTCGTAGCGCTCCAGCTTGAAGCGCCCCAGGTTCTGCCCGCCCGAAGCCGGCCCGTACAACAGCTCCAGCCCGAGCTGCGCATCCGGCGTCGAGCTGTTGAAACCCAGCTGCCAGATCATCAGCTGCCCGGCACGCGCCGACTTCAGGTTCTCCGGCCACTGCGCGGTCCGGATGCGGATCTGCACGCCCAGCTTGTCCATGTCGCGCTTCCACAGCTCGTCGTAGGGCTTGGAGCGCGAGTCCGGCGAGGACGCGATCTCCAGCACCAGCGGACGTCCGTCAGGGAGGTCGCGCCAGCCGTCGCCGTCCTTGTCGACATAGCCATAGGTGTCGAGCAGCGCCTTGGCGCGCGCCAGGTCGAAGTCGCTGTTCTCGCTCTTGTAGTCGGGGTCGTAGCCCCAGGTCATCGGCGAAACGACCGACTGCGCCGGCACCGCCTGATGGCGGCGCGTGCGCGCGATCTCGGTGGCGATGTCCGTCGCCAGGCCGATCGCTCGCCGCAGCGCCACCTTGTCCGGCGTGTAGCCACCGACCGTCGGATCCTCCATGTTGAAGTAGTACATCGTGCGGTCGCTGGCCAGCACGCTGTAGAGCTGGATCCCCTGCTTCTGCAGGTTGGGCGCGATCTTGCCGTGCGGCAACGCGACCTCCGCGTATTCCTCGGGCAGCAGGTAGAGCAGGTCGAACTCGCGGTTCAGGAAGGAGAGCCAGCGCGGCTGCCCCTCTTCGATGATGCTGATCTCGACCGCGTCGATCATCGGCAGCTTGCGGCCCTTGAAGCGCGCCAGCAGCGCCTCGCCCTCGGTATCGCCGGGATTGGGCTGGGCGTCGTAGAAGACGTCCCGATAGCCGGGGTTGCGCACCAGGCGGATCAGCGAGCTGCGCCGCCACCGGTCCAGCATGAACGGCCCGGTGCCCACCGGATGCTCCATCGTCTTGCCGGCATAGGCCTCGATGACCTCGCGCGCGACCGCGCCGTAGGTGTCCCCGCCCGCCAGGTTGTAGAGGAAGCGTGGACGCGGCTCGGCAAGCCGGAACTGCAGCGTGTAGCGGTCCAGCGCGCGCACGCCCTCGACCGGCTTGTCGTAGTCGAAGGGTCGCTTGGTCTTCAGCGCCTGGACTCGCAACTCCTCCAGCCCGAGGAGACCCTCCTGCTTGAAGGTCGAGTACAGCGGCGCCTTGGTCGCCGGGTCGTAGAAGCGCTTGAGGCTGTAGACGTAATCCTCCGCCGTCAATTCACGCTTGCGGCCCTTGAAGACGGGGTCGTCGGCGAAGTAGATGCCCGGGCGGATCCGGATCGTCCAGGTGCGGAAGTCGTCGGACACCTCGGGCATCGCCGCGGCCGTGTTGGGCTTGAGCTTGAACGGCCGCGCCAGGTAGTCGTAGTTGTAGAGCGACTCGAAGACATGCGCGGTGACGATGCGCGAGTACAGGTCGCTGATCTGCGCCGGATCGAAGCCGGTCTCGGCCACCAGGAAGGCATAGCGCAGCACCTTCTCCGGCTGCGCCGACGGCGCAGGCTGGTTCGATGGCGCCCCGCCGGCCGGTGGCGAGGACGGCGCGGCCATGGCCCCCGTCGCGACGGCCAGCGCGGCCGCCACCGGCAGCAGCGTGGAGGCCATGCGACGCATCGCGGCGGTGATCCGATCGAGGAGGACGCCGTGCAGGGCGGAAACCGGAGCGGGGCAGCGTGCGCGCATGGGACGTCGGGACCTCGATGGCTAGTGCTTGAACTTCGCCGCGGCGTCGGGATCGATGTCCACGTACTCCCACCAGTTCAACCAGAACTGCGGCCGGCGATAGCCGATCAGCTGCGGCTGGGCGATGTCGGTGATGAAGCGATGGCCGCGGTACTTGTAGGGCATGTAGGCGGTCGCATAGCGCTTGGTCTCGTCGAAGATCCGGTTGCGCTCCGGCCCGTCGGGCAGGTGCGAAGCCTCCTCGTAGAGCTTGTCGACGGCCGGCAGCCGGAAGCGGGCGTAGTTCTGCGCGCCGATCTGGCCGCTGTACATCCGCGCCAGCGAGTCCTGTCCGTCCGGCTTGGAGGCCGAGGTGGCCAGCGCCCAGACCTGGTACCTGCCGGCGCGCAAGGCCTTCAGGTTCTCCGGCCACTTGGCCGGCTTGTAGGCGATGCGCAGGCCGATCGCATTGAGGTTCTTCTGGTAGATCTCGTCGATCTGGCGCTGGAACTGCTCCGGCGTGGTCAGGCTCTCCAGCACCAGCGGGCGCCCATCGGGCAGGTCGCGCCAGCCGTCGCCGTCCTTGTCGACATAGCCGTACATGTCCAGCAGCGCCTTGGCACGCGCCGGGTCGAAGCTGCTCATGTCGCTCTTGAACGCCGGGTCGTAGCCGGTCGTGCCCGGCATGTAGAGCGACTGCGCCGGCGCCGCCTGCCCGCGGCGCACCAGGCGCAACTCGCGGTCGACGTCCATCGCCAGCGAGATCGCCCGGCGCAGCGCGATCTTGTCCGGCGTGTAGCCGCCCACCAGCGGGTCCTCCATGTTGAAGACGGTGAACAGCACGTCCGACGCCACCGTCCGGTACGCGTGCTTGCCCTGCTTCTCGAGGTTGGGGGCCAGCTTGCCGTTGGGCATCGCCTGGGAGATGAAGTCCTCCGGCGTGCGCTCGATGAAGTCGTACTCGCCATTGAGGAAGGACAGCCAGCGCGGCTGGTTCTCCTCGATGATGCCGATCTCGACGCGGTCGATCATCGGCAGGCGCCGGCCCTTGAAGCGCGCCTTGAGCGCCTGGCCCTCCGCATCGTCCGGCGCGGGATCGACCTCCTGGTCGTAGAAGCGCTCGCGGTAATGCGGGTTGCGCTCCAGCACCATCAGCGAGCTGCGCCGCCACTGCTTGAGCACGAAGGGCCCGGTGCCCACCGGATGCGCCATCGAGTCACCGGGATAGGCCTCGATCACCTCGCGCGCGACCGCGCCATACAGATCGCCCTGCGCGAAGACCTCCATCAGCCGCGGCCGCGTCTCCTTCGTGCGGAACTGCAGCGTGTAGCGGTCCAGCGCACGCAGGCCCTCGATCGGCTTGTCGTAGTCGAAGGGCCGGCCCGCCTTGCGCACCTGCTGGTGGTACTCGTTGAGGCCGACCAGCTCCAGGTCCTCGACCTCGCTCCACGCCGGCGAGGCCACCGCCGGATCGGCGAAGCGCTTGATCGAGTACACATAGTCCTCGGCCGTCAGCTCCCGGCGCTTGCCCTTGAAGGCCGGATCGTCGGTGAAGTAGATCCCCGGGCGCAGCTTCACCGTCCACAGCTTGTAGTCGTCGGCGGACTCCGGCATGGCCGCGGCGGTCAGCGGCTTCATCCGCGCGGGACGCGCCAGTTGGTCGTAGGTGTAGAGCCCTTCGAACATGTGGGGCGTGACCATGCGCGAATAGAGATCGGAGATCTTGGCCGGATCGAAGCCGGTCTCGGCGACGCGGAAGGCATAGCGCAGCACCTTCGGCGCCGAGGCCGAGGCGGCGGACGCGGCGGGCAGGCTCGCGCCGTCCGCCGCCTGCGCGGCGCCCAGGCCCACGAGCGCCAGCAGGGACGCGAGGACGGCCCCGCGCAGGTTCGGGAGAAGGCGGCGGGCGCGGATCATCGTCATGTCGGCGAGGTGGGTCGTCGAAGCGCTCAGGGCTTCTTCTTCACATGGGCCTTGGCCAGCACGTCGGTGTCGATGTCGACGAACGTGTAGAAGTCGCGCTGGTAGAGGTTCTTGTCGTAGCCGAGCACCCAGGGCTGGGTGATGTCGGTGTAGATGCGGTGCACCTCGACCTTGTAGGGCATGTAGGCGGTCAGCAGCCGCTGCGCGTCCTGCATCACCGCAACGCGCTCGGGACCGTCGGCCATCGAATGCTGCTTGCGGTACAGCGCGTTGAACTCGGGCAGGTCGAAGCGGGCCTTGTTGGACTGTCCCTTGCTGCCGCCATAGGCCAGGCCCAGGAAGTTCTCGCCGTCGGGAATGTCGGCGCTCCAGCCCATGCCCCACATCTGCAGCTTGCCCGCGTTGGCCGCCTTCAGGTTCTCCGGCCACTTGGCGATCTTGAACCTGATGCGCACCTTCAGCGCGTCCATGTCCTTCTGCCAGAGCTCCACCAGCTGACGGTTGCGGCCGTCGGGCTGGGTCGCGTACTCCAGCACCAGGGGGCTGCCGTCGGGCAGGTCGCGCCAGCCGTCGCCGTCCTTGTCGACATAGCCGTACAGGTCCAGCAGCGCCTTGGCGCGGGCCGGGTCGTACTGGCTCATCTCGGTCTTGAAGGCCTTGTCGTAGCCGGTCACGCCCGGCGAGATGATGCCCTGGGCCGGAATCGCCTGACCCTTGCGGGGCAGGCGGACCTGGCGCTCGACATCCACGCCCAGCGCGATCGCGCGCCGCAGCGCGATCTTCTCGGGCGTGTAGCCGCCGACGACCGGATCCTCCATGTTGAAGTAGGAGGCCGAGATGTCGGCGCGCTCGTAGCGGATCGCCCGCATGCCTTCCTTGGCCAGGTTGGGCGCGATCTTGTTCTGCGGAATGGCGACCGGTGCGAAGTCCTCCGGCAGCTCATCCATGAAGTCGAATTCCTTGCGCAGGAAGGCGAGCCAGCGCGGCTGGCTTTCCTCGATCACCGAGATCTCGACGCGGTCCACCATCGGCAGCTTGCGGCCCTGCAGCTTCTTGACGGCCTCGACCAGCGCGGCCGGGCGGTCCGGGCCGACTTCCTCGTGATAGCGCATCTCGCGGAAGTTCGGGTTCTTCTCCAGCACCATGCGCGAGGAGCGGCGCCATTCGGCCAGGCGCCAGGCGCCGGTGCCCACCGGGTGCTCCATGATGCGGTCGCCGTAGGCCTCGACGACCTCGCGGGCCATGAGCCCCACCATCGGATCGGCGAAGTGGTAGAGGAAGCGCGGATCGCTGTGGGCGACGCGGATCTCGACCGTGTAGCGGTCCAGCGCGCGCAGGCCCTCGACCGGCCGCGCATAGTCGAACGGCGTCTTGTTCTTCAGCGCCTCGGCGCGCACTTCGGACAGGCCGAGGATCTTCGCGCCCTCCAGCCGATAGAGGTGGCCGCTCTTGTTGCGCGGGTCGTAGTGGCGCTTGACGGTGTAGACCAGGTCCTCGGCCACCAGCTCGCGCTTCTTGCCGTTGAAGGCCGGATCGTCGGCGAAGTAGATGCCGGGCTTGATCTTGAAGACGAAGCGCTTGTGGTCGTCGAAGACCTCCGGCAGCCCGTCGGTGATGTTGGGCTCGAGCCGATAGGGGCGACCCAGGTAGCTGTAGCGCAGCGGCGCGTCGAAGATGCCCGAGGTCACGTTGCGCGAGTAGAGGTCGGTGACCTGCACCGGATCGAAGCCGGTCTCCGCCGCGCGGATCGAATAGCGCAGCACCTTGGGCGCGGGTGTCGTGGCCGCCGGGTCGGCGGCGCGGGCGGTCGACGGGATCACCGCGAACATCGCCAGGGCCGCGAGGGATGCCGAAAGTAAGAGCGCCTGGGATTGTGTCCCGGCCATGCCGCGTCGCATCTGGAAGCCGTCCTCGAATTCGAAAGCGCGCCAGTCTAGTGGGCGATGTCCGCGCCCGCCATGCCAACAACCCCGAGAGCCGCGCGAGCCCCGTGGGCAAGGGCGCTCTGCGGATGGATACGCCTGCTTCCACGAGCGTGCTTCATCAGTTTTCTTCGATGGATTCAGGGCAAATGCCGGGGCGGCGGCGGAAGGCGCTCACGTAGACTCGCGCGTGATTTTTCGACCCGCAGGCCCCGGCCGTCACAAGCGTCCGGGGTTTGTCTTTATCGGTCGCCGGACGCTCGCGCGATCCCGGCGGCGCTTGCTTGGAGTCCCGCGGTCATGGCGGCATATCTCATCAGGCGCCTGTGGCAAATGATCCCCACGCTGTTGGGCGTCGTGCTGCTGGTGTTCTTCCTCTTCAAATGGTTTGGCGGCGATCCCGCCGAAGTGCTGGGCGGCCTGAACGCCAGCCAGGACCAGATCCAAGCCATCCGCGAGCAGCTCGGCCTGAACAAGCCGGTGTGGGAGCAGCTGCTGATCTTCCTGCAGCAGATCGTGACCTTCGACTGGGGCAAGAGCTGGGCGACCAACGAGTCGGTGGCCAACCTCTTCGCCACCCGCATGCCGGCGACGCTGACGGTGATGCTGCCGATCCTGGTGCTGGAAGTGATCCTGGCGATCCCGTTCGCGCTGGCCGTGGCCTACATGCGCGGCAGCCTGACGGACCGCGCGGTGATGATCCTGACGACGGTGGCGGTGTCGATCTCGCTGCTGGTCTACGTGATCGTCGCGCAGTACGTCTTCGCCTTCCGCCTGGGCTGGTTCCCGGTGCAGGGCTGGAGCGACTCGCTGTGGACCAACCTCACGACCTACGCGCCGCTGCCGGTGCTGGTCGCGGTGGCGGTGGCGCTCTCGCCCTACACGCGCCTGTACCGCACCTTCTTCCTCGACGAGATCGGCCATGAATACGTCCGCACCGCGCGCGCCAAGGGCCTGACCGAGAAGACCATCCTGCTCAAGCATGTGCTGCGCAACGCGATGATCCCGATCATGACCAACATCTCGGTGGCGCTGCCCGGCGTGTTCGTCGGCTCCTTCCTGCTGGAGGTCTTCTTCTCGATCCCGGGCCTGGGCCGCGAGATCCTGCTGGCGGTCAACCGCAACGACTATCCGGTGATCCAGGCGTTCGCGATCTACATCGCCGCGCTGACGATGGTGGTGAACCTCGTCACCGACCTCCTCTACAAGCTGGTTGACCCCCGGGTGGTCCTCAAATGAGCGCAGTGCTGTCCAACCAGGCCGCGGTCGCGGCGCCGAAGCGCTCGCAGAGCGTGTGGGCCGCTTCTTGGCGGCGCCTGAAGTCCGACAAGGTCGGCGTGTTCTCGATGGTGGTGGTGGCGCTGTCGCTGCTGCTGGTGCTGGCCGCCGGCCTGGGCCTGGTGGCCCGCGACTGGCAGAAGGAGACCGGCGTGCCGAATGCGCCGCCGACCTTCATGGGTCCCGCGCCTGCCGAGGCCGCCGGCGCGATCGCCCAGCCCAAGGGGCCGAACGTCGACCTCAGCGACATCGACCCGCTCGCGCCCAAGTACGCCGAATGGGCCGAACGGGCCAAGCAGTACAAGACCGACGAGGCGCCGCGCGCCCAGACGCTGGCCTTCGGCGCGGACCGGCTGGGCCGCGACGTGCTGGCCAAGGCGATCAAGGGCGCCGAGATCTCGATCATGGTGGGCGTGCTCGCCGCGCTGGTGGCCACGATCATCGGCACCGTGCTGGGCGCGCTGTCGGGCTTCTACGGCGGCAAGGTCGGCGACTTCCTGGAATGGGTCTACAACGTCTTCACGGCGATGCCCAACATCCTGCTGATCTTCGCGTTCGCCGTCGTCTTCGGCCGTGGCGTGCTGCCGGTGGTGATGATCCTGGGCCTGGCCGGCTGGACCGGCATCTACCGCCTGGTGCGCGCCGAGTTCATGAAGCACTCGGTGCGGGAGTACGTGCGCAGTGCCGAGGCGATCGGCGCCAGCCGCAGCTCGCGCATGTTCAAGCACATCCTGCCCAATGTCTCGCATGTGGCGCTGGTGCAGCTGTCGCTGCATGTGGTGGGCTTCATCAAGAGCGAGGTCATCCTGTCCTACCTCGGCCTGGGCGTGAGCGTGGACCAGGTGTCCTGGGGCACGATGCTGGCGGAAGCCCAGAGCGAGCTGATCCTGGGCTACTGGTGGCAGCTGGCCGCGGTGACCGGCTTCATGGCGGTGTTCGTCACCGCGTTCGCCCTCTTCACGGATGCGCTGCGCGATGCGCTCGATCCGAAACTTCGCGGTCTGGAGTAACGCCATGCTGTTGAGCATTCAAGACCTGAAGGTCGCCTTCCGCATGGGCAAGACGGGCGGCGTGATGCAGCGCCAGCTCGCCGTCAAGGGCGTCAGCTTCGACATCCCCGAGAACAGCACCGTCGCACTGGTGGGCGAGTCCGGCTCGGGCAAGAGCGTAACGGCGATGTCCATCCTCAACCTGCTGCCGGACAACGCCGAGCGCAGCGGCGCGATCCTGTTCCAGGGGCGCGACCTGCTGAAGACCTCGCTGCGGGAGCTGCAGTCGGTGCGCGGCCGCGAGATCGCCTGCGTGTTCCAGGACCCGATGAGCTCGCTCAATCCGGTGTTCCCGGTCGCGGACCAGATCATGGAGCCGCTGATCAAGCACCTGGGCATGAGCCGCCGCCAGGCGCTGGTGCGCGCCGAGGAGCTGCTCAACGAGGTCGGCATCCCCGATCCGAAGCGCCGGCTCAAGAGCTATCCGCATGAGATGTCCGGCGGCCAGCAGCAGCGCGTGATGATCGCGGTGGCGCTGGCCTGCAATCCCAAGCTGCTGATCGCCGACGAGCCGACCACCGCCCTGGACGTGACCATCCAGCGCCAGGTGATGGAGCTGATGGCCAGGCTCAAGGACACGCACAAGATGAGCATGCTGTTCATCTCGCACGACCTGGGCGTGGTGGGCGAGATCGCCGACCAGGTCGTCGTCATGCGCCATGGCGAGATCCGCGAGAAGGCGCCGGTGGCCGACATCTTCCATAGCCCCCAGGACGCCTACACCAAGGCGCTGCTGGCCTGCCGGCCGTCGCTGACGGAGAACCCGGCGCGGCTGATGGTCATCGACGACCACATCGCCGGACGTTCGGCCCAGGGTGCAGGCAAGGCCAAGGATCCGGCCGCGCCGGTGATCCTGGAGGTCAAGGGCCTGCGCAAGAGCTTCTTCTTCAAGTCGGGCCTGTTCGGCAAGACCGAGTTCAAGGCGGTCAAGGGCGTGGACTTCCAGCTGCGCAAGGGCCACACGCTGGGTGTGGTGGGGGAGTCCGGCTCCGGCAAGACCACGATGGGCCTGACGCTGCTGCGCCTGCACGAGCCCACCGGCGGCGAGGTGCTCTTCGAGGGCAAGGACCTGCTGAAGATGACGGGCGCGGACTGGCAGAAGATGCGCCGCCGGATCCAGGTGGTCTTCCAGAACCCGTATGCGTCGCTGAACCCGCGCTTCACCATCTCGCAGACGCTGCTGGAGCCGATGGAGATCCACGGCATCGGCGCCAGCCACGACGAGCGCCTGGCCACCGCCAGCGCGCTGCTGCGCAAGGTCGGGCTGGACGAGACGGCGCTGCACAAGTACCCGCACGAGTTCTCCGGCGGCCAGCGCCAGCGCATCGCGATCGCACGCTGCCTGACGCTCAAGCCCGAGGTGCTGGTGCTGGACGAGGCGGTGTCGGCGCTGGACGTGTCGGTCCAGGCCCAGGTGCTGAACCTGCTCAAGGACTTGCAGGACGAGTTCGGCCTGAGCTACATCTTCATCAGCCACGACCTGGCGGTGGTGAAGTTCATCTCCGACGAGGTGCTGGTGATGCAGCACGGCGACGTGGTGGAGCAGAACGACGCCCGCGCGCTGCTCCTGGCGCCGAAGCAGGAATACACCAGGCGCCTGCTGGGCGCCGTGCCGCGCGGCTACCAGGGCGCCGAGCCGGCCGCCAGCGTCGCCTGACGCCGCCCGCAACGGGGAACGCGTCGATCCCTGCACCAAAAGGGAACTTTGCACAATCGCGAAGTCCAGGTCCCTCGCTCGCGCGGGGGACCTCCTGCTCCCTGGCGAAGCGGTGGCTAGAATGGCCAGCAAGTTTTGTGCCGTCAGGATCCCCCCATGTCGCTTCGTCGCCCCTTGCTGTTGTCGAGCGCGCTCGCGCTGGCCCTCGCCGCGCCCTGGGCGCAGGCGTCCAAGGACGACCGGGCGAAGCCGCTGAACCTGGTTTTCGACCGGGAAGGCGCGATCGACAAGGTCAAGCAGCGTTCCGAATTCAACGGCAACGTGATCATGACCAAGGGCTCGATGGAGCTGCGCGCCGAGCGCATGGACGTCCAGGAGACCAGCGACGGCTACTACCAGGCCTACGCCAACGGCACTTCCGCCAAGCAGGTCCATTTCCGCCAGGACCGTGACACCCCGGGCGAGCGCATCGAAGGCCGCGCCGACCAGATCGAATACGACACCCGCACCGAGACCATCCGCCTGGTCGGCAATGCCGAGGCGCGGGTGATGCAGGGCGACCAGCTCAAGCAGGCGCTGTCCGGCGCCACGCTGAACTACGACAACCGCACCGAGCGCCTGGTCGTCGAGACCGGCGCCGCCTCGCCGCACCCCAGCGGCCGCGGGCGCGTCGTGCTGATGCCGCGCAATGCCGCGAGCGAACCGCCGCCCGCCAGCAGCGCCCCGCTGCCGCTGCGCCCCAGCATCAACCTGACGCCCCGCCAGTCGCCCCAGCAATGACCGAAGCCCGCACGAACACCTCCCGGAGCCGCCTGCAGGCCTGGGGGCTGCAGAAGTCTTACGGCGTCAGGAAGGTGGTCAAGGACGTCCACCTGGACCTGCACAGCGGCGAGGTGATCGGCCTGCTGGGCCCCAACGGCGCCGGCAAGACGACCAGCTTCTACATGATCGTCGGCCTGGTCCGCGCCGATGCCGGCGAGATCCAGATCGACGGCCGGCCGGTGCAGACCCTGCCGATCCATCAGCGCTCGCGCATGGGGCTGAGCTACCTGCCCCAGGAAGCGTCGATCTTCCGCAAGCTCAATGTCGAGGAGAACATCCGCGCCGTGCTCGAGCTGCAGCTCGACGACAAGGGCAAGGCCTGGTCGTCCGCACGCATCGACGCGGAGCTGGACAAGCTGCTCAACGAGCTCTCGATCGAGAAGCTGCGCGACACGCCCGCGCCGGCGCTGTCCGGCGGCGAACGCCGCCGCGTCGAGATCGCCCGTGCGCTGGCCACGCAGCCGCGCTTCATCCTGCTGGACGAGCCTTTCGCCGGCGTGGACCCGATCGCGGTGCTGGAGATCCAGCGGATCATCCGCTTCCTGAAGCAGCGCGGCATCGGCGTGCTGATCACCGACCACAACGTGCGCGAGACGCTGGGCATCTGCGACCGCGCGTACATCATCAGCGAGGGGGCGGTGCTCGCCGAAGGCACGCCCCAGCACATCGTCGAGCACCAGGACGTGCGCAGGGTCTACCTCGGCGAACACTTCAAGATGTAGGGCCGGAGCCGACATGAGGCCGACGCTACAGGTTCGCCTGTCCCAGCATCTCGCGCTGACGCCTCAGCTGCAGCAGTCCATCCGTCTGCTGCAGCTGTCGACGCTGGAGCTGCACCAGGAAGTGGAGCAGATGCTCGCCAGCAATCCGCTGCTGGAGACCGACGAGGAATTCGACGCCCCCCTGCCGACCGCCACGCAGGAGCGCCTGACCGAGCGCGAGGAGCGCGAGGAACGCGTCGCGCAGACCGAGTCCGAGGCGCCGTCCGGCGACGCCCCTGCCGGCGAGGAGATGCGGGCGGAAGAATTCGGCACCACCGAACGCGACGACTGGGAGAACGGCACCGAGGGCGACGACTTCGACGGCATCCGCGAGACGCCGGGCAGCGCCGCCTCGTCCACCGGGGACGACGACGAGCGCCCCGAGACCGAGGCGCCATCGGAATCGCTGCAGGATGTGCTGCGCGCGCAGATTCCCGGCATGAACCTGAGCGCGGTGGACCGCGCGGCGCTGCTGGCACTGATCGAGTCGCTGAACGAGGACGGCTACCTCGAGGATCCGCTCGAGGAACTGGTCGCCGCGATCCTCGGCGAGGAGGCCGATGCGGAGCAGCGCGAGGAACTGCTGGACCGCTTCAAGGTGGCGCTCAAGTGGCTGCAGTCGATGGAGCCGTCGGGCGTGGGCGCGCGTGATCTGGCCGAATGCCTGGAACTGCAGCTGCGCACGCTGCCGCGCTCGCCGGAACAGGCGCTGGCGGTGGTGGTCTGCCGGCGTCACCTGGACCTGCTGGCCAAGCGCGACTGGCGCCGACTGATGTCGCTGACCGGCGCCGACGAGGAACTGCTGCGCGACGCGCAATCGCTGATCGCCGGCCTGGAGCCCAAGCCCGGCCGCCGCTATGCGCAGAGCGACAACCGACCCGTCATCCCGGACGTGATCGTGCAGAAGGCCGGCCGCAATTTCCGCGTCTCGATCAATCCGGATGTGCTGCCCAAGCTGCGCATCAATGAGCTGTATGCGCAGGCTCTGCGCGCGACGCGCGGCGGCGTCAGCAACTCGCCGCTGGGCGGTCAGTTGCAGGAGGCGCGCTGGTTCATCAAGAACATCCAGCAGCGCTTCGACACCATCCAGCGCGTCAGCGAGGCGATCGTCGAGCGCCAGCGCGGCTTCTTCACCCATGGCGAACTGGCGATGAAGCCGCTGGTGCTGCGCGAGATCGCCGATGAGCTGGGGCTGCACGAATCGACCATCTCGCGGGTCACGACGGCCAAGTACATGGCCACGCCGTGGGGCACCTTCGAGCTGAAGTACTTCTTCGGCTCCAGCCTGTCGACCGAGGCCGGCGGCAATGCGTCGAGCACGGCGGTGCGGGCGCTGATCAAGCAGTTCATCGCCGCCGAGGACGCGACCAGCCCGCTCTCGGACAGCCAGCTCTCGACGATGCTCGGCGAGCAGGGCATCACCGTCGCGCGTCGCACCGTCGCCAAGTACCGCGAGGCCCTCAAGCTCGCGCCGGCCAACCTGCGCAAGTCGCGCTGAAGCACGGCCACGGCCGCCGGCCCTCACCCCTGTCCTCTCCCGCACCATGTCCGACTCCGCCTACCACCTGTTCCTGCCCTGCGCCGCCGGCGTCGAAGACTGGCTGGAGGCGGAGGTCCGCGAGATCCTCGGCCCGGACGAATGCCTGGACGGCCCGAAGGCTTTCCGCGGCGGTGTCGGCCTGTACGGCACGCTGGGCGCGGTGATGCGGTTGAACCTGCACAGCCGGCTCGCGCAGCGGGTGCTGATCGAAGTGGCGCGCGAGGAATACCGCCACGAGGACGACATCTATGCGATCGCGCGCACCGTCGACTGGACGCGCTGGATCACGCCGCGGCAGACGCTGAGGGTGGACACGACGGCGCAGCGTTCGCCGCTGCACAGCCTGAACTTCGCGACGCTGCGGGTGAAGGACGCCGTCTGCGACGTGCTGCGCGAGGACAGCGGCGAGCGGCCCAGCGTCGACACCCGCTGGCCGGACCTGCCGCTGCAACTGCACCTGACGGAGTACCTGGCGACGGTCTACGTCGACAGCTCCGGCGAATCGCTGTTCAAGCGCGGCTGGCGCGAGGACAAGGGCGATGCACCGCTGAAGGAGACGCTGGCCGCGGCGATGCTGGCAGCGGCGGGCTGGAAAGGCACGCGCGAGGCGGGCGGCGCGCTGAACGATCCGTGCTGCGGCTCGGGGACCATTCCGGTCGAGGCGGCGACCATCGCCTGCAACATCGCGCCGGGCATCCAGCGCCGCTTCGCATTCGAGAAGCTCGCGCCGTTCCAGCCGCTGCTGGCCGCCTGGCGCGCGATGAAGGAGGAGGCTCGTGCCGCGGAGCGGCCGTCCGAGGTGCCGATCTTCGCCAGCGACGTGTCGTTCCGGATGGTCGACTTCGCGCGCCGCAATGCCGAGCGCGCCGGCGTGGCGCAGTACATCCAGTTCAATGGCGGCGATGCGCTGGAGCGCCCGGCGCCGAAGCTGCCGGAGGACATGCCCGGCACGCTGATGCTGAATCCGCCGTACGGCGAGCGGATCGAGGTACGCGGCAAGGCGGGTTCGCACCGGCTGGACGGCGGCGCGCTGTCGGAGGCTCGTGACGCGGGCGATGACTTCTTCCCGCGGCTGTCGGCGCACTGGAAGCGCGCGTACACCCAGCACACTGCGGGCTGGACCGCCTGGCTGCTCTGCCCCGAGATGAAGCTGCCGAGCAAGATGCGCCTCAAGGAATCGCGCCGCATCCCGATGTGGAACGGACCGATCGAATGTCGGCTGTTCAAGTTCGAGCTGGTGGCCGGGTCGGCGCGTCGCTCAGCGGCCGACGCGGAAGAGTAAATTGGCTCGAGTCGGCCCCCTTTCGTGGGGATGCGGTCACCCCCGACGATGCGATTTCCTTTTGCTGGAGCGGCCGAGATGATCAACGCTGACCTTGGACCAGAACTGGAGGCCTACGTGCAGCAGTTGATCGACAGTGGCCGGTACTCGTCCCGGCAAGACGTGTTGAAGGAGGCCGTGCGCTTGCTCCGACAGCAGGAAGACCTGGCCGTCTTCAAGACCATGCTCGACAAGGGCATCAAGGATTCAGACGACGGCCTCGGACGTCCAGCCGACGAATTCTTCGAAGAGTTCCTCGCCGCGATTCACTCCCGTCCCAACCGGTCCTGATGCGCGTTCACCTCCTACCGGAGGCTGAACAGGACCTGATCGCCATCCACGAGTACATCGCACGGCATGACAGGCGAAGGGCCCTGGCCTTCGTCCTGTCACTGCGCGACAAGATCGAGGCGCTGTCCCACATGCCCGATGCGCATCCGTTCATCGGCCGTGGAGACGTCAGGCGGCGACTTCACGGCAGGTATGTCATCCTGTTTCGGCTCGACCTTGCGCGCAGCCGCGTCACGGTGCAACGCGTCCTGCACTCGGCCCAGGATCTCGAGAAGCTTGAATTGCTGTAGCTCGCTTCAAGCCTCGCTCAGCGCCAGCCAGCCGAGCACCGCCAGCGGCGCCGTGTCTGCACGCAGGATCCGCGGGCCAAGCTTCGCGGCACTGAAGCCTCGCGCACGCGCCGACTGCTCCTCGGCCTCGCTCAGCCCGCCTTCGGGACCGCTCAGCACCGTGATGGGCTGTGCATCGCTCGATGGGGACATCAGCACCGACATCGGCTGCGCCGCCACCGGACTCAGCAGCCACCGCTGCTCGCCGGCGTCGGAGGGCAACTCCGCCAACCACGCCGCCAGCGTCTTCACCGGGGCCACCTGCAGCGGCCTCGACCGTCCGCACTGCTCGGCCGCCGCGATCGCGACGCCCTGCCAATGCGCCCGCTTCTTCTCCGCGCGATCGCCCTGCAGCCGCAGCACCGAGCGTTCGCTCATCAGCGGCTGGATCGCCACCGCGCCCAGCTCGCAGGCCTTCTCGACGATGCCATCCATGCGGTCGTTGGCCGGCATCACGACGGCCAGCGTCACCGCGCGCTTCATCTCGCGATCGACCGGCTGCCGGGACTTCAACGCCACCCGGACCTCGCTGCGGCCCATCGCCGTCACCGCGGCGGTCCACTCGTCCCCGCTGCCATCGAACAGGGTGACCTCATCGCCGGGCTGCAGCCGCAGCACCTGGACATGGCGTGCCGCACCCGGCGGCAGCGCCAGTTCAGCCGCGAGCGCGATCGCACCCAGCGGCTGCTCGACAAACAACCTCGCCGCCAAGCCTCACCCCTTGAGCTTTTGCACCCAGGCGGCGAAGGCGGTCATGACCTTGCGCAGGAAAGCTTCCGTCTCTGGCTTCGCGAGACTGCCGTCGTCCTTGAACATCTCGCCAGCGCCGCCGAGGTACACCTCCGGCGACGGCAGCACCGGCGCATTCAGGCAGGCCAGCACCTGGCGCAGGTGGTGATGGGCGCCGAAGCCGCCCAGAGCGCCAGGCGACAGCGTGATCACCGCCGATGGCTTGCCGTCGAAAGCGTTGTGCCCATACGGCCGCGAGCCGACGTCCAGCGCATTCTTCAGCGCACCGGGGATCGAGCGGTTGTATTCGGGACTCACGAACAGCACGGCGTCCGCCGCCTTGATGGCGTTGCGGAACTCGATCCAGGTCGCCGGCGGTTCGGCCGCCTCGTCCTCGTTATAGAAGGGCAGTTGGCCGATCTCGACGATCTCCAGCTTCAACTCGGCCGGGGCCAGCTGCGCCAGCGCGAGGGCCAGCTTGCGGTTGAACGAGGCTTTGCGCAGGCTGCCGACGAGCACCGCGACGCGATAGGGCGAGGACATGGATGAGCTCCCAACAGAGGAAGGACCGCCCCATGGCGGTCCGGTTCAGTTGAAGCCCAGTGTCGCACGCAGTTCGTGGGCCGCGGCGTCGCCCTTGGTGGCGCGCACCCGGTCGATGATGTCCAGCGCCAGCGTCTGCAGCTGGTTCATGTCGCTGCACTGCTCGACCTCGAGCGCCAGCTTGTAGCCCTTGAGCAGCCCCTGCTGCTTGGCGAAGGTGCTCAGCGCGGCATACAGCTGCGCGTAGTCCAGCGACGAGGTCGGCACGCCGGCCAAGCGCGATGGCGCCGGCCGCGACGGCGAGGCGCCGCTCATGCGCGAGGCGGGCCCCGCGCCCATCGGCGTCGCGATCGACGCCGGCCCCATCGGCCGCGACAGCGGCGCGCCGGCGGTCGCCTTCACCAGCTGATGCTGGATCAGCTGTTCCAGATCGCCCGGCGCGGCGCCCTGCACCATCGCCAGCCATTCGGCACCGGTCTTGCTGGCATCGATCACCAGCAGCAGATTGCGGGCCACACGCGCCTGCACCAGGGCGCGCGACTTGATCTCCGCTCGCCCGGCCTCGGTCTTTTCGTAACGTTCTTCGAGCACGGCCTTGTCTCCTCCACAGGAGGGCGAACTTTAGGCGGACACGGGCGGTTTTCGCCCGCGAGCATTCCCGAAAACTGCTACCGACTGCTACTTTTTGTCGCGCAATTCACGGCGCAACACCTTGCCAACCGGCGTCTTCGGCAGTTCCGTCCGGAATTCGATGATCCGCGGCCGCTTGTAGCCGGTCAGATTGGCCTCGCAGAAGGCCTTCACATCGGCTTCGGTCAGGGCCGGGTTGCGGCGGACGATGACGACCTTCACCGCCTCGCCGGCCTTCTCATCGGGCACGCCGACGGCCGCGCATTCCAGCACGCCCGGCATCTGCGTCAGCACATCCTCGATCTCATTGGGATAGACGTTGAAACCGCTCACCAGGATCATGTCCTTCTTGCGGTCGACGATGCGGAAGAAGCCCCGCTCGTCCACGGTGCCGATGTCGCCGGTGCGGAAGTAGCCGTCGGCCGTCATGACCTTGGCGGTCTCGTCCGGCCGCTGCCAGTAGCCCGCCATCACCTGCGGCCCCCGGATCGCGATCTCGCCGGTACCGCCGGCCGGCACCTCGTTGCCGTCATCGTCCAGCAGCGTCACCTCGGTGCCCGACAGCGGCAGGCCGATCGAGCCGGTGTAGGCGGTGCTGTCGGTCGGGTTGCAGCAGGCGACCGGCGAGGTTTCCGACAGCCCGTATCCCTCGACGATCGGGCAACCCGTCTTCTCCAGCCACAGCCGCGCGGTGGCTTGCTGCACGGCCATGCCGCCGCCGACCGAGATCACCAGCCCGCTCCAGTCCACCGTGTTGAACTGCGCATGGTTGGCCATCGCCATGAAGAGCGTGTTGACCGCCGGCAGGCTGTGGATCTTGTGGTGGCTCAGTTCCTTGAACACGGCCGGCAGGTCCCGCGGATTGGGGATCAGCACGTTGCAGCCGCCCACCCGCATCGACAGCATCAGATTCGTGGTGAAACCGAAGATGTGATACAGCGGCAGCGCGCAGACGCTCATCAGCTGCTCGTCGGCCGGCTTCTTCTTCAGCGCGGGCTGATACCAGGCTTCGCACTGCAGCGTGTTGGCCACCAGATTGCGATGCAGCAGCACCGCGCCCTTGGACACCCCGGTCGTGCCGCCGGTGTACTGCAGCACGGCGATGTCGTTGGGCCCCACCGTCGGGCGCTTGTAGCTCTGGCTGCGACCCTTGGCGACGGCATCGTTGAAGCGCACCGCCGACGGCAGCTCGAAAGCCGGCACCAGCTTCTTGACCTTGCGCACGACGTAGTTGACGACCATGCCCTTGGCGAAGCCCAGCATGTCGCCCATCGCCGCCAGCACGATGTGCTTGGTGGGGACGCTCGTGAGGACCTGCTGCAGCGTGGCGGCGAAGTTCTCGATGATGACGATCGCCTTGGCGCCGGCGTCCTTGAGCTGGTGCTCCAGTTCGCGCGGCGTGTACAGCGGATTGACGTTGACCACGACGAAGCCGGCGCGCAGCACGGCCGCGACAGCGACCGGGTATTGCGGCACGTTCGGCATCATGATCGCGACGCGATCGCCCTTTTCCAGGCCCAGCCCCTGCAGGTAGGCGGCCAGCGCGCGCGAGGCCTCGTCGATCTGCGCGAAGCTGATCGAACGGCCCAGCATCTTGTAGGCGGCGCGCTCGGGAAACTGCTTGAACGCTGTCTCCATCAGCTCCACCAGCGAGGGATAGACATCCGCATCGATCTCGGCGGGCACCCCGGCCGGATAGTGCTTCAGCCAGTTCTTCTCCATTGTTCTGTCTCCAAGGTACGGCGCGGATTCTCGCTGATCGCCATGCGCCCCCCATCAGGGGATTCGATAGAGCGCACAAAGTGGAGAGATGACTCCAGAACGCACCGGGAACGGGCGCGATCGGAGGCGATCGCACGCCGATGTCTAAGGGTCCAGGCGCAACGGCAGCCGCAGCAGCAGTTCGGTGCCGCCCTCGACGGCGACCTCCTCGGGGGCGCGCCAGTCGATCGCGGCGGAGATCCGTTCGGCCCGGCGGCGCATGCCGCGCAGGCCATTGCCCTGGCGCAGGTCGGCAGCCATGCCGCGGCCGTTGTCGACGATGGAGAGCAAGACCTGGCCCTGGGCCTCGTCCACCCGGGTCGAGAAGCGGACCCGTGTCGCGCCGGCATGGTGAATGATGTTGCTCAGCGCCTCCTGCACGATCCGGATCAACTCGCGGCCACCGGTGCCGCGCAGCGTGGGCAACAGCGGGACGTCGGTCAATTGCCAGTCCAGTTCCAGGCCCGCGTCCTGCAAGCGCGGCGCCATCCGGTGCCGCAGGTTCGCCAGCAGCAGCGTCAGGTCGCCGTCGGTGACCGCGAGCGCGTCGACGGTCAGGCGCATCTCGCGAATGCAGTCGTCGAGCAAGCCCACCAGGGTCTGCGACGGCACGCCGCGATCGGCGCACAACCTCGCGGTCACGAGCTGCGAGCCCAGGCCGTCGTGCATCTCCTGCAGCAGGCGCTCCCGCTCCTGGGCGGCGGTGCGCTGGCGCTCGCTGTCCTGCAGGTCCTCCCAGCGGTCGCGCAGCTCGCGGGTGCGTTCGTCCAGGGCCTGCTCGAGCCGCACCCGCGCGAGCGCCTGGTCACGCAGCGAGCCGACGAAACGCCGCTGCAGCGCCACGCCCGCCATCGCGATCAGCACGCCGTGGCCAACGACGTTGATGTCGACGACGCTCATCTGTTCCGAGCGGACCAGCGCGAACCAGCTGACGTAGAGCCAGACCCAGCCCGACAGCAGCACCGCGCAGGCCCCGGCGAGGGGCGCGCGGCGGGACGACCCCAGCGCCGCGCGCGCGGCGAGCCAGGCGGCCGCGGCCAGCACGACGGTCCGGCTGCCGAGCGCCCACCAGGGCCAGGGATGATGGAAATCGGTCCAGCTCCAGCCGAGGAAGGCGGCGGCGCCGTCGATCACCGCGCCCAGGCCCAGGTAGGCGGCGGCCATCTTCTCAGCCCAGCGGGCGGGCAGTCCCGAGAGCCGCGCCACCAGGAACAGCAGCAGCGCCTTCGACAGCACGTCGGCCAGATCGAGCGTCACCCGCCACCACGGCGGCGGGAACAGCGCGCCGTTGAGCAGGTAGGGCGACAGCAGCAAGGCGGTGCAGAGGCAGAACACGCCGGTTACGCCATAGAGCCATTCCTGGCGCAATGCCAGCCAGACCATCAGCATGAAGGCGCCGATGACGAGTCCGGCCAACGCCGTGGTCACGCGCAGCACCTGCCAGAAACGACGGCCCTCCTGCAGCATCCGGATCTGTGCGGCCGGACCGATCAAGGGCGCGGACAAGCCGGCGCCTTCGAATCCCGGGCGGGCCAGGCGCAGGCTGAGCCGGTGATCACCGGCCGGCAGCAGGGCCGGCGGGATGCTGACCTGCAGCCGCCGGCCCGCAAGCAGCAGGCCGCGCTGGGCGAGGTCGTCCTCGTCCTCCGCCGCAAAGCCGGCGCCCGGCCCGGAATGGGCGATCAGTTGGCCATCCAGGTAGACGGACGCGGCGGGCCGGTGCTGGATCACCAGCCAGTACGGCGCCTGAGCCGCTTCAGGCAGCCGGAAATCGAGCGCGAACCACAGCGGGCCAGGCGCATCGGTCTCATGGATCTGGACCGGCAGCGCCACCACATGGCCAGGCGCGAGCGGCACCACCGGCGTGGTGGGCGCGGTCGACGGCATCGGCGTGGGCGTGACCGTCGGTCCCAGCGGGCGGGACACGACGGCCGAGGGTTCCGGCAGACGGCTGCGCGGCAGCGCGCCGGGGACCTGCGCGGGATCGCGTGCGTCGCCGGGCAGCAAACGGGCCTCGGTCAGGCGCAGCACCTGCGGCGGCATGGCGGTGCCGTACTGCTGCGACAACACATGGGTCGCCGCCAACAACAGCAGCGGCAAGGCGACGAGCAGCACGAGCCGCCGCATCGACATCGCCGGTGCGGCCAGCCGGACATCCATCGTGCGAGTGAAGACCGCCAAGTCGCCCCCTCCGCGGCACAGCCGGCAGAACGGCGATTCCCGGGACGGGACTCGCCGCGGCCGATGCTAGGCGAAGCGATGGCGGGTGGACACCTCGGACCTAGGGGGGAAGGCCCGCCCCGTCAGATCACCGCGTGCTGCGCGTACAGGTCGAACGCGAAACGGGTCATCCCGCTCTGGTGGCCGGCGGCGTCGACCTGCTGGACGTTCACCACCACCGAGCCCGTGGCGCCTGCCGGGATGCCCATGTCCCCGGTCGAGATGGTGTCGGTGGTGCCCCCGGCATAGACCTCCTTCCCGTTGAAGTAGGCCTTCATCCACCACCTGGCCTCGGGCTCGAGGTTGGTGATCCGCAGCGTGCCGTCGAACGTGACCCGGTCGTCATCCCGTGCGCCGGTGTCGTTGACCAGCTGCAAGGTGGGCGCCACGGGCGCATGGTCGTCGATGGTGAAGTTGCGGCGGCTGATGGTGACGTTGCCCGCCTGGTCCTCGTCCCGGATGAACAGCGATTGCTTGCCCTGGCCCGGCAGCAGCGACTGCGCGATCCGGTCGCCCGCTCCCTGCTGCCAGGTCTGGCCGTCCCAGCTGTAGAACCAGCCCGGGTTGGCGGAGATGTAGATGTCGCTCGACTTGATGTGCGGCTCGGTGTGGAAGGGCCCGGCCAGCAGCGGGTCCGAGGGGAACCGGATGACCGCCTCGATCGGCGGGGTGAGGTCCACTTTCACCTCGACGTGGCTCGACGCGCCGACATTACCGGCTTCATCGGTCTGCCGCAGCCAGACCGTCCGGTCGCCCTCCTGCCCGAGGTCGCTGCCGCGCACGCCGGCGCCAGTGCCCGCCCGCCAGTTCGTGCCATCGACGCTGTACTCCCAATGCGCACCGGGTTCGAGGCCGCTGAAACGGATTTCGCCCTTCACACCCAGCCAGCCATTCGCAGGAGGGATCGGCGTCAGGATGCCCGGCGGCGTCGTGTCGACGGCGCCCGGCCCAGGATCCGACGGATCGCCGCCGCCCGGCTGTTCGGGCTTGGGCTCCTCGGGCTTGGGCTCCTCGGGCTTCGGCTGCTCCGGCTTGGGTTGCTCCGGCTTGGGCTCTTCAGGCTTGGGTTCCTCCGGCTTCGGCTCGTCGGGCTTGGGCGGCTCGGGCCTGGGCTCCTCTGGCTTGGGATTCTCTGGCTTGGGTTGGTCGGGCTGAGGCGCATCCGGCTTCGGCACGTCGGGCTTCGGCTGCTCGGGCTTGGACTCTTCAGGCTTCGGCTGCTCAGGCTTGGGCGCTTCAGGCTTCGGCCCCTCGGGCGTCGGCGTGTCCGATCCGGGCTTGGGCTTGTCCTCGGACGCCGGCGTCTGCGGCTTCGGCGGATCGATCGCCGCTGGCGGCTTCGAGTCCGTGCCCGACGCGGCGACCGAGGCGGCGCCGCCCACGCCCAGCAGGCCCAGGCCGGCAGCGAGCAGCGCGCTGTACCGGTCATCGCGCGGTGAGCCAACCCGGTCACCGCCCGGGCCCTCGGCGCTCTGCACTTCGCTGGCGGGCGGCTCGACGGGTGGCGTCGGGGCCGCATCGGTCGGCCCTGCATGCCCGGTCGGGGGCGAGGCATCGTCGAGCTCGTGGTCGGTGTCGCCAGGCACTTCGTCGTCTCGACGGCGGCGCCATGCCGGCACGCTCGCGGCGGCTGCGGCATCGACAGCGTTCCTGGCACGGGGATCGGAAGGGGATTCGCGGTTGGCGGACATGATGAACAGTACTGGAGGAAAGAACCCCGCAGTCTGTTCAAGTCAGTGCCCGCCGCCATCGACCTCGATGAGTGAAAGATGCCGTCACCTTCCACCCGAGTCCATGGTCGCCCTACTGAAATGCTGTGGGAGGCGAACGACTCATCCCGCCCGCTCGGACCGGGCGCCGCCGGACTACTCGACCGCCTTGACCATGTCCTCGACCACCTTCTTGGCGTCGCCGAAAACCATCATGGTCTTGTCCATGTAGAAGAGTTCGTTGTCCAGGCCCGCATACCCCGCCGCCATCGACCGCTTGTTGACGATGACCGTCCGCGCCTTGTACGCCTCGAGGATCGGCATGCCGAAGATCGGGCTGCCCTTCTGCAGCGCGGCGGGATTCACCACATCGTTCGCGCCGAGGATGATGGCCACGTCGGTCTGGCCGAACTCGGCGTTGATGTCTTCCATCTCGTGGACCTGGTCATAGGGAACCTCAGCCTCGGCGAGCAGCACGTTCATGTGACCCGGCATGCGGCCGGCCACCGGATGGATGGCGTACCGGACGGTGACGCCCTTCTCGATCAGCTTCTGCGCGAGCTCCTTCACCGCATGCTGCGCGCGGGCGACCGCCAGGCCGTAGCCGGGGACGATGATGACGCTCTCCGCGTTGCCGAGGATGAAGGCCGCATCGTCGGCGCTGCCGCTCTTGACGTTGCGCTGCTGGGCGGCGCCCGCGGTGGTGGCGCCCTCGGCGCCGAAGCCGCCGAGGATCACGTTGAAGAACGACCGGTTCATCGCCTTGCACATGATGTAGCTCAGGATCGCGCCCGAGCTGCCCACCAGCGAGCCCGCGATGATCAGCATGCTGTTGTTCAGCGAGAATCCGATGCCCGCCGCAGCCCAGCCGGAATAGCTGTTGAGCATGGACACGACGACCGGCATGTCGGCGCCGCCGATCGGGATGATCAGCAGCACGCCCAGCACGAAGCCCAGCAGCGCGACGAGCAGGAAATCCATCGAGCTCTGCGAATGCCAGAAGCCGAAGATGAAGAACACCGCCGCCAGGCCCAGGACCAGGTTCAGCCAGTGCTGG
Organism: Roseateles chitinivorans; assembly: GCF_002761755.1. GTDB lineage: Bacteria > Pseudomonadota > Gammaproteobacteria > Burkholderiales > Burkholderiaceae_C > Roseateles > Roseateles chitinivorans. The sequence goes on from NZ_PEOG01000007.1 coordinate 160,182, forward strand.
CCGGCGAAGGTGACCGGTGCGCCCTGGAACAGGCGGAACTTGTACTTGCCGCTGAGCTTGCCGAAAGCGATCACCGAGCCGGAGAAGGTCACCGCGCCGATGAAGCAGCCCAATGCCAGCTCGATGCGATTGCCGCCGGGGATCGGTTGATAGCGGGGCGCGATGCCGAATGCATGCGGCTCGACGACCGCGGCGACTGCGATGCAGACCGCCGCCAGGCCGATCATGCTATGCATGAAGGCCACCAGCTCCGGCATCTTGGTCATCTCGACCCGCTGCGCCATGACGGTGCCGATGCCGCCGCCGACCACCAGTCCGCCCAGGACATAGCCCAGCCCCAGGGCCTGACCGCCGGCCAGCTTGAGGATCAGCGCGCCGGTGGTGAGCACGGCGATGGTCATGCCCGCCATGCCGAAGACGTTGCCTCGGATCGAGGTCGTCGGATGCGAGAGGCCCTTGAGCGCCTGGATGAAGCAGACGCTCGCGATGAGGTACAGCAGGGTGACGAGGTTCATCGACATTTGAATGGGACCCCTCGGTCAATGAGTACAGGGCCGATCCCCCGAGGGGATCCAGGCCGGCTCGGTACGGCCCGGCGCTCGGCACGGCCCGCCGCGGTGACGCCGGACGTCACTGCTTCCGTTCCTTCTTCTTGAACATCTCCAGCATCCGCCGCGTGACGAGGAAGCCGCCGAAGACGTTGACCGCCGCGAGCGCGACGGCGAAGGTGCCCATGAACTTGCCCAGCGAGGTCTCGGTGAGCGCCGCGGCGAGCATCGCGCCGACGATGACGATGGCCGAGATCGCGTTGGTCACGGCCATCAGCGGCGTGTGCAGCGCCGGCGTCACGGTCCAGACGACGTGGTAGCCGACGTAGATCGCCAGCACGAAGATCGTCAGGTTGATCAGGGTGGGAGAAACGGCATCCATCCGGGGCTCTCCTTGCGGGCACGCGGCCCGATCGTCGTCATGCGGCCTCGCGGCCTTCCAGCAGGGGCGGCCGGTCAGGCCTGGCGCAGCACCTGTCCCTCGTGCGCGACCAGGCAGGCGGTCACGATGTCGTCGTCGGCCGGCAGCGCGAAGCCGCCTTCCTTCGTCAGCACCAGCTTGAGGAAATCGAGCACATTGCGCGCGTACAGCGACGACGCATCCGCCGCCACCAGCGAGGGCAGATTGGTCTCGCCGACCAGCGTCACGCCATGCTTGCGCACCGTCTGCCCGGGCTCGGTGAGCGGGCAGTTGCCGCCGGCCGGCGCCGCGATGTCGACGATCACCGAGCCGGGCTTCATCGCGCGGACCATGTCCTCGGTGACCAGCACCGGCGCCGGGCGGCCAGGGATCAACGCGGTGGTGATGACGACATCGGCCTGCGCGACGCGCTTGGCGACCTCGATCTGCTGGCGCTGCAGCCAGCTCGGCGGCATCGGGCGGGCGTAGCCGCCGACACCCTCAGCGGCCTGGCGCTCCTCGTCGGTCTCGTAGGGCACCTCGATGAACTTGGCGCCGAGGGACTCGACCTGCTCCTTGACGGACGGCCGGACATCGGAGGCCTCGATGACCGCGCCCAGCCGCTTGGCCGTGGCGATCGCCTGCAGGCCGGCGACACCGACGCCGAGCACGACGACGCGCGCCGCCTTGATCGTGCCGGCGGCGGTCATCAGCATCGGGAACAGCCGCTGGTAATGAAAGGCGCCCAGCATCACCGCCTTGTAGCCGGCGAGGTTGGCCTGGCTGGAGAGCACGTCCATGCTCTGCGCTCGGGTGGTGCGAGGCGCGGCCTCGAGCGCGAAGGCGGTGAGCCGCGCATCGGCCAGGCGCTGCAGGCCGTCGCGGTCGAAGGGATTCAGCATGCCGGCCAGCACGGCGCCCGGCTTGAAGAGCGCCAACTCGCCAGCGTCCGGCGACCGGACCTTCAACACCAGCTCGCAGCCGAAGGCGGACGCGCGGTCCACGATGTCGGCCCCGGCGGCGGCGTAGGCCTCGTCGGTCACGCTGGCGTCGAGGCCCGCGCCTTGCTGAACGCGCAGCGTGTGCCCCTGCGCGATGAGCTTCTTGACGGTCTCCGGCGTCGCGGCCACGCGCGCCTCCCCCGCCGCGGTTTCCTGCGGCACACCGATCAGCATCTGGAATCCCTCCATCCTGAATCAGGGTCCGGGCGAGCTTAACCGGGGGACCGCCCAGGGCGTGCCTCGCCCGCGACTGGGGTTTTCACCAGCACATCTCCGTGAGCAAAGTGGGGGCAAACCTGTTTCGAATGGTGAACTACAGTCCTCCAAGGGGGTCAAAGCAGCGTTAAATGACGACCGAAAGGAGTCAGACCATGACAAAGAAGATTCTCCTCAGCAGTGCGTTGGCGTTGGCCGCCCTGATGCCGATGGCATCCCGGGCCGCCGATGTGGGGGTCTCGGTGACCATTGGCGAACCGGGTTTCTATGGACAGATCGACATCGGCAACGTGCGCCCGCAGGTGGTGTACGAACGGCCGGTGCTGGTGACCCGCGTGCCGTCGCCGGCGCCAGCGGTCTACCTGCGTGTGCCGCCGGGCCATGAGAAGAACTGGGCCAAGCATTGCGCGCGCTACAACGCCTGCGGCCGGCCGGTCTACTTCGTCCGGGACGAGTGGTACCGCGACGTGTATGCCCCGCAGTACCGCCGCGACCACAGCGAATACCGCTGGCGCGACGACGGCCGCCGCGACTGGCGTGACGACGACCGCGGGCGCGGGAACGGCGGTGGCGGAGAAAAGGGCCACGGCCATGGCCGCGGGCACGACAAGGACAAGGGCAAGGATCGGTGACGATTCGCTTGAGTTCCTGAACGCAGAAACGAAAAACCCGGCCAAGGCCGGGTTTTTTATTTACCGCTGCGTCACCCCACCAAGACGCCACCGGAGTACATCACCGAAATCTCTCCGAAGTAGCTGTTACCGACAACCAAATGCAAGTCCCTATTTGTAGCAAGTTGCCCGTCATAACTCACACTCACATCCCTGCCGCCGACACCGGTTGTGATCCGAATGTAGTCAGAAATTTGTTTACCGGCGTCGATTTCAAAGAGCCCGCGTAGATCAACCATGTCACCTTGGTCAGCACGATAGTTGCGCAAAGATGAAAACCCATTCTTCGCTATGCTCACAACAAACCGATCAGCGCCGGCCGTTCCCTTCGTTTCGAACGTGTAGCCCTCGCCAATATTGGCCTCCACAGTCTGGCGCTGGAACGTGAATTCGTAAGTGCGGATGGAACTTTCGCTGCCGTTAGGGAACGGTTCGGAGCCATCCGTGGTGAACTGCTGCACCTTCACCGACTTGACGCCCTCATCGAAGCCGAATTCGCTGGCGGCGATTTCGTTGGTCGCGCTGCCGGCTTTCCATGTGGCACCTCCATCGAGACTGTATTTCCAGCTCGTGCCGGCCGCCAGATCGCCGATAGTGAGGGTGGAAATATTGGTGATGCCATCCGTTGACGAAACGCCCGCATCTGACTTCAAGGTGATGGAGGGGCCGCTGGTCATTAGGAGAAATTGAAACTCGTTAGCCTCTCCAATATTTCCGGCCGCATCAATTTGACGAACGAGGGCGGTGCGAGGACCATTGTTTCCGACCACCGCGTCAGAACGCAATATTTCATCGACCCAGGTTTTTCCGCCGTCGAGACTAAAACTCGCCATGCCTTCAAAGCCATAGCTGACCGTACCAACGGATGAGCCGGCGATGAAACTAGCTTCGTCTAGTGCGGGAGCCCTATCGGGCTGAAGCTTGTCGGGCGCCTGTGTGTCCAACTCAAATTCAAAGATCCTCGTCTCGCCATCAATGCCGGCCGGGTCAATTTGCTGTAAGTGCACGCGCCGAACGCCGTTTTTCCCGTCGAACTCCGCAGGTGCAATGTATCCATCTGAAGCGCCGACCCTCCACTCCCCGCCGTCAATGCTATAGCGCCAAGAGAAACCCTCGCTTATTCCGCTGACCCTGAGCGTGGCATCGCTGGTGATACCGTCACTCTTCGTCTGCTTCCAAAAATTTCCGGTATCGTTGACCAACGCCGCTGTCGGTGCGGACGGTTTAACGGGCGGGACCACAGTTTCGGGATTCGGCTTCTGTTCCTCGGGTGATGGCCCGGACGGATTCGTCGGCGTTTCCGGATTGCCATCCGCATTGGAGGGCTGATCCGGTTTCGTTTGCCCCTCGGGGTTCGGCGCCGGTTCCTGAGGCTTTTGATCCCCGGGTTTGGGCTGCTCGGGCTTCGGCTGCTCGGGCTTCGGCTGGTCGGGCCTCGGCTCTTCCGGAGTCGGCGTCGGGGTGGGCCGCTCCGGCTTGGGCGGCGGGACATCGGGGTCCAGGATTCCGATCACGGGCGGCTTGAAGTCTCCCGACTTACCGCCACCACCGCCCGCCACTGCGACAGCCAGGCCCAGCGCGCCCGCGCCGATCAACGCCGCCGACGGTCCGCCCTCGATGCCCACTGTGGCCTCCGGGTCCGCTCGAACCGTTTGCGACGGCTCGCTCGCTGCGGCTTTGGAACTCATGGCGTCCGCCGCCGGCCCGTCTTGCGCCTCGGTCACCGCCTGCTCAGCGTCCTGGCCCCGATCGTCCAGATCCTCCGGACGTTTCCCCCGCATCACGGCTGGAGCGGGGACCTGTAGCGCGGCGAACTGCCGCAGTTGCTTGGAATCGGCCATGGCTGAAAGAGCTGCTGGATTGGAAAGCGGGCAGTCTCCCGAGTCGCCCGCTCGCCCGCACCAGCCTAAATCCGTCAAGTCGCCTTGGATCAATGACTCATTCGAGGGACACACCTCCCCATGAAAGGTCGCTCCTCGCCTCTATCGATCATCCAACCCCCCGACAATGCGGCCCGCATCCCACAACGAGGTGGCCTTCCCCCGCGCCCTGCCGAGGACAAGCCACCTCTTTCAGGAAGGACCATGACCGAACGATTCAAGCCCAGCGTCACCGTCGCCGCCGTGATCGAACAGGACGGCCGTTACCTGCTGGTCGAGGAGCTCACCCGCGACGGCCTGCTGCTCAACAATCCCGCCGGCCACCTGGAGCAGGCGGAGTCCGCGATCGATGCGGTCAAGCGCGAAGTCCTCGAGGAAACCGCCCGGCCGTTCACGCCGGACGCCTTCCTCGGCGTCTACATGTCGCGCTTCCTGCGCCCGGACCGCGGCGACGACGTGACCTACGTGCGCCTGGCCTTCACCGGCCGCGTCGGCGACCAGATTCCCGGCCGCCCCTTCGACGAGCCGATCCAGCGCACGCTCTGGCTGACGCTGGACGAGATCCGGGCCAGTCGGGACCGCCATCGCAGCCCGCTGATCCTGCAGTGCATCGAGGACCATGCCGCCGGCCGTCGGCTGCCGCTGGAAGCCGTCGCGGCCCATCCGTCGCTGTACGCGCCGCGCGCCTGGCCGCATTGACCGGCGCGCGCGGCCAGCCTCAGAGCGTCATCGCGGCGCTGATCGCCTGGTCGATGTGGCGAGGCTCGCGCCGGCAGGCCTCGAGCTCATTGATCGCGCAGCGCGACAGCGTCACCAGCGACTCGCGCTGGCGCTCCCGCAGGCGTCGCGGCAAGCGGTCCATCACGCACAGGCTGCCGATGACCTCGCCGGTGGAGAGCGACAGCGGCACCGACGCATAGAAGCGCACATACGGCGCGCCCTGCACCAGCGGATGGTCGAGGAAGCGGCTGTCGTGCCAGGTGTCCGGCACCTCCTGCAGGCCGCCGTGATGCATCACGTGCGCGCACAGGCCGCGCGCCCGCGGCATCGTCCGCAAGGGCAGGCCCGAGGTGCCGATCAGCCGCAGCTGCTCGCCATCCACCAGCCCGACCGCGGCCATCGCGCCGCCGCTGATGTCGCACGCCAGATCGGCGAGTTCGTCGAAGGCCGAGTGGCCGCGCGGCGGCAGGTCCAGCGCGTCGACGGCGGCCTGCCGCGCCGGCTCGTCCGCCCGCAGCGGCGGCAGCCAGCCCTGCAGCAGGGTCAGCACCTCCCCGGTCTGGGTGCTCTTGTCGAAGAAGCCGGAAATGCCATGCTCGGCGCAGGCACGCCGCATGTCCTCGTAATAGCTGTTGCTCAGCACGATCGCCCGCGCGCCGATGCCGAGTTGCCGGATCGCCCGCAGCACGCGCAGACCGCTGCCGGGCTGCAGGGCCAGGTCCATCACCACCACGTCGGGCTGCGTCCGCGCAATCGTCTCGATCGCGGATATCTCGCAGGCAGCCTCGCCCACCACGCCGATCCGGCGTTCCCGCGCCAGCAGCGCCTGCAGCTGCGCGCGGACGGTGATGGACCCTTCGACGATGACGACGTTCATGATCGGTACTCCCCTGTTTCATTCAGTTTCGTCGGGCGCCCGGCGCCGGAGGAGTCGGCGAAAGCCGGCCCCGCTGTGCGTGGAATGGCGAACCGCTTGTCAGCCATCCCTGACACGCTCCCTCCTGGGAGGCATCGGTCGTGAACGGCGTCACGAAATCGGGGGAACCGACGTGGTCAGCGCGACGACCGGCCCCGCGCCGGACAGGTCTTGCGGACCTTTGGGACAATCGCGCCCCATGAATCCCAAGAAGCAACGCATCGTCGTCGGGCTGTCCGGCGGCGTTGATTCCGCCGTGTCCGCCTGGCTGCTGAAGCAGGCGGGCCATGAGGTCGTCGGCATCTTCATGAAGAACTGGGAAGACGACGACGACAGCGAGTACTGCTCCTCCAACATCGACTTCGTCGACGCGGCGGCGGTGGCCGACGTCATCGGCATCGAGATCGAGCACGTCAATTTCGCCGCCGAGTACAAGGACCGCGTCTTCGCCGAGTTCCTGCGCGAGTACCAGGCGGGCCGCACCCCCAACCCCGACGTGCTGTGCAATGCCGAGATCAAGTTCAAGGCCTTCCTCGACCACGCGATGCGGCTGGGCGCCGAGAAGATCGCCACCGGCCATTACGCCCGGGTGCGCGAGCAGGACGGCCAGGTGCAGCTGCTCAAGGGTCTGGACCCGCTCAAGGACCAGAGCTACTTCCTGCACCGGCTGAACCAGGCGCAGCTGCGCAAGACGATGTTCCCGGTCGGCGAGCTGCCCAAGACCGAGGTCCGCCGGCTCGCCGAGGAGATCGGGCTGCCCAATGCGAAGAAGAAGGACTCGACCGGCATCTGCTTCATCGGCGAGCGGCCCTTCCGCGAGTTCCTGAACCGCTACCTCTCCCACAAGCCCGGTCCGATCAAGGACGACCGCGGCCGCAAGCTGGGCGAGCATGTCGGGCTGTCCTTCTACACGCTGGGGCAGCGCCAGGGACTGGGCATCGGCGGCGTCAAGGAGAAGGGCGCGCCGCGCGGCGGCGGCGAACACGCGCCGTGGTTCGTCGCCCGCAAGGACCTGGACACCAACACGCTGGTGGTCGTCCAGGGTCACGACCATCCGCTGCTGCAGAGCCGCGGCCTGGTGGCGCAGGACCTCAGCTGGACCGGCCAGGCGCCGGCCTTCGGCGGCTTCGGTGCCAAGACCCGCTACCGCCAGGCCGACGCGCCCTGCGCCCTGACCCCCGGCGAGGGCAGCATCCGCCTGGACTTCCCGCAGGCGCAATGGGCGGTCACGCCCGGCCAGAGCGCGGTGCTCTACGACGGCGATGTCTGCCTGGGCGGCGGCGTCATCGCGGAGGCGATCGCGTAGACCGGCTTCCCGGTCGACCGCGAAGGCGGGCACCGCCCGGAGGGCCGTCGGGAGACGGCGCCCCGGCGGACCGGCCCGTGCGTCGCCTCTCCACCGGCAGCTCATCCCGCGATTCGGGGCACTCGTCGCATCGACGGAACCGTTCCTGCCGGTGCCCCATGACAATGCGCACCTTCCCTGCCGGACGTCGCCTGTGGCACGCTGGCGTGTTGCCGCCTCGCCTGGATGGACCCCCTTGGATCGTCTGCTCGCCCGCATCGCCCAGCCCGCCTTCGTGCTGCGCATTGCCGCGCTGGCGATCTGCCTGCTGGAGCTGGGCTCGGCGGTCTGGGGCCTGATGGGCAACCCGACCGAGCCCTACGACGGCGTGCTGGCCAGCCTCTACCGGCGCACCGGGGGCGACACCCACGACGCGCCCTTCGTGCTCACCTGCCTGGCGCTGGTGATGCTGTTCGCATGGCACTTCTGGCGGCTGGCGCGGCAGCAGCACCTGGACCTGCCGCCGGCCGACGCGCTCGCCCGCGTCCTGCTGCTCGACGTGCTGGCGCTGCTGGTCACGCCGGGGCTGCCCTTCCTGGTGACGGTGCTGGCGGCGCTCCTGCTGAACGTGCGGCGCGCCTTCAACTTCGCGCTGGCGCAGGTGGTGATCAGCGTGGCGCTGTACTGGCTGCTGCCCAGCGAGGCGCAGCGGTTCGAGCAGCTCCAGCCCGACCTGCCCTGGTGGCTGAACAGCCTGGGACTCTCGATGTCGATGGTGGCGCTGCACGGCATGGCCTTCGGGCTGGGCCGGCTGGCTGCCGCGGAGGCCGAGCGCCGGCGCTGGTTCCAGGCCATGCTGGCCGAGAAGGAATCCGGCGAGCGGCTGCAGATCGAGCAGCTGCGCTATGCCGAGCGCCTGCACATGGCGCGCGAGCTGCACGACGTGATGGGCCACCACCTGACCGCGCTCAACCTGCACCTGCAGCTGAGCGAGGCGCTGCTGCGTCGCCACGACGAGCCGGGCGCGGCGCAGGCGGTCGAGAAGGCCAAGCTGGGCGCGGCGGGCCTGCTGGCGGAGGTCCGCGCGGCGGTCTCCCGCGAACGGGAGAGCCAGCGCATCAACCTCGAAGCGGCGCTGCGCACGCTGGCTGACGGCATCGCCAGCACTCAGATCGAGCTGGCACTGGATCCGGTGGCGCAGGACCTGACGCCGCGCTGCGCGCACGCGCTGCTGCGCTGCGTGCAGGAGGCGGTGACCAACGCGGTGCGCCATGCCGGCGCGACGCGGGTGCGGGTCAGCCTGGAAGCCGTGGAGGGTGTGGAGGGCGCCGATGCCGGCGGAGCGGGTCCGTCCGCGCCAGGCGCCGCGTCCTCGGGTATCGGTCCGCAGGTGCGTGTGCGGGTTGACGACAATGGCCGCGGCACGCGCAAGCTGCGCGAGGGCAACGGCCTCAAGGGCATGCAGGAACGCATGGCCGAACTGGGCGGGACGATGCAGGTGCTGCGGCATCACCCCGGATTCCTGATCGAACTGAACTGCCCGCGGCGCGCCTGAACCGGGATCGCGCCATCCAGCAAGGAGACGACATGAGCGACAACACGATCAAGCTGCTGCTGGTGGAAGACCAGCAACTGGTGCGCGAGGGGCTGAAGGGCCTGCTGGCGCTGCACGACGACATCCGCCTGGTGGGCGAGGCGTCGGACGGCGCGGAGGCGCTGGAGCTGCTGGCGCGCGAGCAGCCGGATGTGATCCTGTCGGACATGCGGATGCCGCGGCTGGACGGGATCGGGCTGATCCGGGCGCTGGCGGCGCGGGCGCTGAAGATCCCGGTGGTGCTGCTGACCACCTTCGACGACACGGCGGCCTTCGACGAGGCGGTGCGCGCCGGCGCACGGGGCTTCCTGCTGAAGGCGATCAGCCCGGACACGCTGGTGCAGGCGCTGCGCGACGTGGTCGGCGGCTCGACGGCGCTGCGGCCGCTGCTGACCGAACGGATGGAGCGCGCCCCGGTCGAGCGCGCCTTCGCGGCGACGCCGGAACCCGAGCCGCTCAGCCCGAAGGAGCTGCAGGTGCTGCGCCTGGTGGCCAGCGGCCGCAGCAACACCGAGATCGCCGCGCTGCTGGGCAACAGCGAGGGGGTGATCAAGAACCACTGCTCCGCGGTGTTCGCGAAGATGGGTGTCCGCGACCGCACGCAGGCGGTGCTGCGCGCGATCGATCTCGGCTGGATCTGATCGCCGCCCCGTTGGCGCGGTCGATCGGGGCGTCGCGAGCGGACGTCAGGCTAGGCGGGCGGAGCGGAGGAACCGGAGCGTACTTCTGTACGTGAGGATTCCGAGCATCCGACCAACGACGCATGGCGTCGGCGCAGTAGCCCTTGCTTCAGATCCAGAGGTCGTAATCCTGGAGGGCGCGAATGCGTCGTTCCACCGACAGGAAACGCGCGGCGCCGACCTCGCCGATCGCCTTGACCACGCGCGGGTGGTACTTCTTGTAGAGCTTCTGCTCGGCGTCGACATACCCGAGGTAGCCACGCGAGAAGTACTTCGACTGCGCATTGGTCGGCTTGTCGCCGATCTGCACGAACTCCACCGACATGCGAGTGAACTGGCGGTTCAGCGAAGCCAGTTCGCGCTCGTAGGCCTCGTAGACCGGCACGAACTTCTTGGTCTGCGTCTCGTCGAGCTGCAGCGCCTTGAGGACGACGCCCTTGCGGTCGGCCCGCACCGCATCGCGCAGCGATTGCGCCTGAGCGGCATCGGGCACCGGCGCCGGGTCGGCGAAGGCAGGGAGCGCGGCGGCCAAGGACAGGCACAGCGCGGACAGCGCGGCAAACTTCTTCATCACTCTTCCCTCGTGAAAACGTCGGAACTTCGACGGCGCGCGGATTCTAGGGAGCCGGGTTTGCCCTGACCCTCGGGGACTTCACGGGGAGACAGCCGCACGCTGCTGCCGCCAGCGTTCCCGCCAGCCGGCGCGTGGCGCATCGGCCACGTGCAGCACCAGCTCGGTGCCGGCGCCTGGCGTGCTGCGCACCGACAGAGACGCCGCCATGAGCCGCGCCCGCTCGCGCATCCCGCACATGCCGTAGCGCCCACCGCGGGGCTGACGGGCCTCCCAGTCCGACGCCAGCCCGATGCCGTTGTCGCGCACCGTGAGCGTCAGCCCGTCGGCGCGGTAGTCCAGATCCAGGCCCACCTCGGTCGCCCGCGCATGGCGGTCGGCATTGGTCAGGCCCTCGCGCGCGATCAGCAGCAGTTCGTCCTCGACCGAGGCGGCCAGTGCCCGCGGCGTGCCGGTGACCCGCATCCGGAACTGGCCCGGCGGCCGGACCAGGTCCTGGCCGGCCTGCGCCAGGCGCTCCGCCAGGCGCCGGTCAGGACCACGGCCCTCGCCGCCGTCCGCGTCGTCGTCATCGCGCCAGCCGCCACGCTCGGCCGCGTCCTCATCGTCGATGCGCTGACGCAACTGGCCGACGCGATCGCGGCCTTCGGCCAGCAGCGCCTCGGCCCGGGTCAGGTCGCGCTCCATCTTGTGTCGCAGCGCCTGGTCGGTCACGCGCCGCACGCTCGCATCCAGGCCCAGCAGCAGGCCCTGGAAGCCCTGCAGCAGCGTGTCGTGCAGGTCCCGCGCGATGCGCTCCCGCTCGCGATGACGCACCTCCAGCCGCATCCGCAGCCGGGCCTGCAGCGCCCGGACCCGCAGGCGATAGCCGCCCCAGATGGCCATGACCAGCGCCAGCGCCACCGCCCAGCGGAAGGCCGGGTACTCGTGCAGTGCCGGCGCGATGCGGAAGGTCAGCACCGACGGTCGACCGCTCCACAAACCGTCGGGATTGGAGGCCAGCACCTCGAAGCGGTAGTCGCCGGGTCCGAGGTTGGCATAGGTCGCCTCGCGCTGCGTGCCGGCATCCCGCCACTCCGCGTCGACACCGATCAGCCGGAACCGGTAGCGCACCTGCTCCGCCTTGCTCAACACCCGGGCGGCATAGCGCAGCGTCAGCGCATTGGTGCCCTGAGGCAACTGCTGTCCCTGCGCGGCCGGATAGCTCTGCCCGCCGGCCATCAGCGCCTGCACGTCGACGCCGACCTCGCGGGAGTTGCGCGGGGTGCGCGCCGGATCCAGCCAGACCACGCCGAGGTTGGTCACGAACCACAACCGGCCGCGGGCGTCACGCACCGCGGTCGGCATCGCGGACGCCTGCCGGGCAATGCCGGGCAGCCCGTCCGCGGCGTCGAGCAGCTGGTAGCTCAGCGGACTGGCCGAGGCCTCGAAGAGCGCCGGCACCTCCGCCGCGGCCAGGCGCAGCAGCCCGCGACCGCCATTGAGCCAGAGGTCGCCGTCGAAGGACTCGACGATGCCCGACACCCGGCCGAAGGCCGGATCGCGCTCGATGGTGATCGTGGCGAAGCGGCCGTCCCGGCCCAGCGCGACGCCGTTCTCGCCGGCGACGACCACGCCGTGGCGCGTGTTGCGCACCGTCAGGATCCGGCCGGTGCGCAGGCCCTGCTCCGGGCCGAAACGCAGACGCCGGCCCAGGTCGTCGATGGCGGTGAGCACGCCATCGTGGCCGAGCCAGACGGTGCCGTCCGCATCCACGGCCAGCGCGCCCGGCGCCTGGCCGTCGAGCTCCGCCTCCTTGACGCGGGCGATGCCGCCGCGGGTCGCGTGGAACACCCCGACCTCATGCAGCGCGAGCCACAGCCCGCCGGCCGGATCGGCGGCCATGCCGTTGGCGGTCGCCCGCGCGCCGGCCGGCAGTGGCTGGAACCAGCGCTCCCAGCGGCCACCCGGCGGCGCGCGCCACAGCACCTCGTTGTCCCACAGCCAGACCGCCCCGTCGGTCGCCCGCACCGCCTGCGTGGCCGGTCGGCGCGCGGCCGGCCGTGGATCGATGCCGGTCTCGCGCACCGCGCCGCCAGGAGGGTCGACGCGCCAGCTGGCCGAGGAACTGGAGAGCAGCACGCCGCTGCCTTCCGGCTGCACATTGAATCCGGTCGATGCGTCGTCCTCCAGCCGCGTGACGCGTCGGATGCGGTGCTGGCGCAGGCTGCTGACGCCGACGTTGGTGCCGGCCCAGATCTCGCCGTCGTCGCTTTCCAGCAGCGGCACGGTGATGGTCGAGCCCAGGCCATCGGCGAGGGTGAACCACTGCCCGCGCGACCAGTCCAGCTGCTCCCCCGGCATCAACCGGGCCGCGTCGGCCACCCCGGTGCGGAACACGCCGCGGCCGTTGACGGTCACCCACAGCCCGCCATCACTGGCGAACAGCATCTGCTTGACCCGCGTCGCCGGCTTGCCGTCGCGCTCGGACACCACGCTGGGGGAGAAGGGCGCCGTGGCCAGACCGTCCATCCGCACCGGGGCCGGCGCCGGCGCGGTGTCCGGCAGCTGCGCCCATGAGCGCCACGACCCCGGCACGCCCAGCGGCCGCACGCCACCGCGGCCGTCCGCGATCCAGAGCCGGTCCTGCCCGTCCTGCGACATCACCGCGCCGCGGCCGAGCTGCACGCCGGTGTCCTCGAAGCGCTCGGCATGGGTGGCCAGCCGGTACAAGCGTTCGCCGGAGCTGACCCACAAGGTGCCCTGGCGATCGCGGAACAGGTATTCAGCGCCAGCCGCGGGATAGCCCTGCGCCTCGCCGACACGCTGCCAGCGCTGGCCGTCGAAACGCGCCAGGCCCTTGCCCGCCGCGGCCCACAGCGCACCGCCGGCACGCACCAGGCGCAGCACGCGGCCACCGGGCAGGCCCTGCGCCGCGCCGTAGCGGGTCACGCCGTCGTCGCGCAGTCGCAGCACGCCGCCCTCGAACAGGCCGATCCACAGCGTGCGGTCCTCGTCCACCAGCAGCGCATTGATGTTGAACGCCGGCAGCGGTTGGTCGCCGGGCCGGTAGCGCTCGAAGCGCAGGCCGTTGAAGCGGTACAGCCCCATGCCGGTGCCCAGCCACAGCACGCCCTCGCGCCCGCCACCGAGCGTCCAGACATCCGCCGGCGCGCCGTCGCGGACGTCCCAGGAGCGGAGCGAGAAATCGGGGGGGCCGTCGTTGGCAGCGGGAGCGGCGGGGCCGGGGACCTGCGCGCGGGCGAGCCCGGTCGCCAGCGCCATCGACAGCATCAGTCCGATCCACCACCTCGCCACGCGACCTCCCCCTCTCCGGCGCCATGCCGGTCGGCGACTGTGCCGACCCGGGCCGCCAGCGGTCAAGCGCGCACTGTCCCGCTCATGCGGCGGGCAGCGACCGGAGCCCGTACAGCCCCTGGGCGGCGCCGCGCGGCGGGCGCATCGGCAGCGGCACCGGATCGTCCGCCACCGGCTCGTCGTCGAGCAGCCCGCGGCGCAGCGCCTCGGTGGCGGCCTGGGTGCGGCTGCGGGCGCCCAGCTTCTGCAGCAGGGTCTTCACATGCGTCTTGACGGTGCCCGCGGCGACGCCCAGCCGCAGACCGATCGACTTGTTGTCCAGGCCCAGGCACAGCATGCGCAGGACGTCGCGCTCGCGCGGCGTGAGTTCGTCGCCGAGCCAGCCCTCGGCCACCGCACCGGCGGCCGTGCGGCAGAGGTAGCGCCGACCGGCGGCGACCGCGCGGGCGGCGTCGCGCAGTTCCTCCAGCGCGCAGGCCGCATGCACATAGCCCAGCACGCCGGCCGCCATCGCATGACGCACTCGGCCGCCGTGCGTCACCGGACTCACCACCAGCCACTTCGGCTCGGGCAGGCCGCCCGGGGCCAGGCCGGCACCGCCACGGCGCGGCGCGCCGGCCAGCGACTGCAGCGCACCCTCGTGGTCCGCGATCACCAGCCGCACCGACCTGCCGCCGGCGCCCGGGTCGTCCGCTCCCAGCGACGGGAAGCCCGGCGGCAGCCCGTCCTCCCCGGTGTCGTGGGCACGGAAGAAGGGCGCCAGCGCGACGGCGATACCGGCGCGCAGCAGCGGATTGCGATGCACGACGATCGCGTCGAGGACGGCGGGGGGACGCTCGATCAGGGACATGGACAGCTCCCAGGGGGCGGTGAGGGCGGCGGCGCGGGGGCGCCGGAAGACTGCGCCGATCATCGGAAGCGATGCTGCACCGCGATAGCCCCGGTCGAGTCGATGCCCACTACCCGAAAGGGTATCGGCCCCCTGGAACGGGGACGCCGCCAGGGGCGGCCCCTATGATCGCCGCCATGCTGCCCGCGCCCGAACCGATCCGCGTCCTGACGGTCGACGACCACCCGCTGATGCGCGAAGGCATCGCCGCGGTGCTGGGCGAGCAGCCCGACATGGCGCCGGTGGGCGAGGCCGCCGACGGCTGGCAGGGCCTGCAGGCCTTCGAGCGGCTGCGCCCCGATGTCACGCTGATGGACATCCAGATGCCGGGCATGGACGGGCTCGAGGCGCTGTCCCGGCTGCGGACGCTCAGCCCCGGCGCGCGGGTCATCGTGCTGACCACCTTCAAGGCCGATGCGCAGGCCTGGCAGGCGCTCAAGCTGGGCGCATCAGGCTATCTGCTCAAGACGCAGCTGCGCACCGAGCTGCTGGATGCGATCCGCGCGGTGCACCGCGGCCATCGCTGGATTCCCAACGAGGTGGCCCAGGAGATCGCCGCGCATGCCGGCCAGGAGCAGCTCTCCGGACGGGAGATCGACGTGCTGTCGCACATCGCACAGGGCCTGAGCAACCGCGAGATCGGCGGGCTGCTGTCCTTGTCCGAGGACACGATCAAGGCGCGGGTGAAGACGATCCTGTCCAAGCTCGATGCGCGCGACCGCACCCATGCCGTCGTGCTCGCGCTCAAGCGCGGCCTGCTGCGACTCTGAGCACCCGGCGCCGACGTCCGCAACCGGACGTCACCGCCGCCTGCCTCTGACGGGAGAGCAGCGGCTGCACCATCGGCGGCTGTCGCAGCGGAGCGCGGCTTCCTAGGATGCCCTCATCCCTCGGAGACCCTCGATGACGATCCCTTCGCCCCCCTCGGACCTCTCCCGCCGCGACGTGCTCGCGCTGGGCGGCCAGCTGGCGCTCGCCGCGGCGCTGCCGCTGGCGCTGGCCGGCGGCGCCGAGGCCGCGGCCTCTTCTTCCTCCACCTCTTCCACACCCCCTCTACCCGGAGCCCCCATGAGCTACGTCACCACCAAGGACGGTACCCAGATCTTCTACAAGGACTGGGGCAGCGGCAAACCCGTCGTCTTCTCCCACGGCTGGCCGCTGAGCAGCGACGCCTGGGAAGACCAGATGCTCTTCCTCGGCCAGAACGGCTTCCGCGTCATCGCCCACGACCGCCGCGGCCACGGCCGCTCCAGCCAGAGCTGGAACGGCAACGACATGGACACCTACGCGGACGACCTGGCCGCGGTGCTCGACAAGCTCGACATCAAGGACGCGATGCTGGTCGGCCACTCCACCGGCGGTGGCGAGGTCACCCGCTACGTGGGCCGCCACGGCGTCAAGCGCGTGTCCAAGGTCGTGCTGGTCGGCGCGGTGCCGCCGACGATGATGAAGTCCGCCGCCTATCCGAACGGCCTGCCCAAGGATGTCTTCGACGGCATCCGCGCCGGTGTCCAGAAGGACCGCTCGCAGTTCTACAAGGACCTGACGACGCCGTTCTTCGGCGCCAACCGCCCGAACGCGCAGGTCTCTCAAGGCATGCGCGACAGCTTCTGGCTGCAAGGCATGCAAGGCTCGCTGAAGTCCCAGTTCGACTGCATCAAGCAGTTCTCCGAGACCGATTTCACCGAGGACCTGAAGAAGATCACCGTCCCGACGCTGATCATCCACGGCGATGACGACCAGATCGTGCCCATCGGCAACTCCGCCGAGCTGTCGGTGAAGCTGGCGCCCAAGGCGACGCTGAAGGTCTACAAGGGCGGCAGCCATGGCCTGGCCGCCACCAGCAAGGACCAGCTGAACGCCGACCTGCTGGCCTTCGCGAAGTCCTGACGCGCCCGCGCGGCCTGCCCCGCCGTCGCGGGCGGGCCGTGACGCCGCGCCCTTCAACGCTCCCTCCAGAGGTCCGCGCCGCCCACCACCGCCCGGACCTTCCCTTTCTCGTTCCTCCAGGAGATCCTCATGAGCAAGCTCGCCAAGGCCGTTCCCGGCGCCAAGTTGCTGAACCCGAAGGACCACACGCTGGTCATGATCGACTTCCAGTCGCAGATGGCCTTCGCCACGCACTCGATCGACGCCAACAACCTGCGAACCAACGCCTCGCTGGTCGCTCAGGCGGCCGCCGGCTTCGGCGTGTCCACCATCCTGACCACGGTCGCCGAGAAGAGCTTCTCCGGCCCGATGTTCGACGAGGTCACCGCGCCCTTCCCCGGCAAGAAGATGCTGGACCGCACCTCGATGAACACCTGGGAAGACGTGGCGGTGATCGAGGAGATCAACCGCATCGGCAAGGACCGCATCGTGCTGGCCGGCCTCTGGACCAGCGTCTGCATCGTCGGTCCGGCGCTGTCCGCGATCGACCAGGGCTTCGAGGTCTACGTGATCACCGACGCCTGCGGCGACGTCTCGCTGGAGGCGCACAACCGCGCCGTCGAGCGCATGGTGCAGGCCGGCGCGCAGCCGATCACCTCGCTGCAGTACCTGCTCGAGCTGCAGCGCGACTGGGCCCGTGGCGAGACCTACGACATGACCACCGGCATCGCGAAGAAGGTCGGCGGCGCCTACGGCATCGGCATCAACTACGCCAAGACGATGTTCAACGCCCACGAGGGCTGAGGCTCGACGGCAGCGCAAAGGCGGCTCTCATGAATGCATATGTGTTGTCGGCCGCCGTGGGCCTGCTCGTCGGCGTGATCTACGGTCTGCTCAACGTGCGATCGCCGGCGCCGCCGGTGATCGCGCTGGTGGGCCTGCTGGGCATCCTCGCCGGGGAGCAGATCCCGCCGCTGGTGCGCCACTGGCTGCAGCGCGATCCGGCGCAGGTCAGCTGGGTGGACCAGAAGCTGCGCCCGCACATGTTCGGGCACATGCCCGGATGCGAGAAGACGAAGACCGCGGCGGCCCCCGGTGCGGCCCCGGCGGCGAACGCGGAGTCCCACGATGCCTGACACCTCCCTCTCCAGCACCGCGGGCGTGACGCCCGATCTGGTGCTGTTCAACGGCCGCTTCACCACGCTGGACCGCGCGCGGCCGAGCGCCGAGGCGGTCGCCGTCAAGGACGGGCGCTTCCTCAGCGTCGGCGGCAACCAGGAGATCCTGGCGCTGGCCGGCGCCGCGACGCGCCGCATCGACCTGAAAGGCCACGGCGTGCTGCCGGGCCTCATCGACAACCACCTGCACATCATCCGCGGCGGCCTGAACTTCAACATGGAGTTGCGCTGGGACGGTGTGCGCAGCCTGGCCGACGCGATGGCCATGCTGAAGGCGCAGGTCGACATCACGCCCGCGCCGCAATGGGTGCGGGTGGTGGGCGGCTTCACCGAGCACCAGTTCCACGAGAAGCGCCTGCCCACGACCGACGAGCTCAATGCCGTCGCGCCGGACACGCCGGTCTTCATCCTGCACCTCTACGACCGCGCGCTGCTGAACGGCGCGGCGTTGCGGGCCGTCGGCTACACCCGCGAGACGCCCGAGCCGCCCGGCGGCCAGATCCTGCGCGACGCCGCCGGCAACCCGACCGGCCTGCTGCTGGCCAAGCCCAACGCATCCATCCTGTACGCGACGCTGGCCAAGGGGCCCAAGCTCCCGCCCGAATACCAGCTCAACAGCACGCGCCACTTCATGCGCGAGCTCAACCGGCTGGGCGTCACCGGCGCGATCGATGCCGGCGGCGGCTTCCAGAACTATCCCGAGGACTACCAGGTCATCCAGCAGCTGTCCGACGCCGGCCAGCTGACGATCCGCCTGGCCTACAACCTGTTCACCCAGAAGGCGGGGCAGGAGAAGGAGGACTTCCTCAACTGGGCGAAGTCGGTCCCCTACAAGCAGGGCAACGACTACTTCCGCCACAACGGCGCCGGCGAGATGCTGGTGTTCTCGGCGGCGGACTTCGAGGACTTCCGCCAGCCGCGCCCGGACATGCCCGGGCAGATGGAAGGCGAGCTCGAGGAGGTGGTGCGCATCCTGGTGCAGAACCGCTGGCCGTGGCGCATGCACGCGACCTACGACGAGACGATCTCGCGCGCGCTGGACGTCTTCGAGAAAGTGCATCGGGACACGCCGATCGACGGGCTGAACTGGTTCTTCGATCATGCGGAGACGATCTCGACGCGCTCGATGGACCGCATCGCCGCGCTCGGCGGTGGCGTGGCCGTGCAGCACCGCATGGCTTACCAGGGCGAGTACTTCGTCGAGCGCTACGGCGCGCGTGCCGCCGAGGCGACGCCGCCGGTGGCCGAGATGCTGCGCCGGGGCATGAAGGTCTCGGCCGGCACCGACGCGACGCGGGTCGCCTCCTACAACCCGTGGGTGTCGCTGTCCTGGCTGATCACCGGCCGCACCGTCGGCGGCCTGCAGATCACGCCGCAGCGCAACTGCCTGGACCGCGAGGCGGCGCTGCGCATGTGGACGGAGAACGTCACCTGGTTCTCCAACGAGCAAGGCAACAAGGGCCTGATCGCCGCCGGCCAATTGGCCGACCTCGTCGTGCCGGACCGCGACTTCTTCGGCTGCCCGGAATCGGACATCGCCGACACCAGCGCGCTGCTGACGATGGTCGGCGGCAAGGTCGTGTGGGGCGCCGGCGATTTCGCGTCGCTGGATGAATCGGCGCCGCCGCCGGCGATGCCGGACTGGTCGCCGGTGCGTCGCTATGGCGGCTACGGCGCCTGGGGCGCGGAAGGCCGGCCGATGCAGGCGGCGATGCGACGCGTGGCCTGTTGCGACACCGCCTGCGGCGTCCACGGCCATGCGCATGCGAACGCCTGGGCGTCGGAGGTGCCGGCCTCGGACCTGAAGGGCTTCTGGGGCGCGCTGGGATGCGCATGCTGGGCGGTCTGATGCGGGACCTCAAGACACCCGCCGCCGAGTGGCGGTGCGCCGGACTCCGGCGCCACCGGCAGAACCAGGAGGACCGACGATGAGCGAATACCGATCCACCCGCCTGTTCTCCCCCGCCGCGCCGCGCTGGGTGGAGACGGTGCTGCAGTGGCCCACCTTCGGGGTGATCCTGCGGCTGTGCCTGGCGTCGGCCTACCTGATCGGCGGGATCGACAAGGCGATGGACTTTCCCGGCGCGGTCGCGGAGCAGGCGCATTTCGGCCTTCAGCCGGCGGTGCTGTGGGCGGTGCTGGCGATCGCGGTGGAGCTGATCGGTGCGGTGTTGCTGATCCTGAACCGCTGGGTGTGGCTGGCGGCCGGCGCGCTGGGCGTGCTGACGCTGGTGGCGATGCTGGTGGCCAATGATTTCTGGCACCTCAGCGGACAGGCGCGCTTCATGGCGAAGAACGCCTTCTTCGAACACCTGGGCCTGATCGCCGGGCTGGCCTGCGCGGCCCGGATCTCGGTGCTGGAAAGGAAGGTGCTGGCATGACCGGCGTGAAGCGCTTGCTGGCGGCCAGCCTGACGCTGGGCTTCATCGGCGGGTATGTGGACACGGTGGGCTTCGTGGCGCTGTTCGGCCTGTTCACCGCGCACGTGACCGGGAACTTCGTGCTGATCGGCGCGGAGTTGAGCCGCTCCAGCGGCGGCAGCGTGTTGCTGAAGCTGCTGGTGTTCCCGACCTTTGTGCTCTCGGTGGCGCTGGCGCGGATGGTGGCCTTGCGCTGCGAGCGGACGAAGACGGTGGCGAGCCGGCCCTTGCTGGTGATGCAGGCGGCGCTGCTGGTGGTGGCGCTGGCCTGCAGCGTGCCGGCGGGCGCCGCGCTGGCCCCGGATGCGCCGTGGGCGATGGCCACCGGCCTGTTCATCACGGCGGCGATGGGCGTGCAGAACGCCGCGGGCCGCCTGGCCTGGCCGGCGCTGACGCCGACGACGGTGATGACGGGCAATGTGACGCAGGTGGTCATCGACGGCGTGGATCTGCTGCGCGGCGCGGCCGGCCCGGACGTGCGCGAGCGGCTGGGCCGCTTCATCTGGCCGGTGGCGGCCTTCGCGCTGGGCGCGCTGACCGGCGCATTCGCTTATGTGGCGTGGAAGTTCTGGGCGCTGTTGTTGCCGCTGGCGATGCTGGCCGGTCTGGTGGTGATGGATGTGAGGGCGGATCGCAAGGGTTGAGGCGGGCCGCGGCCGTCAGAATGGCGCCTCGACGATTCCTTGAGGACGACACGATGACGCGAGACCGGGCCCTGACCGACGCCGCCCGCCAACTGGGCCACGACTTCGACGGCGAGATCAAGTCCGGGGGCAATTACCTGCCGCTGGTCCGCGACGGCCACACGATCTACCTGAGCGGCCAGGTGCCGCGCGTGGGCGGCACGGTGGTGGTCACTGGCCGCGTCGGCGCGGACGTCGACCTGGCCGGCGCGCAACTCGGCGCGAAGATCTGCGTGATGCGCGCGCTGGTGCTGCTGCAACGATCGCTGGGATCGCTCGATGCGGTGAGGCAGGTCCTGCGGATGAATGTCTTCGTGCAATGCAGCGAGACGTTCACCCAGCACAGCGAAGTGGCCGATGCCGCGTCCGACCTGCTGGTGCAGATCCTGGGGCCGCACGGCGCGCATGCGCGGACCTCGGTGGGGGTGCTGGCACTGCCGAAAAACGCGAGCGTGGAGCTCGACCTGACGGTGTCTGTGCAGGCCTGAGCCCGCAGCAGCAGCGCGGGCAACTCTCCAAACCCTTGCAGCGCCAAAGAAAAAGCCCGCGACGCGGGGCGTGGCGGGCTGAGAGCAGATCGGCCGGGTGCCGAAGCGGCCCGGGTCGACCCGAATGTCCGGTCAGAACGGAATATCGTCATCCATGTCGTCGAAGCCGGTCGCGGGCTTCGGCGCGGGGGCCGGGGCGCG
>NZ_PEOG01000044.1 GCF_002761755.1 Roseateles chitinivorans
CGGGCCAGCTCCCGCGCACGGCGGGAGCTGGCCGGATGGTCGGTGCTCTGCACCACGGTGATGCCGCCGAGCGCGTCGCCCGTCTCCGCCGCCTCGCTGACGAGCAGGTCCACATGGGCCTGCAGGAACCGGCCGGTGCCGAACTGCAGGATGGGCGCGGCATCGGCCATGGCGCCGCTCAGCATTCGACCAGCGCCTTGATCACGCCCTGCCGCGGATCGAGCAGGTCGGGGAAGCGCTCCGGCAGGGTGGCCAGCGTCAGGCGGTGCGTGGCGAGCGCGGCATGCGGCACCTGGCCGTTGCGCATCGCGGCGATCACCGTGTCGAAGTCCTCCATCGTGGCATTGCGGCTGCTGAGCAGCGTGGCCTCGCGCTTGTGGAATTCGGGATCGGAGAAGCGGATGTCGCCCTGCACGATGGACAGCAGCACGTAGCGGCCGCCATGCGCGATGAAGCGGAAGCCGCGCTCCATCGCCTGCGGATTGCCGGTGGCGTCGAACACCACGTCGAAGAATTCGCCCTCGGTCAGGCGCGCGAGTTCGGCCTCGTCGCCATCGCCCAGCGGCACCGCGGCCGAGATGCCGGCGTGCGCGCGCGCGACCTCGAGCCGGTCCTGCCGGCTGTCCAGGGCGACGACCGTGGCGCCGCGCAGCGCGGCGAACAGCATCGCGCCCAGCCCGATCGGCCCGGCGCCCACCACCAGCACGCGCTGGCCGGCGCCGACCTCGCCGCGACGCACCGCATGCGCGCCGACCGCCAGGAACTCCACCATCGCCGCCTGGTCCAGCGTGAGGCCGTCCGCCTTGCCGACGAAGTGCCGGGGCAGGCAGAGGTATTCGGTGAAGGCGCCGTCGCGATGCACGCCCAGCACCTGCATCTGCACGCAGCAGTTGGACTTGCCCTGGCGGCAGGCCCGGCAGCGGCCGCAGGACAGGTAGGGCATCGCATACACGGTGTCGCCGGGCTGCAGGCCGCTGTCGGGATCCGCTTCCTCGACCACGCCGGACAGTTCATGGCCCATGACCCGCGGGTAGGCGAGGTAGGGCTGATGGCCGGTGAAGATGTGGAGATCGGTCCCGCACACGCCCACGCGGCGGACGCGCAGCAGCACCTCGCCGGCTTGGCGCTGGGGCTTGGGGCGTTGGTGGATGGCGAGGGTGCCCGGGGATTCGCAGAGGACGGTCAGCATGGCGGGAGTCGATAGAGGGCGGCGGCATTGCCGCCGAACAGGGCATCCAGGTCGGCGGGTGCCGGTGCGGGGTGGAGCTGGCTCGCCAGGCGTCGCGCCTGGTGCCACCAGTCCGCGTAGTCCGAGGCCAGGCGCAGCACCGGCCAGTCGCTGCCCCAGAGCAGCCGCCGCGGACCGAAGAGGTCCCACAGCGCCTGCACATAGGGCCGCAGCGCGGCGTCGTCGAGGCGGTCCCCCGCCTCGGTCAGCAGGCCGGAGACCTTGCAGTGGACCTGGGGCAGGGCGGCCAGCGCGGCGAGATCGGTGCGCCAGGGCTCAAGCTCGCCCCGCGCGATGAAGGGCTTGGCGGCATGGTCGACGACCAGGCGCAGGCCGGGATGGCGCCGGGCGAAGCGGCACAGCGCCGGGAGCTGGCGCGGGAGCACCAGCGCGTCGAAGACCAGGTCATGGCGCTGCATCGCGGCCGCCGCGGGCGCGCAGGCCGGATCGTCGATCCAGTCGTCCTGCGGCAGGTCCTGCAGCATCGGCCGCAGGCCCTTGAGCGCGGGGTCGCGGGCCAGCTCGTCGATCTGCGCGGCGGCGTCGGCGGCCTTGAAGTCGACCCAGCCCACCACGCCCCGGACCCACGGTGTCCGCGCCGCGACGCCGAGCATCCACCGCGTGTCCTCGACGCTGGGCAGCGACTGCACCAGCACCGTCGCGTCGATGCCGCAGGCCCGCAGATGCGGCTCGAGGTCGTCCGGGCCGAAGTCCCGATGGATCGCCGCCAGCGAGGACGGCGGCCACTGGCCCGCGCGGTCGGCGAGGCGCCAGAAATGCTGATGGGCATCGACCCGCATGTCAGCGCGCCTCCGCCTCGTCCGGCACCGGCACGCCGGGGTGGATCAGGCCGCGATCGCGCAAGGCGCGCCACAGGGCGCCGGGAATCGGCTGCCGCATCCAGGCGACGTTGCTCCGGACCTGGTCCGGCGAACGCATGCCCGACAACACGTTCACCACGGCCGGATGGGCCAGCGGGAACTGCAGGGCGGCCGCCGGCAAGGGCACCTGCCATTCGGCGCAGGCGGCGGCGAGCGCCTCGGCGCGCTCGCGCACCGCCGCCGGCACACCGCCGTAGTCGTACTTGGGCTGACCCGCCAGCAGTCCCGAGTTGAACGGCCCGCCGATGAGGACATCCACGCCATCCGCCGCGCAGCGGTCCAGGAAGCCCAGCGCGCCCTGTTCCAGCAGCGTGTAGCGACCGGCCAGCAGCACGCAGTCGATCGGCGCGGCCGACAGCGCGTCCCAGGCCACCTCCCATTCGTTCACGCCCAGCCCGATGGCCTGCACCACGCCCTGGCGGCGCAGCGACTCGAGGGCCCGGAATCCCCGGCCCTGCGTCAGCGCGCGCCAGTGGCGCCCGTGCTGCGGTCCGTGCGTGGCGCGGCCGATGTCGTGCACCAGCAGCAGATCGATCCTCGCGCCGCCCAGGCGCGTCAGGCTGTCCTCGAACGAGCGCATCACGCCGTCGTAGCTGTAGTCGAAGACCGGGCGGAAGGGCAGCGGATCGGCCCAGCCGTCGCTGCCTGGCCGCACGCTGGCATCCGGCCGGAGCAGGCGTCCCACCTTGGTCGAGAGCACCAGGCCGTCGCGCGGCCGCCCCGCAAGGAAGGCGCCGACCCGATGCTCGCTGCGCGTGTAGCCGTAGAACGGCGCCGTGTCGATGTAGCGCAGTCCGGCGTCCCAGGCGGCCTGCAGCGTCGCGGCGGCCGTGGCCTCGTCGACCGCGTCGTAGAGACCGGCCAGCGCGGCGGCGCCCAGGCCGAGCGGTCCGAGCCGCAGGGCCTGGCGCAGGGGACGTTCCGGGACCTGCATGGCGGCGGTCGCGCGGTCGGCGAGGGGCGGGGCGGCGACCGTCATCAGTAGAGGACCGCCCGGGCTTCGGGCGATTGCAGGTTGGTCTTGTTGACCCAGACCACGCCGGTGTCGCGGAACTTGGGCACCGGCTTGCGCTGCAGCAGTTCGTCGACCGTCTTGACGCCCAGGTAGCCCATGCGGAACGAGCTCTGCACGGCGATGCCCTCCAGCGTGCCGTCCTGGACGAACTTCTGCAGGTCCTGGTTGCCATCGAAGCCGATGGCCACCACCTGGCCGGCGCGACCGCTCTGCACCAGGGCGCGGCCCATGCCGACCGCGGTCGGCTCGTTCGCGCCGAACAGGCCCTTGAGGTCGCGATGGGCGGCCAGCACGTCGGTGGTCTGGTTCATCGCGGTGGCCATCTGGGACTGCGAGTAGTACGGGCCGACGATCTCCAGCTTCGAATTGGCCTGCAGGTAGCGCTTGAAGCCGCCGACGCGGTCGGCCTCCGAGCCCGCGCCGGCGACGTAGGACATCAGCGCCACCTTGCCGGTGGTGCCGATCCGCGCGATCAGCGCCTTGGCGCACAGCTCGCCGGCGGCGGTGTTGTCGGTGGACAGGAAGGACTGGTAGTAGGTCTTGCCGGCGTCCGAGACGCGGGAGTCGATCAGCACCACCGGGATGCGGGCCTCCCAGGCGCGCTTGATGGCGGGCACCAGCGCATCGGGGTCGGAGGGCGCGAGGACGATGCCGGCCACGCGGCGGTTGATCGCGTTCTCCACCAGGTTGACCTGGTCGGCGACGGCCGACTCGGAGGCCGGTCCGGCGAAGGTCAGGGTGTGGCCCGGCGTCTCCTTGATCGCGGCATCCGCGCCCTTGTTGACGTTCTGCCAGAAGCTGGAATTGGTGGTCTTGACGATGACGGCGATCTCGCCGGCCTGGGCCGTGGCGCCCAGCAGCGCCAGGCCGGCGCCGAGCAGCGCGCGCCGCAGCGCGCGGACGATGAAGGGGGAGAAGGACGACAGGGTGCGGGGCATGCGGGTCTCCTGATGGGATGAGCCGGTCTTCAGCGCCGGTTGCGGAGTTGGTCGATCCACACGGTGACGAGGATGACCAGGCCGATGATGATCTGCTGCGAGAACGCCGACACGCCGTTCATGTTCAGGCCGTTGCGCAGGATGCCGATGACGAAGGCGCCGATCACGGTGCCGGACACGCTGCCCACGCCTCCGCTGAGCGAGGTGCCGCCGATGACCGCGGCGGCGATGGCGTCGAGCTCGTACATGACGCCCTCGTTGGGCTGCGCGGTCACCAGGCGCGACATCAGCACGCAGCCGCACAGGCCGGCCAGCGCGCCGGAGCAGGTGTAGGCGAACATCGCCACCCGTGCCACGTTCACGCCCGACAGGCGCGCCGCCTCCGCGTTCGAGCCCACCGCATGCAGGTGTCGCCCGAGCAGCGTGCGGCGCAGCAGCAGCCCGACGGCCAGCGCCAGCACCACCATCAGCAGCACCGGATAGGGGATGCCGGGAAAGATCACGTTCGGGAAGCCCTGCGCATCGATCTCCTCGATGCGCCACAGCGCGCCGTTGCCCAGCACGCCGAAGGCCTCGCCCAGCCCGGAGACCGCGCGCGCGTCGGTGAGTTGCAGCGCCAGGCCGCGCGCCACCAGCATCATGCCCAGCGTCGCGATGAAGGGCGGCAGGCGCAGCCGCGTCACGCACAGCCCGTTGATCGCGCCGCAGAGCCCGCCGACCACGATGCCGGCCGCCATCGCCGGCGCCACCGGCAGGCCCTGCTTGACCAGCAGCCCGGCCGTGACGCCGGACAGGGCCAGCACCGAGCCCACCGACAGGTCGATGCCGCCGGTCAGGATGACCAGCGTGGCGCCCAGGCCGAGGTAGACGATGGTGGTCACCTGCAGCGACACCGTCATCGCGTTGCCCACGCTGAAGAAGGCGTTGCTGGTGAGCGAGAACACGAGCACGAGTGCCAGCAGGCCGGCCAGCGCGGCGAACTTCTGGATCAGGTCTTTCTGTCGTTCGTTCATGGAGCAGGGGTCTCGGGCGCCGTGTCCGGCGCTTGGGAAAGGGCGGCGGGGCCGACGGAGGCCAGGTGCATCACGTCCTGCTGGCTGCTGCCGCGGGTGTCCAGCACGCCGGCGATGCGGCCCTGGCGGAAGACGGCGATGCGGTCGGTCAGGCCGAAGATCTCCGGCAGGTCGGAGCTGATCAGCACGATGCCGATGCCCTGCGCCGCCAGCTCGTCCATCAGCGCATAGATGGCGTACTTCGCGCCGACATCGATGCCACGGGTGGGCTCGTCGAAGACGATCACTCGCGCCTGGCGGAACAGCCATTTGGCGATGACCACCTTCTGCTGGTTGCCGCCGGAGAGCAGCCGCGCGATCTGGTCCGGCGAGGGCGTGCGGATCTGCAGCTGCCGGATGAAGCGCTCGGCGGTCTCCCGCTCGCGCGCCGCGTCGATGACGCCCGGCCCCCGGGTCAGCGCTGACAGGTTGGCCATGGTGATGTTGTGGGCGACGCTCATCGTCACCGCCAGGCCGTGGGCCTTGCGGTCCTCCGAGACATAGGCGATGCCGGCCTCGATCGCGTCGCGCGGGCAGCGGATGACCAGCGGCTGTCCGCCGAGCTCGACCTCGCCGCCGTCCAGCGGGTCGGCCCCGAACAGCGCGCGGGCGGTCTCGGTGCGGCCGGCGCCGACCAGGCCGGCGAAGCCGAGGATCTCGCCACGCCGCAGCTCGAAGTCCAGGGGGCCGAAGACGCCGCGGCGTTGCAGGCCGCGCACCCGCAGCAGCACCTCGTCGACCGGTCGCCGCGTGGCCGGTGGGAACTGCTGGTCGAGTTCCCGACCCACCATCAGGCTGACGATCTCGTCGATCGAGGTCTCGTGCCAGCGGCGGGTCGCGATGTATCGGCCATCGCGCAGCACGGTGACGCGGTCGGCGATGGCCTCGAGCTCATCCAGCCGGTGCGAGATGTAGAGGATGCCGACGCCGTCGCGCCGGAGCTCGCGCACGACCTGCAGCAGGCGCGCCGCGTCGGCTTCGCCGAGCGAGGACGTGGGCTCGTCCATGATCAGCAGCCGCGCCTGGAGCGACAGGGCCTTGGCGATCTCGACCAGTTGCCGCTGCGCGATCGGCAGCGTCGTGACGAGCGCGTCCGGGTCGATGTCAGCGCCCAGCCGGGCCAGGCAGGCGCGGGCGCCCTCCCGCTGACGTTCCCGGTCGACGAACCAGCCGCGCCGCGGCTCGCGGCCCAGCCAGATGTTCTCGGCCACCGTGAGGTGCGGCACCAGGTTCAGCTCCTGGTGGATCATCACGATGCCCAGGCGCTGCGCGTGCGAGAGGCCGTCGATGCGCACCGGCTCGCCGTCGATGCGGAGCTCGCCCTCGTCGGGTGCATGCACGCCGCTGAGCACCTTCATCAGGGTCGACTTGCCGGCGCCGTTCTCGCCGCAGATCGCGTGGACCTCGCCGCGGTGGACCTCCAGCGCCACATCGGCGAGCGCGACGACGTTGTCGAAGCGCTTGCAGACGCCGCGCATGCCGAGCAGCGCGGGGAGGGTGGACGGGTCAGGCAGCGCGTTCATCGGCGCGGGCGTCCCATCGGGGGTGGCGGCGCGATGGATCTCATGGCGCCGCCTTCCCAGCGCCGCGTTCGATCGAGACCCGGCCGATCAGGCCCGAGGGCTCGCCGGGCTGCGCGCGCACCAGCACGGTCATCGTGCGCCAGCCCGATCCCTGGGCCAGCGGCAGGCTCAGCGGAGCCGGCTCGGGCGAGGTCTTCTCGCCGATCTTCACGCCATCGACCCAGACCTCCGCCTGCCCGGCGATCTGCTGGAACCGCAGGCGGCCCTGGCCGTCGTTGCGGTCGGCGCGCAGTCGCAGCGACGTGCGGTAGGCGCGCCAGGTTTCGGTCGATTCGGCCGACTGACGGATCGGCGGCTCGCCCCAGCCCCAGCTGTTCATGTCGTTCTCCGCCAGCACCTGGTTGGGATCCGGGCGCGCGGCCTGCGGCGGCGAGATGCGCCAGCCACCGACGCGGCTGACCACCTCCGCGGCCGGCACCGACGGGACCCGGGCGGTCCGCACCTCCAGCACCAGCTCGGCACTGGCCAGCCCGTCCGCCGTCGCGCGCAGCCGGAGCGGCCCCTGGCCGTCGCGCTCCGTCTGGAGGATCGCCTGCGCCAGGCCGTTGAAGAGCGAGCGCTCCGGCGCCTTGGACGGTTCATGGGAATTGGGATCGCCGTTGCCGACGCCGATCAGGCGGCCGGCGCCGGTGGTCTCGAAGCGCACCTTCAGGTTGGCGGTCGGTACCGCGCGGCCCTGCGCATCGACCGCGCTGACGGTCACCGGCACCGCGTCGCGGCCATCGCCGGCCAGCACCGCGCGGTCGGCGGTGAGCACCAGGCGCGCCGGGACACCGCTGGTCTCGACGGTGTCCCGGGCCAGTTCGCGCGCGCCCTGCAGCGCGACGGCCTCGAGCCGCCCGAGCGCGTAGGGCAGGTCGACACTGACGATGCCGTCCCGGTCCGCCGCCTGCTCCACGATCGTCTGACCGTTCAACAGCAGGCGCACGCGCGGCGCGTTGGTGGCGACCATCACCTTCACCGGCTGGCCTTCGCTGCCGGACCAGTTCCAGTGCGGCAGGATCTTGACCACGGTGCGGTCCTTCACCCACTGCGCCTGCCGGATGTAGAAGGCCGCCTTCGGGAAGCCGCACAGGTCCAAGGCACCGAAGAAGGTCGACGCGCTCGGCCATTCGAAAGGCGTGGGCTCGCCGTGGTAGTCGAAGCCGCTCCACACGAAGCCGCCCGCCATGAAGGGCCGCTCCGCGATGTGCCGCCAGGCGTCGCGGTGGGTCTGGCCCCAGGACGAGGGCTCGTCGTCATGGCTGCCCAGCACCTGCGCCTGGCGGTCGCTGCGCCAGGCGCCGCGCGTCATGTAGGCGGAGGTGTCCTCGGAACTGAACATCGGCCGGCCCGGATGCTCGCGGTGGTAGCGGTCGTAGGCATGGACCTGGTAGTTGACGCCGACGACGTCCAGCACCTCTGAGGCGTTGCGGTCGGCGAAGAGGCCGTCGTGCATGCCGGCGGTGACCGGCCGGCTCGGGTCCAGCCGCTTGATCTCGGCGGCCATGCGCCGCGCCATCTCGCGGCCCTGCCAGCTGCCTTGCAGCGGCTCCTCGTTGAAGAGGGACCAGAGGATCACGCTCGGACGGTTGCGATCGCGCCGCACCAGCCACGCCAGCTGGGCCATCGCCTCCGGGCTCGAACTGAAGTTGCGGTTCTCGTCCATCACCAGCAGGCCCAGGCGGTCCGCCAGGTCCATGACCTCCGGCGCCACCGCGTTGTGGGCGAAGCGGACCGCGTTCACGCCCATGTCCTGCAGGCGGCGCAGGCGGAACTCCCAGATCGCCGTCGGCACCGCGACGCCGACTCCGGCATGGTCCTGGTGGATGCACACGCCCTGCAGCTTGAGTGGTTCGCCGTTGAGGAAGAAGCCCCGCTCGGCATCGAAGCGCGCGGTGCGGAAACCGGTGTGCAGCTCGGTGGCGTCGATCTCGCGCAGCGGGCCGGCGCCGGGCTGACGCAGCACCGCCCGCACCCGATACAGCCGCGGCGACCGGGGCGACCACAGCTCGGGCTGCCGGATGTCGAGCGTCAGGCGCGCCGTGGCCGAATCCAGCGCGGCGACGCGCACCCGGGTCTCTCCCTGGGCCACCACCGCGCCATCGGGGCCGGTCACCTGCAGCGCCACGACCGCGGCCCGGCCGGCCTCGCCGGTGTTGTCGACCTGCACCTCGACCGGCAGCGTCCAGCGGCCGCCACGCTGCACCGGATTGGCGTACAGGCCGTCGGTCGCGATGTGCAGGGTGTCGCGCTTGACCAGCCAGGCATGACGGTAGATGCCGGCGCCTTCGTACCACCAGCCTTCCTGGGCCTCGGCGTCGACGCGCACCGCGATGCTGTTCACCTCGTCGCCGTAGCGCAGGTAGGGCGTGATGTCGATGGCGCGGCCGTTGTAGCCCGACCAGTTGCGATTCACCACGATGCCGTTGACCCACACCGTGCTGTGGGTCGCGACGCCGTCGAACTGCAGCTCGATGTGGCGGCCCCGGTCGGACTCCGGCAACTGGAGATAGCGCCGGTACCAGCCGATGCCCCGGGCGCGGTAGCCCTGGGACGCGTTCTCTTGTCGGTCGAAGGCTTGCTCGATGGCCCAGTCGTGCGGCAGGTCGAGCCGGCGCCAGCTGGAGTCGTCGAACTCCGCCCCGCCCGCGCCGACCACGCCGCCCGCCTTGGCCTGGTGATAGCTCGCGCCATGCCCCTTGACCGCCGGCGCCGGCACCTCGCCATGGTGGAACAGCCAGCCGGCGTCCAGCGACAACCGCTCGCGAGGACCATCCGCGCGAGCGACTGCCGGCAGGAGGAGCGCGGCCGCCCACACGGCGACCGCCAGCCCATGAATCAGCGACGCACGCCGCAGCATCGTCCTCAACATCTCGTCTCCACGTAAGGCCCGGACGCGTCGGAGGCGACGGCCCGGCGGGGGCTGGGCCCCTCTGATTTGGTCTTACCAGTCTCTCACGAACCTATTGCGGTCTTACCGGTGAAAACACCGAGCCGACTCCCAGCGGCGCGCCGTCAGCCGCGGAATCGATGGCGCTCCAGCGACGCGGGTTTCATCGTGATCGAGAAGCCCGGCGCGGTCGGCGGCAGGTAGGCCGCGCCACGCACGACGCAGGGGTCGACGAAGTGCTCGTGCAGGTGGTCGACGTACTCGATGACGCGGTCCTCGCGGGTCGCGCTGACGCACAGGTAATCGATCATCGACAGGTGCTGGACGTACTCGCACAGGCCCACGCCGCCGGCGTGCGGGCACACCGGCAGGCCGTACTTGGCCGCCATCAGCAACACCGCCAGGATCTCGTTGACCCCACCCAGGCGGCAGCTGTCGATCTGCACGACATCGATGGCGCCGCGCATGATGAACTGCTTGAACAGGATGCGGTTCTGGCACATCTCCCCGGTGGCCACCCGCATCGGCGCGATCGCCTCGCGGATCGCGCGATGGCCTTCGACATCGTCGGGGCTGGTCGGCTCCTCGATGAACCAGGGCTGCGCGAAGGCCAGGTCCTTCAGCCAGTCGATGGCCACCGGCACGTCCCACACCTGGTTGGCATCGATCATCAGGCGGCGGTCCGGCCCCAGCACCTCGCGGGCGATGCGCAGGCGGCGGATGTCGTCCTCGCGGTCGCGACCCACCTTCAGCTTCACGTGACCGAAGCCCGCGTCCACCGCCTCCTGGCACAGGCGCCGCAGCTTGTCGTCGGGATAGCCGAGCCAGCCCGCCGAGGTCGTGTAGCAGGGATAGCCCTCGCACTCGAGCGTGGCCAGCCGTTCGGCCTTGCCCTCGGCGGCGCGGGTGAGCAGGGCGAGCGCTTCGTCGGGCGTGATGCAGTCGGTGAGGTAGCGGAAGTCGATGCAGCGCACGATCTCCGCCGGGCTCATGTCGGCCACCAGGCGCCAGAGCGGCTTGCCCTCGGCCTTCGCCCACAGGTCCCAGACGGCGTTGACGACGGCGCCGGTGGCGAGGTGGATCGCGCCCTTGTCCGGACCGATCCAGCGCAGCTGGCTGTCCGAGGTCACATGGCGCCAGAACCGCCCCATGTCGGCGGCGATCCAGTCCAGGTCCAGGCCGACGAGCAGGTGCCGCATCGCCTCGATGGCGCGGCAGCAGAGGTCGTTGCCCCGGCCGATGGTGAAGGTCAGGCCATGGCCTTCCAGCCCCGGCTGGTCCGTCTCGAGGATGACGTAGGCGGCGGAGTAGTCCGGATCCGGATTCATCGCGTCGGAACCGTCCAGATGGGCCGACGTGGGGAAGCGCACGTCGACGGTGCGCAGATCGGTGATGCGGGTCATGGAGTGGGGGGCGCGTCCGGCGAGGATCCAGCGAGGGTCGGGTGAAGGTCAGGAGAGGGTCAGGCGGCGACGGTGCGCTGGGTCTGCGTGCCCAGTCCGGCGATGCCCAGCCGCATCGTCTGGCCGGGCCTGAGATAGACCGGCGGCTTCTGTCCCAGGCCGACGCCGGGCGGCGTGCCGGTGGAGATGATGTCCCCGGGCTGCAGGCTCATGAACCGGCTCAGGTAGCTGACGATCTGCGCCACGCCGAACACCATCGTGCGGGTGTTGCCGTTCTGGTAGCGGTGGCCGTCGACCTCCAACCACAGGTCCAGCCGCTGCGGATCGGGGATCTCGTCCGCGGTGACCAGCCACGGGCCGATCGGACCGAAGGTGTCGCAGCCCTTGCCCTTGTCCCACTGGGTGCCGCGCTCGAGCTGCCATTCGCGCTCCGACACGTCGTTGACGACGCAATAGCCGGCCACATGCCTCATGGCGTCCGCCTCGTCGATGTAGGCGCCGCCCTCGCCGATGACCACGCCGAGTTCGACCTCCCAATCGGTCTTGACCGAGCCGCGCGGGATCCGCACCGGATCGTCGGGGCCGCTGATCGCGCTGGTCCATTTCGCGAAGACCACCGGCTCCTGCGGCACCGGCAGGCCGGACTCCGCGGCGTGATCGGCGTAGTTCAGGCCGATGCAGATGAACTTGCCCACCTGGCCGACGCAGGGGCCGAGCCGCAGGTCCTGCTGCGGGGTGCCCGGCACCCGGGGCAGGGTGGCGGGGTCGAGCCGGCTCAGCAGCGACAGGCCGGCGCTGGTCAGCACTTCGCCGGCCAGGTCGTCGATGTGCTCGGACAGGTCGCGCACCTGGCCGTCGGCGTCCAGCAGGCCGGGGCGTTCCTGGCCCGGCGGGCCGTAGCGGAGCAGTTTCATGGAAGTCCTTGCGAGAGGGGATCGGAGAGAGAGAGCGCTGCTGGGAGGACAGGTCGCGGCGACGGTCCGGCGGTTCCGCGGTTCAGATCGTGACGCCGCCGTCGACGCTCACGGCCTGGCCGGTGATGAAGCGGGAGGCGTCGCTGAGCAGGAACACCACCAGCGGCGCGATGTCGTCCACCGTGGCCAGGCGCCCCATCGGCTGGCGCGCGATGAAGTCGCGCTCGGCCTGCACAGGATCGGCGGCTGCGGCGATGCGGCCACGCAGCGAGGGCGTGTCCACCGTGCCGGGACACAGCGCATTGCAGCGCAGGCCCTGCCGGACGAAATCCGCGGCGACCGATTTGGTGAGGCCGATCACCGCCGCCTTGCTGACGCCATAGACGCAGCGGTTGGGGAAGCCCTTCACCGAGGACGCCATCGAGGCCATGTTCAGCACCGAGGCGCTGCCGCCGGTGCGCGCCGCCTCGGCCAGCATGCCTGGGAGGAAAGCGCGCAGCATGCGCCACATGCTCTTGACGTTCAGGTCCATGCTGAAGTCCCAGGCCGGCTCGTCGCACTCGAGGACCGAGCCGTGATGGACGAAGCCGGCGCAATTGAAGAGGCCATGCAGCGCCGGCAGGCGGCCGGCGATGGCCTGGATGGCGCTGTCGTCGCGGACATCCAGTTGCTCGGTGCGCAGCCGGGCCGGCGCCCCGGCTTCCTCGCGCAGGCTTTCCAGGCCAGGGGTGGCGAGGTCGGTCGCGATCACCTCGGCGCCGGCGGCCAGGCAGGCCAGCGCACTGGCGCGGCCGATGCCCTGGGCGGCCGCGGTGACCAGGACGGTCTTGCCGGCCAGCGCGCCGGCGGCGGAAGGAAGGGAGATGGGGGTGTCCACAATCGGAGGGTGGCAAAGAGGTCAGACCAGTTTATGGCACATCGTGATGGCCTCCCCAGTCGGGGACTTCCCTTGATTCGCTTCGTTTCAAATTGGTCGGACCAATCGAGTCCGATTGCGGCATGCCACGGGGCCGGCGTGGCTGTCGGTCTGCTGGGGTCCGCCAGCCTCGGTGTTTCTACTGGTAAGACCGAATTCGCGACTTGCGGATACTGGTCAGTCCAAATTTCGGGTGTCGGCTCATGACCTTCCGTTCCTTCGACGCGCTCCTTGGCGCGCTGCTGCTCGTCCTCGGCGCCGTCGCACAGGCGCAGGAGGCGGGGCCCGTGACGCCGGACACGGCCCGCGCCAACTTCGCCCGGACCATCGTGCTGGCGGACGACGACGTCCGCTCGACGCCGCTGCCACCGCGGGGTTTCGACGAAGCGCGCGCCGGCGTGGCGCCGGGCAAGGTGGAGGAGTTCAGCTACGAATCCGGCGTCACCGGCGGGCGGCGCAAGGCGCTCGTCTACCTGCCGGCCGGCTATCCCAGCGGGCGCGCCTACCCGGTGCTCTACCTGCTCCACGGCATCGGCGGCAACCAGCATGAATGGACCGGCTACGTGCGGGCCAACGCCGTCCTGGACAACCTGATCGCCGACGGCAAGGCCGTCCCGATGATCGTGGTCATGCCCAATGGCCGGGCGCTGCCGGACGACAGCGTGCCGCCGCCGGACCGCGTCTTCACCGAAGCCAATGCGGCCGGATTCGCGAAGTTCGAGCGTGACCTGCTGGACTTCCTCATTCCCGCGGTCGAGGCGAGATATCGCGTCCAGGCGGATGCGCGCCATCGCGCGCTCGCGGGGCTGTCGATGGGCGGCGGGCAGGCGCTGAACATCGGCCTGGCCCATCCCGACACCTTCGCCTGGATCGGCGGTTTCTCCGCCGCGCCCAACACACGGGCCACGGCGGAGTTGATCCCCGATCCCGACGCGCTGCGTCGCGGCCTGGCGCTGCTGTACCTGTCGTGCGGGAATCGGGACGGGTTGATCAACGTCTCGCAGCGGGTGCACCGGGAACTGCTGCGGCAGGGCATCCGCCACCAATGGAACGTCGACGCGAGCGGCCATGATCGGGAGAGCTGGAGCGACAACCTGTACCAGTTCTCGCAGCGGCTGTTCCGATGAGATGAGCCGGTGAGCCGATGAGCCGGTGAGGACGGATTCTCCCGAGGCGTCGTCGGCATGCCTTCACTGATCCGTCACTGCCGACAAACCAGGGCAGTTCTCGCGCGCGTCGGGCCTGCGCGCGATGCGTGCTTCGAGGCATTTCTTCACTCGCGCGCGCGGCGCGCTCGGGGCGGCAGCGCGCGCACGGGCGGTGTCTCGGTAAGCTCGCCGGCGACGACGACAGCCGGAGACGACATGAGGAATGCATGGAGCCGCGCGATGGTGCGTGGCGCATGGCTGCTGGCGTCGATCCTCGGATCGTCGGCCGGCTGGTGCGAGCAGATGAACCTGCAGGAATTCGGCCAGCCGGAGGGGCTGGGGAACCTGGCGCTCAACGCGCTGCAGCAGGACGAGCAGGGCTTCCTGTGGGCCGGCACCGACAACGGCC
The DNA here is from genome assembly GCF_002761755.1 of Roseateles chitinivorans. Lineage (GTDB taxonomy): Bacteria > Pseudomonadota > Gammaproteobacteria > Burkholderiales > Burkholderiaceae_C > Roseateles > Roseateles chitinivorans. Next base: position 14,360 of record NZ_PEOG01000044.1, read on the forward strand.
TGTATCGCCACGACGGGCGGCGCATCGAGCGCATCGCCACGCAGGAGCTGCGGCGGGTGGCCGCACTGGCCAGCGACGGCGGCCACCTGTGGATCGTCTCGGACACCGGCGCCTGGTGGTGGCACGACGGTCGTCTGGAGCGCGTGCTCCCCCGGACCGTGAAGCTGACGGAAGACGCGCCGATGGCGATCGCCGCTCGCGGCGACGAGGCCTGGTTCGTCACCATCGGCGGGCTGCAGCGCGTGGTCGCCGACCGGCAGGCCGGCACCTGGTCCTCGACGCCGGTGATGACGCCGGAGCAACTGGCGCGTCATCCGGAGATGGGGCGCCTGGCCGGCGTCATGCGGGCGCGCGACGGCGCGCTGTGGGCGGGTTGTGGCGAGGCCATCTGCCGCTGGCACCGCGGCGCGCTCAAGCAATGGGATGCGCGCAGCGGCGTGCCGCGCCAGCAGTGGCATGCGCTGCTCGAGGCGAGCGACGGCAGCATCTGGGCGCGCTCCACGCAGGCGACGCTGCAACTGCCTGCTGGCGCCGAAGGCTTCGTGGATCGGACTGCGCCCAGCGACCGTGGCGATCCGATGCATCGCTATCCGCTGGTCGAGGATGCCTCGCATCGCATCCTGACCGCGTCGCAGCTGGGCGTGCTGCGCTGGCAAGGCCAGCGCTGGCAGTCCTTCGGCAAGCGGCAGGGGCTGCCCGGCGACGGCCGGGTTCACGCGCTGCTGAGCGATCGCGAAGGAGGGCTCTGGCTCGGGCTGCGCGGCACGGGGCTGCTGCAATGGCGCGGCTATGGCCGCTGGGAGACCTGGACGGACGCCGACGGCCTGCCCAGCAGCGTCGTCTGGGCGATGCTGCGGGCCGGCGACGGGCGCGGCGCCTTGCATGTCGGCACCGGACGGGGACTGGCGACCTTCGACGCCGCGCAGGGCGTCTTTCGCGGCGTCCCCCTGCCGCATACCGGCGACCTCTACGGACTGGTCCCGGACGGGCAGGGCGGTCTGTGGGCGGCCACCGATGTCGCGACCTTCCATCACGTCCGCGACGGGCGGGCGCTGCCAGGCATGCTCGCGACGCCCGGCGGCACCGAGGACGGATTCCACTGGGCGCTGACCTCGAAGGACGGCGCGCTGTGGGTCATGACGCTGGGCAAGCTGCATCGCTGGCCCGAGCCGGGCCGGGGCCCGGCGCAACCCGTGCCAGGACCATCCGGCAATGCGCAGGAGATCTTCTACGACGCCTGCGAGACGCCCGACGGCAGCCTGTGGTTCGCCGGTCATCACGGGCTGGCCCGGCGTCAGGCGGGCCAATGGGGGCCATCCATCCCGATCGAGGGCGGGGCGGCCTACGTGGCCTGCGGCAAGGACGGCACCGTCGTCGCGGCCAGCGAGGCCGGCCAGGCCTGGCGGGTGCGGGCTCCGGCTTCGGCGGCGCCATCGCTGGAGGCGCTGGAGAGCCCCGTCCTCAAGGGGCGCCTGATCATGTCGCTGCTGATCGACAGCCGGCGCTGGCTGTGGCTCGGCACCGACGCCGGGCTGGTGGTCCACGACGGGACGCACTGGAAGCTGCTGGACCGCTCGCAGGGGCTGGCCTGGAACGACACCTCGGGCCACGCGCTGTACGAGGACGCCGACCGGTCGATGTGGGTCGGCACCAGCCGCGGGCTGTCGCGCCTGATCGATCCCGCCCAGGTCTTCGCGACGGCCCTGCCGCGTCCGGTGCTGATGTCGGCGACGCGCGGCGCCCGCCACCTGCCGGTCAGCGAGGGCGAGACGCTGGCCTGGACGCGGGACCGGATCCACCTGCGCGTGGCGCCCTTGCAGTTCAGCGACCACCGGCTGCGCGTCGAGTACCGCCTGCCCGGACGCGACGAGGGCTGGACCGCGGCCGGCACCGCCGACATCGAACTGGCGGGCCTGGAGCCGGGCGCGATCCAGGTCGAGGTCAGGCTCGCCGACCCGGAGACCGGCCGGCATTCCGCGTCCGCGAGCTTCGGCTTCACGCTGGAGCCCCCCTGGTGGCGAAGGCCCTGGGCGAGCGCGCTGGCGCTGGTCGCGCTGCTGGGGCTGTCGCAGGGCTGGCACCTGTGGCGCCGCCATCAATGGCGGGCGCGGCAGGCGCGGCTCGAACAGCTGGTGGGCGAGCGCACCCGCGAGCTGGAAGCCTCCCGCGCACAACTCGAGGTGCTGGCCAGCCGCGACGCGCTGACCGGGCTCTGGAACCGGCGCGCTTTGACCGAGATCCTCCAGCGCGAGGTCGTCCGGGCCCGCCGGGCACGCACGCCGCTGACGCTCGCGATCGTCGACATCGACCACTTCAAGCAGGTCAACGACACCCATGGCCACCCGGCCGGCGATGCGGTGCTGAAGGACTTCGCCGGTCGCCTCGGCGCGACGGTGCGGCCCTACGACGCGGTGGGACGACTCGGCGGCGAGGAGTTCTGCCTGGTGCTGCCGGGCTTGGACCTGGCGCAGCCGGAGGATCGCCAGCGCCTGCGCCGCATTCAGGTGGAGGTGAGCCGCGAGCCGACGGTGATCGGCGTGGTGACCAGCTCCTTCGGCGCGGCCATGCTGGGCGCCGACACCGCCGACGCCGAGCAACTGCTCGAGGCGGCGGATCGCGCGCTCTATCGCGCCAAGCGGGACGGACGCAACCAGGTGGCCTTCCACGAGGCTGCGCCGGTCCCGCCGGAGGTGCCGGAAAAATCGGGCGAGCCCCCGATCGCGACCGGCGCCGTCGCCGTCACGGACGACGGCCGCCGGTGACCCGTCGCCCCCGGGCGGCGTTCAGCGCGGGGCGGACGGCGAGTCGAGCCATTGCAGGCCGAGCTGCTCGCCGATGTGCGTCTGAAGGGTGCCCAGCGAGACCGGCTTGGTCAGGAACACATTGACGCCGGCCCGCAGGCAGGCGGCGCGGTGCTCGGCCGTGGCCGTCGCGGAGATCGCGATGACCGGCACGCTGGCCGTGTCGGGATTGCCGCGCAACTGGCGCGTGGCCTCCACGCCGTCGGTGGTCGGCATCATGCTGTCCATCAGGATCAAGTCCGGACGGAAGCGACTCACCGCCGCCGCCAATTCGGCACCGTCGCAGGCCTGGGCCACCTGGAAGCCGGCGTCCGACAGGAAGTCGCACAGCAGCGCGCGGTTGGCCGCGACGTCGTCGACGACCAGCACCCGGCGGGGCGCGCCGAGGTAACGCGGCATGCCCGGCGCGATCTGCGGCATGGCGTCGGCCTCCGCCTCGGTGGGCGACAGCGGCAGTTCCAGGTGGAACCGGGTGCCGACGCCGGGCTCGCTGCTCACCCGCACTTGTCCGCCCATGTCGTTCACCAGGGCCCGGGTGATCGCCAGGCCCAGCCCGGTGCCGCCGGCTCGGCGCTGCGCGGAGCCGACCTGCACGAAGGGCTCGAAGATGCGGTCCAGGTCCTCGGGACGCATGCCGATGCCGGTGTCCTCGATGTCCAGGCGCAGCAGGACCGGGTCCGTGGCCAGCGGGTCGGCGCCGGCGCGCAGCGTGATCGTGCCGGTGTCGGTGAACTTGATCGCATTGCCCAGCAGGTTCAGCAGCACCTGGCGCAGCCGGCGTCCGTCGGCCAGCACCGTCGCCGGCAGGGCGCCCGCGGTGTCGAACACGAAGGCCAGCTGCTTCTCCTCCGCCTTGATGCGCATCAGGTTGACGACCGACCGCAGCAGCTCGGGCAGGTTGACCGGCGCCAGCTCCAGCTCGGTGCGGCCGGCCTCGATGCGGGCGAGGTCCAGGATGTCGTTGATCAGCGCCAGCAGGTGCAGTCCGCTCTGCTGGATCGTCTCCAGGCCGCGGGCCTGCCGGGCGCTCAGCCCGCCTTCCATGCTCAGCAATTGCGCATAGCCCAGGACGCCGTTCAGCGGCGTGCGCAGCTCATGGCTCATGCCGGCGAGGAACTCGCTCTTGGCGCGGTTGGCGGCCTCGGCCGCATGCCGGGCCGCCCGTTCGGTCTCGAGCATGCCCTGGTGCAGGTCGGTCGCGGTGGCGCGGGTGCGCTCCTGCTCGTCGAGCTTGGACAGGATGCCCCGCACCTGGCTCTCCACCACCGTCGCACCCAGGCCCAGCACCTTGGAGATCTCCTCGTAGGCATTGCCCTGGGCGATGAAGCGCAGCAGGCCGATTTCCGCCGGCGTGAGCGCATCCATGGTGATCTGCCCGGCCAGCTCGAACGAGGTCTCGGAGGGCAGGGCCACGCGCCCGGCATGCACGGCGCGGATCGCGTCGAGCAACTCCTTGTGCAGGGCGTTCTTCAGCAGGTAGCCCAGGGCGCCGGTCTGCAGCGCCTGCTGCGCCTGCGCGTCGTCGACATAGGTGGTCAGGACGATGATCCGGGCGTCCGGGAACTCGGCGCGGATCGCCGCGATCGCGTCCAACCCGCCCATGCCGGGCATCTGCAGGTCCATCAGGGTGACGTCGGGACGGTGGGCGCGGAAGCGCTCGATCGCCTCGCGGCCGTTGGCCGCCTCGGCCACCAGCGTCATGTCCGCCTCCACCGACAGCAGCGTGGCGATCCCCTGCCGCACGATGGGATGGTCGTCGACGCAGAGCACCTGGATGCGGCTCGATTCTTCAGTCATCGGAGGATCTCCCAGGGCGAGCGCTTCTTGAAAGGGAACCACGACCGGGCTGACGCGACAGGACTATAAGCCCGTGCCGCCGGCACGCTGAGCTCGACTTCGGTGCCGGCGCCGACGCCGCTGCGGACGGTGAGCCGGCCGCCCAGCAGCTCGGCGCGTTCGCGCATGCCGCTCAGGCCGAAATGCCCCTCCTTGCGCCCCGCCTGCAGGACCGTCGGGGCGATGCCCTTGCCGTCGTCGCGCACCCGCACCCGCAGCTGGCGCGGGTCATGGCGGATCTCCACCTCGACCTGCGTCGCCTCGGCATGGTGGAAGGCATTGCGCATCGCTTCGCTGGCGATGAGGAAGGCCTCGTCGCGCACGACCGGGCGCAGCGGCCGCGGCGGGCCCTGGACCTCCACCTGCGTCGCGGGCGCCGGCTGGCGTTCCCGGGCCAGCGTCTGCGCGGCGGCGCCCAGTGCCTGCGCGAGGTCGTTGGTCGGTGCCGCCGAGGTCCGCAGGCCCTGCACCGTGTCGCGTCCTTCGGTGATCGCCTCGGCGACCTGGTCGATCGCGCCGGCGAGGACCTGCTTCGATTCGCGCGGCCGATCGGGCAGGAGATTGCAGGCGGCCTGGAACTGCAGCAGCAGCCCGTTGAAGCGCTGCAGCAGGGTGTCGTGCAAGTCGCGGGCGATGCGGGTGCGTTCGGCTACCCGGGCCTCCACCGTCGCCTCGAGCTGGAGGCGCAGCCGGCGCATCCGCATCCGCATCCGGATCTGGAAGACGCTCACCACCAGGAGCACCAGAAGAAGGCCCGCCAGCAGTCGGAACCAGGTGGTCTGGTGGAAGGCCGGCTCGATCGAGAACGCGAGCTGCGCGCCGTCCTCGTTCCAGATGCCGCTGTTGTTGGCCGCCTTCACCTGGAAGCGATAGGCGCCGGGCGGCAGGTTGGTGTAGGTGGCCTGGCGCCGGTCGACGACCTCCTGCCAGTCGGTGTCGTGGCCGTCCAGCCGGTAGCGGAAGCGTGTGTTCTTCGGATCGACCAGGCTCAGGGCGGTGAACTGGATCGTCATGTCGCGCACCTGGGGCGGCAGGCGCAGGCCCGGGGCGACGGCGTAGGGGGTCTGGTCCGCGACCAGCGACTCGATGTGGACCGGCGGCGGCAGTGGATTGAAGGGCAGCCGGGCGGGGTCGAGCACCTGGGCATCGGCGCCCGAGACCATCCACAGCCGGCCGTCGCCGGCCTTGGCCACCGGCGGGTTGAAGTAGGCCGGCGTCAGGGCCAGCAGCGGCACGCCGTCCGCGGCGCCCCAGGTCTTGGGAGCGACGCGGTGCCCGGGATCGGTTTCCCACGCCGCCAGGTCCTCGCCCAGGATCCGGATCAGCCCGCAGGCCGTGAACAGCCACAGCGCCCCGTCGTCATCGACGATCGACCAGTGGATGGTGTTGCAGGGCAGGCCCTGGCCGATGCCCAGCGTGGTGACGCGGCCGTCCTTGATGCGGCTGAGTCCGCCTTCCTCGGTGGCCGCCCAGACCGTGCCGTCGGCCGCCAGGCGCAGGCCCGCGACATGGCCGGCGCCCAGGCCTTCGGCGGTGGTGTAGGTGGCCAGGACCTTGCCGTCCTTGACCCGCATCACCCCGCCGTCCTGCCAGAAGGACAGCCACAAGCTGCCTCGGTCGGCCACGATGACCTTGGCCTGCTGCCGGCGGCCGAAGGCGGACCAGGGCAGGATCTCGACGAACCGCCCCTGTTGCAGCCGGATCAGGCCTTCGTTGCCGGAGAGCCAGAGGTTGCCGTCGTCGTCCCCGGTGATCGAGTAGATCTCCTTGGCGGGCACGCCGCCGACGCGATTGAAGCGGACGTTGCGGTCGGCCGGCTCGCCGGATGCCGGGCGCGGCGGCGCCAGGACGGCCAGGCCGCCGGCCGTGCTCGCCCAGAGCCGCCCGTCGTGGTCCTCGTACAGCGAGTGCACGCGGGCATCCGGCAGCCCTTGCGCCTCCTTGTAGACCGCGACGGCGCCCGCCTTCCACCGGGCCAGGCCTTCGTCGGTGGCGACCCAGACGCTGCCGTCCCGGGTGGCCAGCACCGATCGCGTCGCCTCGTTGGGCAGGCCCTGCGCCTTGGACAGCGTGGTGACCGGCAGCTTGCGGAAGCGGTCCACGCCCTTGTCGCTGCCGTACCAGATGTTGCCTTCCCGGTCCTCGAAAAGACTGCAGGCGATGTTGCCGGACAGGCCGTCGGACCGGGTGAACGCGGCGGCCTGGTCCTCGCGCACATGCAGCAGCCCCAGGCCATCGGTGCCGATCCACAGGCCGCCGTCGCGGGCCCGCAGCAGCTTGTTCGCCAGGATCTGGCGATCGGGCAGGAGCACGCCGGGCCGGGTCGCGCTGCGCAGCGGGAAGGGGTCGAGCCGGTCGCCAGCGGGGCGCCTGAGCCCGGCGCCGCGCACGCCGACCAGCACCTGGCCATCGGTGGTCTCGGTCAGGTCGCCCAGGCGCTGGCCGGGGGCCTCGATGCGGCGGGGCGTGCCGGGCCGCCAGCGCCACAGTCCCGAGTCGGCGCTGGCCCACAGGTCGCCCGAGCGGTCCTGCGCCAGGCTCCACACGAAGGTGCCGAAGCCGCCCTGCGCGTCGTCGCAGCGGGTCTGTCCGTTCCGCACGGCGCAGAGCCGGCCGGGAGGGCCGAGCAGGCCGGCCCAGACGGTGCCCTCGCTGTCCTCCAGCAGGGAGGTGACGAGCCCGCCGTCGGTCTCCGGATAGCGGGTCAGGCGGGTGCCATTCCAGCTGACCAGGCCATTGAAGGTGCCGATCCAGAGCGTGCCGTCGCGGGAGACCAGCAGGGCGTAGGGATTGCTCGGCAGCGAGGCGCCTTTCGGCGGCTGCCAGGGCACGAACCGCAGCCCGTCGAAGCGGAACAGCCCGTAGGAGCCGCCCACCCACAGGTAGCCGTCATGGGTCTGCGCGAAGGCGAAGACCAGGCCGAGCTGCGCGCCGTCCCGCGCGGTCCACGAGGTATGGGCGTACTGGGAGATCTGCGGCGCGGCATCGAGCGCCCGGGCCAGGCCGGGCCAGCCCAGCAGGCATGCCCAGCCCAGGAGCAGGCCCAGCATCAGCGATGGGAAACGGCGGCCTTGCAGGCGACTCACGAAGGATCCTTCGCTGCCTGGCTTGTCGGCGGCGTGGCCCGAATATCGCATCGGCGCGGGCGCGCGTCCTCACCGCGAATGGGCGGCAGGTCCGGGAGAACCGCCGATTCCGTCACAGCGCCAGCCACGCCACCAGCGGCGCGCACACGGCCAGGAAGGGCAGGCTGATGCGGTGGAACTCCTTGAGCGCGCCGGGTGCCCGAGCCAGGCGCAACGCGATCAGGTTGGCCATGGAGCCGGCGACGAAACCGAAGCCGCCCACGTTCACCGCGATCGCCAGCACCGCGACGTTCGGGACCGCGTCGGCCAGCACCAGCGTGGCCGGCACGTTGCTGATGGCCTGGGAGGCGCCGATCGCCGCGAGGTAGGCGGTCAGCGGCTGGTCCAGCGGCAGTTCACGCAGGAGGCCCGCGACCTGCGGCAGGGCCGCCAGCTGTTGCAGGTCCACGAACATCAGGGCGAAGGTCGCCAGCAGCGCCCAGTCCAGCTTCATCAGCACCGGCCGGTACCAGATCGCGTAGATCGCGAGGACCACCGCCAGTGCCGGCGCCCATTGACGCAGCTCCAGCGCCAGCACGAAGCCGAGGAACAGCGCGCCGGACAGCGCGAGCAGCCGGGGCTGGGTCTCGGTCCTGCGCGTGTCTGCCGCCAGCCTGATCGGCGCGCGCGGCATGGTGATCAGGACGGTGACCACCAACAGCAGGAGCATGACGCCGACGGTGGGCGCCATCATCGCGATGAAGCCGCCGAAGGACTCGCCGGACTTGTGCCAGAGGTACAGGTTCTGCGGATTGCCGATCGGCGTGAGCGAGGAGCCGGCATTGACCGCCAGCGCCTCCAGCGCGACCAGGCGCGCCAGAGGCAGGTGCGCCTGCGCGGCCAGCTCGCGGGTCAGGGGCACCAGCAGGAAGAGGCTGACGTCGTTGGTGACCAGTGCGGCCAGGCCGGCGGCGACCGCGCACAGCAGCAGGGCGAGCTGGCGGGCGCTGCCAGTGCGGGCCAGCAGCGCGCGGGCGGTGGACTGGAGCACGCCGCTGCGTTCCACGCCCTGGGTGATGGCCAGCAGGCCGGTCAGCGCGCCCATCGTCTGCCAGTCGATGAGACCCAGCCAGGCCTGCGGCGACATCGGCCGCAGCACCGCGAAGACCACCGCCACGAACAGCAGGAACCACAGCAGCCGGTTGCTGCCCGGGCCCAGGTCGTGGTCACCGGGCGTGTCGACGGGAGAAGGGGACGAGGGAGGAGGCGTGGGAATCGTCATGGAGCGTTGAACAGGCGAAGGCGGCCGATTGTCCGGCAGGAACGGGGCCCCGCCCGGGTCGGCCGCCTGGGGCCGCTTCAACGCACCGGCGTGATCCGCACCATGATCACGCCGTGCGAGGCGACGGTGCCGCCGTAGCCGCCCGCCACGCCTTTCGAGACCCGCTTGCTCCACAGGTCCTTCACGTCGGCCTTCTGGCCGGCCGGCAGCTTCAGCTGGGTCCAGTCCACCCGCATGGCGGCCGGCGCCTTGCCGCGGTTGAACAGCACCACCGCGTGATCGCCGTCCTTGAGCGGGCGCGACCAGATCTCGAGATCGCCCTGTTTCCAGATGCGCTGACCCTGCCGGCCCAGCGGGTCCTGGTCGACGGCGATGACGTCGGCATTGGTGAGGATGCGCCGCGTGTCCGCATCCATCTTCGACAGGTCGTTGCCGGCGATCAGCGGCGCGGCCAGCATGGCCCAGAGCGAGAAGTGGGACTCGTACTCGGTGGTGGTCATGCCGCCGTTGCCCACCTCCAGCATGTCGGGGTCGTTCCAGGCGTTGGGGGCGGAGTGGGCCGCGCGCTCGACCTGCATGTCCAGGATGTTGGTCATGCCGTGCGACCAGTCCTTCTTGCCTTCCCAGGCATCGAAGATGTCGCCGGTGGTGCGCCACAGGTGGCCGACGGTGGGGCCCCAGCGCTCGGGCTGGTTGACGCCCCATTCGCAGATCGACAGCACGATGTCGCGTCCCGATTCGCGCAGCGCCTTGGCCATGATGGTGTAGGCCGCCTCGGCGTTGCGGGGGCCGGTGTGGCACCAGTCGTACTTGAGGTAGTCGACGCCCCAGCGGGCGTACTGGCGGGCGTCCTGGAACTCATGGCCGGCGCTGCCCGGGCGGCCGCCGCAGGTCAGCGAGCCGGCGTCGGAATAGAGCCCGAACTTGAGGCCCTTGGCATGGACGTAATCGGCCAGCGCCTTGATGCCCGACGGGAAGCGCTCGGGATCGGCCTGGATGTTGCCGTCGGCATCGCGGCTCTTCTGCCAGCAGTCGTCGATGACGATGTACTGGTAGCCGGCCTCCTTCATGCCCGAGGCGGCCATCGCGTCGGCCTGCTGGCGGATCAGCTGTTCGCTGACGTTGCAGGCGAACTTGTTCCAGGAATTCCAGCCCATCGGCGGCGTCGGCGCGAGGTTCGGTTTGGGCGTGTCGAGCTTGAGGGTCTCGTGGGCATGGGCCGGCGTCGCGACCACGGCAGCGAGGGCCGCCGTGGCGGCCAGCGCCTGCAGGGCGCGTCGGAGGAAGGGAGGCATGAACAAGGTCCTTTCGTGTAATCAGGCCGCGCGGGCGGGGGCACGCGCGGCAAGGGATGCGACGGGGTCAGCGGCCGTAACGCTTGCCGGCCGAGGCCAGCGGCCAGTCGTCGGTGCGCAGCGGCGGCAGCGGCAGGCCGTCGCCGCCGACGATGTTGGCCTCGCCGGGGTTGTCGACCCAGGCGTAGCGCGCCGCCACCGGCGCGGCCACCACATCGCTGCGCAGCATGATGCGATCGCCGTCGAAGCGCGCCTGCGCCGGCACCCAGCGGCGGTCGGCGCCGGCCAGGTAGAAGCCGCGCAGCGGCTCGCCGGACCGGGCGGTGCGCAGTCCGCCTTCGGTGCGATCGAAGCGCAGCTCGAACTCGGCGCCGCGGGCCTGGCTGCCGGTCAGGCGCGGTCCCATGGCCGGCGCGGCGCGCAGGCCCAGCTCGTGCATCGCCACCGCGGCCAGGCGCTCGCCGACGGTCCGCTTGTTGCGCGGATGGATGTCGATCGCGTCGCCGATGTCGATCGCGGTCGCCATGCCGGTGTGCGGCAGCGCGAGCGCGGCGGCCTGGCTGCCACGCAGCTCGGCGAAGCCGTTGCCGTCGGGCCGGTTGTCGGCCAGCGGCCGCCAGGCGGCGAGCTGCACGAACAGGAAGGGCAGGTCCGGGTCGCCGAACTGCTGGCGCCAGTCCTGGATGAGGCGCTTGAAGCCGTCGGCATAGGCGGCCGCTCGCCCGGAGTTCTCCTCGCCCTGGTACCAGAGCACGCCGCGCACCGACAGGCCTTGCAGCGGCGCGATCAGGCCGTTGTGGCCCAGGGCCGGTCCGTTGTTGGCGACGGGTCCGGCTCCTGGCGCGACGGACTCCACCCGGGCTCGCCAGGCGCCGGCCAGCGACACCGCGCCGGCCGCCGTGTCCAGGCGCATGTCGGCCGCCTCGCCGTGGAAGCCGCCGCCGCCGCCGGTGTCGGTCACGCGCACGGCGATCCAGTTGGCGCCCGCGCGCAGCACGCCCGCGGCCACGGCATAGCGACGCGGCAGTTCCCAGCCGCACTGGCCGCCGACGCGCTGGCCGTTGATCCAGACCTCGTCGCAATCGTCGACCTGGGCCAGGTGCAGCTCGGCGGCGCCGGCGGCCTGGGCCGCGCTCAGCTCGATCCGCTTGCGCATCCACACGACGCCGTCGACATCGGCCAGGCCCTGGCCTTCCCACAGGCCGGGCGCCTGCAGCGTGGGCCACTTCGCATCGATGTCGCCCGCGGCGTTCCAGCCGGAGGCGTCTGCGCCCGCCAGCGGCAGACCGGGCTGCCAGGCCGCCACCCGCCGCTGCAGGCGCTGGCCCAGCGCGACGCTGAAGGCGGCGTTGTCCGCCGGCAGTCCCCGCACCGCCGGCGCGAGATCCGGGTCGCGCAGGGCCGCGCCGCGGCTCATCCAGGTCTCCAGCATGGAGCCGCCCCAGGCGGTGGCGATCAGGCCGATCGGGATGCCTTGCACCGCCTGCATCCGGCGGGCGAAGTGGTAGCCGACCGCGCTGAACTCGCCCACCCGGCCCGGCTCGGCGACAACCCAGGGCGCCGGCGCGATCTCCGCCTCGGGCCGCACGCTGGCGCGCAGCGGCACCCGCAGCTGACGCAGCCGCGCATCCTGCGGCGACGCCACCTCCTGCGGGCCGGTGTCGGTCTGCGCCAGCGGCCACTCCATGTTGGACTGGCCGCCCAGCAGCCAGACGTCGCCGATCAGCACGTCCTCCAGCGTCACTGTCTGGTCGCCCTTGACCTGCAGCCGATGCGGTCCGCCGGCGGGCAGCGGCGCCAGCTGCACCCGCCAGCGACCATCCTCGCCGACGCGGGTGGCGGCCTCGCGGCCGCCCAGCGTCACGGTCAGCGACTGGCCGGGCGTGGCCTGGCCCCAGAGGCGCAAGGGGCGGTCGCGCTGCAGCACCATGTGCTCGCCGAAGACCTCGGACAGGCGCACCTCGGCCTGGGCGGTGGCGGCCAGCAAGGCCAGGATCAGGGGAAGGGCAGTCTGCTTCATGAACGGCGGGAAGGAGGGTCGATGGACAGCGTCAGGGCCTGGCCCTGGTACTGCACGGTCCGGGTCTGCTCGACCTGGTCGGCGGAGGCCATCAGGCGCACGCGCAGTTCGCGTCGTGTCGCCAGGCCGGGGAAGCGCCCTTCGCGGGCGCCGATGTGCAAGCTGCGGCCGGCATCGTCCCAGCGCAGGGCGACGGTGGCGCGCTCGCCGCGTTCGTAGCGGTAGGTCTCGCCGTCGTCCTCGTAGAGGACGAAGCGGCCGTCGGCACCGGGATAGATGCGGATTTCCCACGGCGCGCCGAGGTCCTGGCCGGTGTGCTCGATGGCGGGGCCGAAGGGCACGATGGCGCCCGCGCGCACGAAGAGCGGGAACTCGTCCAGCGGGTAGTCGCGCGCGACGCGCGCGCCGCCGGCGTGGCGCTGGCCGGTCCAGAAGTCGACCCAGTCGCTGCCTTGCGGCAGCAGGGTCTCCTGCCGGCGGTCCAGCCGTCCCCGCATCTCGACCAGCTCGCGCGCCTGGCTGGGCGTGCGCCAGGCCAGCCGCAGCAGGCGCCCGCGGGTCTCCTGGAAGTAGTCGATGCGCAGCTTCAGCCGCTGGCCGGCGCGCAGCGTCAGGCGATGGCCCTTGAAGCGCGGCGGGCCGAGGTTCCAGTCGTCCACGACGAGCTCGTCGTCGAGCCAGAGCCGGAAGCCGTCGTCGCCCTCCACGCCGATCTCATGCTCGCCGCTCTCGGCGGCGATGACCTCACCGGTCCAGCGCGCCGAGAAGCGCATCAGCCCGCCCAGGCCCGGGGGCACGCTGCCCAGCGGCGGATCCGGCCAGCGATGCTCGATCACCGTGTCCACGGTGCGGCTGGCGGGCTGCTCGAAGTTCATGCCGTCGAAGTACGCCAGCGCCAGGCCGTTCTGGCCGTCCGGCGTGCGCAGTTGCGTGGCCGGGATGGTCGCGGGCGGCGGCAGCACCGCATGGAACATCGGCCGCGTGATCGGCTGCACCAGGAAGGCCGGGCCGAACATGTAGGTGTCGTCCACCTTGCGCAGCGCCGCCTGGTCGGGGAAGTCCATCGCCAGGCCGCGCATCATCAGGTAGCCCTCCTGCGTGGCGCGCCAGGCGAGGCTGTAGATGTAGGGCAGCAGCTGGTAGCGCAGCTGCGCGGCGCGGCGCAGCGACTGGTAGACGGCCGGATCCATCGTCTTGAACATGTAGGGCTCGCGCTCGACCGAGGTGCCGTGGATGCGATAGATCGGATTGAAGATGCCGAACTGGTTCCAGCGCGCATAGAGCTCTCGCCAGGCCGGATTGCGCTCGCCCTCCGGGAAGTTCACGAAGAAGCCGCCGGTGTCCTGCGACCAGTAGGGCAGGCCGGCCATCGCGACGTTCAATCCGCCGGCGATCTGCGCGCGCAGCGAGGCCCAGCTGGACTCGGTGTCGCCGGACCAGGGCAGGGCGGCGTACCGCTGCTGGCCGGCCCAGGCGGAGCGGGTGAGGGTGAACACGCGCCGGCCGTCCGGCCCCGCGGCGCGCTGGCCCTCGTAGACGCCGCGGGTCGTCAGCAGGCTGTAGACGTTCAGGTAGCGGGTGAAGTCGCCCAGGGCGTTGCGGCCCAGGCGCTTGATGTCGGCCTCGACCTCGGCCGGGTCATGGGCCGCGCCACCGACCTCGACCTCGGTGCCGTCCATCCACAGCGCGTCCACGCCGACGTCCAGTAGGCCCTGCTTGACATGCTTGAAGTAGATGCGCCGCCCGGCGGGGCTGAACGCGTCGTAGATCCGCGCGCGCTTGGAGATCCAGTGCAGCGGCTCGAAGCGCAGGCCCTGCGCGTCGAGCTCGCGCGCCAGCGCGGTGTCGTTGCCCACCGAGGGCCAGATCGACACCATCAGCCGGGTGTGCAGCGGCCCGTGCAGCTCGCGGGTCATGGCGGCGGGGTCAGGGAAGCGCTCCCGGTCCCAGACCATGCCGCTCCACTTGCCGTCCCAGACGCCGTCCTTCTCGCCGCCCCAGTACTGCCAGTCCTGGACGATGTAGTCCAGCGGGAAGGACTCGGCGCGGAAGCGCCGCACCACGTCCAGCAGCTGCTGCTGGGTGGTGTAGCGCTCCTTGCTCATGAACAGGCCGAAGGCGGCCTTCGGGAACATCGGCGCGGCGCCGGTGAGCTGGCGATAGCCGGCGATCACGCCGTCCATGTCCGCGCCGGCGACCAGGTAGTAGTCGGCACCGCCCGGGGCGCTCTCGGCCCGGAAGGTGGTGCCGCCGGGCCGGTCGCTGAAGCTCATCTTCGAGTACACGTCCCACAGCAGCCCCCAGCGCCGTGTCGAGACCAGGAACGGCACCACGATGCCGATGTTGGTCTGCACCATCAGCACGTCGCGGCCGCGATAGTCCATGTAGGGCTCGTTGTACTGGCCCAGGCCGTAGAGCGATTCGTCCGGCGTGAGGCTGAAGTGCTGGGCGAGCGCATGGCTGGGACGGCCGGCGATCTCGACCTGCTGCAGCTCGGTGGGGGCCTGTTCGCGTTCGCGAATCAGCAGGCGGCCCTCGCCGTCGAGGAAGGTCAGCGCGCCGCTGCGCTTGTCCACGACGACCTGCACGCCGGGCGCGACGAGCCGCAGCGTGTCCGCCTCCTCGCGGACCTCGAGGGCCGCCGCGCGCGGCCGGGCCACGACCACCAGGCTGGGCTGGGCGGTATGCGCGACGCCCAGGTGGGCAATGACCCGTACCAGCCCCGGGCCGTAGAAGAGGACTGCCTTCGTCAGCCCGCCAAGGCGGAACTGCAGGCCCTCGGCGACGCGGCGCCAGCGGAAGCCGTCCTGCGGGCCGTCCGCGGGGAAGGCCGTGAGCTGCCCGGCGGCGTCGAGCGCCGAGGGCAGGGTCGCCGCCTGCGTGGTGCCAAGCAGCGGACCGGTCGAGGCCAGGGCCACCAGGCCGAAAAGATCACGACGCTTCATGTCGGGGCGAGCTCCGGTTCACTGCGCGCGCCTCAAGGCGCCGGTTCCAGGATCACGGCGGCGCCGCCGGCCGCGGCCAGCGACAGCATCAGCGTGTCCGACCTCGTCACGTTCCGCACGCTGCGACGGACCTCGCGCACGACCTCGCCGTCCTGCCAGATCGTCGCGCGCCAGCGGCCGGGCGGCAGGAAGCCGAGCGACACCTGCTGGGTCCGGGCCTGGTCCGCGGTCATCGCCCCGATGTACCAGGTCTTGCCGCTGCGCCGCGCCAGCACGATGTCCTCGCCCGGTTCGCCGGCGAGGAAGCGGGTCTCGTCCCAGGCGGCCGGCACGCGGCGCAGGAAGTCGAAACCGGTTTCGCCGCGGTAGTTGGAGGGATCGTCGGAGACCATCTGCAGCGGGCTGTCGTAGACCACGTACATGGCCAGCGCCTGGCCGCGCGTGGTCTGCGTCAGCGGCATCGAGGCGCGCACCTCGAAGTCCCGCGGCGTGGCGTTGCGGAAGCCGCCCGGCGTGTAGTCCATCGGACCGGTCAGCATCCGGGTGTAGGGCAGCATCAGGTTGTGCCGCGGGGTGATGCGCCGGTCCATCTTGTTCCATTCCGCGCCCAGCACGCCTTCCTGGGTGATGAAGTTCGGATAGGTCCGCTGCAGGCCGGCGGGCACGTAGGCGCCGTGCAGGTCCAGCAGCAGGTGACGCCTGGCGGTGGCTTCGGCCAGACGCTGGTAGAAGGCCACCATGTCCTGGTCGTCCCGGTTCATGAAGTCGACCTTGATGCCCTTGATGCCCCAGCGCGCGTAGGTGTCCAGCACCTCGTCCATCCGCGGCGCCAGGTGCTCCCAATGCACCCACAGCAGCAGGCCCACGCCCTTGTCGCCGGCGTAGCGCACCAGGGCCGGCATGTCGATGCCGTCGGCCGCGCGGGTGATGTCGGTGGTGGGCAGCGGATCGCAGCAGGGACCGGTGCCGAAGGCCCAGCCGGCATCGAGCAGGTGATAGGGGAAGCCGGATTCGGCCGCGAAATCGATGAAGCGCTTGTAGGCGGCCAGGTCGGGCTTGACGCCCTCGAGCGGGCCCGACCACCAGTCCCAGGACGTCTTGCCGGCCTTGACCCAGCTGAAGTCGCCCCGCGGCGGCGGATTGAGGTTGCCCACCAGTTGCGACTCGATCAGCTGTCCGGCGCGGTCCGCCATCATGACGGCGCGCCAGGCGGTCGTCAGGCCGCCGGTGGAGACATAGGCGGGCCCGTCCCGCTTGGGCACGCCGGACAGGCGGACGCGCAGCGCGGCGCCGTCGCGCCACAGCGAGGCGCCGGTGTAGCCCTCGAGGTGCGCCTGGGTGATGGCGTAATGGGTGCGGCCCGAAGGCGTGGCGCAGACCACCGGCACGTCGTAGCCCGCATCGGTCTTGAGCTGCGAGATCTTCAGCCGTTCGAACGGCAGTTCATGCGCGCCTTCCACCGGGGTGACCAGGCAGGAGGGATCGCCGGCCGGCACGAAGGCGGTGCGCTCGTTGCGCACGCGCACCGGCGCCGGGCCCTCGAGCCGATAGCGGAAGGCCACGCCATCGTCGTAGGCGCGCGCATCGATGAAGAGGCGCCGTCCGCCGCCCGCTTCCCGGAAGGCCAGCGTCGTGCCGAGGTAGTGGTCGCGCGCCGTGGAGGCCTTGGTGGCCACCAGCGGGATGACGCGGTCCTCGCGGCTGTCCTGGCGCGACTCCAGCGTCAGCGCGCCCAGCGGCGGCTGGCCCTCCAGATCGAGCCCCAGCGGCGAGGCGGCGATGACGGCCTCGCCCTGGCGGGTGATGCTGAAGCTGCCGGCGTCATCGGCGATGCGCAACGTGATGCGCCCGTTGGGCGAGGCGAGGAGGGCGTCCGCCGCTTGCGCGCCGGTTGCCGCCAGGGCCAGGACGGCGGCGGCGAGGGAAGAGATCGTCTTCATGCTGAACGGGGAAGGTGTGGCGGGCGCGCTCGAACCGGGAGGCCCGGCGTGGGATCGGCGCGATGGGGGCGAAGGGTGCGATGGATGCGGTGAGCGCGGCCGGCGCTCGAGGCCGGCCGCGCGGGGGAGGGCGGGCCCGCTGCCGGGCCCGGCGCTCAGTTGCTGTACACCACGCCGCGGCAGCTGCCGCCGGCGTAGACCCGTCCATAGAGGCCCTGGTCGGCGGCCATCACGCCCAGGCCGGCGTACTGGTGCGCGTCGTCGTTGTGGCGCACCCAGGTGGCGCCGGCATCGTCCGAGCGCCAGCCCCCCCAGACGCCGTTGATCACGCCCACCACGTAGACGGCGGCGGAGTAGGAGGCGCCGGGCTTGGCCTTGCCCAGGGCGACGATGCTGGCGCCCGCCACCTCAGGCCCGAGCCAGTCCTGGCGTCCGTTCCAGATCGGCGCGAAGTTGGTCAGCTTGGTCCAGGACGCGCCGGAATTCACCGAGTGGTAGACGGCCAGGCCGTCGGCCACCCAGAGGTCGCCTTCGGCGTTGGGGTTCACCGCCATCGACGACGCGCCCCAGGGGGCGAAGCGCATGTTGGCCGACACCGACCCCTGGCTCAGCGCGAAGGTCCGGCCGCCGTCGGTGGAGACATAGACCTTCGCCTGCGTGTAGGTCCACCAGGCACCGCCGGAGTCGTAGGCATAGACCTTGTTGGGGTTCTTGCGGTCCGCGACCATCCGGTAGCTGCGCGGCACGCCGCCGACGACGGTGAGCGCCGGCAGGTTGGTGGCGGTCCAGGTGGCGCCGTTGTCGGTGGTGTAGGACGGCACCGAATCGGCCGGCGCCCACACCACGCGGTTGCGGGCGGGCACGGCGAGGTTGGACGCGTGGTTGATGTTGGCGGCGGCCCCGGCCGGGAGCCTGGCGAAACTCGACCAGCTCCTGCCGCCGTCGCCGGACCAGTAGCCGGTGCCGACGTGGCCGGTGGACATGCTGGTGACGTTGGCGGTGGCGATGTAGTTGGGATCGGACCACGCCATGTCGGCGGAGTTGCCGTTGCTCCACTGCTTGTACGGGCTCAAGGTCGGCTTGGTCCCCAGGTCGGTGTGGACCCAGGTGCCGACGTCGCCGGAGCTGTTGACCAGCGTGTAGGAGGCGCCCGCGGGCGGCGGCGTCAGTGCCAGCGTGCAGGTTTCCTCCAGGCCGTTGACCGAGAAGTTCCAGCTCGGCGTCGACGAGGAGGCGTTCCTGGTTTCCCAGATGCCGCCGCCGGTCACATGCAGGACGCGATCCCGGTTGGACGGGTCGATCTCGACATCGTCGATCCAGCCCGAGAAGCCGTCGTCCGCCGGCGTGTGCGGCATCGTGGCCGCGATCTCGCGCCAGTTGCGGCCGCCGTCGTCGGACAGCTGGATGATCTGCTGCCCGCTGTAGTTGCCCCAGGTGCCGCTCACGCCCAGCGCGATGCGGGCGGTCGACCCGGTGCCCTGCACCGACAGACCGCCGTAGCCCGCGCCATCGTTGCTGTTGAGCAGGGTCCAGGTGTTGCCGTTGCTGCCGTCGAACTTGTACAGGCGCGCGGGGCCCGCGTCGCCGGGGCCGGCGCCCTTGGTGAACAGCAGGTAGAGCGCGCCGTCGGCGGCGCGCACGATGTGTGGGATATGGAAGCCGGACACCGGCGTCGCCACCGGCGTCCAGGTGGCACCGCCATTGACCGACTTGTAGAGGTTGGAGCTCAGGCCGGCGGCGTTGACGTAGTCCGGCGCGATGGCGGCCCACAGGATCCAGGTCGGCGAGCCGCTGCCCTTGGTCGAGGTGTCGAACACCAGGTGCTCGACGCCCATCACCTGGCCGCCCAGGTTGTTGATCTGGTCCGCCGTCAGCTTGGTGGAGGACAGCGAGCTCACCTGGGCCCAGGTGCGGCCCGAGTCCGCGCTCTTCCACAGGCCGGCGGTGCGTGAGCCGTAGAACAGGATCGACGGATTGTTGGGGTCGACCGAAAGGCGCTCGCCGATCGCCCGGCCGTTGTTGTTGCCGCCCGCCGAGAACGGCAGGTTGACGAAGGTCCAGGTGCCGCCGCGGTTGGCGGAGATGTACAGCCGCGCGGTGGCATCGGCCGAAGCCGACATGCCGGTGACCATGTAGACGCGCTGGTCGTTGGTCGGATCCAGCGCGATGCTCTCGACGCCGTGGTGGAAGCCCTCGGCGGCGGTGAAGCCGTCGTTGATCGGAATCCAGGACGAGGTACCGGCGTCCCAGCGGTAGGCGCCGCCGACGTCGGTGCGCGCGTACAGCAGGTCCCGGGTGGTCGGATGGAAGACCAGGCCGGTCACGTAGCCGCCGCCGCCGAACTTGGCGCTGGCCCAGGTGCCGACCTTGATCGAGAACGCCTGCTGGGTCTTGGCACCGCAGGCATTGGTGTAGGTGGCGGTGGCGGTGCAGGCCGCGGCGGGCTGGATCGTCTGCTCGCGGGAAGCGCCGACGGTGCCGCAGCCGCTCCAGCTCCAGGTGCCGCCCGAGACCGGCTGGGGACCGAGGATGGCGGAACTGCCGGTCTTGATGGTGGCAGAGGCCGTCTGCGTCCAGCTGCCGCCGACATTCACATAGGGCGTGATCGGCGTCGGCGTGCAGGTCTGGGCCAGGGCGGACGAGACGCCGGCGGCCGCCAGGGCGAGCACCAGGGTCGAGGACTGCAGTCTCATGGGTCTACCTTTCAGCGACGGGCCCGGCCGGTTGTCTCCTCCGGACACGGGCTTGATTGAAGGAGAGGTCCCCCGAGTCCAGCGAGCAATATTGCGCTAAATCAGGGCGTCGCGATGATAGTTCGTGTGTTGAATGAACTATCTAAGGGAAATACCTCACCGGGACGGTGCGGCGCCCTGGCGCGGTGCGCGAGGCGACGGCGTCAGGCGATCGTCAGCCGCGCGTGCCGTGGGTGGCCCAGCGTGACGCCGGGAACGATCTCGGTCGGCAGCACCAGGTTGCCGGCGAAGGGCAGGGGCTTGTTCCGGCGGCTCGTCTCGATGCGCTCCACCAGCAGCTCGACCGCGCGGCGCCCCATCTCGTGCAGCGGCTGCCGCAGCGTGGCCATCTGCACCGACCGGGCCATCAGCGTGTGGTCGTAGCCGACGACGGAGATGTCCTCCGGGATGCGCAGGCCGCGGGCGCGGAGCGCCTCGATGCAACCGAAGGCGATGGCGTCGTTGCAGCCGAAGACCGCATCGGGCAGTTGCCGCCCCCGATGACGGCGCAGCCAGTCCTCGATCGCGTCGCGCCCGCCCTGGATGCTGAGCGGCGCGCGGACCACATGGCCGGCGGCGGGTTTCACCCCAGCTTCGGCATGGGCGCGCAGGTAGCCGTCGACCCGCCGGTTGGCGCCGGCGAAGGCCTCCGGGCCGCCCACATGAAGGATGCGCCGGTGACCGCGCGCAAGCAGCTCGCGCACCACGTCGTGCGCGCCGGCCTCGTCGTCGGTCTCCAGGTTCGCCACGCCGGCCAGCGGACGGTCGGCGTGGACCGAGACCATCGGCGTGTGCTGCGGCAGCCAGGTGGCGCTGTCGTCCGCCAGGCGCGGGCCGAGCAGCACCAGGCCGTCGACGCGGCCGTCGCACAAGGCCGGGATGCGGGCACGGGCCTCGGCCCAGTCGCCCAGGGTGAAGACCACGGT
Source organism: Roseateles chitinivorans (assembly GCF_002761755.1). Taxonomy (GTDB): domain Bacteria; phylum Pseudomonadota; class Gammaproteobacteria; order Burkholderiales; family Burkholderiaceae_C; genus Roseateles; species Roseateles chitinivorans. The sequence continues at coordinate 35,202 of NZ_PEOG01000044.1, forward strand.
GGTCTGTCCCGCGGCGGTCGCGCCATGGATGACGCCGCTGAACACCTCCAGGACATAGAGGTTGGGCTCGTCGCTCTCGAAGTTGGCGACGAAGCCGATCGCATTCGTGCGCTGGCTGGCCAGCGCGCGGGCGGTGGCGTTGGGTCGGTACTGCAGGCGCTCCGCCGCGGCCAGGACGCGTTCGCGGGTCTCGGCCGACACCCGCGACGATCCGCGGCGACCGCCGTTGAGCGCCGAGGAGGCCGCCATGTCCGACACCCCGGCCGCGCGGGCGACATCCGCCAGCGTCGGGGCGTCGCTGTGGCGACGGCGCGATCGGGCCGGCGAAGCGACCGCCTCGTCAGGCGATGGTGCCGGCGGCTGGATGGGTGGCTTGGCGGGCGGTTTTGGCGGCGAGGCAGGCACGGAAGCGGGCGCTGAAGTCGTGGCGGCGCAAGGCCGGGGACTGTAGCACCGGCCTTTCATCGCCCGCCGGCTGGGCGCCGCCTACCGCCCGCCTGGCTGCGGGGGTTCCGGATCAGGCCGGTTCGTGGCAGGGGCCGGTGGTCTCGCGCACCTCGAGCTGGATGGCCGGAACCGTCGGCGCCGGATCGTCCATCTCCCGGCCCAGGGCGTTCAGCAACGCCCAGGCCGCGGCCTGTCCCATCGCGAAGGTGTGCTGGCGCACCGCGGTGACGGGCGGCGTCATGTACTTCGATTGCGGCAGGTCGTCGAAGCCGACGAGCGACAGATCGTCCGGCACCCGCATGCCACGGCGGTGCAGCACCAGCTTGGCGCCCCACAGGGACTGGTCGTTGGCGCAGAACACCGCGGTGAAGCGATGTCCTGCACCCAGCAGCGACTCCATCGCGGCGATGCCGCCGCTTTCCATGAAGTCGCCCTCGACGATCAGCGCGGGATCGACGCTCAGTCCGGCCTGGCGATGCGCCAGCATGAAGCCGTCCTTGCGTTCCTGGCCGTCGACCTGGGCCGACGGGCCCGCGATGTGGGCGATGCGGCGATGTCCCAGCGCGATCAGGTGCGCGGTGGCGAGCCGGGCCCCCTCGACCTGGTCCTGATAGAAGGAGAAGACGCCGGCCGCCTCGGTGCGCCGGCCGATGGTCGCGACCGGCAGCTGCTGGGCCAGTTCGGCAAGCCGGGCATCGCTCAGGCGTCCGCCGAGCACGATCAATGCATCGACCTTGCGCGCCGTCAGCAGCGCGACCCGCTCCGACTCCTCGTCCGGATTCCAGTGGCCCGGCACGACGATCGGCGTGTAGCCGCTGCCGGTCAGCCCCTCGTCGACCCCCTTGACCGCATTGGCGAAGTAGGGGCTCTCGAGCTCCTGTGTCAGCACCCCGATGGTGTGGGTGGATCCGCTGCGCAGCCCGCGCGCCGACAGGTTGGGGCGGAACTTCAGCTTCTGGATCGCCGCCTCGACCGCGCGCCGCTTGTCCTCGGCCACGCGGGCCGAGCCGGTCAGGATGCGGGAGACGGTGGCGGGAGAGACGCCGGCCAGCCGGGCGACGTCCTGGACCGTGGCCGGCTCTGACTTCGGGCGGGAGAGGGAAGGGCTCGAATCCATGGAGAAGGAGCGCCGCGGGCGCCCTGGGACGGGAACGCCGCATGATAACGATTTCGCGGCGTGCGGGAGACAACGGCCCCATGCGGCCCTAGGGGACTTCCCTCAGAGTGGCACATCGGAGGGATGACAACGTTGACAACGCAATTCCGGTGCAGGCAGACTTCGTGAATTCGATTTCAAGCCACCGAGACAAGGCTGCGATCCGATCTGACGGATCGTCGACAACAGGAAGAACCATGAGATCGCTGAGGCGTCGAGATGCCTTGATGCTGCTGTCCTGCGCCGCTGCCGGCGGGGCGCGCGCCACGCCGGCCCGGATCACCGTCGCGAGCTATCCCGACCTCGATCGGGCGGTGAAACTGGCCTTGCCGGCTTTTGCCCGGCGCCATCCCGGCGTGGCGGTCAACGTGGTGACGCTGTCGCACAAGGACCACCACACCGCGATGACGACCGCGCTCGCAGCCGGCGCGGCGTTGCCGGACCTGATTGCCCTTGACATGGATTTCATGGGCAAGTTCGTCGATTCCGCCGGCCTGGAGGACCTGTCGCGCGCGCCGTACCTCGCGGGCGCCCAGTCGGCTCGTTTCCCCGGCTATGCCTGGCGCGCCGGGGTCAACCGCCGCGGCGAGATCAAGGCGTTGCCGGTCGATACCGGCCCCGGCGCACTGTTCTACCGCCATGACCTGCTCGCGCGCGCCGGCTTGCGTGAAACCGATCTCACGCGCTCCTGGACCGGTTTCATCGAGGCCGGACAGACCTTGCGCGCCCGCACCGGGGCTTACCTGGTCGCCCATGCGCAGGACCTGAAGGACATCCGCATCCGGGCCGGGCTGGCCGATGGGGAAGGGGTGTTCTTCGACCCGCAGGGACGCAGCCAGGTGCAGACCCCGCGCTTCCGTCGCGCCTTCGAGCTGGCGCTGCAGGCCCGCGATGCCGGCATCGACGCGCGGGTGCGGGCATGGAGCAACGAATGGTCCGAAGGGTTCCGTCGCGGGGCCATCGCGACGCAGATGATGGGCTGCTGGCTGGGCGGCCACCTGAAGCGGTGGATCGCGCCGGGCACGGCGGGGCTCTGGCGGTCCGCGCCCCTGCCCGAAGGCGCGGCTGCGGCCTGGGGCGGATCGTTCTATGCCATCCCGGTGCATTCGCAACAGAAGGCGCTGGCCTGGGACCTGCTGCAGCTCCTGGCCCTGGACCGGGACCAGCAGGTGGCCGCCTTCCGCTCGCTCGACGCCTTTCCGGTGCTGTTGTCCGCGCAGGACGACGGCTTCCTGTCCGAGCCGGTCGACTTCCTGGGCGGCGAGGCGGCGCGCCTGCAGTGGCGCGACATGGCGCGCCGGATTCCGGCGGTGACGATCGACCGCTATGACGCCGTGGCCGACGAGGTCGTGCGCAACGAACTCGACCAGGTGCTGCTGCATCGCAAGGGCATCGACCAGGCGCTGGCCGATGCGCGCGTCACGGTCGAGCGCCGCGTGCGCCGCCGCGCCTGATCCCGCCATCGCCTCCCGTGGAACCCCGCCCATGAGCCCTCGCATCACCTGGCCCCACCGGCTGCGCATCCCGCGCCGCTGGATGCCCTATCTCTTCATCAGTCCGTTCTTCCTGCTGTTCGCGGCCTTCGGCCTGTTCCCGCTGCTGTTCTCCATCGTGCTGTCGCTGCACAGCTGGGATGCGGCGGCCGGCCTGGGCGCGATGCAGTGGGTCGGCCTGGACAACTACCTCTATGCGCTGACCCGCGACGACGGCCTGCGCGCCTCGCTCTTCAACACGCTGTGGCTGGCGCTGGCGGGATGCGTGCCGCAGCACCTGGTCGCGCTGCCGCTGGCGTACTACCTGCACACCGCCTTCCGGCGCTGGCGCAACGGCGTGGTGGGGCTCTATTTCCTGCCCTTCATCACCTCGACCGTCGCGGTGTCGCTGGTCTTCTCGGCGCTGTTCTCCAAGGACTTCGGCGCGATCAACGCGGCGTTGCTCGGGCTTCACGAGCTGCCGCTGCTGGGGGCGCTGTTCCCGTCCGCGCCGATCGACTGGGACCAGGCCGAGAACACGCGCTGGATGATCTCGATCGTCGTGTTCTGGCGCTATGTCGGCTGGAACACGGTGCTCTACCTCTCGGCGATCCAGACGCTGCCGCGCGACCTCTTCGAGGCGGCGCGCGTCGATGGGGTGAGCGAGCGCCAGACCTTCCTGCACATCGTGCTGCCCCAGCTGCGTCCGATGATCTTCTTCGCGGTGACGCTGGCGATCATCGGCAGCCTGCAGCTGTTCGAGGAGCCCTTCATCCTGACCAGCGGCACCGGCGGTTCGGGCCAGGCGGGCAAGACCGTGGCCATGCACCTGTACTCGGTCGCCTTCACCGACGGCGACTTCGGCACCGCCTCCGCGATCGCCTGGCTGCTCTTCCTGCTGATCGCCGCCGCCACCTGGCTCAACAACCGGCTGCTCGGCCGCCAGCGCTGACCCGGCAAGGACCTCACCCCATGTCGACCCTGCTTCCCCTGCACGCCGAGCCCGACCGGCCCGCGCGCCTCGGCGCCCGCTGGCGGCGCGTCCCCTCCGCCCGCGTGATCGGCCACGCCATCGTGCTCGCCGGCGCGCTGCTGATGTTCGCGCCCTTCTACCTGATGATGGTCTTCGCGACCCACACCAACGCGGAGATCCTCTCGGTGCCGCCGCCGCTGTGGTTCGGCGATGCCCTGAGCGACAACCTGGCGCTGCTGCTCGACCGGCTGCCCTTCTTCTGGCGCAACCTGGGCTGGAGCTTCTACGTGGCCGGCGCGGTCACCGTGCTGAACCTGCTGCTGTGCTCGCTGGCGGGCCATGCCTTCGCGCTGCTGGACTTCCCGGGTCGGGACCGGCTCTTCGGCGTGGTGCTGGCCACGATGCTGCTGCCCGGCTTCCTCGGCATGGTGCCGACGGTGCTGACCATGGCCTGGCTGGGCTGGCTGAACGAGCACAAGGCGCTGATCGTGCCAGGGGCCTGCGGCGCGCTGGGCATCTTCATGATGCGGCAGTACATCGGCAGCACCGTGCCGCGCGAGCTGGTCGACGCCGCCCGCCTGGACGGCTGCGGCGAGTTCGGCATCTTCTGGCGCATCGTGCTGCCGCTGACGCTGCCCGCGCTGGGCACGCTCGGGCTGATCACCTTCATCGGCTCCTGGAACAACTTCATGGGGCCGCTCGTGGTGATCCGCGACATGGACCTCTACACCGTGCCGCTGGCGCTGCGTGCGCTGCAGGGCAGCGGGCAGACACCTTGGGGCGCGCTGTGCGCCGGCGCCGCCGTCGCGGTGCTGCCGCTCCTGCTCCTGTTCGTCGTCGCCTCGCGGCGCCTGATCGACGGCCTCACCGCCGGCGCGGTCAAGTAGCCGCGGCGCACACCGCCTGCCGCCGCCTCCTCGCTTCATCCGATACCTCACGCCCTCAACGCTTCAGCCCTCATGAGCTCGACCCCCTCCATGACCGACCGCTTCACCGCCTCCGACCGTCTGTCCGCCGCCGCGCTGCGGCAACTCGGCGCCTCCTTCAACTGGGGCGTCGCGACGAGCGCCTACCAGATCGAGGGCGCCGTCGACATCGACGGCCGCGGCCCGTCGATCTGGGACACCTTCGCGAACCAGCCCGGCCGCACCGTGAATGGCGAAAGCGGCGCCGTCGCCTGCGACCACTACCGCCGCTGGGCGGACGACGTGGCGATGATCGCGGGCCTGGGCGTCGACGCCTACCGCTTCTCGATCGCCTGGCCCCGGGTGCAGCCCTTGGGGCAGGGCGCCTTCAACGAACGGGGCCTGGCCTTCTACGACCGCCTGGTCGATGCGCTGCTCGAGCGCGGCATCGCGCCGCACGCGACGCTCTACCACTGGGACCTGCCGCAGCATCTGCAGGACCGCGGCGGCTGGGGCAACCGGGACACCGCCTTCCACTTCGCCGTCTATGCCGACGCCATCGCACGTCGGCTGGGCGACCGGCTCGCCTCGCTGGCGACCCACAACGAGCCCTGGTGCACCGCCGTGCTGGGCCATGAGATCGGCAAGTTCGCGCCCGGCGCGCAGGACCCCCGCCTGGCGGCGCAGGTCTCGCATCACCTGCTGCTGTCGCACGGCCTGGCCATGAGCGCGATGCGAGCCAGCGGAACGGCTTGCCCGCTGGGCATCGTGCTGAACCAGTCCAGCGTGACGCCGGCGACGGCGAGCGCGGCCGACCAGGCCGCGGCCGCCACCGAGTACGCGCGCTTCGTGCGCTGGTACATGGATCCGCTGTTCCACGGCCGTTATCCGCAGGACCCCGGCATCGCTCACTACCCCGAGGTCCAGGAGGGCGACATGGCCCTGATCCAGGCGCCGCTGGACTTCCTCGGCATCAACTACTACGCCCGCATCTGGGCCAGCCGCGACGAGCCGCCGGTGCCGCCGCCGATGGCGCTGGGCAGCACCGACATGGGCTGGGAGATCTACCCCGACGGCCTGCGCGAGCTGCTGGTCGGCCTGAAGGCCCAGTACCCGGACCTGCCGCCGATCTTCATCACCGAGAACGGCATGGCCAATGCCGACACGCTGGACCAGGGCCGCGTGGCCGACCATGCGCGCATCGACTATGTGCGCCGCCATCTCGAGGCACTGGCGCAGGCCAAGGCCGCCGGCGTGGACATCCGCGGCTACTTCTACTGGAGCCTGATGGACAACTACGAGTGGGACTCGGGTTATGCCAAGCGCTTCGGCCTGGTCCATGTCGACTACGCGACCCAGCAGCGCACGCTGAAGGACAGCGCCCACTGGTACAGCGACACGATCGCCGCGTCGCGCCGTCTCGCCACGCCGGCGGCGGCGGACGACTCGGCCGCGCGGGAGCCGGTCCATGGCTGACGTCCAGTTGCGCGGCTTGCGCAAGCGCTACAGCGGCGGCGTGGAGGTGCTCAAGGGCATCGACCTGGACATCGCCGACGGGGAGTTCACCGTGTTCGTCGGCCCGTCCGGCTGCGGCAAGTCGACGCTGCTGCGGATGATCGCCGGGCTCGAGGACATCGATGCCGGCGACGTCCGGATCGGCGGACGCAGCGTCGCCGCGCTCGACGCATCGCAGCGCGGCGTGGCGATGGTGTTCCAGAGCTATGCGCTGTACCCGCACATGACCGTCGAGCAGAACATGGGCTTCGCGCTCAAGATGTCCGGCCTGCCACGCGCCGAGGTGCGCGAGCGTGTCGGCCAGGTCGCGGAGATCCTGCAGATCGGCCCGCTGCTGCAGCGGCGCCCCCGGGAACTGTCCGGCGGCCAGCGCCAGCGCGTGGCCATCGGCCGGGCGATCGTGCGCCGCCCCGAGGTCTTCCTGTTCGACGAGCCGCTGTCCAACCTCGACGCCGCCTTGCGCGTGCAGATGCGCCTGGAGCTGGCGCGTCTGCATCGCGAGCTCGGCACGACCATGATCTACGTGACGCATGACCAGGTCGAGGCCATGACGCTGGGCGACCGGATCGCGCTCTTCAACGCGGGTCGCGTCGAGCAGGTCGGCACGCCGCTGTCGCTGTTCGAGCAGCCGGCGAGCCGCTTCGTCGCCGGGTTCCTCGGCACGCCCACGATGAACTTCCTGACCGTGTCCGCCACGCCGGCCGGCCCCGGTGAGGGCCTGTCCAGAGCCGGCGTGCGCGTGCCGCAGGCCGGTGCGTCGGCCCGGCGACCGACGACGCTGGGCGTGCGCGCCAACGACATCGCGCTGGCCGCGCCGGAGCAGGGCCTGCCCGCCTTCATCGAGGTGATCGAGCACCTGGGCGACACCGTGATCGCCCATGCCCGCTGGGCGCCGGACCAGCCGCTGATCGCGGTGCGCCTGGCCCCGGATGTGCCGCCGCCGCGGGCCGGTGATGCAGTCGGTCTCCGCATCCGGACCGAGCGCGCGCATTTCTTCGATGCCGAGGGCCACGCGATCGCCGCGTGACCGTCGGTCGATTCCGCAGTTCCACCAGCGCCAAGGCTCGCCGGCCCGCGCTGATCCGCCACCCCTGATCCCGCCTGAGGACAACAATGACAAAGAGACAAGCCCCCCGCCAGCCCGCGTCGACCTCGACCGCGTCCCATCCCTTCGCCGTGCCGCTCGTGATGGCCGCCGCACTCGCCGTGTGCCACGGCCATGCGATGGCGCAAGCCACGCCTGACGCCCCTCGCGCGGACGAACAGCCCGCCACGAAGGAGAAGCAGGCCACCCCCGATTCCGGCCGGCTGGAGACCGTCACCGTCACCTCCAACCGCCGTCTGGAGACCGCGCAGAAGGTCTCCGGCGTGGTGCAGTCGGTCAGCGGCGACCAGCTGCGCAAGGACGGCATCACCGAGGTGCGCCAGCTCCAGGCCGCGGTGCCCGGGCTGAGCATCGCCAACCAGGAAGGCAACGTCGAGATCTTCATCCGCGGCGTCGGCTCGGCCAACAACACCGAACTCGGCGACCCGGGCGCCGCGCCTCACCTGAACGGCGTCTACATCCCGCGTCCGCGCGGGCTGGGGCTGATGTTCTACGACCTCGAGCGGGTCGAGGTGAACAAGGGCCCGCAGGGCACGCTGTACGGCCGCAACGCGCTGGCCGGCACGCTGAACATCATCACCGCCCAGCCGCGCCTGAACGAGTTCTCCGGCTACGCGCAGGGCGAGGTCTCCAACCGCAGCGGCCACGGCGCCGAAGCGGCGGTGAACGTGCCGATCGGCTCGCAGGCCGCGATCCGCATCGCCGGCTACCAGAGCACCAAGGACTACGGCTTCACCAACGTCTCCACCGATCCGGTGGCCAGCCAGCTCAAGCCGGCCGGCCAGGAGAACAACCGGGCGCTGCGCCTGTCGGCACGCTGGGAACCGACCGAGGCGCTGCGCTTCAGCGTCGTGGCCGACACCGGCCGCGAGCGCGGCACCGGCTATCCCGGCGCCAACATCTTCAGCGCGGTGACCGCCAGCGGCCTGCGCGCGGAAGACCTGGATCTGCGCCGTGTCGTGTATCGCGGCGCGCAGGGCGACATGCGCAACGACCTGTGGGGCGTGCTGGGCAAGGTCGAGGCCGACCTCGGGCCGGTCAGCGCCGAGTTCAACGCCAGCCGCCGCTCGGTGGACTTCTGGCAGCGCAACGGCCAGTCCGACGGCATCGACTGGCCGGGCCGCGACCTGACGGCGGTGAACTACGACAACTACTCGACCCAGTACTGGCAGACGCTGTCCAAGAGCAACGTCTATGAACTGGTGCTGCGCTCCAACGATGGCCAGTCGCCGCTGCAGTGGACCACCGGCGTCTTCCATTTCAAGGAGAAGCAGGGCGTGGGCTACCTGTCGCTGGCCGACGCCGGCTGCTGCTACTGGGGCAGCGAGTTCACCATGCCGGATGTGCGCGGCAAGTCGACCGCCGCCTACATCGACGCGACCTTCAAGGTGGCGCCCGACTGGCGCGCGCTGGCCGGCTTCCGTCGGACCAAGGAGAGCAAGTCGCGCTATGGCGTCGGCGGCAACCTCGGCGTGGTGCTGGGCGGCGAGAACTACGACTGCTGCTACGCCACGCGCTGGGGCACCGACGGCTTCCAGCCGGCGCTGCTGTCGCGGCCCAACTTCGACATGAGCAAGGTCACGACCGATGCCCAGCGCGCCCAGTTCATCCTGCAGACCTTCCTGACGCCGGGGCGCCGCGACCTGGTCGGCCAGCAGCTCGGGCCGGTGGCGGACGGCAGCAATCCGAACGGCGCCTGCATCGACCGGCCCGACGTCAACGGCAATGGCCGGCTCTCCTGCCCGCGCACCAACCCCGCCACCACCAACGGCGGCTTCTCCTACCTCAGCGCCTGGGACCTGCCGACCCAGCAGTACGGCGCCAGCAGCGCGCAGTACAACGACTTCAGGATCGGCGTCGAGCACGACCTGGGGCGCGACGCGATGGTCTACGCCAAGTTCTCGACCGGGCACAAGGCCGGTGGCTTCAACGACACCTTCGCCACCTCGCCGATTCCCGAGGTCTACGGCCCGGAGAAGCTCAGCGTGCTGGAGGTCGGCTCGCGCAATGTGATCGAGCTGATGGGACGCCGCTCGGTGGTCAATCTCTCGGCCTTCTATTACGACTACAAGAACCAGGTCTTCCAGGACCTGAGCTGCATCAAGGTCAACACCGAGGTCACGCCCAACACCTGCAACGGCTATTCGCTGGTGAACCGCAACATCGGCGCGTCGCGGCTGTACGGCCTGGAAGGGGAGCTGCGCATGCCGCTGCCCGCCGGCTTCTCGCTGGACCTGAATGCGGTGCTGCTGCAGACCAGGATCCGCAGCGCGGTGGTGGCCGACGCGCGCGCCATCGACTACGGCCAGGGCGGCAAGGCGCCGCAGCTCAGCCTGGCCGGCAACGAGCTGCCGCTGGCGTCCAAGGTCAATGTGTCGGCCCGGCTGCAGCAGGCCTTCACCCTCGGCCCGGGCAAGCTCGATTGGCAGGCGCTGCTGAGCTACCGCTCGTCCTACTACCTGACGCAGTACAACGAGCTGGACGTGGTGACGCTGGCCGGCGCCCGCACCAGCGCGCAGGCGGCCGGCTTCCCGGACCGCCAGAAGGGCTACGCGACGCTGAACCTGGGCCTCGGCTACACGCTGGACCGCTACCGCATCGAGGCCTTCGCGGCCAACGTGACCAACGAGCAGGCGTCGACCAAGGCGCTGGTGGGCTCCAGCCTCAACGTGCGTTTCCTCAACGACGCGCGCAGCTACGGCCTGCGGGTCCGCGCGAACTTCTGATCCTGAGTTCCCCGTCGGGCGCGCCCTCCCGGCGCGCCTTTCCCCCCGCGCGCCGGCGGCCCGCCGGTCGCGCGGTCCATGAGAGCAGCACCAAGGAGACAACGATGACATTGCAGATCAAGCGTGCGCTTCGAGCGGCCTGGCGGATCGCCTCGATCGGCGCGATCGCCGCCGGCACCGCGGGCGCCGCGCAGGCGGCCAGCTTCTTCGACGGCTTCGACGGCACCGGCGGTGCCGGACCGGCCTGGGAGACCGCCACCTGGCACAACGGCACGCCCTTCGGCTGCGGCTTCGCCTACAGCGAGGTGTGGAAGAACGCCGGCACCCTGGTGCTGAACGTCAATGCCGGCACGGGACGCTGCGGCGAGGTCCGGACCCTGCAGAGCTTCACCTACGGCAAGTTCACCACCCGCCTGAAGGCCAGCAACTTCGCCGGCGGCAACACCTCGTTCTTCCTCTACACCGGCACGGCGGGCACGCCGAGCCACTTCGAGATCGACATCGAGCTCATCAAGGGCGGCACGGTGCTGCACACGAATGTGTGGAAGGGCGGCGTGCAGAACTACAAGCAGTTCCCGATCGCGACCGGGTGGCAGACCCTGGGCTTCGAATGGCGCGAGAACTTCGTGCGCTGGTTCGCCGTCGATGCGCAAGGCGGCGAGACGACGATCCGTCACCAGATCGTCTCGGTCTCCACGCCGATGCGGCTGATGCTCAACCACTGGCGCGGCGACAACAGTCCCGATGCGATCGGCTTCCTCGGACAGTGGAACGGCGGCGGCGGACAGGCCCAGTACGACTGGGTGAAGGTCGAGTAAGGGCAGGGCGCTCAGGCCGGCGAAGGCCGGCCGTACGCCCGCGCCGCCGGGGCGGTGAACTCCACCTCCGTTCCGGCGCCCACCGTGCTGCGCACGGTGAGCTGGCCGCCGACCAGCGCGGCACGCTCCCGCATGCCGCTCAATCCGAAGTGGCCTTCCTTCTCGCCGCGGCGCAGCACCTCGGGATCGATGCCCCGGCCGTCATCGCGCACCCGCACCCGCAACTGGCGGGTGTCGTAACGGATCTCGACCTCGATCCGCCTCGCCTCGGCATGCCGAAAGGCGTTGCGCAGCGCCTCGCCGGCGACGCTGAGCGCTTCGCCGTGGACGAGAGGATGCAGCGCCCGCGGCGTGCCCTGGACGTTCACCTGCGCTGGCATCGCCTGGCCGCTCTCCCGCGCGAGATCCCCGGCCAGCGCCCCGAGGGCGGCCGCGAGGTCGCCGGTCTCCGTGGCCGAAGTCCGCAGTCCCTGCACCGCGTCGCGTCCCTCGGTGATGGCCTCGGCCACCTGGTCGATGGCGCCGGTCAGGACCTGTTTCGATTCCCGCGGACGGTCCGGCAGCAGGTTGGACGCGGCCTGGAACTGCAGCAGCAAGCCGTTGAAGCGCTGCAACAGGGTGTCGTGCAGATCGCGGGCGATCCGGGTGCGTTCGGCGACCCGGCCCTCCAGGGTCGCCTCGAACTGCCGGTGCAGTCGACGCAGGCGCATGCGCAGCTGCAACTGGATGCCGCTCCAGGCCAGGCCGATCAGCAGGACTGCGCCCGCCAGCCGGAACCAGGTCGTCTGATAGAAGGCCGGCTCGATGATGAACGCGAGCTGCGCGCCGTCCTCGTTCCAGACGCCGCTGTTGTTGGCCGCCTTCACCTGGAAGCGATAGTGGCCGGGCGGCAGGTTGGTGTAGGTGGCCTGGCGCTGGTCGACGACCTCCTGCCAGTCGGTGTCGTGGCCCTCGAGGCGGTAGCGGAAGCGGGTGCGCTTCGGGTCGGCCAGGCTCAGGGCGACGAACTCGATCGTCATGTCCCGGGTCCGCGGCGGCAGCCGGAGTTCCGGCGTGAGCGCATAGGACCGGTGGTCGGCGACGATCCGCTCGATGTGGACCGGCGGTGGCACCGTGTTGGACGGCATCCGCGCAGGGTCGATCCATTGCAGCTCCGCGCCGGCGATGAACCAGAGCTTGCCATCGGGCCGCTTGGCCACCGGAGGATTGAAGTTGGCCGCCGGCGTCACCTGCAGCGGTCCGCCATCCGCGACGCTCCACACCGTCGGCGTCACCCGGTGGTTCGCGTCGGCGACCCAGGCCGCCAGGTCCTCCCGCGTGACCCGCATCAGGCCGCAGGCGGTGTACATCCAGAGCGCGCCGGCGTCGTCCAGCGTCGACCAGTGGATCGTCGGGCAGGGCAGGCCGTTGCCCACGCCCAGCGCGGTGACGCGGCCCTCCTTGATCCGGTTGAGGCCGGCCGACCCGGTCGCCGCCCACAGCGCCCCGTCGGCATCCAGGCGCAGGCCGGTGACCGGGCCATGACCCGGCTTGTGCGCGAAGTTGTAGGTCGCCTCGATCTTGCCGTCCTTCACATAGGACACGCCGCTGCCGTCCCAGAACGACAGCCACAGGCCGCCGCGATCGGCGATGACGACATGCGCCGGTTGCTGGCGTCCCAGCGCGGACCAGGGGAGGTTGTCGACGAACCGGTCGTTGTGCAGCCGGGCGAGGCCCTTGTTGCCGGACAGCCAGAGGTTGCCGACCGCATCGCCGGTGATGGCGTGGATCTCGCTGCTGGGACCGCTGTCGACGCGGACGAAGCGGCCGCCCGCGAAGTAGGCCAGGCCCGCGGAGGTGCTCACCCACAGCCGCCCCTGCGCATCCTGGTACTGGGAATGCACCTGCGCGGAAGGGAGTCCGTCGCGCTCCTTGAAGACCGACAGCCGGCCGTCCTGCCATCGCGCCAGGCCGTCGTTGGTGGCCACCCAGAGGCCGCCGTCGGTGGTCGCCAGCACGGACCGGGTGACGTCGTTGGGCAGGCCCTGGCGGGTCGACAGCGTGGTGATCGCGAGCTTGCGGAAACGGTCCACGCCGCGCTCGCTGCCGTACCAGATGTTGCCTTCGCGGTCCTCGAACAGGCTGCAGGCGATGTTGCCGGAGAGTCCCTCGGCTCGGGTGAAGGTGTCGGCCTGGCCGTCCTTCACATGGAAGAGGCCCAGGCCCTCGGTGCCGATCCACAGCCCGCCGTCGCGGTCGCGCAGCAGCTTGTTGGCCTTGATGTCGCGTTCGGCGACCCACTCGTCGGGCCGGGAGGCGCGTCGGAATCGGTGGGGGACGAGCTGGTCGCCGACGAGCTCCCGCAGGCCCTTGGACGCCACGCCGACCAGGACCTGCCCGTCGGCGGTCGTGGTCAGGTCGACCACGCGCTCGCCCGGCATCGGATAGCGGCGAGGGGCATCGGCCTTCCAGCGCCAGAGGCCGGTATCGGTGCCGACCCAGAGCTGCCCGGCGCGGTCCTCGGCGAAGCTCCAGACGAATTCGCCAAAGCCCCCCTCCGGCGCCGAGCAACGGACCTGCCCGGCGCGAACGGCGCAGAGCCGCCCGGGAGGCCCCAGCAGGCCGACCCAGACGGTGCCGTCCCGATCCTCATGCAGGGAGGTGACGAAGGCCTTGCCGACCTCCGGATGCCGCTCGACGAATCGGCGTCCATCCCAGCTGGACAGACTGCTGAAGGTGCCGATCCAGAGCGTGCCGTCGCGCGACGCCAGCAGGCTGTAGGGGCCGCTGGGCAGCACCTGGCCGTCGGGCGGCTGCCACTGCGTGAACCGCTGGCCATCGAAGCGGAACAGGCCCACGGAGCCGGCGATCCACAGGTAGCCATCGGGCGTCTGCGCCATCGCGAAGACCAGGCCCAGCGCGGCGCCATCCAGGGCCGTCCAGGAGGTGTGCGCGTACTGGGCGATCTGCAGCGGCGGATCGGCCGCCAGGGCCGGTGACAGCGGGCCGGACAGGGCCGATGCCAGGAGCAGCCTCGACACGAGGCGTCCTCGACCTTGGCCTCGGCCGTTCTGTGGGCTCACGGGCGCTCCTTTGCCGCTGGCGACGCGCCGGCAGCGTAGCGCGAATGTCGGCGGCCCGCATCCCGGGAGTGGTGGGGCGTGGGCTCGGCCGCTTCCGGAGCCGCTACTTCCGCTTGTTGTAGACGTCGACGAACACGGCGGCGAGCAGCACCAGGCCCTTGATGACCTGCTGGTAGTCGATGCCGACGCCCAGGATGGACATGCCGTTGTTCATCACGCCCATCACGAAGGCGCCGATCACCGCGCCCATGATCTTGCCCACGCCGCCCGAGGCCGAGGCGCCGCCGACGAAGCAGGCCGCGATCACGTCGAGCTCGAAGCCCAGGCCCGCCTTGGGCGTGGCGGTGTTGAGCCGCGCGGCGAAGACCAGGCCGGCCAGCGCCGCCAGCGCGCCCATGTTCACGAAGGTCAGGAAGGCGATGCGCTGCGTGCGCACGCCCGACAGTCGGGCCGCCTTCTCGTTGCCGCCGACCGCGTAGACGCGGCGGCCCAGCGTGGTGCGGCCGGCGATGAAGTCGTAGAGCAGCGTCAGCGCCACCATCACCACCATCACCGTGGGCAGGCCCTTGTACGAGGCCATCAGCCAGCTCATCGCCAGCACCGCGCCGGCGAGCAGCGCCTGCCGCAGCCAGAAGACCGGGCCCGGTTCCGTGTCCATGCCGTGCCGCAGCGCCGCCACGCGGTGGCGCCAGGCCACGACCACGGCCACCACCGTCAGCAGCAGGCCCAGGCCCAGCGTCGTCGCGCGCGGGTCCTCCTGGCCGAAGAGTTCGGGCAGGAAGCCGGCGCTCAGCGCCTGGAAGCTGTCGGGGAAGGGACCGAGCGATTGCCCTTGCAGCAGCGCCAGCGCCAGGCCCTTGAACACCAGCATGCCGGCCAGCG
>NZ_PEOG01000045.1 GCF_002761755.1 Roseateles chitinivorans
CTCGCGCGCCCGCGCCACCACGTCCAGCATGTCGGGGAACTCCGGCATCGCGCCGATGCCGTCGGCGAAGGCCTGGATCTTCTGCACGAACTCCGAGTACTCGATCTCGTTGAGCGCGCCGCTGCGGCTCCTGCAGCGCGTACCCCGCCTGTCGCCGCCGCCCCGACCACGCTCGCCCATGTGCCCGGCGGCGATCACCCCGGCGACACCGGCGACGAGTTCGCCGAGCTCGACTCGCTGGACGGCGACAAGCTCGAAGCCAAGCTGGCCCGCATGACGCCGGACCAGCGCTCGCGCTACCTCGCGGGGACCTGATGACCAACCGCAAGTCGTCGCTCGTGATGGACCTGCAGCCCGGCGAGGCCCTCGTGCTCGCCGGCGCGATGGTCCAGGTCGTCCACAAGAGCGGGCGTGTCGCGCGGCTGCGCGTCACCGCCCCCGTCGATCTCAAGATCGAGAAACGTCGCGACGGCGACCTTGCCGAAGTCGTGCCAAGGATGGCGCAATCCGATCACGGCTGAACAAGCCGCAACGTCAAGCCCGAGCGCAGGAGGTGCTCTTTCAAACCTGAAGGAGTATCTCCATGGCCCGTACCATCGTTGGCGTCAACGACCCGAAGGCCGTCAAGCGATTCGGCGGCATGCTGGCGCTCGACACCTCGCAATCCTCGTACTGGAACCAGCGCTTCATGGCGCGCGGCGCCGAGGCCGAGGTCCCCATCCAGATCCTGACCGACCTCGAGTCGGATGCCGGTGAGCAGATCACCTATGACCTGCTGGCTGAGCTGCGCATGGCGCCGGTCGAGGGCGAGGACACCCTCGAGGGCAAGGAAGAAGCGCAGAAGTTCTACACCGACCAGATCTACATCGATCAGGCCCGGTGCGGTGTGAACACCGGCGGTCGCATGACCCGCAAGCGCACGCTGCACAACCTGCGTGAAAAGGCCAAGCGTCAGCAGTCCAACTGGTGGGCGCGCCTGCAGGACGAACTGCTGTTCATCTACCTGTCCGGCAACCGGGGCATCAACCCCAACTTCCTGCTGCCGCTGAACTACGCCGGCCGCGCCAACAACGCGCTGTTCGCGCCCGACGCCAACCACCAGCTGTTCGGCAACGACGCCACCGCGTTCAACAACATCGACGCGAACGACAAGTTCGATCTGCGCCTGGTCGACCGCGCGAAGACCCGTGCCGACAGCCAGGGCGGCGGCGCCACCGGCATCCCGGTCCTGCAGCCCTGCAAGATCGACGGCAACGAAACCTTCGTGTGCGTGATGCACACCTTCCAGGAAGACGACCTGCGCGCCAACACGTCGACCGGCCAGTGGATGGACATCCAGAAGGCGGCGGCTTCGGCCGAGGGCCGCAACAGCCCGCTGTTCAAGGGCTCGCTGGGCATGTACCGCGGCTGCATCTTGCACAGCCACCGCAACGTCATCCGCTTCAACAACGCGGGTGCGGGCGGCAACGTCGAGGCGGCGCGTGCGCTGTTCCTGGGCTCGCAGGCCGCGGTCGTGGCCTTCGGTTCCCCGGGCACCAACATGCGCTTCACCTGGAACGAGGAGACCCGCGACAACGGCGACAAGGTCGTGATCACCACGTCCTCGATCTTCGGCGTCAAGAAGGTCCGGTTCACGGTGGACGGTCAGGGCGACCAGGACTTCGGCGTCTTCGCGCTGGACACGGCGGCGGCCAACCGCTGATCGGACACCGGCCGCTTCAGCGGTCGGTCTTCAACAGGACCCAACCTTCTAGGAGATCAACGTGTCCTTCACGAACAGCAACGACTACATCACCGGCCGCAAGCCGGTGGTCTATCCCGCCGGCGCCGAGATCGTCGCCGTGCGCTTCCCGCTGGCGGTGCTCGCCGCCGACCTGGCGCTGAACAACGCCGGCCAGATCGGCATCCTGCCCGCGGGCTGCATTCCGGTGGACGTGCAGGTCGACGGTACCGACGTCGACACCGGCGCCGCCGCAATGGTCCTGCAGGTCGGCATCCTGAATGCGGCCGGCACCGACCTGTCGACGGACGCCGCCGACGGCGGCAAGAACTGGGGCTCCACCGTGGCCGCCAACACCGACTTCCAGCAGCGTCTGACCTTCAACGGCAACGCCCTGGCGAACGTGCAGCCGTCGGCCGTCGATCGCCGCATCGGCCTGAAGGTCAGCACCGCGCCGACGGCCGCCGCCGCCGGCACCCTCGGCGTCACCGTCTTCTACCGCGCCGCCTGAGGCCGACTGACTCGGTCGCCTCCGGCCGATCGCCACACCGGGGGAGGCTGCGCGCTTCCCCTTTTTCTTCCCGACCCTGAAGGACCCCGACCATGAAGCTCCAGACCACGATCAAGCCGCGTCGCGATGGCACCGTCATCGTCCGCGGCGCCAACGGCCAGCCGTTCACCTTCGCACCCGACTCGTTCGGCGATCTCGTCTGCGACGTCGACGACCCCGCGCTGTTGGAGCGGCTGCTGAACTCCGAGGACTTCGGGCCGATCGACCCGGCCGACTTCCAGGCCGCCTCGACGCTGGTTGCGCCCGTGGGCACCTTGCTCGACAGCGCCCTGGATGCTGTCGGCCACACGCCCGAGGGCTCGCCGCCCGGTGAAGGCGAGGATGAGCCCGACGACGAGGGCGACGAGAACGCCGCGCCGGTCGAGGGCGCCGCTGAGCTGCCGTCCGCGCCGATCGAGGGCGCTGCCGCCCAGGCCGCCGTCCGCCAGTCGCGCCGCCGCACCTGAGGCCCGCATGGCCCAGTGGTCCTATTTCCTGCCGGACCTGCTGCCCCACGTCACCGGGGCGGCGGAGCCGACCATCGCGCGGGCCCTGCGGCTCGCGGCGCAGGACTTCTTCAAGCGGACGCGGGCCTGGCGCCCGTGGCTGCCGGAGATCGTGACCATCGCGGGCCAGCGGACCTACGCGCTGACGTTGCCGGCCGGGGCCGTCGTTGAGCGCCTGGAGCGCGCCACGCTCAACGGCAGCCCGATCGACGTCCTCAACTTCAACTGCTTCGAGGCCGACCCGGAGCTGCATCCCAGCCTCGACGCCGGCGTCGCCTCGCGCGACCGCGTCAACGTGCTCACGGCCACGGACTACGGCGCCGGCGCCAAGCTGCAGTTCCAGGCCTCGCTCAAGCCAGGCGACACCGCGACGGGCATCGCCGACGACATGGCGATCCAGTTCCGCGACGCGCTGGTGAGCGGCGCCAAGAAGCGGCTGCTGCTGAACCCGAAGGCCGACTACTTCAGCCCCGAGCTGGCGTCGATCGCCGCCGGCGAGTACGAGGCCGCGATCGGCGCCACACAGGCGCAGGTCTTCCGCAACTTCACGAACGCGACGCCGCGCCAGCGGCCGCAGTGGTGCTGACATGGCGGTCGCAGCCAAGCAAGTCATCCGGCGCGTCGTCGACATCCTCGTCGACGTCGGGTCCGTGGCATGGCAGGTCGACGAACTCGTGCGATGGCTCAACGACGGCCAGCGCGAGATCGTGATCCAGCGCCCGGACGCCACCGCCGCGGTCATCGCGCTGCCGCTCGTCGCCGGCTTCCGCCAGGCGCTGCCGGCGACCGCCGTGAAGCTGCTGGACATCCCTTGCAATACCGACGGCGGCCCGGTCCGCCAGACCGAGCGCCGCGAGCTCGACGAGATCGAACCGGGCTGGCGCCAGCTCGCCGGCGTCACCGTGATCCAGCACTTCATGCACGACCCGAGGGCCCCGCGCCTCTTCGAGGTCTATCCGCCGGCGGCCGCCGCAGGCGCCTCGGTGGATGCGCTGGTCTCGATCTACCCGACGGACATCGTCGTCCCGAACCCGGGCCAGACCTGGAACGACGTCGCCGGAAACATCGCCGTGGCCGACATCTACCAGTCCGCGCTGGTGGACTACGTCCTCTACCGCTCCTACAGCAAGGCCAACGAATACGCCGGCAACGGCGCACGCGCGCAGGCCCATTACGGCGCCTTCGCGAACACGCTCGGCATCGAGGTCAGCGCCTCGCTGACCGTCACACCGAAGACCAATCGACCCGGGGAGGCGGGCTGAGATGAAGCAAGAGATGAAGGACATCGTCACCGAGCTGGCGACGCGCACGGCACCGGCTGGCGGGCTCACGCTGGCCTCGGCGCCGTGGTGGCAGCACGTCAACTGGGTCGCCGTGGGATCCGGCGTCCTCGTCGTGCTGCAGATCCTTTACCTGCTGCGGAAGTGGTGGCGCGAGGAATCGGACTGGGGCCAGAAGCTCAAGCGCAGGTTCTCGCGCAGGCCTGTCGCAACCGACACCGCCGACATGGAGCTGGACGAATGAGCAAGCTCCGCATCGCCATCGGCGCGCTGACGCTCAGCGCGGCCGCACTGGTCGGGCTCGCCACCCACGAGGGCTACACCGACACCGCCGTGATCCCGGTCAAAGGCGACGTGCCGACGCTCGGCTTCGGCAGCACCACGCACGAGGGCGGCGACCCGGTGCGCATGGGCGACAAGACGACGCCGGTGAAGGCGCTGCAGCGGACCCTGGCCTACACGCAGAAGGCAGAGGCCGGCTTCAAGGGCTGCGTCCGGGCTCCGCTGCACCAGGAGGAGTTCGACCTCTACCTGGACTTCAGCTACCAGTACGGCATGAGCGCGACCTGCCGCAACCTGGCGCCGCTGCTCAACGCCGGTCGATACCGCGAGGCCTGCGACAAGCTCCTCGAGTTCCGCTTCGTCAACAAGTTCGATTGCTCCACGCCCGGCAACAAGACCTGCATGGGCGTCTGGACGCGGCAGCTCGAGCGGCACCAGCGCTGCATGGCGGTGCAGTGAATGGCGCGGATCCGTCTCGCTACCTTCGCCGGCGCCGCGAAGGCCCCTCACCCGAAGCTGCTGCCGGAGGCGATCGGCGTCGTCTCGCAGAACCAGAAGCCGGGCCGCGGTGACCTGCGGCCGCTGAAGGCTCCGGCCGCGCGCGCCGTCGTGCCCGCCGGACGGAAGTCGATCTATCGCATGGGCCGCGATGTCGCCAGCGACACCAACTACTGGCTGAGCTGGGCGACGCCGACGAGCGTGGTGCGCGGCTTCAACTCGGCCGACAGCGGCGAGCGGACCTACTACACCGGCGACGGATTCCCGAAGTGGACGGACACGACGATGGCGCTGGGCGCGAACCCACCGACGGCGTGGCGGGCCCTGGGCCTGCCTGCACCGGCCGCGGCGCCGACGCTGGCCGCCGCCGGCGGCTCCAGCACCGAGATGGAGACCCGGACCTACGTCTATACCTACGTCAGCGACATCGGGGAGGAGGGCGCTCCATCGCCCGGCGCCACGATCACCTGCAAGGCCGATGACACCGTGACGCTCAGCGCGCTGTCGGCGGCGCCGGGCGGGAGCTACGGCATCAACCGGATCCGGGTGTATCGAACCGAGACCGGCAGCTCCGGCAGCACGTCGCTCTTCTTCCTGCGCGAGATCATCTCGACGGCCACCGGCACGACGGACGACAACCGCGCGCTGGGCGAAGTGCTGCCGTCGCTGACCTGGGTGCCGGCACCTGGTGTGCCGCAGGGTGGGGCGCTGAACCTGACGGAACCGCCGCTGCACTCGCTGACCCCGCTGTGGAACGGCATGCTGGCCGGGATCTCTGGCCAGGAGATCCGCTTCTGCGAGCCCTACACCGCGTCGGCCTGGCCCATGCAGTACGGCCTGACGCCGTCGGACGTGACGCCGATCGCGCTGGCCGCCTTCGGTCAGACGCTGGTCGTCGCCACCAACGGCCGTCCGGTGGTGTGCACCGGCGGCACGCCGGACAGCATGGACGAGCAGCCCGTCGAGTTCTTGCAGGCCTGTGTCGCAGCCGCGTCCATGGTCAGCGTCGGGCACGGCGTCGCCTGGGCTTCGCCGGACGGCTTGGCGTACCTCGGTTCGGCAGGCCCGCGCCTGCTGACAGCTCAGTCGATGACGCGCGACGACTGGCAGGCGCTGCGGCCGGAGACCATCATCGGCGCCTTCTTCGAGGGCCGCTACTACGGCTTCTACTCGCCGGCCGAGGGCGTCCAGGCGTCGTTCATGGTGGACCCGTCCTATCCGGACGGGATCTTCTTCTCCGACGTCGGCGCCGACGCGGTCTATGTCGACGACCTGCAAGACGCGATGTTCATCCTCAGCGGCACCAGCGTGCAGCGCTGGGATGCCGGCGCTGGGCTTTCCGCGCGCTTCCGCAGCAAGGTCTTCGACCACATGGCCCCGGTGCCCGGCTTCAGCTGCGCCAAGGTCATCGCCGACACCTATCCGGTGACGCTGCGCGTCTTCGCCGATACCGGGCTCGTGGCGGACGTCAGCGTGCCCAGCACGGCACCGGTGCGGCTGCCCTGCGGCTTCCGGACTTTCACCACGCAGATCGAGGTGGAGACCGCCGGCGCGGTGCAGGGCGTCGCGATCGCGCACTCGCTCGAGGAGCTCCGCGATGGTTGACCGCCGCAAGGACATCCCGGCCGTCAACAGCCCGAACTTCCTTCAGAAGGTCCGGGAGGCGATGTCGACCTACCTCGGCAACCTCGGCGACAAGCTCGATCGCGGCGTCACCGTGCGCGACCTCGTCGACGCCGGCCTTGTCGAGCTGAATGCCGGCTACCTGGTCGGCAGCGGCGGGAAGGCGCCGATCAAAGGGCCCGCGCCAGGCATCGGTGGCGGGGGCGGCGAGTCCGTGGAGCCCGACCTGACGCCGCCGCCGACACCCACCGGCGCGCAGGTCACGCCGACCTTCAACACGCTCATCATCGAGCACGACCTGCCGACCTACACGCAGGGGCACGGCCACGCCCGCACCCGCGTCTATGGCGCGCAGTGGGTCAGCGGACCGCTGCCGACGTTCTCGTCGGCGGAGCTGATCACCGAGTTCACCGGCACCGTGTTCGCCCATCCGACGACGCTGGGCACGACGTGGCACATCTGGTTGAAGTGGGTCAGCGAGGACGGCGTCGAGTCATCGATCCCGGCCGGCGGCACGAATGGCATCGCGCGCACGACGGGCAAGGTCGGCAACAGCGACCTCGGCCCGCTGATCGTCGAGGCCGGCAACTTGGCCAACGGTGCCGTCTCGGCCGCGAAGCTGGCCGCGCAGGCGGTGGACCTCACGAAGTTCGCTAGCGGCATCGAGCCGGCGACGATCGTCGGCGCCGTGCCCGGCAGCTTCGTCACCCGGCTGGTCTTCAACACCGGCGACTGGAAGCTCTATCGCTGGAACGGGACCGCCTACACGGCGACGGTACCGGCGACCGACCTCACTGGCCAGATCGTCGCAACGCAGATCACCGACGGGGCGATCACGACGCCGAAGATGGCGGCGAACTCGATCAGCGGCGACCGCATCCAGGCCGGCACGCTCGACGCCAGCAAGATCGTCGCCGACAGCATCACGGCCGGCCAGATCGCGGCCGGAGCGATCGGCGCCAGCGAGATCGCCGCCGGGGCAATCACGACGGGAAAGCTGCTGGTGACGGGACGAGGCGCTGCCCTGAACGATGACCCGGCGGTGCAAGACATCTCTGCTTGGAACTGCACGCACTCGATGAGCGTCGGCACTGGCGGGGTTCTTCGCTTCGAGAACGGCACGACGACGGCCGGAGCAATCGGCTCGCGGTACGTCACTGTGTTCGGCGGCACCACAGATGTGTGGTTCTGGTCCCGGCGGGTCCCGGTGGCGCCGAACAAGACCTACAAGGCCGTCGCGAACCTTTACGCGGGTGCCGGGAACAACCGGAACATGTATGTGTTCCTTCGGATGTGGCGTGCCAATGGCACGGAGGTCGGTGGCGGCGATACAGGTTGGGGCGGAACCCTGTCTGGATACGTCTACGGTGGACTGCCTCCGACGAATGTGTGGACCCGCCAAGGCGCGCTCTTTGGCGCGAACACTCCACGACCCATCCCTGCCGATGTGGTTGAAATCGCTGTGGGGGTCTGGTTCCAGTATTCCGACGGTACCGGAGCCGTGCAGCAGGCAGCGCAGGACATTCGACTGGAGGAAGCGATCGGCGCCGACCTCATCGTCGATGGCGCCATCATCGCCAGCAAGCTGTCGGCCGGCGCCATCGCGGTCGGCTCCGCAGCGATCCAGGACGGTGCCATCCGCAACGCCCTGATCGAGAACCTCGCCGTCGACAACGCGAAGATCGCCGATGGCGCCATCAGCACCGTCAAGATCGGCGACGCGCAGATCACCAACGCGAAGATCAAGGACGCTGCAATCACGCACGTCAAGATCCTCGACGGCGAGATCACCAACGCGAAGATCCAAGACGCGGCGATCACCTCGGCCAAGATCGGCAACGCGCAGGTCAACCTCGTCCACATCAACACCGCGTCGATCGGCAGTCTGTCGGCGGTGTCGGCCACGATCGGCGTGCTGCGCACCGTGCCGTCGGGCGCGCGGGTCGAGATCCGCGACAACCTCATCCAGGTTTTCTACTGGAACGACCAGGAGGCCGTGCGGATCTCATCATGACGTTTCGGTGCCGCGACCTCAGCGGGAACATCATCTTCGACGCCGACACGATGCCGACGGCTGGGGTGTGCCTCGGTGCCTTCGACATCCCAGCGGGCGTGGCGTTCTCGCAGACCTTCCCCGGCTACACCGGCTCCACCATTCGCGTCCTCGACGCCCGCGGTTCGACGGCCTGGGGCTACACGGTGGACAACGATCTGGGCTATCCGCGCGTTACCTCACCAGCCGTCGCCGGCGATCGCTATTCCGTCACCGTCTGGGCGATGACGAAGCCGTCGTTGACGCCCCCGACTGGGATCGTGGTGACCCGGGCCGACCAGACCTCGATCGTGCTCGCGCCAGGCGGCACCGGGCTTTACTACCTCGGCAGCGCGTCCGTGGTCTCCACGACGGCGAACTCGGGGCTCCTCACCGGCTCGGGCTCGATGGGCTATCACACGCTGGAGTTCACCTCGTCGGTGCCCATCATCCCGGTGCTGGAGGTGCTCCAGGGCTACCACACCCAGCTGATCGAGGTCACGCGCCCGACCTCGACGCTGTACCGATTCAAGGCGCGGCGCTGCGATCAGTCCAGCTCGGATGCCACAGGCTTCGCGACCCTGTTGGCGCCGCGCATCCTTTGCTACGGGCGCCGGACGTCGCCGATCGGCCCGCCGTTCTGCTACGTGAAGCGAGAGAACGGTGAACTGGCATGGGACCTCATGGCCGGGCAGAACGTCCTGCTCGGCGCCCTTGCGACGCCCACCATCGCAGCTTCCGCCGGGTCGCAGAGCTTCGCCGTCGGCAACGCCTCGGAGACCTATGGCGTGATCGGACCGAACGGCGGCTTCCGCAGGACCGGCACGGTGTCCGGCGCGACATGGCGGATGCGCGAGCTGGAACGGATGTTCAACCGGTCCAGCGACGGCAACCTCGTCTCCAACGAGATCGCGACTTTCTCCTACCTCGCGGACTCGAACGAGACCTCGAGCCTGCAGTACGTCGCGCCACTCTTCGTCACACGTCACACGGGGATTTGAAATGGAACTGCTCCAAGAGATCAGCCTCAACGGGCTGCCGCTGACCTACCACCGAATCGAGACCATGGAGGTTGACCTGCTGCGCGCCGTGGTGTCGCTGCGCGTGCAGTCCTGGTTCAGCCAGGCCGCGGCCGACTCCGGATCGCCGCCGCACCGCGCGCACGCCGTCGTCTCCATCGGAGACCCGCAGGAACTGGGGACGGTGCTGCTGCGGGCGCTGAACGGCGGGCCGCTGCAGGGCGCGCAGATCCTGCCGCCGCCGACGCCGCCAACGGCGCAAGACCCGTCGGCCTGATGCGGGGCCAGCGTGCCAAGGATGGCAGTCTGGCGCGATGAGCGCAGAGCTGGTTTTCAACCTCACCGAGGTCGCCGACTTCATGCGGACGCGGTTGCCCGGCTTCCGCCTCTGCGAAGGGGCACGGGCCATCGGCCTGCGCCGCGACGGCGTCATCGTCGCCGGGGTCATCTACGAGGGGTTCAACGGGCCCAACATCTGGATGCACGTCGCGGCGGTGCCCGGCCGGCGCTGGCTGACCCGGGAGTACCTGCTGGCCTGCTTCCGCTACCCGTTTGAGGTCTGTGGGGTGCAGCGGATCACGGGCTACGTGGACGCCAGCAACACGGATGCGCGGCGCTTTGATGAGGCGCTCGGTTTCAAGGAAGAGGCACGCCTGAAGGGCGCCGCAGAGGATGGCGGTGATGTGATTCTCTATGTGATGCGTCGAGAGGATTGCCGCTATGGGACGGTTTCACCGAACTGACTTCGACCTGCTGCCGGAACACGCGTTCCGGCCGCGGGCAGGCCGCCGTGGCGGCATGACCCTGGAGGGCGGCGGCAAAGGCAGCAGCGCGCCGGCTCCCGATCCGCGTCTCGTCGAGGCGCAGATCAAGTCCATGGGCATCCAGGACAACGCGATTCAGCAGATGCTGGCCAACAGCAACGAACTCGCGCCGCTGCAGAAGCAGCAGCTGCAGTTTGCGCTGGACAGCAGCAAGACGGCCTACGAGCAGTCCCAGTCCGACCGGCAGTGGCTGCTGTCGCGCCGGGACCAGCTGTCGGGCATGCAGGACAAGCTGGTCAAGGAAGCCCAGGACTTCAACACCGACGCGCGCCGCGAGGAACTCGCCGGCCAAGCCATGGCCGACGTCAACGCCGCGGCATCGAGTGCGCGCGACCAGTCCGCGCGCAGCATGGCGCGGATGGGCATCAATCCGGCCAGCGGCCGCGCCGCCGCTATGGACCAGCAGCTGCAGCTCACGCAGACCGTGGCCGGCGCCGGTGCCGCGAACAACGCCCGCACCGCGGCGCGAGAGGAGGGCCGCGCCCTGACCGACCGTGCCGTCAACGCGCTGGCCGGCTACCCAGCGATGAGTTCGCAAGCAACGACCACCGGCGCCGCGCTTGGCGGCAGTGGCGTCGGCCTGACGTCGGCTTCCCTCGCAGGGCAGAACTCGGGCTATGGCTCAGCAGCGCAGATCGCTGCCCAGATGGGTGCCAACGCCACGAGCATGTGGGGCCAGCAGGCCTCCTACAAGACGCAGCAGGACCAGCTCAACCAGGGCGAAGGCTTTGGCGGTCTGCTAGGTGGCCTGGGCGGTCTCGCAGCCGGCGTCGGTTCGCTGTACGGCAGCGGGCTCTTTGGAAAGAAGGGGTGATCGATATGGCTCGACGCAGCGGATTCTCGGACTTCGTTCGGAACTTCGGGCTCGCCTATGACACGACGCGACGGGTCGGTGACGACATCCAGCTCGCTCAGATCGCGAATGCCAAGCCTGAGCAGTCGCAGGGCTTCACGGCTGAGGACGGCAAGCAGCTCGAGGCCATCGCCAATGCGAAGGACGCCGACGGGAAGCCGCTCTACACGCTCACCGCCAACGAGGACGGCAGCTATGACGTCGCGTCGGCCGCGGACCCGTCGATGCGCGGCACCGTCGCGCAGCGCGGCGTCACCGACTTCCTCGGCAACCGTACCGCCGGGACCCTGACCGATGACCAGGTCACCTCGGCGCGCCAGCAGGCCATGGCCGGCGTGATCTCGCGCACCAATCCCCTTGCCGGCATGCAGATGCTGAACAGCATCAAGCAGGGGCTGCGCGATGACCAGCGCTTCGGCTGGGAGCAGGCCACCAATGAGCGAGCGCTGCGCAAGGCGGACCAGGCCGACGCGGACGAGGAAGCCATTCGCGGCGCCGACGCGGCGACCTCCGAATGGCTGCAGAACCGCCTGCGCGGCGAGGATGGAACGACCCGCGCGGGCACGGTGGACGACCACCTCGCGGCCTCCAGCTTCCGTGCGATGAAGCTGGCGGAGGCAGGCCGGCTCAACGAGGCGAGCCAGGTCTACCGCGACTACGCGGCGCAGTCGATGATCAAGCTGCAGATGGAGGGTGCCGAGCGCGAGCAGGCGCTGGGCAAGGCCTCGGCTGCGCTGGCGGCCGGGGACCTGGACGGCGTGAAGGACTTCTACAACCGCTTCATCCCCGACGGCGCCCACGTCACCAGCGTCACGCGCGGCAAGGGCGGCCAGATCGTGATCGAGCGAGAGACCTCGGACGGCCGCAAGCTGCCGTCGACGGTGATGAAGGACACCGGCCAGCTCGCGTCGGCGCTGACCGCGTTCAAGGATCCGATGGCGATCTACAACTACGCGCAGAACGAGTTCCGGAACAACCTGGCCATCCGGGCCGACAACCGGGCCGCAGCCGCGAACAGCAGGGAGCAGGCCGCCTTCGACGCCCAGGCGCCGCAGCGCCAACTCGCGAGCACGGTGGCGACGCTGCAGCTCGGCCTGGGCAACACCGACGACCCGAAGGAACGAGCCGACATCTCCGCCAAGCTCGGCGCCGTGACCGCCGGTGCCTTCGGTGCCAAGAAGGACCCGCCGACGGGGTACCGCTGGAAGACGGACGGCAGCGGGCACCTCGAGCCCATCCCGGGCGGTCCGGGCGACAAGGCCGGCGCCCCGGGCAAGATCCCGGGCGAGGTGCAGCGGATGAACATCGCGATGCGCTCACTGAAGCAGGGCTTGAACGAGTACGAGACCGAGCTGAAGCGCTTCAACCCGCGAAACCCTGGCGATCAGGTCTCGCCCGAGGCCCGCGCGCGGATCCAGTCGCTGGTCGCCGACTTGCAACTGCAGTTCAAGGAAGCCCAGGCGCTGGGTGCGCTGGCCGGACCGGACATCGAACTCATCAACAAGGCCCTGGCGAGCCCGACGTCGTTCCAGGGCGCTTCCTTTGGCCGGGACGGTCTCTACGCTCAGCTCGGCGAGGTCCGCAAGGCGCTCGACCGCCGCGAGGCCGCGATCGCGCGGGAGTTCAACCTGCCCGCGCCGGCTGGCGCCGCCTCGCAGCCCGCGGCGGCGCCGGCAGCGGCCGCCGCCTCGGGCGCGGCGACGGACTACAGCAACCTCTGGGGAGGCAAGAAGCCATGACCAAGAAGTGGGCCGAGGTCATCGCGACGCCTGAGTTCCGCGCGCTGAAGCCTGAGGACCAAGAGGCGGCGCGGGCTCAGTACTTCGCAGAGGTTGTCGCCCCTCAAGTCCCCAAGGACCAGGTCGACGCCGCGCGGTCGCAATTCGATGCCGAGTACGGGATCGGCGGCTCGCAGGTCCAGGCGCCGGCTGCTCCGCAGCGCAGTACCGGGCAGGAGATCGCGCGGCAGCTCGGTCTCACGGTGCGTCACAGCATCGCTGGGCTCACCGCGCTGCCGGGCATGGCGGCCGACGTCCTCGGCGCCGCGTACAACAAGACGGCCGACGCCGTCGCTGGCGAGAACAACGGGTTCCGCTTCCTGCCGACTTCAGTGGCGCTGCAGCGGAACATGACCACGGCGGGCCTGCCGGCACCCGAGACCGCGACCGAGCGCGTCGTCGGCGATGCCGCCGGCGCGATGGCCGGCGCGGGCGCGTCGGCGGCCGTGGGTAAGGTCCTGTCCGGGTCGGCCAGCAGTGTTGCCGCCAACGTAGGCACGAAGCTCCAGCAGGGCATGGGAGCCCAGACCGCAGCCGCCGCCAGCGGCGGCACCGCCGCCGGCGTCACTCGCGAGAACGGTGGCGGCATCGGCGCGCAGATCGCGGCCGGGGTCATCGGCTCCCTGCTGCCGGGCGGCGCGCCGGCGCTGGCGCGCGAAGGGACTCGGCGCCTGCTTCGCGGCGGCGAAGAGGGCCGCCAGCGCGTCGAGCAGGCCGTCCAGCTCTTCGACGAGGCCGCGGGCACGACGCCGAGCCTCGCGCAGGCGACGCAGGGGCGCGTCGCGACCGCTCTGGAGTCCGGGCTCGCGAAGGTTCCCGGCGGCGCCGGCGTGATCTCCAAGTTTGCGCAGCGCCAGGCCGACGACATGCAGGCCGCCGTGCAGAAGCTGTCCGATGACCTCGCGCCCGGCGCCAGTGCGGTCAACGCGGGCGAGGCCATCAAGCGGGGTGTCGAGACGTTCAAGCGCGGCTTCAACGAAGTGCAGGCCGGGCTCTACGAAGAACTCGGGGAACTGCTGCCCAAGGGCCAACCCATCGCGGTCGATCGCACGCGTCAGGCGCTGGCCGAGATGAATGCAGGGATCGAAGGCGCTCCGAACCTGTCGAAGTGGTTCAAGAATGCCAAGATCCAAGGCATCGAGAAGGCGCTTGGCGACGATCTCAACCTTTCGACCCAGGTGCCCGGGCAGAGCTCCGTGATGCCGATGGCTTCGCCACCGCCCGCGCTGCCCTACGAGGCCATCAAGAAGCTGCGCACGCTGGTGGGAAAGGAGATCACCGACGGCTCGCTGGTGTCGGATGTTCCTCGATCGAAGTGGCGGGCCCTTTATGGGGCGCTGTCTGAAGACCTCGGCGACGCCGCCAAGGCCGCGGGGCCGCGAGCAGAGGAGGCCTGGGCGAAAGCCAACGACTACACCTCCAAGCACATGCAGCGCCTCGAGGAGCTGTCGGGCATCGTTGGCCGCGACGCGCCGGAGAAGGTCTTTTCGGCCGCGATCGCAGGCACTGCCGAGGGCGACACCATCATCAAGCGCGTGATGTCGGCGCTGCCGCTGGAGGAGCGCAACCAGGTCGCGGCCGCGGTGCTCCAGCGCATGGGGCGCGCCACCGCCGGCCAACAGAACGCCATGGGCGACGCCTTCTCGCCCGAGACGTTCTTGACCAGCCTGGCCAAGATGAGTCCGCCGGCGCGGCAGACGATCTTCGGCGCCACGAGTTCGGACGACCTGCTCAAGCGCCTCGGTCAGATCGCGAAGATCTCGGAGACCCGGCGGGAGGGCAGCAAGGTCTTCGCGAATCCGAGCGGGACCGCCGGCGCAGGCGCGCAGATCGCGGTGGGGTCCGGGCTTGGCACGGCTGGGGTCCATGCGTTGAGCACCGGCGACGTGCTGCCGGTACTTGCCGCGACGGCGCCCATCGTGGGCTCCAACCTCGCGGCCCGCGTGATGACCTCGCCGAGGGTCCTGAGGATGGCGGCCAGTCGCACGCAGCTCTCTGACGGTGCTCCCGCGGTGGCCGTTGGCGCGGCAAGCCGCCTGAACAGCGCCGGTGACCTCGATCCCAGCGAGCGCGCCGTCGGCGAGGTCTACATGACCCCGCGCGGTCGCTTCGTCTGGCTCGGCAACGGTTGGGGGCCTGCGCGATGAGCGATCTGCAGCCCTTGACCGACGCCGAGGTCTTCGGTGCAGCGCAGCCCAGCGTGGACGCCAGCGCGCCCCAGGTGCTGACGGACGCCGACGTGTTCGCGCCGGCGGCACCCCAAGCCGGCGGAGCGCCCGGCGCTGTGACCTGGTTCAACGATGCCGGCGGCGACAGCCTGGGCGGCCAGTTCGCTGTCGTCGACCTTGGCGACATCACGGCCTCACACGACGCCGATCTCCGGCCGCGCGACGAACACGACGCGGGCATCGCGACTCAGGGCCGAGAGCGGGCGGACCTTGAGCAGCGTGTCGGCAACATCGTGCGGAACTTCGACCCCGCCCAGCTCGGCGCAGCGGAGACCGCAGCCGAGGGGGCTCCCGTGGTCGGCGAAGACGGCCACGTCGAGGACGGCAACGCCCGGGCCATCGCGCTGCAGCGGGTCTTCCTGGCCAACGGCCAGAAGGCGGAAGACTACCGGCAGTACCTGCGAGAGCAAGCGCCAGCGCTGGGCATCGACCCGGCCGTTATCGATGAGCTGCGCAAGCCGGTGCTGGTCCGGGTCCGGACGACGCCCACGGACCGTGCTGCCGTGGGCAGAAAGCTCGGCGACGTCGACCTCGTGCCGACGATGCGCGAGTCGTCGACCGAGCTGGCTCAGGCGATCGGAAGCGGCGAACTCGACCTCGAGGCCGAGGGCGGGCTCAGCCCGGAGACCAAGGACATCTTCTCGTTCCTGGCGAACAGCGCGGACCGCCCGGACGAGATCAGCGACATCATGACCGCGGCGAGGAGCGTGCTCGATGGCCTACCTGCAGAAGACGCCGTCCGGCGATACCTTGGCCAAGACCAAGAAGCTGGCGACGACCCTGGAATCGAACCCGCGGCTGCGCCGCGCGATGGCGGCGGTGATCCGCGCAATCAGGGACCGGGCGGAGAGCCTGGCGGGCTAGAGGACTGGCAGGACTTCCCCGCCGAAAGCGGGCACCGCGGCATCGCGCGCGAGGACATGCCGCAGATTCGAGCCGAGCACCGCGGCGCCCTGACGCAGTTCCTGCTGGCGCGCGGGATCCCTCACGAGCAGGACGAGATCGCCGCCGAAGACCTGAAGCCAACGCAGGCCCGATGGTCGCCTGCCAAGGTCGCCGAGGCGGCGAACCGCGAGGGAGGGGAGAGGTCGATCCTGATCTCGTCTGATGGGCACGTCATGGATGGACACCATCAATGGCTCGCCGCACTCGCGAACGAGGCGCCGGTGAGAGTCATCAGGTTTGCGGCGCCGCTGGATCAGCTGCTCGAAGAGGCCAAGCAGTTCCCGAGTGCAGGGGCCGCCGCGTAGGGGCGGCTCAGTGGAGCCAGCCGAAGGTCTTGATGCCGGCCCAGGCCAGGTAGCCGACGAAGAACACCACGATCGCGGCGAGGGCGAGGACCTGCAGAACGATGCCGTTCTCGTCCTTGTTCTTCAGGCGCGTGTTCTCGGCGCGCAGCAGATCCTGGGCCTCTTGCAGGCTCA
The DNA here is from genome assembly GCF_002761755.1 of Roseateles chitinivorans. Taxonomy (GTDB): domain Bacteria; phylum Pseudomonadota; class Gammaproteobacteria; order Burkholderiales; family Burkholderiaceae_C; genus Roseateles; species Roseateles chitinivorans. Next base: position 16,618 of record NZ_PEOG01000045.1, read on the forward strand.
TCGGACGGGCGTTGGGATCGAACTTGTACGCCATGAAGCCAGCATACCAGCCGGCGATGCGTCGCCTCCACCCGAGGAAAGTCCCACCGACGCGGAGCTGGCGCTCCGCCAGCAGCACCGTGCCCTGCAACTGGTCGGCGCACACAGCCCGATCCAGCAGCAGCACTTCGCGGGCGACATGGCCGGCCACGGCGGCGGCCTGCTTTTGAAGCGGTCGCGCCACTGCCATCTCCCCCGTCCGCGGATCGATGGAGCGTTCGGCGATCGTGGCCGCGATCTCGTCGGCCAGCTTCATCGGCGGCAGTGCGACGGTGCCGCCGTCTGCCGCATAGATCTGCTCGATGCGCTGCCGCGTCGCTCGCAGCGCCGGATCCCGACGCGTGCCATCCAGCGTGCTGGCCAGGAACGAGCGCCAGGCGCCGCCCAGCGTTCGGCGCAGGCCGTGATGGCCGACGACCTCGTGCGCGATGACTTCGACGGCTCGGCGCTGGTCCAGCGCGCCAGCGACGAGGAACGTCTCGCCGCGGCGGGATGCGCCTTCGGCGTCGCTCGGCGCGGGAAAGGGGAGATCGGCTGCCGTCGGCACCACATGGATCGGCGGGCAGTCGCGCCACTTCGACGAGAAGTACTCCGCGATCGCATCGATGCGATCGGTCGAGGCCTCTTGTTCTGCTGCGGTCATGTGGGTGCGGGTCACGGCGCGACGATGGGCGCGATCCTACCCGCGCGGCTAGGCCGGCGACACCCGCGAGTACGGGCGTCGGGCGACGTGGCGCGAGGCTCACACCCCCCGAATCTCGCGATAGGGGCTCCACTCCTAGGCCGTTACAGTGCTGATACAAACAAATAAGCTGAGGGATGGGATGAAGGTGATCTGGCGATTGGTCGGAATGGCGCACGCGGTGATCGCAGGCAGTGTGATTGCACTCGGGATCGTTCATTGGCGAGGTGGCGGCAGCGACGTCTTCGGTCACGCGGTCTTCGCGGCGGTGATGCTGCTGGCCTCGTACTGCTTCTTGGCGCTGAGCGGAGGCCGAGCCGGCGCCGAAGAGCGCACCTAGTGGCGCGCTACAGTCGGCGGCATGTGCAACCTCTACCACATGAGCCCGCGCGACGACTTCGAGATCTACGTGCGCCGGCACCTTGGCAAGCTGTGGCTCCCAGAGGCGGCGCCCGCGGGCATCAAGCCGACCGTGGGCCCGTTCGACACAGGCCTGTTCCTTCGCTCGGACGGCGAGGGTGGGGCGGTCGGTGAGTTCGGTCAGTGGGGGCTGATCCGACCCGGCGCGCCGACGCGCAAGGACATGATGCAGCCGAAGACGGTGCCAGGTAAGAAGCCCCCGGCGCCGCGGCCGCGCAGCACGAACAACTGCCGCACCGAAACCGTTGCCACGAGCCCGACCTTCCGGGCGGCCTGGAACGAGGGGCGGCGCTGTCTGATCCCCGCAACCTGGTACCAGGAACCGAACTGGGAGACGGGCAAAAACATCTGGTGGCAGCTGCGCCGCGCCGACGGCCTACCCTGGATGCTGGCCGGCATCTGGAACACGTGGACCGACCCGGCCACCGGCGAGATCGTGCCGAACTTCACCATGTTGACGTGCAACTGCGACGACCATCCGATGCTGGCCCGCTTGCACAAGCCGGACCCGAAGCTGCCGGCGGACAAGCAGGACAAGCGGGCCGTGGTCCACGTCGAGCCCGAGCATTGGGCGACATGGCTGACCGGGACGGTCGACGAGGCTCGCGCGCTGATTCAGCCTGCGCCGGTTGAGGTCTTCGACCAGGCCGACGCGGTCAAGACCGATGAGCTGCTCGCCCGCCTCGTCTAGGCGATTTCCAACGGCGGGGTACCAAGTTGGGGGGAGCTGTCCGCTCATCATTGGCCGTAGACTGCATCTGGGCGTGCAGCGCTGCTGTAGCCCCCTGCGTTTCCTCCCTGAGCAGGAGCCTTAGCGATGACAGCGCAAGGCTTTCAGGCCTCGGCCACGCGCCGAGGCCTTCTTTCTTCGGCGACCCGTCTCGCGAAGACTCCACCGCCCGCCTTCAACTGCCCGGCTGGGACAAGCCGAAGGTGTGGCACCGCGGGCTGGCGGCGCCACTCATTTACCTTCGGGGCTCGCGAGCAGCTCGAGCGTGGTGCGAAGCATCTCGGCCGAATAGTTCCGAGCGTCTTGCAGTTCGCGCGCCATCCGCTCCGCCTTCGGACGGTCGAGCTGCGCCACAGCGGCGCTGAGTTCGAGGCTAAGTCGGTGGGCGTGGGACTCGGCCTCTTGCCAAGTCGTGAGGGCTTGCAGCAACGTTGGCGCCATGCCCTGATCGAGCAAGGCCGGTGCCGGACGGCCTCACTGGCGCCCTGGACAGCACGCGCATCAAGGTCTCCAGGGGTACCGGCTTCACCAAGTTGGCGTTGAACAGCGTCGGCTCGTAGGCCACGTGGTCGCCAGTTCGGCCGTTTGCCGACATGGACACGAGCAGAATCTCCCCTGAGTACCGCCGGCGTGCTGCCACGGCAACCGCCATGGCGCTGCCGGCTCGAAGGTATGGCTCCATGACGACGGCGTCGATGCGCTCGGACTCCAGTCGCAGTAGGGCCTCTTTCACTGTCGCAGCACTCAGCGGCCGCCATCCCTGGGAGGCGAACCAAATCGCAAAGACTTCCGTTGTGTCCGGATAGTCGTCCAGAAGCATGACGGTGGGCTGGGCGGCGAACACGCGCGGATCGTAGCTCTACGTGCTTTCCGAATGCGCGATCGTTACAACTGCCGCCCTTGGCTACGGTCGGTGGCATCGGCCGCCGTCGCGGGGCCCGTGATCTGTAGGGGCTCGATGCTGACGAACTCCTCGGCCAGCGCTTCGTCGAGGTCCTCGCCGTCCAGGCGCAAGACCAGGGCCGGGAATTCCAGGTGCGCCGCATCCAGGGCCGCCAGCTCGGCGTCGCGCCACGGCCGGGCCGCAGCGCTGGGCGGCGAGCCGACGCCGTAGGCCTGGCCGCCCGCGGCGAGAAACGCCGCGACCACGCCGGCGCCCCCGCCGAGGTGCTCCTCCAGCACGCGGCGGATAGTGCGCTCAGCGCCGTCATGATCGCGCGCCAGCACGGCGACTTGGTGCATTCGGAGGACGTAATTCATGGCACTCGGAGCTCGCTGTTTTCCGACTAGCGGTGCAGGTTGTGGGCGCCGTGGTCGCGTGGATCGACTCGGGCGGGCGGCGGAGCCGGAACACCGGTCCTGCCCCATAGGGTCAACGGGACCGACGCTTGGCCCCCCACGTTGATCGTCGACTGGATCTCTTCACAGACCTCCGGCGGAAGCTCCCACATGGCCCAGCTCTGCCGCAGCGAGACCTCCGTACCGTCGATCTCCTCCCGTTCGATGCCGGTGACCGACCAGTAGGCACCGCTGGCGAAGATCACCGTCGCATCCCACAGCGGGCGAAGCTCGTCATTGTCAAGCCCGCGATCACCGTTCAGGGGGACTAGGCGGGCGATGCGCACTGTCCGCCGGGAGGTCGGGTCGAAGCCTTCGGTGAGCCTGAAGCGGCCGCCCTTCGTGGTCGTGACGTGATGTTCCGTGGGCACCTTGCGGCCGCGGCGGAACAGGGGAGTTGCGAGGCAAAACATACTGTATCTTTATACAGTATTTGGGCGACGGTGGCGTGGGAACGGTCGGCCGCAGAGTGAACAACTGCGCGGGCCGTCAACAGCCGTTTGTTCCCAAGAGTCGGCCGCTAGGCCGCGCCAATGCTAGGATGTTGGCTAAGATTGTGATTCTGGTTGTCGTGGGTTCGAGTCCCATCAGCCACCCCACCGAATAAGACAACGCCGACAATGACTTAGGTCTTGTCGGCGTTTTCCGTTGGGCGCCGTGAAACCCGCGAATGATGGGTTTATTTCCCAATTTGGGAAATCGCGGTCAATTCGCCGACCGCGGGACCTCCTTGTTGCGGTCATAAACCTGCGCCGTCGTGGCGGGGTTCTTGTGGATGTCCGGCAGCTTCCCGGTCTGCTGTTTGTGCAGCGTCACGTAGTACGCGCGCAGGTCGTGGAAGGTGAACCGGTCTTCGGCCTTCAGTGCCCCGGCCTTCATGGCGGCATGCACGCTGCGCTGCCAGAGCGTCTTGAAGCCGTCCGCCGTGTACTGGTTGCGATCGCGCGTCGGGAAGACGTAAAGGCATTCGCGGTCGCTTCGAATGGCCTCAAGGCGGTCCAGCAGCTGCGACAGCTGGGAACGCAAGCGCGGTGACCCGCTCTCGGTGGCCCAGCAGTTGGAGCTGATCTGATGTCCCACCCCGCACCGCCATACCTTGCCGACACCAAGGCCAAGGGCTGGCGCTTCGAACTCGACTACGAGCAGGTCGAGCAGTCCGACACCTGGGACCTCGCACCGCCGGGGGCCAAGCCCTGGCTGCTCATGATGTGGTTCGCTGCATGGCGCCAGGCGCCGTGCGGCAGCCTGCCTGCCGACGAGGAGGTGCTGCCGGCGAAGTTCGGCATGCCCGCCGAGCTCTGGCAGCAATACCGCCGCGTCATGCTGCGCGGCTAGTGGGAAGCCAGCGACGGCAGGCTGTACCACGAGACCCTCGCCGCGCGCGTGCTGGAGATGCTGCGGCGCCGCCGCAGCGATGCCGATCGCCAGGCGCTGAACCGTTCGAAGAAGCCGGCGAAGGGTGCGCCGAGCCCGGCTCTGGATCCCGCACCGGTACCGCCCCCGCCGACCACCCCGGCGCCTCCGGCATCCGATCCCATACCTGCTGAAGTCACTGACGTGTCACGCGTGACACCAGCCGGATTCCACCGTGAATCCAGCACCGACCACCGAATACCGAATACCGAATACTGAATACAGAGCATTAGCACCCGCCAACGACGCTCCCCCCGCGGGCGCGCGCGAGGCGCCGCCACCGCCACCGCCACCGCCACCGCCACCGCCACCCGCGACCACGGTTGCCGTCGGTCCGGGCGTCGCCGGCATGCTGTGCCGTCGCCTCAAGGCGCTCGGCATCGGCAACGTCAACCCGAGCAACGTGCGGCTCACCACGCTGCTCGGGGCCGGTGCGACGCCCGAGGAGTTCGTCGCCTCCGTGCCCAAGGCGCTCAGCGCCAAGGACCCCTTCGCCTACCTGCTCGGCATCGTCGAGGGCGAGCGAATCCGCGCCGCCCAGCTGATGCGGCAGGTCCACCACGGGCCGATGCCGTCACAGCCGCAATCCGCCTTCGCTGAGCGCCGACAGCGCCAGCTCGCCGTCGCCGGGGCGCTCACCGGCAAGCCGATGCCGGCACCGCCGCCGGTCCAGCCCGTCGAGGTCATCGATGCAGAAACTCGACTCCTCCCGTGAGCCCGCGCCGGCGGCGCTGCCCGACCACTGGATAACGCGGATCTTCTCCGTGCTCCGCAGCACCTACGGCGCTGCCTTCGATCGCCAGTGGGAGTGCCCGCCCGGGCAAGACCCGGCCCTGTACGCGCAGCAGCTGCGTCGCCACGGGGCGGTGGAGCTGCGGGCCTACGGCCGCGAGCAGACGGTGCAGGCCATCGCCTGGGCGCTGGAGCACCTGCCGCCGGCGCCGCCCAACCTGGTCGAGTTCAAGGCGCTGTGCCGCAGCGCGCCGCGACCGGTCGTCGCCGCGATCTCGTACAGCCGATCCGACCGCTCGCGCGTCGCCAGCGAATTGCAGCGCATCGCGGAAGTCACCGACCGACTGCGCAGTCAACCGGGCGGGAACGCACGGAACTGGGCCTACAGGCTCGCCGAGCGGGCGAGGGAAGAGCTCCGCCTCACCCTCGACCAAAAAAAATGGGCTCTGATCGACGCCGGCGTCATCAAGGCCGAGGAGCCGCGGATGTGACCACGATCGCCGAGATGCTGCCGGTCTTCACCTTCGCCCAACAGCGGGCGACCTGCGAGGCTTGCCGCCACGTCCAGAGACGGGTGCTCGAGAGTTTTCGGGCCAGCACCGTCGTGCTGAAGTGCGGGACCTCCAAGAACACGAACAGCAACTCCTGCAGCCTGCTGCGCGCCCCTGGCCAGCCCTGCGGCTCTTGATGCCAAGCTCTTCGAGGGCCTCGCATGAGCCGCCCAGTGCAGATGTCGCTGCGCGACTTCCTGGATCTCAAGGCCCGCGTCGCCGGCCAGCCGACGCAGCAGCAGCTCCGCGATCAGCCCAGGCCGCCCAAGGGCCGCAGCAAGTACGGGAACCGCAAGGTGCAGGAGGGCGATCTCACGTTCGACTCGAAGGCAGAGCACCGGCGGTGGCATCAGCTGCTGGTCCTGCAGCGGGCCTGCGAGATCACCGAGCTGCAGCGCCGGGTCCGGTACGAGCTGATCCCGGCCACGGTCGGGCCCGACGGCAAGAAGCGTCGGCCCACTGCCTACGTCGCCGACTTCGTCTACCGCACCAAGGATGGCAAGGTCGTCGTCGAAGACGTCAAGGGCGTCGTCACCCCCGAGTTCAAGCTGATGCTGGAGCGCCACGGCATCGGGATCCTGGAAGTCCGGAGCTGACCATGCGCTACGTCGCCTGCATCGCCGCGCTGATCGTCGGCCTCGTCGCATCGCACCTCGGGGTCGCGGAGGCCCCGATCGCCTTCATCCTGGCCCTCTGGCTGGCCCTCAACGAGAAATGACCACTGGATCCACCCCGAAGCGGGAGCGCTTCGCCCAAGAGATCGTCCGAGGCGCAAGCCAGTCGGAGGCCTATCGCATCGCGTTCAAGGCTGACCGCATGAAGCCGGACACCATCCACAAGCGGGCCTCGGAGCTGATGCGGGACGGGTGGGTTAAGGCCAGGGTGGCCGAATTGGCCGCCGGCGTGGAGCGCGAGCTGACCATCGAGGTCGCCGACCTGCTGCGCGAGGCCGGGCGCATCGTCTTCTCCGACATCCGCAAGATCACCAAGCCCAACGGCAGGTTGATGCTGCCGCACGAGCTGGACGCCGACACCGCGGCCGTGATCAAGTCCTTCGAGATCGACAAGGACGGGGCCATCAAGTACGTGTTCTGGGACAAGAACAGCGCGATGGAGCGGCCGTTCAAGCACAAGGGCCTGTTCGAGCTGGACAACAAGCAGAAGGCCGACCCGCTGGCGGAGCTGCTGGGAGCGCTGAAGGGCAACGTCGTCGGGCCGGTGGCTCAGGAGGGGAAGGGCTAATACGAAATCGGCGCGCTGTCGCGCAGCGTAGGATCGCCGCCGGTCGAGGTGGCATCTCGTCGCGCTCACACGGCGCGGCGGACGTCACGAGCCCGCGAAAACCGACAGCCGTGTGGAGTGAGGATCTCCGCAACTGTCGATACATCTTGCAAACCTTCAAATGACTAGAACCTTCGCCCAATCTGCTGCGATAGCGGTCGCCACTTTTCTTTTGTCAGCCTGTCATAGCCTATATAGGGTTGATGAGCGCATGTCCGGCACATCAATTGAGTTCGTGAACGCCGATCAGTATTTTATGTACTTCTTTGAAGGTGAGCCTGGGTGTGCGAAAGTTGTGAAACTGCCTCCGGAATATGAGCCATTTAGGGGCGACGCAAAACCGCTGCCGCTCCTTCCAGGTCGCGAGTTCATGTTTAGTATGGGGGCGGCGAAACCTCAGGGCTACTTCGTCCAAAGCTGCATTTCCACGGTTGCATTCACTCCAGAAGCCGGTGCGAAATACCGGGCACGATTCGTCGTGGAGCCTGATCGTTGCGCAGCCGTCGTTGTCAAAACGTCGAGCGTTACCAATCAATTTATGAACATTCCTGAGCCGTCGCTCCGGAAAATCGATAAGAACGATACTCTCTGCTTCAAGTGAGGCCAGCCGCGAACGTCATAAATTAGTCGTCTCCAATTGCGAGCGTCCGTACCAAGGATGGCAGTCTGCCCGCTCCTCAAGCCTAGGAGCGGCAGATGACCCCCTCCATCTTCGACCTCGACGGCACGCTGGCGCTGATCGAGCACCGGCGGCACCTGGTGGAGCGGTGCGCCAACTGCGACGACAACGGCGTTACCGATTCTGGCGCGACGTGCTTCGTCTGTAGCGGCGCGCCGCGGCCGCCGGACTGGCCCGCATTCTTCGCCGCTTGCGTCGACGACCTGCCGAACTGGCCGGTCATCGCGACCATGATGGGGCTCATCCGTTCCGGCGCCGAGGTGCAGATCTGGAGTGGCCGCAGCGCCGTCGTGATGAACGAGACGCTGGGATGGCTGCACAAGCACGTCTTCGGCGACGGATCGGTCGACCCGGAGGAGGTCGGTCTGACCATGCGCCGCGAGGGCGACTACACGCCCGACGAGCAGCTCAAGGCGAGCTGGTACGACGGGCTCAGCGAGTACGACCGGAAGCGGTTGGTGGCCGTGTTCGATGACCGCGATAAGGTCGTCGCGATGTGGCGGAGCAAGGACGTGGCCTGCTTTCAGGTGGCGCCAGGCGCATTCTGAGGGGAGAGCCGGACATTCAGCTTTTGTCGGCTGCAGGCGCAACCGACGCATCCCATATGCGGTCTTGGATTGCCGCCTGGATCTTCGTCAGCAGGCCGGTCTCTTCCGCTTCTAGGCGCTCGCTTCGCGTTCGCTCAATTGGATGCACTGGCTCGTGGTCAATGCGCAGCTGCAGTTCAATTAGCGCTTCGCCAACGATGCGAAGCAGAGCCAAGATGTCGGTGCGGATCTCGGGTCGGATATAGACCGATCGCTTCTCGACATAACGCACACAACGAAGGCGAAGGTTGTTGCCCTTGTTGTAATCGAACCTTTCTGAGAATTCACGGAGGCGCGTGTTCCGCTCTCTGTAGTCGTCAAGCGCGCGGAGCTCATCCTTTGCCCAGGTTGGCAGCTCAAGGTCACCAATGAACGCCTCTGCATGAGCGGCCGACATGCCCTGGAAGGAGGGTCGGAGCTGCAAAAGCGAGGTCGCACGTCGAGCCCACCAATATGCGTCATAAAGGCGGGACCAAGCACCGCCGAGGACTTCGAACTCCTTGTTGTGAAGAAGCCGCGACCTGTCCAGCGCGCGATCGATCTCAGATTGCAGATGCCGCAGCTTGAGGTTGCCCTCCGTCTCCAACTGGGCCAGCTGGGCCTTGAAGCGCTTGTCGATCCGGGCTGCAATGTAGCTCGCACGCGGCCTCCGCGATACTTTCGGTCACAACAGGAGGAGGGTCGGAATGCAGGAATTCGGTTCATGGTGGTCTTCGGCATTGCCGGTACTTCAGCTAGCGATGACGGGTCTAGGGTCCGCGCTAGGAGCGGTCATCGGTGGCATGGTCGCGATCAAAACCACCACCAGAGCACTGGAAGCTGCGGCGGAACGCGAGCAGATTGCTCGAGAGCACGCACGGCGGAAGGACATTGCAGACGCGCTGCAGGTTAAAGCTGAGCGATATCACTCATTGCTTTGGTCCCTCTCAGCTTTCCAGGCGGATCTGCACGATCGAATTACCGTGTGGGCAAATGTTGCCGGACTGCCCGATCAGGACAGTACCTTCGAGCTGCACATCTCGAAGAGCGTGTTCACAGAGATGAAGGCGCTTGAAGTCTTTGATCTGCGAGTGATGAGGGGAACGTCCCAGCGAATTTTTCGGCTGATGGGCCCCTTCTTCGACCTGAACTGGCACGAAATCTATTACCGGCGTCAGCACGCTAACGGGTGGCCGACAGGACTGGCGGAACAATATATGCGGCGCAGTACAGAACTCCAAAATGCCCTAAATGCGTTCATTGAGCAAGCTGCTGAAGACTTGGTTGTAAGGGTAGCCCTGGCTCGCAGCGAACTCCTTCAGGCCGTCAAGGCGGCCGGGCAATAAGCCAATCGAGCCCTAGGGGCGAGGAAGTCGTACCAAGGATGACAGATTGGCGCCTCTACCCTCCGGAGGCCCCATGCCGATCATTCCGCTGCATCATCCTGTCCGCGCCGGCTTCGATCTGACGGCGACGGCGTTCGCCGCGCTCCTGCTGCTCGACCCCCCGCACACCTGGGGGCCGCGATGAGCAGCCGCTTCGGCCGTAACCAACGCCGCCGGGCGCGCGAAGAGCAGGCCCGGCTGATCGAGCAACTGCACCAGGTCAGCTCGACGCTGACCTGCACGACGAAGACCGCGATCGAGCGGGGGCAGCACCTTCACGCGCTGACGCGGGAGATCGAGGCGGCGAAGGCGATGCTGCCCCGGCACTCCGCGCTGATGCGCCCGCAGGCCATGAAGGTCGGCGGTGAGCGCCGCGACCAGGTGTACGCGGATCCCTTCTTCGACGAGTCGCCATCGCTTGAGCGGTTCGACGCCGCCATGCCGATGGAGGCCGTCAGCTTCGAGCGCGTCCCGCTCGACGTGCTGCTCACCGACGTCGACCGCGACAGCTGAAACGCCAGCTGCACGCCCGTGTGCAGTTCGCCGGCGCGGACCTGTTCTATGCCATCAGTCCGGCAGCGATGCAGGTATGCGCAGCTCCGACCTCGCCGGCCGAATGGCGCAGGAGATCGCGCGACAGATGGTGCCGGCGCTGATGCGCGAGTTCGGGCTGAGTCGCCGGCCCGGGGAGCATGGCCGATGAGCGCCCGCTACCGCTCCACGTGCCGGCACTGCTGGGACCCGGTCGACCGCGAGGGCCATGACGCCTGCGCCTGGTGCTCGCTGTCGCCCGCAGAGCGGCGGCGCAGGCGGCGCAGGCGGCGCAGGCAGTCGCTGGTGGCGGCCGTGGTGCTGGCCATCCTGCTGATCGCGGCGCTGCTCAGCGTGCCGCAGGCCTGACATGGCGCCGAAGCCGGCCTGGTCCGAGGCCAAGCTGCGCGTCGTCTTCGGTGAGATCCCGGGCGGCGGCGACGAGCTGGTCGTCGAGTCCACCGGCCGCCGGTGCCAGGTGCTGCGCGTCGCCGGCAAGACGCTGCACTGCATCGTGCTGCCGGCGGACGCGCCTGTCGACCCCGAGGCCAAGGTCTGGTCCTGGCGCTGGGCCGGCCACAAGAAGCGGGGCGCAGCTTGAGCGCAGCAGTCGACATCGCGCCGCTGGCCGCGAACCTCGATGACCAGATGTGGCGGCTCTGCAACCTCTACAAGATCATCGTGAAGGGCAACGACGATGAGGTGCATCCAGGCGACGCGGGCCGCGTTCGCCTCAAGCTGGTTCAGCGAGGAGGGCTGCGGCAAGGGGATCGCGCGGCTCAGCAACTACCGCAAGAAGTGGGACCAGCGGAACGGGCGCTTCACGTCGGAGCCGGTCCACAACGACGACAGCCACGGCTCGGACGCCTACCGGCAGTTCGGCCAGGTACTGGAGGCTGGGGAGCGGTTCGCGATGTCGATCGCGCCGGCGGGCGGGAAGTCATCGGCCAGGAAGCGCTGGACTTCGCCGATGGCGGTTTAGCTTTTAGAGCCGCACTAGCCCGAGATCCATGTCTCTACACGAGAGACGAACCTCCTTAACGATCTGTTGGTCCTCCGTCGTCATATTGACTCCGCTGGCGTGTGATGCAAGCGCCCTCACGAGGAGCGTTCCGACATTTCCGTGACTGCTTCCGAATTTGGCAAAACGCTGGTACTCCTTCTGATATGAATCGGATCGTCCTTGCCTAATATTTTCAAAGCTTTCCAGATCAAACATCCATAGCAGCAGCGCGTACACTGCAGTAAATCCTCGATGCATCGCGTTCGGCGCAAGTTTTGATAGCAGAATTATGTATTCCAAGTCGCGCAGCGTTGCATCGAAATATGGGGCTAGTTCCACAAGTGGCAAAGCGAGATCGATATCATTGCCAACGTCGCCGAAGCGGGCATTCATAAATTCGCGGTAATAATGAGATCGGTCCTCAAGTGATTTGGCGCGACCTAAGCTATTCGGTAATGCCACCTCTAGAGAAATGAATTTCCTTAAATAGAGGCTTGGCACGACTCCGTCGCCGTAAGTGTGCTTGATTGCGGACTCAAGTGCAGGCTTGTGCACCGCCAGAATGAAGACCAAGTTCTGTACATCAAAAAGGTGCTTGATGCGCTCAAGCATTTCAAGAGCGAAGGTTGGTCGGCATCTGTCGAGTTCGTCAATGACGATCACAATACGATTCTGCGAACTGCTGGCGACCTTTTTTAATTGTTCGCGAAATGCTTCGCTGGTACGTTTGACCTCGGCGTAAGTCTTTAACGCATCTCGCGATGCGTCTCCAAGCCCGTCACTTATCGCGTTCACCAACGTCCCAGCCCCGGGCACGATTACAGATCCAGCGGCACTCGCTAGAGCTGCAATCGCCTTTGGCGAGGCCGCAGATAGCACCGCGGTACCAGCGGCTTTCAACCCGTTGACGACGTCGCCACGTCCTCGCTTTCCTTTTACGGTGTCCAAGATCGCGGAGAGCAGCACAGAGAATGGGTCATGGTGAAAATCAAACTCGAATGCGTTGATGTATATCGGAGTCACCTCGGATTCCAAACGCAATTGCTCAACGAGCCTCGTGGCAACCCACGACTTGCCGCTGCCCCACGGCGCGTCGATGGCAAGGACCCGCCCCGCGGGAAGCACCTCCTGATCACAAAGGCCCTTTGCGAAGTGGATGACCCTCTCGGCAAATGGCTTGCGCTGCAACTCGTCTTGTCCGAATACTTGTGATGTCGACATGTCTCGTCCTCCTATCCATTGACTGTAGCGACGTACCAAGGATGGCAGCCTCCCGCCCGAGGTCGCGCCGCGCTTCGTGCCGCTAGGTTCGGGGGGGCTGATCGGTGCGCCGCCGGCGCGGCCTCACCCATCAACTCGATGAGAGGCTCCCCATGTCGAATCGCTCCCTGTTCCTGCGCCCGGTGGTGGCGCTCGCCCTGGCGGTCGCCGCGTTCGCTTCCGCGCCCGTGGCCCAGGCCGCCGACCCGCCCAAGGCCGTCGCAACGGTGCCGGATTCCGCCGCGAAGGCGGTGCTGGCCGAGGACGCTGATGCCGGCCACACCACGACGCTCGGCGCTGTGCTGGGCCTGCTGATCGTGATCGGTATCGTCGCGCTGATCGTGAAGAAGGGCCGCGAGCCCAGCGGGCCCGGTACCGGCAATCCCGGCCCCGGTGGTGGTTCCGGTGGTCCGACCCGGCCACCCGATCGCTGATCTCCACCCGCCTCGAAGCCCGGCCCAGCGCCGGGTTTTTTCATGCCCGCCGCGCTTCGAGCTTCCGTGCCAAGGATGGCAGATTCCCCGCGAACTTTCCGGGGTAGCCATGGCTCTTGAACTCGACCTGCGCAAGGCGCATTTCTCCCGCGTCCACGGCGACATCGTGGCCGTCCAGACCTGGGTCAACGACACCCGCGCGCTGGTGCTGATCCCGGCGCTGCGCAAGGACGCCGGCTGGTACATCGTCGAGGAGTCGGCGGCCTACCTCTGGAACATCAACGCGATCGACGGCGGCGAGCGCGATCAGGCGCTCAAGCATGCGAACCGCCAGGCCTACATCGCCTGCGAGATCCTTCGCATCGAGCCGTCGATGCGCAATCGGGCCCGGCTGATCACCATCATCACCGACACGCTGCCGGATCTGCTGCGCATGCCCAGCGCGCCGGAATCGGAGTTCATCAAGGCCGCGGTGGGCGAGATGAAGCTGATGGCCGACGGCCGTCAGATCGCCGGGCAGGACATCCGCCTGGAGAAGGAGGGTGCAACCTATGCGTGACGCCCTGGACGCCCGGCCGGTGCGCGGCAAGGCGCCCGGCGACCAGTACGACCGCATGCTCGACGAGGAACTCGAAGCCTCGGGCAGCAACGAACTGGCGGTCATGAACACCCAACCGCCGCTTGTTCCCAAGAGTCGGCCGCTAGGCCGCGCCGATGCTAGGATGTTGGCTAAAATTGTGATTCTGGTTGTCGTGGGTTCGAGTCCCATCAGCCACCCCACCGAATAGAAGCAAACGCCCGCAAGACGCAAGTCTCGCGGGCGTTTTGCTTTGTGCTCGCCCTTCTTCGGGCGACAGTCAGCCGCTCGTGTTCCTACTCCGCCTTGGCGCGGTCCGTTCGTGAATCCCATGCCGCTTCGAAGACTGCTCGCATTCCTGCTCGGCGTCGTCCTTGGCATGGCGGCCATCGTCGCGTTCCTCCATGCCTCGCGGTCGGAGTCATTCAAGGTTCGGAAGGTTCATTTGATTCAGTCCAACTGGATCGACATCGAAAGGGCCTTCGGCACAGGCAAGGGCACCGTTGCTCGGGCGCTCGAGGTCATCGCGCTCGACGGCCAGCACTCGATGCGGATCATCGACCGTGACCTGGAACGGGCGCAGGCCTTCGTTGACCGGCATGCGCCTGGCACCGAAATCGACGTGTGGAGTTCCCCGGATGGCAGTCAGCTTCACGCACCGGAGCTCGCTGATTTGGCGCCCTACGGGTTGGGGCTGTTCATCGCCCTGGTGCCGGTCGCGATGCTGTCCGCACTACTGACGCTCCGGACGAAGTCACGGCCAGCTTGAGGGCATCAATTGCTCATGTAGACGTCGAGCGAGAAGGGCGCGCCGCAGCGCGTCCTTACCCGGCCGCTATCCGCCGCCTCATGCGCGGCACCAAGCAGGCTCTTTATCGCAAGGTCAGCACGATGGCCCACCGCGTGTGCCACCGCACCGGCGGCGACTTCAGCGCCTCGCGCCCTTCAGGACGTCGAGCTGATGTGCGTGATCAGCCCCTTCGAACCCCCATTCAGGAAGTAGCCCGACAGGACCGCGCTGCTGATGGAGAAGGTCTTCGGCTTGTTCGATGCGTCCCAATAGGCCGTGTGGCCCGAGACGTCCATGAACAGCGAGAAGTCGTAAGTGACGCCACTGCCCTTGCTGGTCACCGGAGCGACCTCCGTCGCGTCGTGATCGCCGTCCAGATCGTCGAGCGTCGTCACGGGCGCGGTGTCGTCGTGGTCCGCCTGGTAGCGTCGCCGCAGCACTGCGATCGCTCGTTCAGCGCCTCCGACATGGTCCCTGCGGAAGTCCTTGCCGAGGAAATACTCGTAGGTGAAACCGCCTGAGCTGATATTCAGCTTCGCTTGCGCGACGGAGCGGTTCGAGGATGGCGATCCCAGTGCCGGCTGAAGCGTCCGGCGCTGGGCAAGCACCCGAGGGGAGCGATCAGCGAGCGATTGGATCGCGTCCGGAGCGCTGCGTTGAAGCTGTGGGGTTGCCGTCGCCGCGGCCGGCTTCTGGCGCTCGGGCTGAGCGTTGATGTCTCGATCTTTCATCTCCACTCCCATGGTGATCGCGGGCTGGATCGAGCCGCGCCAAGTGATGATGAACGCGGTCGACTACGGGCTCCATCGGTCGATTGCTGAGATCGGTCGGTCCAAAACGCGCAGGCATTCATGGGAATCGCAAGCCGCTTCTTCGGAAATCCGCGCTCGATTCAGCACCCCGATGCAGTGGAGCGCGAAGGCGCTCATCAACGCTTCGTTGATGTGAGATTCGCAAACGCATGACGGTTTCCTGAGCCTTGCACAACCCTCGCTTGACCCCCTCTTGATCTGGCTAACAGCCCGATACGAAACGGCATTTCGAGGGTCAACGGTGCGCGCGAAACCCCCGTTGGCGGGACATCGCAGTCACCCTCGATCTCCTCCCAATGCGCACCTCCTACCGTCTCACAGCGCTGGCGACCGCCGCGCTTGCCGCGCTCCTCGCCGGATGCGTCGCGCCGTCGCACACCGTCGTTCACGCCGACGCCTCCTATCGCGTACCGCCCGTCTGGACACCACCGCCTCCGGAGCCGGTCATCAGCGTCCAGGTCGAGCCGCCATTGGTGCAGCCGGCGCCCATCCTTGTCGACGTCGCGCCGCCGCCGATGCTGGTGGAGGTGCCGCCGCCCCAGCCCTATCCCGGGGCCGTCTGGACCGGCGGCTATTGGGGCTGGCAGGGCCGCTGGGTGTGGTGCGCCGGTCGGTGGGCATCGCCGCCGCGCACCGATGACGTCTGGGTCCAGCCCTATTACGAGCATCGCGATGGCGCCGTCGTGTTCGTCGCCGGCTTCTGGGCGGCACGCGGTGTGGCCTTCGTGCCGCCGCCGCCGGGACTGCATCTCTCGATCCAGGTCGCGATCGGGGGAGGGACCCGTCCCGTCGGCCCGATGGGCGTGTTCGTGCCGCCACCGCCCGGCTCGCGTCCCGGCCTCATCGTGCCGGCGCCGATCGGCACGCCGCCGGCGGTCGTCGTGAGCGCGCCGCCGGTGACCAACATCGGGATGCGCATCCAGAACAACACGACGCAGATCAATCACACCGTCATCAACAACACGGTGAACAACACCACGAACGTCAACAACGTTCGCAACGTCACCAACATCACCAACGTCACGATCGTGGCGCCGCCCGGATCGACCGCCGACGGCAAGGCCTTCCACAGCGATGTCCCGGCGGCGGCGCACCTCGCCGCGGCCATGCCGACCTTCGGGCATGTCCGGGCGGCGACGCCACCGCCGGTGAGCGCGCCGCTGCCGCCCAACGTCAACGCCGGTCGTCCCGCCGCGTTCGGTGGCGCGCCGCAGGCTGCCGTGCCGACGTCGATGCCGCCCGGCCATGCGGTCCCGGCGCCAGCGGCGACCGGCTTGCCGCCGTCGACCGGGCCGACATCGGATCCCGCCGTCCTGCAGCATGAGCGCGACCTGCAACAGCAAGAGCGTCAACAGCAGGAGCATCAACAGCAGGAGCGCCTGCAGCAAGAACGCCAACTGCAAGAACGACAACAGCAAGAGCGCCTGCAGCAGGAACGCCATCAGCAGGAACGCCAGCAGCAGTGGGGCCAGCAGCAGGTGCATCAACAGCAGGAGCAGCAACGCGAGCGACAGTTGCAGGAGCAGCGACAGCAACAGCAACAGCAACAGCAACAGCAACAGCAACAGCAACAGCGTCAGCAATGGGAGCGGGCGCCGTCGCGTGAGCAGGGCCGGGAAGACGCACGTGATGGCTATGCGGCGGCGCATCGACCGCCGGCCAGCGCGCCGCCGGCGCGCGAGGCGGGTCGCCCCGACGACCATCGCCGCGATGCCCGTGACGCCGACCGGGCGCATGTACGCGGCCAGGATCGGTCCCGCGAGCAGGACCGCGAGAAAGAAAAGGAAAAGGAGAAGGACCGCGACCGCTGACGCCTCGGCGGCTTTCTAGAATCGCGCCGCATGTACCGACTCCGCCTCACCCTCGCGCTGTCCGCCATGCTGGCGCTGGTCTGCCTCCAGGCCAGCTTCGTCTACCTCGGCACGGTGCGCGTGGACGGCTATGCGCGCCACAGTCGCCTGACCAGCGACCTGCTGTCCGAGCTGCTGGACCTCTCCGCCAACAAGCAGCGCCTGCGCAACTGGGCCGCCCAGCAGGTGATGGGGGCCGGCGCCACCGACGCCGCGCGCGAGCGCCTGCTCGACGCGATGGATGCCAGCGTGCGTCGTCTCGACGAGATGACGCGCCGCCATCTCGAATCCTGGAAGGACATCGCCGAGCGCGATGGCGTGCCGGTCCCGGCCGAGGCCACGCAGCTGGTGGACATCAGCGCGCTGCTCGGCCATAGCCTCGTCGAGCTGCGGCGCCAGCTGCGCGCGCTGACGCCGCATCAGGACCGCGAAGGCTTCGAGGCCGTCTGGCGCCAGCTCAACCAGGTCTTCGACATGACCCACGGTCGCGACCTGCGCGACCTGCTCAACGGCGCGATCGAGAGCCAGCGCAAGGCGGTCCCGATCGCCCGCGCCGCCACCGAGCAGGGCATCGAGCGCCTGCGGCTGCAGGCGGTGGCGATGGTCGGCATCACCTTCGCGCTGGCGGTCCTGCTCAGCCTGCACCTGAGCCGGCGCCTGAAGCGGCCGCTGGATGCGCTGCTGGAGGGCGCCCAGGCGGTCCAGGCCGGTCGGCTCGATCACCGCATCCCCGTGGGCAACGGCGACGAGTTCGACCATGTCGCCCGGCGCTTCAACGCGATGGTCCAGGAGGTGCAGCAGCACCGCGAGGCCGCCGAGAAGGTGCGTCGCGGCCTGGAGGACGAGGTCCGCGCCCGCACCGGTGAGCTCGAACGCGCGCATCAGTCGCTGCAGCAACTCGACCATCGCCGGCGACAGCTCTTCGCCGACCTGGGCCATGAGCTGCGTACGCCGGCGACGGTGATCCGCGGCGAGGCCGATGTCGCCTTGCGCGCGGCCGCGCCGTCCGTCGACGATTACCGGCTCGCCCTCCAGCGCATCGTCGCCGCCGTCAAGCAACTGACCGGCCTGGTCGACGACCTGCTGCTGATCGCGCGCGCCGAGGCGAACGAGCTCGACATCGCGCGCGACTGGCTGCCGCTGGGGACGCTGCTCGACGGCGCGATCGCGCAGGCCAGGGCGCTGGCCGCGGTCCATCGCCTGACGCTGGCGGTGGACGCGGTGCCGGACGGGATCGACGTGCTTGTCGACGAGACGCGGCTGCGCCAGGCTCTGGTCATCGTGCTCGACAACGCGATCCGCTACTCCCGCCCGGGCAGCGCGGTGCGCGTCGCCTGGACCGCCGGCGACGGCCGGCACCGGATCAGCGTGATCGACACCGGCATCGGCATCCCCGAGGACGAACTGCCGCTGGTGTTCGAGCGCTTCATGCGCGGACGGCTGGCCCGTGACCATCGCGCCGACGGCACCGGCATCGGCCTGTCGATCGCCCGCTCCATCCTGGCCGCGCACGGCGGTAGCCTGGAGATCGAGAGCCGCGTCGGCGCTGGCACCACCGTTCACCTGATCTTTCCCGACTCCCACGATGCGCCCCTGGTGACAGCCGGTGCCCACGACGAATGAATCGACGGATCCTGCTCATCGAGGACGATGCCCGCATCGCTGACTTCCTGCGCCGCGGCCTGAGCGCCGAGGGCTATGTGGTCGAGGTGGCGACGACCGGACCCGAGGGGCTGGCCCGCGCGCGCACCGGCGAGGCGGCCCTGATCATCCTGGACCTGATGCTGCCGGGCCTGGGTGGTCTGGACCTGTGCCAGACGCTGCGCGCCGAGGGCCGGCACGCGGCCATCCTGATGCTGACCGCGATGGACAGCACCGCCGACAAGGTCCGCGGCCTGCGCCTGGGCGCGGACGACTACATGGTCAAGCCCTTCGACTTCGAGGAACTGCTCGCGCGGCTCGTCGCGCTGCAGCGCCGCGGGCGCGAGCAGCGGGTCGAGGCCGCCGTGCTGCGTGTGGCCGACCTCGAGTTCGATCGCGAGCGCATGCAGGTGCGCCGCGCCGACCGGCCGATCACGCTGACCGCGAAGGAGCTCGCTTTCCTGGAGCTGCTGATGAGCGCGCCGGGGCGCCTGTTCAGCCGGGAACGGATCCTTGCCAACGTGTGGGGGGCGCAGGTGGATCCGCTCACCAACGTGGTCGACGTCTATGTGCGCCGGCTGCGCGCCAAGATCGACGAGGGGCATGCGCTGCCGCTGCTCAAGACGGTGCGGGGACTGGGTTACCGGATGGACGACGCGGCCGAGTAGCCGGTCCGTTCATCTGCGGTTCATCGGAAGCGCTGCCGCGATTCATCTTCCGTGCGCCGCGGGTTCATGCGGGCTTTCCAGAATCGATCGTGCGCCGGGACCTCTCCTGGCGCGGCGCCGAGCAAGCGCCTGTCTCAACGATCGATCTGGAGTCTTCCCTCATGACCGTCTCCGTCCATCCCCGCGATGCCTCCGTTGTCCGCTCGAGCCCGGGGCGCGTGTCCCGCGCCGGCTGGGTGCCCGCGCTGGCCGCGCTGATGCTCGGCGCCGCCGTCGGCACCGCCTCGGCCCAGGACCGGGCCGCTTCCTCCGCCAGCTGCGTCGGCGCGGACCGGGCGCAGATCGCGGCGCTCTTCGATCGCTGGAATGCGTCGCTGGCCACCGGCAACCCCGACCGCGTCGCCGCCAACTACGCGCCCGATGCGGTGCTGCTGCCCACCGTCACCAATGAACCGCGCACCACGCCGGCCGACATCCGCGACTACTTCGTGAAGTTCCTGAAGAACAAGCCGCAGGGAACGATCGACAAGCGCGTCATCAAGATCGACTGCAATGTGGCGCAGGACGTCGGCACCTACACCTTCCGCTTCGCAGATGGCACCACGGTGAAGGCCCGCTACACCTACGTGTACCAATGGCGCGATGGGCAATGGCTGATCGCGCATCACCATTCGTCCGCCATGCCCGAGCCGACGCGGCCCTGATCGGCGGGCCTTGGTCGAGCGACCGGTGATCAACGGCCGGCGATCCACGACCCGCGATCCACGACCCGCGATCAACGGCCCGCGATCAACGGCCCGCGATCAATGGCCTGCGATCAATGGCCTGCGATCAATGGCCTGCGATCCACGCCCCGCGATCAACGGCCCGCGATCACCGGGTCTTGAGCCGCGCGGTGCCTCGCGCCGCGAGCACGTTCAGCGGGCCGCTGTGGCGGCGGTGTCGCCGTCGCAGCGCAGCCCGGACACGCCAAGCGTCCGAGCCGCCGCGCAGGCATTGATGCCGCCGGTTGCGCTCATGGAGCCCAGCAGCGCGCGTCGCAGGCGCGGCGCATCGGCGACCGGATCGGCCGCGCGCAGCAGCGCAACCACGCCGGTGACATGCGCGGCAGCGAGCGAGCTGCCGGTGTCCATGTCGTAGCCGCCGTTGGGCACCGTGGTCAGCACCGCGCGTCCGGGCGCGACCAGCCAGCCGTCCGCTTCCGCTTCCGACGCATCGCCGGCGCTCGCCACGACCAGCGCACCGGGCACCTCGCTGGGAAAGCCCTTGCCGAGCCGCTCCGGCGGCGCCGCGGCGACCAGCACTGCGCCACGAGCCTGCGCATGACGTGCCAGGCGGGTCAGCAGCGGATCGCTGGGGCCGCCCAGGCTCAGGTTGATCACGTCGGCGCCGTCCGCGATGGCGGCGCCCAGCGCCTGCGCGAGCGTGAAGGAGTTGCAGCGGGCGGTGCCCGGCCCGGGCCGTTCCACGCGCGCCTCGGTCCAGCAGGCGCGGTAGCTGGTGATCACCGCGCCGGGCGCCAGGCCGACGATGCCCTGGCGGTTGTTGGCGCGCGCCGCGATCAGGCCCATCACCTCGGTGCCGTGACGCTCGGGCACGCCCTCGACGAGGGCGCCACCGCCGGAGACGTAGTCACGTTGCCGCGCGACCTGGCCGGACAGGTCGGGATGGCGCGCGTCCACGCCGGTGTCGATCACCGCGACCTTCACCCGCGCGCCCACGCTGACCTGCTGCAAGGCGGCGGCGGACATCTGCTGGAAGCCTTTCTGCAGGCCGAAGTAGGGGTCGTTGTAGGGCGAGCCCGACGTGGCGCTCAGCGGGGCCGCGGCTGCGGCTGCGCTTGACGCTGACGCCGCGCTCGGTTTGGTCGACGCGCCGCTCGACGCGCTCGACGCGCCCGGCCGCATCGCGGCCTCGACGCCCTGCGGACCGCCAGCCAGCGTCTCGAACTCGTTCAGCGGCTGCGCCAGCTTCACCCGCGCGTCGCCGCGCACGCGCGCCAGCAACGCATCGACGTCGTCGTCGCCGGACAGCGCGAACAGCATGCAGCGCAGGTTCAGCGGCGCGATCGTCCATGCGGCTTCCTCGTGCAGCCGGTATTCGCGCGCGAGCGCCTCCGACAGCGCCGATGCGCGCGCACTGCCGGCATAGCCCGCCATGCGGCGGTAGTCGCCGCGCGGCGATCCGCCTGCGCCGGACAGGGGTTCGCCCCGGTCCTCGACGGCCAGGATCACGTAGCGAGTGTCGGCCCGTGGCGAGCTCGCGGTGGCTGTCGGACCGGCCGGTGCGACCATCGCCGCGGGCGGCGAGGGCGGCGAGGGCGGCGAGGGCGGCGCGAGCGGTGACGCCGCGTCGCCCGGCGCGGCCGCCCAGGCCGTTGCTGCCATCACGGCGAGCCCCGCCATGGCGGCGAGCTGGCGCGCGAAGCCACCGCGCCGCGAAAGGGGGAAGCCCAGTGCCACCGCTCAGCGCTCCGCGGTCGCGACCGGCTCGGCCAGCAGCACGCCGGGTTCCTCGCGCAGCCGCTGCGCCAGCGCCTCCCCGGGCGTCGAGGCGCCCGATGCCGCCGGCATCAAGGGAGCCAGCAGCAGGCTGCTCGCGTCCTCGTCCGCACCGACGATGCGCAGCCCGTGGCGGGTGAGCATCTGCCGCAGCCGGGCCATGTCGACCCGTTCTTCCGGCACCAGCCGCACGACCGCGCCCGAGGGCAGCGTCGACGGCTGGCTCAGCGTGACGTAGTCGGACGAGGGAGGCTCGCCCGGCCAGAGCCGCAGGCCGAGCACGCACAGCGCCACCGCCTGCACCGCCACCGCGGCGGTGAGCCAGCGCGTCAGGCGGCCGCCTTCATTGGCGGCCCGGCCGCGAGGGCCTTCGACCGGCATCGTGGGCCCGGCCTCCCGATCGCGCGCCCAGAGGCGATCCAGGCCGGCCTGGATCGCGCCCGCGTCCGCCGCGGCACCAGCACCGGGCGGATCCTGCATCGCCGCATGGATGCGCTGCTGCAGTGCGAGCTCGTCCCGGCAATGCGCGCAATGCGGCAGGTGGGCCAGCACCTGGCGGCGCTGTTCCGGCGTCGCGGTGCCCGCGACGACCCAGGCGATCGTGTCCCAGACCTGGCGGTGCTCGTTCGGCTGCACCTGGATCGGATCGGTGGCCTTGCCGGCGTCGGAGGGGGTGTCGTGGGAACTCATGGCTGTCCTTCGGTGCCGCTGGCGGGACGGGGGAGGCCGCCCAGCTCGGGCAGCACATTGCGCAGCCGGACCCGCGCGTGGAACATGCGCGCCTTCACCGTGCCGGTGGCGCAATTCATGATGCGGGCGATGTCCTCGCAGGTCTCGCCCAGGTAATACGCCAGCTCCATCGTCACCCGCTGTTCCGTCGGCAGCGTCGCCAGGCCGCGCATCACCCAGTCGCGCTGCTCGCGGTCGGCCGCTTCGTTGAAGGCCGGTTCGGCCGAGGCCAGTTCCGCGTCGTGGACGGCGGAGGCGTTGATCTCCTCGGCCGCCACGCCATCGCGCAGCGCCTTGAGCATGCAGCGGTAGGCGATGCCGTGGATCCAGGTCGAGACGCGCGACTCGCCGCGGAAGTTGCCGGCGCTGCGCCACACGATCCAGAGCGCATCGTTGACGACCTCGTCGGCCAGGTCGGGCCGTCCGCAGCAGCGCAGCACGAAGCGCGACAACCGCGGCTGGCAATGCCGGTAGAGCTGCTCGAAGCCGGACCGATCGCCGGCCGCGGCGGCCTGCAACCAGGTGCGCAGACGCGACTCGAGGGCAGCGTCCGCCTCATTGGGAACAGATGGAAACATGGGGCGACGAATTCTGCAGAAGTGTCGTTCATGGGTGCCACAATCGCCGCCGATGGTTGTCGAGCCCCAAAAAAATGTCTTCACCGCCCCGGCCGTCAGAGGGAGAAACCGGGCATTGGACGGGGCCCTGGCGATGGGCATCGCCGCGCTGGCGACTGTCGCCGCGGTGCCCGGCGTGGCCGGTGCACAGACTTGGGGCGGCACGCTGTCGGTGGTGTCGGAGCGGGTCTCGCGCGGCCTCGGCCTGAGCGGCGACCATCCCGGCGCGACGGCCGACTTCTTCTACCGCGATGACCGCAACTGGGCCTTGGGCCTTGGCCTCGGAACGCTGAATCCCGACGGCGGCGCGACCGCGGAGGCCATTGTGTCGGCGACGCGCTGGTGGCAGATCGACGACCACCGGACGCTGACGCTGTCCGGCGCCTATTACGACTATGCCGGCCCCCGCGCGGGCCGCCTGCGCTACAGCGAGGTCTCCGTCGGCAGTCTCTGGGACGGCGGCACCTGGGGCCAGTGGAGCGGCACCATCTCGCTGTCGCCGGACCTGGCCGCGTCGTCGTCGAGGGGCTATACCGCCGGCCATCCCGGGGCGACCATCGTCGAGCTGACCTGGCACCGGCGCCTGTGGGGGGCGCTCGCCGCCGACCTGGGCTGGGGCATCGTCAGCCCCTGGGGCGGCGAAGGCAGTTCCTACCGCTTCGCCAACGGCGGGCTGAGCTACACCGCCGGCGCCTGGCGGTTCACCGTGTCGCGGCTCTACAGCTCGGTGCCGCCCCGGCAGCGCTGGATCGCCGGCGTGGCCTGGTCCTTCTGACCGCGCCGCTTCAGCCGGCCTGCTGCTCGAGGAAACGCTGCGCGTCGAGTGCCGCCATGCAGCCGGTGCCGGCGCTGGTGATGGCCTGGCGATAGACATGGTCCTGCACGTCGCCGGCGGCGAAGACACCCGGCACGCTGGTCATCGTGGCGAAGCCCTCCGAGCCGCTGCGCGTCAGCACGTAGCCGTCGCGCAATTCGATCTGGCCCCGGAAGATGTCGGTGTTGGGCTTGTGGCCGATGGCGATGAAGCAGCCCTGCAGCTTGACGTCGGTGGTGGTGCCGTCCTGCGTGCTCTTGATGCGCACGCCGGTGACGCCGCTGGCATCGCCCAGCACCTCGTCCAGCGTGTGGAACAGGTGCAGCTCGATCTTGCCGGCCTTGACCTTGTCCATCAGCTTGTCGACCAGGATGGGCTCGGCGCGGAACTTGTCGCGACGGTGGATCAGGTGAACCTTGCTGGCGATGTTGGACAGGTACAGCGCTTCCTCGACCGCGGTGTTGCCGCCGCCCACCACGCAGACTTCCTGCTCGCGATAGAAGAAGCCGTCGCAGGTGGCGCAGGCGCTGACGCCGCGGCCCATGAAGGACTCCTCGGACGGCAGGCCCAGGTACTGGGCGGACGCGCCGGTGGCGAGGATCACCGCATCGGCGGTGTAGGTGGCGCTGTCGCCGGTCAGGGTGAAGGGGCGCTTGGAGAAGTCGACGCTGTTGATGTGGTCGAAGACGATCTCGGTCTGGAAGCGCTCGGCATGCTGCTGGAAGCGCTGCATCAGCTCGGGACCTTGCACGCCCATCACGTCGGCGGGCCAGTTGTCGACCTCGGTGGTGGTCATCAGCTGACCCCCTTGCGCCATGCCGGTGACCAGCAGCGGCTTGAGGTTGGCGCGGGCCGCATAGATGGCGGCGGTGTAGCCGGCGGGGCCGGAGCCGAGGATCAGGAGGGCGGTGTGTCGGGGCGTGGTGCTCATGGCGATGTCCGATTGATTCACAGCTTGGCGCGGTCCAGGCGCTGGGCGAATTCATCGGCCGGCAGGAAGCCGATCGTGCGCGCGGCGGCGAGCTCGCGGCCCTGGGCGTCGAAGAACAGGATCCCGGGCGGGCCGAACAGCTGGAAGCGCTTGAGCAGGGCCTTGGCCTCGGCGCTGTTGGCGGTGACATCGGCCTGCAGCAGGCGCGCCTGGCGCAGGCGGGCGGCGATCGCGGGATCGGCGAAGGTCAGGTGTTCCATCTCCTTGCAGGCGACGCACCAGTCGGCATAGAAGTCCAGCATCACCGGGCGGTTGGTCGAGGCCAGCGCCGCGTCGAGCTGCGCGACGGTCGTGATGCGTTCGAAGGCGGGCGTGGCGGAGGCGGCCTCCGCGCTGGCCATCGGCAGCGCGCCGCCGTTGCCGCGCGCCAGGTGGCGCAGCGGCTGCAGCACGCTGTCGCCGCCCGAGAGCGCGCCGCCGATCATCGCGATCGACCACAGCGCCACCAGCGCGCCGCCCGCCTTCAGCGCGCGCGGCTTGCCGGCCTCGAACGCGCCCAGGCAGATCGCCAGGATCAGCGCGGCGGCGCCGATCAGGAACATCAGCGCGCCGGTCGGCAGCACCGGCGACACCAGCCACAGCGCGACGGCGATCAGCACGACGCCGAAGAAGGTCTTGACGTGCTCCATCCAGCGGCCGGCGCGCGGCAGCAGCGTGCCGGCGGACAGGCCCAGCAGCAGCAGCGGGACGCTCATGCCGCAGGCCAGTGCGAACAGGGCCGAGCCGCCCAGCACCACGTCGCGGGTCTGGCTGATGTAGACCAGCGCGCCGGCCAGCGGCGCGGCGACGCAGGGGCCGACCAGCAGCGCCGACAGCCCGCCCATCAGGAACACGCCGACATGGCGACCGCCCTTGAGCTGGTTGGAGGCGTTGTTGACCTTGTCCTGGATGAAGCCGGGCATCTGGAATTCCCAGACCCCGAACATCGACAGCGCCAGCACCGACAGCAGCAGCGCGAAGGCACCGAGCACCCACGGGTTCTGCAGCGCGGCGGCGAAGCCCGAGCCGAGCAGCCCGGCGACGACGCCGGCCGCGGTGTAGACCATCGCCATGCCCATCGAGTAGGCCAGCGCCAGGGTGAAGCCCCGGGCGCGCGACACCGGCGCACCCTGGCCGACGATGATCGACGACAGGATGGGCAGCATCGGCAGCACGCAGGGCGTGAAGGACAGCAGCAGGCCGCCGAGCAGGAACATGCCGATGACCCGCAGCAGACTGCCCGACTGCAGCGCGGCGGCGCTGCGGTCGATGGGCGCGTCCGCCGACGTGGCCGCGGTCGCCGGCGTGGCGCCCGTCGTCGTCGCGGCGCCGGACGGCGCGGGCGACGCCGAAGCGGCAGGCGTGGCCGACGTGGCAGGCGCGTCGACCGGCGCCGTCAGCGCGTCGGGCTGCGACTCCCAGCGGGCCGTCACCGCGCCGTCGCCGCCGCGCGTCAGGTGCACCAGCGCCTGCTGCGGCGGATAGCAGAGCCCACGGTCGGCGCAGCCCTGGAAGCGCACCGTCAGCGCCGGGGGCAGGTCGCCGGTCGGCAGCGGCTGCGCGATGCGGACCGCGCCGGCCCACAGCGTCATCGTCTTTTTGAAGTTGGGGTCGAACTCGGCCTTGCCGTCAGGCAGGCGCGGCGCGGGCAGGGTCGCGCCCTCGGCCTCGATCGCGAAGCGCTCGCGGTAGAGGTGGTAGCCGGGGGCGACATCGAACTGGACGACCAGCGGACCACGTCCGGCGTCCTCGACGCGGGCCTGGCCGGGGAAGGCCTGCACGACGTCGAGGAAGGGCGGCTGGTCGGTGGCGGCACGGGCAGGGCCCGTCGCGGCGAAGACCAGCGTGATCGCGGTCGCGGCGCCGGCGAGGAAGGAGGCGAGGAATCTCATGACGGCGTGGAGGAAGTGAAGGAAGGGAGCGACGCGGAGGGGAGGCCCGGCTCCGCGCGCAGGGAGGCGGTGATCGCGGTGGCGATCGGTGACGGCGTCGCGAGGCCCGCGGCGGGCGTCTGGAGCAGTTGCTCCGGATCGTGGGTGTGGCGCTGCCCGTCGGCATCGATCAGCAGGAAGCCCACGCCCGGCGTGCTCAAGCGCGTGGCGGCGGGCGCGCCGATCAGCATCGCCATCGTGGCCAGTGCGCCGGCGGCGATGCACAGCGGCGCCACCACGCTGACGGCCTGCCAGTGGCGCACCGGCTGGCCGGTGCGCGGATCGAGGATGTGGCAGCAGCGCCGGCCGTCGGCCGCGATGAAGAAGCGCTCGTAGTCGCCGCTGGTGGCCAGGGCGCCGCTGCTCAGCGCGATGCGCGCGCAGACCTCGTGCTCGCGCCGCGGATGCTGGACCGCGAAGACCCAGGGTTGGCCGTCCGGACGCGGGCCGAGCACCCGCAGGTCGCCGCCGAGGTTCACGAAGCCGTGGCGGAAGCCGAGCTCGCGCAGCACCGTGACGGCACGGTCGGCGGCGTACTCCTTGCCGATGCCGCCGAAGTCGATCTCCATGCCGGCCTGCGGCAACGCGATCGCCCGGCCGTCCCACTGCACGCGGTGCCAGCCGATGCGCGCGAGCTGCAGCGCCAGCGCGTCGGGCGAGGGCTCGCGGCCGGCCTTGAAGTCCCAGGCGCGGCGCAGGCAACCGCTGGTGAGGTCGAACAGGCCGTCGCTCTGGCGATGCAGCTCGGCGGCGAAGTCGAGCAGGTGGGCGGTCTCGGCGTCGACGGTCACGCCGCCGCGGCCGGCGCGCGCGTTGATCGCCGAGATCACGCTGTCGTCGCGGTAGCGCGAGTACTTGCGCTCGATGCGGCGGACCTCCGCCTCGGCGAAGGCGCAGGCGTCGGCGGCCTGCGCCGGCGTGACGCCGGCCAGCACGATCTCGTTGGGCGAGGCCATCGCGGTGAAGACGTGGCGATGCTCCCGTTCGGCGGGACCGTCCGGCGGCACGGGAGCCGCCGGGGCAGCCGGCAGCGAGGAGATCGCGGCGTCGCGCAGCATCGTGGTGGCCTCAGAACTTGTGCGAGAGGCCGATCTGCAGCCAGTCGGCCTGGAAGCGATCCAGACCCGGCGAGCCGCTGCCGCCCAGGCGCCAGGAAGCGCGCTGCTCGTAGTGCTCGAGGCTGACGTCGGCGGTCCAGCGCGGGGCGAACTCGTAGGCGACCTTGAAGCCGGCGGTGATCGCGCCGAAGGCCGACAGGCGCTGGTCGCCGGACAGGTACTGCGGCGAGGTCGCGGTGTAGCCGGGCGGGAAGGGCGCGCCGAGCGCGGGGTCGTAGACCGGGTCGTAATAGAACTTCGCCGCGCGCTGTGTCGTGTAACGCAGCATCGGCGTCAGCGTCCAGCCGCCGGCGAGCGGCTGCACCCAGGCGGCCTCGACCGTGTTGGCGCGCACGCCGAAGCTGTCGGCGTAATAGCGCCAGCTGCTGCGCAGCGTCGCCCGCCAGTCGCTGAAGTGGTGGTTCCAGCGGGCCATCACCGTGTACTGCTCGCGCCGGTCCGGGCGGCGGTCCGGGAACTTGTAGGGATCGGAGTACATGCCGTGGCCCCAGCTGGCGCCGAGGCTGAGCTGCACCAGGTCCACCGCGGTCCACGCCTGGGTGACGCCGGCGGTCAGCTGCGTGGTGTTGCGGCCGCGGCTGAGCGTCGGGTCGTTGGAGGAGCCGATCCAGTCGTCGCCGAAGGCGGCGCCGATGTTCCAGGTGGTGTTGTTGTCCTCGCTGGAGCGCCGGTAGTCGGCCGAGATCGTGCGCGAGCGGTAGTCGTGCTCGGTCGAGTAGGCGGCGCCGACCGACCACGCGTCGCGGTCGTTGTAGCGCGTCACGCGGATGTCGCCGGCCTTGCGTTCCTCGTCGAGCCGCGAGGCGCCCGAGACGGCGCTGTGGTAGCGCGGCGAGGCGCCGGAGACGCTGTCGGTCACCAGCGAGCCCTCGACCGACCAGCGCCCGGCCACCGGCACCATCAGGTAGACCGAGGGCGCGGTCACCTTGATGCGATCGAAGCCGGGCTGGCGGTCGCGGTAGGACAGCAGCTTGACGGCCAGTTCCGCCTGCTCGGGCGGGGTCTCGGCCAGCGCAGGCGCCTGCAGCCCGGGCAACAGCAGCGCCGCCGCCAGCACGCCGCCCCAGCTGCCGGCGCCCGCACGGGCGGCACGGCTCGCGTCGGCGCGATCGACGTCCTCGGCGCCGCGGGCGCTGTCCAGGCTCAGGCCGGAATCAATTGCAGCCACAACCGCCTCCTCCCACGCCGTTGCCGCCGGAGGCGTTCTCCTTGCTGGTGTAGATGTGCTGGGCGAAACGGTCGCCGAGCACGTCGCCGCCCATCGTCATCTCGGGACGGGCGAGCGCCCCTTTCTCCCAGGGATGGGGCGGCTGGATCGCGCAGCCGGTGGTCGCGATCGCGAGCAGGGTCGCGCTGGCGACGAGGGCGGCCGTCGCGATCGGTGCGCGGCGGCGGGGCGTCGGAGGCAGGGACATCGTGGAACTCCAGGGTGTGGGCGGGACGGCACGGCGCAGGCGCCGCAAGGACCCGAGACGGGAATCAGGACGCAGGGGCCGGAGGCGCCGCCGCTCAGGGCGCCTTCAGCGCGGCGGCGATGCGGGCCTCGAGCGCGGCCTCGTCCTCGGCGCGGAAGCCGGCGTGCTGCATCAACACGCGGCCGTCGGGCCCGAGCAGCACCGAGCTGGGCATCGCCCGCACGCCGACCCGCTGCGCGGAACCGCCCTTCGGATCGAAGGCCAGCGTCACCTTGGCCGGCACCTCCTTGAGGAAGGCCAGGGCGTCGTCGCGGCGGGCGTCGAGGTTGACCGCGACGATGCGCAGACCCTGCGCGCCGTACTTGGCCTGCATCTGGTTCATCCACGGGAAGGATTCGCGGCAAGGACCGCACCACGAGGCCCAGAAGTCGATGTAGGTGAGCTTGGCCTTGCCGTCGTACAGGGTGACCGGCGCGCCGTCGGCGCCGGGGACGCTCGCGACCGGCAGCGGCTGGCCGACGTCGGCGGCATGGACCGGCGACAGCGTCATGAAGAGCGCGGCGCCGAGCGAGGCCATCGCGGTGAGGGGGCGCGACGACGCGCCGCGGCGTCGGGCATCGGCAGGGGGGAAGTGCAGGGTGCGCATCGGGGCTCCAGGGCGTTGGGGGAGAGTGATCGCGGCCGTGTTCAGCGGCGAGCGCGGCGGCGCCACAGGACCAGTCCGGAGAAACCGGCCATCAGCAGCAGCAGCGGATCCGCCGCGCCGGTGCCGGCGCCGATCGTGCAACCGCCGCCGCCGCTGTTGGACATCGCGGCATTGCCCGCCGTGCCGCTGAGCGCGACGGTGGCCGTGGCGGGCGACATGTCGCCTTGCAGCGTGAGGGTGGCGGTGTCGGTGGCCGCGGCGTCGGAGGCGGCGGCGCCCGCGCCGAGCCAGCGCACGGTGATCTGGCAGTTGGCGCCCGGCGCGACGGTGAACGGCGCCGCGCCGCAGCTGCCGGTCCCGCTCGTGTCGATGGTGAAGCGCGCCGTGCTGATGGCCAGCGAGGCGATGTGCAGCGCCGCGTTGCCGCTGTTGGTCAGGGTCAGCGGACG
>NZ_PEOG01000046.1 GCF_002761755.1 Roseateles chitinivorans
GGCACCTCCGCAGCGCCAGGCGACAGCGGCAATCCGGCCGACGCAGCGCTGCGCGCGCCGACGGCCGAGGCGCGCAACGACGCGGCCCAGTCCGGCGGGGAGCGCCCGGCCTGGCTGGACCGCCTGCCGCCGGATCTGCAGGACAAGGTCATGAAGATGAGCCCCGCCGAGCGGGACGCCTGGATCGCCGAGCGGCGCGCCGAACGCGCCAAGCGCCAGGCCGCCTCCGGCAGCGACCGCTGATCGCGACGAGGGCAAGGCCATGGCCATGAACCCGTCCCGTCCCTTCATCGAGCGGCCGGTCGCGACCTCGCTGCTGATGGTGGCCATCCTCCTGGCCGGCCTGCTGGCCTACCGGCTGCTGCCGCTGTCGGCGCTGCCCGAGGTCGACTACCCCACCATCCAGGTCACGACGCTCTACCCGGGGGCGAGTCCCGACGTCATCTCCACCACCGTCACCGCGCCCCTGGAGCGGCAGTTCGGCCAGATGCCGGGACTGGGGCAGATGACCTCGTCGAGCTCGGGCGGCGCCTCGGTGATCACGCTGCGCTTCTCGCTGGGCCTCTCGCTGGACGTGGCCGAGCAGGAGGTGCAGGCCGCGATCAACGCCGGCTCCAACCTGCTGCCCAGCGACCTGCCGATGCCGCCGGTCTACAGCAAGGTGAACCCGGCCGACGCGCCGGTGATGACGATCGCGGTGACGTCGCCTTCCCTGCCGGTCATCAAGGTGCATGACCTGGTGGAGAACCGCCTCGCGCCCAAGCTGTCGCAGGTCGACGGGGTGGGCCTGGTGAGCATCGCGGGGGGCCGCCGGCCGGCGGTGCGCATCCAGGCCAACCCGAGCGCGCTGGCCGCGCTGGGGCTGTCGCTGGACGACGTGCGCAGCGCCATCGCCTCGGCCAACGTCAACCAGGCCAAGGGCAGCTTCGACGGCGCGCAGCGCGCCTCGACCATCGATGCCAACGACCAGCTGCGCTCCGCCGCCGAGTACCAGAA
Source organism: Roseateles chitinivorans (assembly GCF_002761755.1). Taxonomy (GTDB): domain Bacteria; phylum Pseudomonadota; class Gammaproteobacteria; order Burkholderiales; family Burkholderiaceae_C; genus Roseateles; species Roseateles chitinivorans. The sequence goes on from NZ_PEOG01000046.1 coordinate 997, forward strand.
CCTGATCATTGCCTGGAAGAACGGCAACCCGCTGCGGCTGAGCGATGTCGCCGAGATCGTCGACGATGCCGAGAACCTGCGCCTGGCCGCCTGGGCCGACACGACGCCGGGCGTGATCCTGAACGTGCAGCGCCAGCCCGGCGCCAACGTGATCCAGACGGTGGACCGGGTGAAGGCGCTGCTGCCCAAGCTGCAGGGCACGCTGCCCGCCTCCGTCGACGTGCGGATCCTGGCCGATCGCACCACCACGATCCGCGCCTCGGTCGACGACACCGAGATCGAGCTGCTGCTCGCCATCGCGCTGGTGGTGGCGGTGATCTTCCTCTTCCTGCGCAGCGGCAGCGCCACGCTGATCCCCAGCGTGGCGGTGCCGCTGTCGCTGGTGGGCACCTTCGGCGTGATGTACCTGGCCGGCTTCTCGATCAACAACCTGACGCTGATGGCGCTGACCATCTCGACCGGCTTCGTCGTCGACGACGCGATCGTGATGATCGAGAACATCGCCCGCTACGTCGAGGAAGGCGACTCGCCGATGGAGGCGGCCTTCAAGGGCTCGCGGCAGATCGGCTTCACCATCATCTCGCTGACGGTCTCGCTGATCGCGGTGCTGATCCCGCTGCTGTTCATGGGCGATGTCGTCGGCCGGCTGTTCCATGAATTCGCGATCACGCTGGCGGTGGCCATCCTGATCTCGGCCTTCGTCTCGCTGACGCTGACGCCGATGATGAGCGCGCGGCTGCTGAAGCCGGAGACCGAGCAGAAGCACTCGCGGCTCGGCAACTGGTTCGGCGAGCGGTTCGACGCGATGATCCGGGCCTATGGCCGCGGCCTGGACTGGGTGCTCGACCGCCCGGTGCTGACGCTGCTGGGCTTCGCCGCCACGCTGGGACTGACCGCGCTGCTGTATGTCGTCGTGCCCAAGGGCTTCTTCCCGGTGCAGGACACCGGCCTGTTGCAAGTGATCACCGAGGCGACGCAGAGCACCTCCTTCGACGCGATGAGCGAGCGGCAGCAGAAGCTCGCCGAGGTCTTCCTGAAGGATCCCGATGTCGACCACATCGCCTCCTTCATCGGCGTGGACGGCGCGAACGCCTCGCTCAATACCGGCCGCATGCAGATCACGCTGAAGCCCTTCGCTCAGCGCAGCGCCTCGGCATCGGAGGTCATCGCGCGGCTCAATGACCTGAACCGCCAGGTGCCCGGCATCACCGCCTACATGCAGCCGGTCCAGGACCTGACCATCGAGGACCGCGTCTCGAAGACGCAGTACCAGTTCCTGCTGAGCTCGCCGGACTCGACCGACCTGCAGAAGGCCAACGACGCGCTGCTGGAGCGGCTCAAGCAGCTGCCGCAGCTGGCCGACGTCGCCAGCGACCTGCAGAACCAGGGCCTGCAGGCCTGGGTGCAGATCGACCGCGAGGCGGCCGGCCGGCTCGGCGTCACGGTCGCCTCGATCGACACCGCGCTCTACAACGCCTTCGGCCAGCGGCTGATCTCGACGATCTACACCCAGGCCAGCCAGTACCGCGTGGTGCTGGAGGCGGCGCCAGAATTCCGCAGCGGCCCGCGCGCGCTCGAAGGTCTGTACGTGCCGGGCAGCACGACGACGACCGGCGCGACCGGCACGGCGACCACCACGACGGTGCAGGTACCGCTGAGCTCGGTGGCGCAGATCGTCGAGCGCCCGGCCGCGCTGGCGATCAACCATGTGGCGCAGTTCCCCGCCGCGACGATCTCGTTCAACCTGCCGCCCGGCGTCGCGCTGGGCGACGCGGTGCAGGCGATCAAGGCGGAGCAGGCCAGGCTCGACCTGCCCATCAGCGTCGAGACCAGCTTCCAGGGCGCGGCGGAGGCGTTCAGCAACTCGCTGTCCAGCACGCTGTTCCTGATCCTGGCCGCGGTGGTCACGATGTACATCGTGCTGGGCGTGCTCTACGAGAGCTACATCCATCCGGTGACCATCCTGTCGACGCTGCCCTCGGCCGGCGTGGGCGCGCTGCTGGCGCTGCTGATCGGCGGACTGGACCTGGGAATCATCGCGATCATCGGCATCGTGCTGCTGATCGGCATCGTGAAGAAGAACGCGATCATGATGATCGACTTCGCGCTCGAGGCGGAGCGCGAGCAGGGGCTGGACCCGCGCGCGGCGATCCACCAGGCCTCGCTGCTGCGCTTCCGTCCGATCCTGATGACCACGATGGCTGCGCTGCTCGGCGCCCTCCCGCTGATGCTGGGCACCGGCGTGGGCCATGAACTGCGACACCCGCTGGGAGTCACCATGGTCGGCGGGCTGATCGTGAGCCAGTTGCTGACGCTGTTCACCACGCCGGTGATCTATCTGGGCTTCGCGCGGCTGTCGCTGCGCTGGCGCGAGCATCGCGACGCACGCCGCCAGACGCGCCAGGCCGAGGCCGAGCGCGGCCCCGACGCGCCGCAGGTCGCGGACCCGGCGGGACCGGTCGGTCCGGTGGGCCCGGGCGGAGACCTGCGATGAACATCTCGGCCCCCTTCATCGCACGCCCGGTCGCGACGACGCTGATCACGATCGGCATCGCGCTGGCGGGGATGCTGGGCTATCACTTCCTGCCGATCGCGCCGCTGCCGCAGGTGGACTTCCCGACGATCTCGGTGTCCGCCTCGCTGCCCGGCGCCAGCCCCGACACGATGGCCGCGACCGTGGCCACGCCGCTGGAGCGCGCGCTCGGCAGCATCGCCGGCGTGACCGAGATCACCTCGCGTTCGTCGCTGGGCTCGAGCAACGTGACGCTGCAGTTCGACCTGAGCCGCGACATCAACGGCGCCGCGCGCGACGTGCAGGCGGCGATCAACGCGGCGCGCACGCTGTTGCCCTCCGGCATGCCCAGCAATCCGACCTACCGCAAGGTCAATCCGGCGGACGCGCCGATCATGATCCTGGCGCTGACCTCGAAGACGCTGACCCGCGGCCAGATGTACGACACCGCGTCCACGGTGCTCGCCCAGCGGCTGGCCCAGGTGGATGGTGTCGGCCAGGTCAACGTCGGCGGCGGCGCGCTGCCGGCGGTGCGCGTCGAGCTCAATCCGGACAAGCTGGCGGCCAACGGCATCGCCCTGGACCAGGTGCGCCAGGCCATCACCAACACCAACGCGAACCGGCCCAAGGGCGCAGTCGAAGAGGGTGGCCGCTACTGGCAGGTCGGCGCCAACGACCAGGCCCGCTCCGCCGCGGAGTACGCGCCGGTGGTGCTGTCCTACCGCGACGGCGCGGCGCTGCGGCTGCGCGACGTGGCCGAGGTCACCGACTCGGTGCAGGACGTGCGCAACTACGGCGCCTCCAACGGCCAGCCGGCGATCCTGCTGTTCATCCAGAAGGAGCCGGGCGCCAACATCATCGAGACCGTCGCCCATGTGCGCGAACTGCTGCCGCGGCTCCAGGCCTCGATCCCGCCCGCGATCGAGCTCAAGGTCATCAGCGACCGCACGCCGACGATCCGGGCCTCGCTGGACGAGGTGCAGCGCGCGATGGCGATCGCGGTCGGGCTGGTGATCCTGGTGGTGCTGCTGTTCCTGCGCAGCTGGCGCGCGACGCTGCTGCCGGCGGTGGCGGTGCCGGTCTCGCTGGCCGGCACCTTCGGCGTGATGTACCTCTGCGGCTACAGCCTGGACAACCTTTCGGCGATGGCGCTGACGGTGGCCACCGGCTTCGTCGTCGACGATGCGATCGTGGTGCTCGAGAACATCACCCGCTACATCGAGCAGGGCCTGACGCCGGTCGAGGCCGCGCTGCGCGGCGCGCGCGAGATCGGCTTCACCGTGATCTCGATCAGCCTGTCGCTGGTGGCGGTGTTCATTCCCATCCTGCTGATGGGCGGCGTCGTGGGACGGCTGTTCCGGGAGTTCGCGGTGGTGCTGTCGGCGTCCATCCTGGTGTCGATGGTGGTGTCGCTGACGACGACACCGATGATGGCCTCGCGGGTGCTCCGGGCCCGCCAGGAGCCGGCGCCCGGCGCGGCGCCTCGGCCCCAGGGCCGGCTCGCGCGCGCGGCGGGCCGCTTCAACCGCGCGCTGGCGCGAGGCTACCGGCGCTCGCTGATGTGGACGCTGCGTCACCAGCCGGTGGCCCTGCTCTCGCTGGTGGCGGTGATCGCCTTGAACGTGCACCTGTACGGCGTGATCCCCAAGACCTTCTTCCCGCAGCAGGACACCGGCGTGCTCATCGGCGGCGTGCAGGCCGACCAGGGCAGCTCCTTCGAGATGATGCGCAAGCGGGTGGACCGCTTCATGGAGATCATCCTGTCGGATCCGGCGGTGCAGAACGTCAACGGCAACACCGGCGGCGGGCAGCGCAACTCGGCCAACTTCTACATCACCCTCAAGCCGCTGAAGGAACGCCAGGTCACGGCCGACCAGGTCGTGAACCGGCTGCGCGACAAGATGGCGCACGAGCCTGGCGCCAACCTCTTCCTGGTGCCGGTGCAGGACATCCGCATCGGTGGCCGGCAGGCCAACGCGCAATACCAGTACACGCTGCAGGCGGACGACCTGGCGGTGCTGCGCGAATGGGAACCGCGGGTGCGCAATGCCCTGTCCAACCTGCCCGAACTGACCGACGTCAACACCGATCAGCAGGACAAGGGCATGCAGACCTCGCTGGTGATCGACCGCGACGCCGCGGCCCGGCTGGGCATCACTGTCAGCACCATCGACACGACGCTGAACAACGCCTTCGGCCAGCGCCAGGTCGGCGTGATCTACAACCCGCTGAACCAGTACCGCGTGGTGATGGAGCTCGCGCCGGAGTACCTGCAGGGACCGGAGACGCTGCGCAAGCTCTACGTGACCAGCAGTGCCGGCGCGCAGGTGCCGCTGTCGGCGTTCAGCCGCTTCGAGACGACCAACACGCCGCTGTCGGTGAACCATCAGAGCGGCACGCCGGCCTCGACGATCAGCTTCAACCTGCCCGAGGGCGTGTCCCTGTCGCAGGCGACCGACGCGATCAACAACGCGATGGCGGAGCTGGGCGTCCCGGTGTCGATGCGAGGGACCTTCGCGGGCACCGCCAATGCTTTCCAGGATGCGCTCAAGTCGCAACCCATCCTGATCGGCGCGGCCATCGTCGCGATCTACCTGGTGCTGGGCATGCTCTACGAGAGCCTCGTGCATCCGGTGACCATCCTGTCGACGCTGCCGTCGGCGGGCGTGGGCGCGCTGCTGGCGCTGATGATGTTCAACACCGAGTTCTCGATCATCGCGTTGATCGGCGTGATCCTGCTGATCGGCATCGTGAAGAAGAACGCGATCATGATGATCGACTTCGCCATCGCGCGGCAGCGCACGACGGCGCACCTGACGGCGGGCGCTGCGATCTTCCGCGCGGCCAAGCTGCGGCTGCGGCCGATCCTGATGACGACCTTCGCGGCGATCTTCGGCGCGGTGCCGCTGGCCATCGGCAGCGGCGACGGCGCGGAACTCCGCAAGCCGCTGGGCATCGCGATCGTCGGCGGCCTGATCCTGAGCCAGTTGCTGACGCTGTACACGACGCCGGTCGTGTTCGTGATGATGGAGCGGCTGCGCCAGCGTGCGATGCGACGCCGCGCGGCGAAGCGCGCCGCCGGGGCCGCCCAGCCGCCGCACGACGCGCCCCCGATGAATCCCGAGCCGCCCGCGGCTCCGACCCTGCAGGGCTGAGACATGCCGACCGCGATGACCACGAGCCTCTCACTCTCCCCCGCGACGCCCCCGCTGCCGCACGAGCGCGCGACCGGGCAGCGCGCCTCGGGCCACCGGCTGACGGCCGCCGCCGGGGCGGCGCTGCTCGCGCTGACGATGCTGATGAGCGGCTGCGCGGTGACGCGCGTGGATCCGCCGGCGCCGTTGCAGGCCCCGGCCCAGTACAAGGAGGACGCGCTGTGGAAGCAGGCCCGGCCCGCTTCCGCGGAACCGGTGCCGGAACAGTGGTGGACGCTGTTCGACGATGCGGTGCTGAACGACCTCCAGCACCGCCTGGTGATCGGCAACGAGAACCTGAAGGCCGCGGTGGCCCAGGTGGCCGGCGCGCGCGCGGCGCTGGAGGCGAGCCGCTCGGCGCTGTTCCCGACGCTGTCGGTCGGCTTGTCGGGCACGCGCAGCGCGAGTCCGGATGGGAACGTCAGCAACGGGACGATCAACCGTGGCCCGACCAACAGCGTGCAGGCGTCGCTCACTGCCAGCTGGGAGCCGGACCTGTGGGGCCGGCTGCGCCTGGCCAGCGAAGGCGCCGGCGCGACGCTGCAGGCGACGGCGGATGACCTGGCGGCGGCGCGGCTGAGCGCGCAGGCGACGCTGGCGCAGACCTACTTCTCGCTGCGCACCGCGGAGGCGCAGGAAGCGCTGTACGACCGCAGCGTGCAGGCCTATCAGCGCTTCCTGGACCTGACCCAGGCGCGCTACCAGAGCGGCGTGGCCGCGCGCAGCGATGTGCTGCAGGCGCAGACGCAGCTGCGCTCGGCACAGGCGCAGCTGCTCGAGACGCGCTCCACGCGCGCCCAGCTGGAGCATGCGATCGCGGTGCTGCTCGGCTTGCCGCCGTCGGCGCTGGACCTCTCGAAGAGTGCCGCGCTGCCCACGCCCCCCGAGGTCCCGACGATGCTGCCGTCGCAACTGCTGGAGCGCCGGCCCGACATCGCGGCGGCGCAGCGCCGGGTGGCGTCGGCCTACGCACAGATCGGCGTGGCCGACGCGGCGTATTTCCCGTCGTTGACCCTGTCGGGGAGCGGTGGCTACCGCGGCAGCACGCTCAGCAATCTGCTGTCGGCGCCCAACCTGTTCTGGTCACTCGGCCCCTCGCTGGCGCAGGCGATCTTCGACGGCGGCCAGCGCAAGCTGGCGAGCGCGCAGGCCCGCACGAGCGCGGAGGTCGCGACCTCCACCTACCGGCAGACGGTGCTCACCGCGCTGCAGGAGGTCGAGGACAACCTGATCCTCGCGAGCCACCTGCGCGAGGAGGCCCGGCTGCAAGCGGAGGCCGTGGATGCGGCGCAGCGCAACCTGGCGCTGGTCACCGACCAGTACCGCGCAGGCACGGTGTCCTTCCTGGAGGTCACGACCGCGCAGAACAGCGCGTTCACCGCGGAGGCGTCGCTGCTGTCGGTGCGCAACCGGCAACTGGCGGCGGTCAGTCTGCTGCTGAAGAACGTCGCGGGGAAATGGGCGCCGGCCTGAGCCCCACGGCGGCGTCAGCAGGAAAAGAAGACGGCTCCCTCGGGAGCCGTCGTTCATTTGGCGCGTTCACCGCGCCGCGCCGCCAGCGACTCAAGCCGCCGAGGCCTTCTCCGCTTCCACCTTCTCGAGCGCGGCATGGGCCTGCTGGTCGGCGTGGTAGCTGGAGCGCACCATCGCGCCCACCGCCGCATGGGTGAAGCCCATCTTGTAGGCCTCTTCCTCCAACATCTTGAAGGTGTCCGGGTGGACATAGCGACGCACCGGCAGGTGGTGACCCGACGGCGCCAGGTACTGGCCGATCGTGATCATGTCGATGTCGTGGGCTCGCATGTCGCGCATGACCTGGAGGATCTCCTCGTCGGTCTCGCCCAGGCCGACCATGATGCCGCTCTTGGTCGGCACGCCGGGCACTTCTTCCTTGAAGCGCTTGAGCAGGTTCAGGCTGAACTGGTAGTCCGAGCCCGGGCGCGCTTCCTTGTACAGGCGCGGGGCGGTTTCCAGGTTGTGGTTCATCACGTCCGGCGGTGCCGCCTTCAGGATGTCCAGCGCACGGTCCATGCGGCCGCGGAAGTCGGGCACCAGCACCTCGATCTGCGTCGTCGGACTCAGCTCGCGCACCTTGCGGATGCACTCGGCGAAGTGGCCGGCGCCGCCGTCGCGCAGGTCGTCGCGGTCCACGCTCGTGATCACCACGTAGCTCAGCTTCAGCGCGGCGATCGTCTTGGCCAGGTTCAGCGGCTCGTCGACGTCCAGCGGATCCGGCCGGCCGTGGCCGACATCGCAGAACGGGCAGCGCCGGGTGCACTTGTCGCCCATGATCATGAAGGTCGCGGTGCCCTTGCCGAAGCACTCGCCGATGTTGGGGCAGGAGGCCTCTTCGCACACGGTGTGCAGCTTGTGCTCACGCAGGATCTGCTTGATCTCGTAGAAGCGTGTCGACGGGCTGCCGGCCTTCACCCGGATCCAGTCCGGCTTCTTGAGCTGCTCGGCCGGGATGATCTTGATCGGGATCCGTGCCGTCTTGGCTTGCGCCTTCTGCTTGGCGGTCGCGTCGTATTCGGACGCGCTCTTGGCTTCGTGGGTGACGTTCTCGGTTGCCATCGGGCGCTCTTTCGGTTCCGGGGTTCGAGCCTCAGGGTTCCAGCTGCGCGGCGAGCCGCTCAGCGAACCGCTGGGCCACCGTGGCCCAGTCCGTGAAAACCCCGAGTGTACCGAGGTCCACCGTCTGGAGCCCTGCGTACCCGCACGGATTGATGCCCAGGAAGGGCTTCAGGTCCATCGCCACATTGAGCGCGACGCCGTGGTACGTGCAGTGCCGGCTGATCTTGATGCCCAGCGCCGCGACCTTGCCCAGCCCCCGGAATGGGTCGGTCGGATCGGCCGGTCCGGTCAGGGCGGCATGCGCCGCGGGGTCGTCCAGTCGCACGTAGATGCCCGGTGCGCCGGCCACCCGATGGCCGGTCACGCCGAAGCCGTCCAGCGTCTGGATCACGGCGGTTTCCAGGCGGAAGACGTATTCCTTGACGAAGATGCCCAGCCGCTTCAGGTCGACCAGCGGATAGGCGACCACCTGTCCCGGCCCGTGGTACGTGACCTGCCCGCCGCGGTTGGTCTGGACGATGGGAATGCCCCGGGCGTCGAGCACATGGTCGGCCTGACCCGCCAGGCCCTGGGTGTAGACGGGGTCGAATTCGCAGAGCCAGAGCTCGTCCGGCGTCTCCGGACCGCGCGCGTCGGTGAAGGCGCGCATCGCATCGAGCGTGGCCGCATAGTCGACGCGGCCCAGGGTCTTGATCAGCATGCCGGCATGCTAGCCGCGATGGACCTAGCATCGGCCGCATCGGGACATTCAGCACCAGGAGCCCCACCATGCGACGTCTTCCGGCGGCCCTCGCCACCTTGGCCATCTCCCTTCCCCTGGCGCTGCCGCTGGCGACCGGCCCGCTCACGGTCCAGGCCGCGACGGCCCCGGCGACGGTCACGCTCGATCAGGCGCTCGCGACTTATGAGCGCGGCGATCTGCGCGGCGCGGAGCGGCAGTTCCAGCAGTTGTCCAGGCAGGGACTCGCGCTGGGCGACTACAACCTGGCGATGATGCACATCCGCGGCGAGGTGCCCAAGCCCGACGCTCACCTGGCCAGGCGCCTGCTGGAGCGCGCGGCCGAGCGAGGCCTGGTGCGCGCGGCGCTGTCGCTGGGCGAGTTCCACGAGCAGGGCATCGGCGGCAAGCCGGATCTGGTCCAGGCCCAGGCCTGGTACCTGAAGGCGGCGGAACATGGCAGCGTGGACGCGCAGGTCGCCGTGGCCACGGCGTTCTACCTGGGTCGGGGCGCGGAGAAGGATTTCCCGCTCGCCGCGCAGTGGTACCGGGAGGCGGCCAAGGCGGGCGATGTGGGCGCGCAGTACCTGATCGCGTCGATGTACGAGCGGGGCCTGGGCGTGGAGAAGGACCTGCGTCTGGCGCGCTACTGGTACGACGCCGCCGCGCGCAATGGCGACGACGCGGCGCCGTTCAAGCGCCAGGCGATCGACGCGGAGCTCGCGGCCAGCGCGGGGACGATCTGATTACAGGACGACCTTGACCATCGGGTGGGTGGTCAGTGTGCGATAGAGCTCGTCCAGCTGCTCGCGGCTGGTCGCGGTGACGGTGATGGTCAGGCCGAGGTAGTTGCCGCCCTTGCTCGGGCGCTGCTCGACGGTGGACGCATCGAAGCCGGGGTCGAACTGCCGGGCGACGCTCACGATCGCCTCGACGAAGCCTTCCACATGCGCGCCCATCACCTTGATGGGGAAGCGCGACGGGTACTCGATGAGCGACTGCTCGGGCGGGATCGGGGCGTTGGTGAACGAGGTCATGATGGGGAATCCAAATGGGGATGCTCACAGGCTTTGCAAGCGCTTGGCCCGCTGGTACGCCTCATGGAGCTTCGCGTAGACCGGCCCCGGCTTGCCGCGCAGCGCGCCGTGACCGACCGGCTCGCGGTCCAGTCGCGTGACCGGGGCCACCTCCTTGCTGGCGGAGGTCAGCAGGATCTCGTCCGCGGTGGGCAACTCGGTCTCCGCGATCGGCCGCAGGTTGCAGGCGACGCCGAGTTCCTCGCACAGCTCCTGCAGCAACCGCACCCGCACGCCCTCCAGCAGCGCCTCGCCGGGCGGCGGCGTCAGCAGCGCGCCGTCGCGCACGATCCAGACGTTGCTGCTGGAGCCTTCGGTCAGGTAGCCGTCGCGGATCAGCAGCGTCTCGTCGGCGCCCTGGTCGACCGCCACCTGGCGCGCCAGCACGTTGCCCAGCAGCGAGATGCTCTTGATGTCGCCGCGCTGCCAGCGGAAGTCGCGGGCCGTCACGCAGCTCAAGCCCTGATGGCGCTGCTCGGGCGTCAGCGCCTGCATCGGCTGCGTGTAGACGAGCACCGTCGGCTCCAGGTCCCTGGGCATCGCATGGCCGCGCGGCGCGACGCCGCGCGTGACCTGCAGGTAGATCGCCTGGTCCTCGACCTCCGGCAGGTGGGCCACCAGGCTGCGGAACAGGTCCAGCCAGGCCTCGCGCTCATACGGATCCTCGATCCGCAGCGCCTTCAGGCTGCGTCCGAGGCGGTCGAGGTGGTCGTCGACCCGGAACAGGCGCCGGCCGTAGACCGGGATGGCCTCGTAGACGCCATCGCCGAACAGAAAGCCGCGATCCATCACCGGCACCCGGGCATCGCCGAGCCGGCCAAGGTGGCCGTTCAGGTAGCAGGGCAGGTCGGTCCAGGGCATCGTCATCGGTGGCTCCCGCAAGTGGTCACGCCCAAGCCGTCGACTGTACGCCGCCGGCCCGGCGCGCCAACCCCGGCAAGCGAGGGGCCTTGGCGGCCGGGACCAGGCGGGGCTTACTTGATCCAGAGACGGATCGCGTCCCAGGCGCGGCCGAAGATGCCGGCCAGCGGCACCTCCTGCTGCACCACCAGCGGCACCTCGGCCACCGGTGCGCCGCCCGCGGTCGTCACCTTCAGGGTGCCCACGCGCTGGTTCAGCGCCAGCGGCGCGACCAGCGGATCGGTGCGCTGGATGTCGGTCTTGAGCTTGCCGCCCTCGCCGCGCGGCACCGCGACGAACACCGCGTCCGCCGCGCCCAGCTTGGCTTCCGGCACCGCGCCCTTCCAGACCTTCACCGTGGTGATGGGCTGGTTCTTCTCGAACAGGCGCACCGCGTCGAAGGCCGAATAGCCCCAGTTCAGCAGCTTCTGGCTCTCCGTCGCGCGGGCCTCTTTGGAGGCCGTGCCCATCACCACGCTGAGCAGGCGGCGCTTGCCGTTGGGCACGTCGCGCTGGGCGCTGGCGGCCAGGCAGTAGCCGGCGGCATCGGTGTAGCCGGTCTTGCCGCCGTCCACCGACGGATCGCGGCCCAGCAGCATGTTGCGGTTGGACTGGCGGATCTTGTTGAAGGTGTACTCGCGCTTGGAGTAGTACTCGGCGTAGTACTGCGGGAAGTCCTGGATCACATGCGAGAAGATGACCGCGATGTCGCGCGCGCTCGTCTTGTGGCCCGGCTCGGTGATGCCGGTGACGTTCTTGAACGAGGTGTTCTTCAGGCCCCAGGCCTGCGCCTGCTTGTTCATCATCGCAACGAACTGCTCGACGGTGCCGCCCACGCCTTCGGCCAGCGCGACCGAGGCGTCGTTGCCCGACTGGATGATCATCCCGCGGATCAGCTCGTCGACCTTGGGCGTCATCGTCGTGTCGATGAACATCAGCGACGGATCGCCCTTGCGTTCATCCCAGGCGCGCTTGGACACGGTCAGCGTCTGCTCCAGCGTCAGGCGCTTGGCCTTGAGCGCGTCGAAGACGATGTAGGCCGTCATCAGCTTGGTCAGCGACGCGGGATCCTGCGGCGTGTCGGCATCGCGCTCGGCGAGCGTCTGGTTCGTGGTCAGGTCCAGCAGGACGAAGTTGCGGGCCGCGATCTCGGGCGGCGTCGGGGCCTGCGCGGACGCGCCGGTCACCATCACGAAGCTGGACAGGCCCACGCCGAGGGCCAGGGAAGCGAGGAAGCGTTTCATTCGAGGGAAATCCTTAGGCGCGCGCTTCGCCGACGGCATGCCAGCTGCGCAGCACGAGGTTCTTGAGCAGCGGCAACTGCCCATGGAAGAAATGCCCGACACCGGGCACCACGATGACCGGCAGCGCCTGCGGGCGCGCCCAGTCCAGCACCGCGCTCAGCGGCACCACATCGTCCTGTTCGCCGTGGATCACGACGGTGTCGGCCGGCACCGTCGCCACGCCGAAGCGGCTGGCGGCCGGACCGACCAGCAGCAGGCGCTCGGCCGGCTGCTCGAGCCGCAGCGCCGCCTGCGAGGCGACGAAGCCGCCGAACGAGAAGCCCGCCAGGGCCAGCGGCAGCGCCGCGTCGCGGAAGGCGGCGACCACGGCCAGCGCGTCGTCGACCTCGCCGCGGCCCTCGTCCCAGCCGCCCTGCGACTTGCCGATGCCGCGGAAGTTGAAGCGCACGGTGCGATAGCCGAGGTGCACGAAGGCACGCGCGATCGTCTGCACCACCTTGTTGTCCATCGTGCCGCCCTGCGTCGGATTGGGATGGCAGATCACCACCACGCCGCGCAGCGGGCCCGCGTCGACCGCGGGTTCATCGATGGCGCATTCGATCTCGCCGGCGAGGCCGGCGATCTGCCGGCGCTGGGTCTGTGCATTCATCGAGGAAGCTCCCGCTCAGCGGCCGACCGAATCGTCCAGCACCAGGCGCTCCACGACCTCGCCATGCTTGAGATGGCGCTCGACGATCTCGTCGATGTCGCTGTTGTCGACGAAGGAGTACCAGACCGCGTCCGGATACACCACCGCCACCGGCCCGCCGGCGCAGCGGTCCAGGCAGCCCGCCTTGTTCACCCGCACGCCGCCCTTGCCGGCGAGTTTCTCCGCTTTGACGCGCTGCTTGCAGTGGTCGAAGGCCGCCTGAGCGTCGTGCTGCAGGCACGCGTTCTCGCCCTCGCGCTGGTTCAGGCAGAAGAAGATGTGGCGTTGGTAGTAGCTGGTGGAGCTCATCACGGGATTGTAGTTTCAGGGTTTCCACCGACCGGCCGTTCGTGCGTTCCGTCACGACCTGCTTGTCCTTCAGAGCGCCCGCCCGGCGGCGACCCGGGCGGTGGCGGCCGGTCGCTCTGCGTGACCCCGTACAGCAGCCAGGCCAGCGCCGCGAAGGGCCACAGCCAGCCCACCCATTGCGCCAGGCCGTACAGGTTGACGAAGCGCCCCTGCTCCCAGAACTGCAGGCTCTCCAGCAGGTAGGGGTCGGACGGGGCCTCGGCCATCAGCGCGATCAGGGCGGTCAGCACCACCAGGCCCCAGGCGGCATTGGCCCGCCGGGACATGAACGCCGCCAGCAACGCCAGCACGCCGCCGGCGATCAGGCCGGGCTCGGTCGTCGGCGTCAGCCAGGCCCAGGCATGGTCGGGCCCGAAATTCAGCAGCGTCGACCAGGCCGTGGTCGTCACGCCGATCGCCACCGCGCCGAGGATCAGCACCGCGCGCTGCCGACCCGGCCGAGCCACCGACAGGGCCAGCAGGCACGGGGCAAGCAAACCCATCGCGATGGCGATCGCCTCCAGCCCGGGCGGCAGCGGCGGGTCGTCGGCGAGCTCCTTGGGCACCAGTTCCCAGGGCGTGTTCTCGAGCAGCAGCTCCGCCCATTCACGCAGGCGCGGCAACAGTTGTCCCAGGCCCAGCGGCAGCGGTGCCGGATACAGCAGCCCGACCGGCCACAGCGCCAGCAGCGCCAGCGCGCCGGCGCTGTGAGGCACGAACCAGCGCTCGCGCCAGCCGTTCCAGCGCGCCAGGCCATTCAGCCGTAGCACGATCCAGGCGCAGAGCGCGCCCAGCCAGGCGCCGGCGCTGTTGAGCAGGAAGTCCGCGAGCGACGGCACCCGCCCGGGCAGGAAGTACTGCAGCGTCTCCATCGCGAACGAGAGCAGCGGAAGCCCGACCAGCGTCAGCAGCAACGCGCGCCACAGTCCGCCCCCGCTGCGGATCACCGCGGAAAAGCACAGCAGGCCCAGCGGCCAGTAGCCGGCGACGTTGATCCAGAGGTCGAACCTGCCCCAGTAGCGTGGCCAGGGCAGGCCGATGACGCCGGGCCAGGGCAGGCTCGGCGGCATTCGCCAGGGCCAGAAGGGGTAGAGGCTGGCGTAGACCACCAGCACGGCGTAGCACAGGGCCAGCCAGGTGGCGGAGCTGCGCCGCTGCATCACGGGATCAGAAGGGCTTGACGACGACCAGGATCACGATCGCCGCGAACAGCAGCACCGAGACCTCGTTGAACACGCGGAACCACTTGTGGCTGCGGCGGTTGGCGATCAGCTCGAACTTGCGCAGGAAGGCGCGGCACACGTGGTGGTAGCCGATCACCGCCACCACCAGCGCCAGCTTGGCATGCATCCAGCCATTGCCCGGGCCGCGACCGATGCCGTAATAAAGCCAGAGAATGCCGCCGAAGAGCAGCGCCAGCAGCATCAGCCCGCTGCTGAAGCGGTAGAGCTTCAAGGCCATCAGCAGCAGCCGCTCACGTTCGGCGTGGCTGTCGGCGGGCACCATGGCCAGGTTCACGAAGATCCGTGGCAGGTAGAACAGGCCGGCGAACCACGCGGCGACGAAAATGATGTGAAGCGCTTTGATCCAGAGCATCACGGCATTATGGAGGGCGCGAAAAAAAACCCCGGCTTCACAGCCGGGGTCGGAAAGCCTTATCGCTGTCATCACGCTAAGGCTCCTGCTCAGGGAGGAAAAGCAGGGAACGACAGCCGAACGGCTATCATTCAGGAGCGACTTTAACAGATCTGCCGAATTTCGAAATCTCGGCTTTCCCCTAGCGCCCCCCAACCCGGTGGTATTTCTCGGAAACCATGCAACTTCCCGCCCCCTATCCCGCCAGCCGCCCCCGTCGCCTGCGTCGCGATGCCTACACCCGGGCGCTGGTCCGCGAACACCACCTGCACGCCAGCGACTTGATCTTTCCGGTCTTCGTCCATGAGGGCGAAAACCGCGTCGAGCCGATCGCCTCGATGCCCGGCGTCTCCCGCCTCAGCCTGGACCGGCTGATCCCCGTCGCCGAGGAGTGCGTCGAGCTGGGCATCCCGGTGATGGCGCTGTTCCCGGCGATCGATCCGGCGCTGAAGACGCCTGACGGCATCGAGGCGACCAATCCCGACGGCCTGATCCCGCGTGTCGTGCGGGCCCTGAAGGAGCGGGTTCCCGGCCTGGGCGTGCTGACCGACGTCGCGCTCGACCCCTACACCAGCCATGGGCAGGACGGCGTCCTGGACGAACAGGGCTACATCCTGAACGACCGCACGGTGGAACTGCTCAAGGCGCAGGCGCTGGTCCAGGCACGCGCGGGCGTGGACATCGTCGCGCCCAGCGACATGATGGACGGCCGCATCGGCGCGATCCGCGCCGCGCTGGAGGCCGACGACCACATCCACACGCGGATCATGGCCTACAGCGCCAAGTACGCCAGCGCCTTCTACGGTCCGTTCCGCGACGCGGTGGGCTCGCGCACCAACCTCGGCAAGGCGGACAAGAAGACCTACCAGATGGACCCGGGCAACAGCGACGAGGCGCTGCGCGAGGTCGGCCTGGACTTGGCCGAGGGCGCCGACATGGTGATGGTCAAGCCTGGCATGCCTTACCTGGACATCGTGCGCCTGGTGAAGCAGGAGTTCCGAGTGCCGACCTTCGCCTATCAGGTCAGCGGCGAGTACGCCATGATCAAGGCCGCCGCCGCCAATGGCTGGCTGGACCACGACGCGGTGATGCTCGAGGCGCTGCTGGCCTTCAAGCGCGCCGGTGCCGACGGCATCCTGACCTACTTCGCGATGGACGCGGCGCGCCTGCTGCGCGCCGGTGCCTGATCCCGCGGCACGCGGACTGCCCGGCCAGCGCATGCGCATCTTCCATCTCAGCGACGCGGTCTACGAGGAACTCGCTGCGCTGCCCGAGGACCTGCCCGCGGAGGGCTTCCTGTGGATCGGCCTGCCGCGGCGCGAGTTCGAACTGCAACTCGGCGCGCTGCAGCAGCGGCTGGCGCGCTGGACGGGCGCGCAACTGCTCGACCTGCATGTCTCGGACCTCATGAACCCGCAGCTGCCCTCGCACTTCGACTACACCAGCTGGTACGACCTGATGGTCTTCCGCCGGCTGGCGACGATGCCGGGCAGCCAGCAGTACCTGGCCGATGACGAGCCCCGCAACGCCGCGGGCGTCAACGAAGCGCTGAAGGCGATCGACACCAGCCCCGTCGGTTTCGCCGTGTTCGACCGCGTCCTGATCACCGTGCATCCGGGCGAGTGCTCGTTGCGCGACTACTTCGCCGGCAAGCTCGGCGCGCAGCAGGAAGGCCGCGATCTCCGCGGCAGCACGCGGCTGCCGACCAGCCCGGCCGAGCTGATGCTGCGGATGGTCAACCACATGGTGGACAGCTACCTGGACCTGCGCCGGCTGCTGACCCGCCAGCTGACGACGCTGCAGGGCCTGCTGCTGGACCGCCGCGGCCACTTCCGCGACTGGTCCGTGGTCCTGCATGCGCGGGACACGCTCTCGCGGCTGGAGGACCTCTGCGAGGACCAGCGCAGCGCGGTGCAGGAGTGGATCGACGCGCTGGGCGAGTGGCCGGTCGGCGACGCCCGCGCGGAGCGCGAGCGGGAGTTGCTGCGGGTGCGCTCGCGGGACGTGCTCGAGCATGTCGAGCGGGTGCTGACCCATGTCCGGCGGCTGGAGACGTCCGCGGAAACCTCGGTGCAGATGCACTTCTCGCTCACCGGCGAACGCACCAACAACATCATGCGGACGCTGACGGTGCTCACGGCCATCTTCCTGCCGCTGAACCTGATCACCGGCATCTTCGGCATGAATTTCGACAACCTGCCGCTGATCCATGCCGCCACCGGCTTCTGGATCGCGGTCGGCGTGATGGTGGTCACCGCGCTGGCACTCGGCGCCTTCTTCTGGCGCAAGCGCTATCTCGGCTCGCAGCAGTGAAGCCGCGGCGAGGCCTCAGCGCTTCGCCGCTTTCGCCGCTTTCGCCGCTTTCGACGTTTTCGCAGTCTTCTTCGCTGCCTTGCCGGCCACCGGCTTTTCGCCCGGGCGGGTGGACGATTTCGCGGCAGCGTACGGGTCCGCGAAACCCAGTCCGAGCATCACCTCGGTCTCGCGCGCCTCCATGCATTCGGCCTCGTCGTCCTCCTCGTGGTCATAGCCCTGCGCGTGCAGCGTGCCGTGGACCAGCATGTGCGCGTAATGCGCGACCAGGTCCAGGCCCATCTCCTTCGCTTCGCGCTCGACGACCTCGGCGCAGATGACCAGATCCGCCGCCACGACCGGCTCATGGGTGTAGTCGAAGGTCAGCACGTTGGTCGCGTAGTCCTTCGAACGGTACTCGCGATTGAGCGACTGCCCCTCCTCCGCATCGACGATCCGGACGGTGATCTCGCCCGGCAGTTCCAGCGCCGCGCGCATCCATCGGACCACCTTGTGCCGCGGCAGCAGCGCCTTGTGCCGCGGGTCGGCGAATTGCAGCGACAGACTCAGTTCGGGACGACTCATCGGGCGACTCCCTTGCGAGCCGGCTTCGCCGCGGGCTTCTTGATGGCCGGCTTCTTCACCGCAGGCGCCTTGGCGACGGCCTTCCTGGCGACCGACTGCTTTGCCGCCGGCTTCTTTGCGGCCGGCTTCTTCGCAGCAGGCTTCGCGGGCGCTGGCGCGGGTTCGTCGTCGAAGCGGGCCGAGGCCTCGCGCAGTTGGATGGCGCGCAGGCGGCGCTCCTCGCGCTCCATGGCGAACTCGGCCTCGCGCGCCTGCTGCGCACGCGCTTCCTCGCGGGCCTGTTCCTCGTCCCGGTCCTCGTACGCCTGGACGATGCGTGCCACCAGCGGATGCCGCACGACGTCGGTCCGGTTGAAGCGCGTGACCGCGATGCCATCCACGCCGTCCAGCACCTGCTCGGCATCGACCAGTCCGCTGTGCATGCCACGCGGCAGGTCGATCTGGCTGGTGTCGCCCGTCACCACGCACTTGCTGCCGAAACCGATGCGGGTCAGGAACATCTTCATCTGCTCAGGCGTGGTGTTCTGCGCCTCGTCGAGGATGACGAACGCGTGATTCAGCGTGCGTCCCCGCATGAAGGCCAGCGGCGCGATCTCGAGCTGGCCCTTCTCGAAGGCCTTGGTCACGCGGTCGAAACCCATCAGGTCATAAAGCGCGTCGTACAGCGGGCGCAGGTAGGGATCGACCTTCTGGGTCAGGTCACCGGGCAGGAAGCCCAGCCGCTCGCCGGCCTCCACGGCCGGACGCGTCAGGATGATGCGCTGCACCGTCGAGCGCTCCAGCGCATCCACCGCGCAAGCCACCGCGAGGAAGGTCTTGCCGGTGCCCGCCGGGCCGATGCCGAAACTGATGTCGTGCGACAGGATCCGGCGCAGGTAGTGATGCTGGTTGGGCGTGCGTCCGGCCAGATCGGCGCGGCGCGTGCGCAGCACGACGTTGTCCTCGTCGTCGGGGGCGGCGCCACCGGACCGGGCCGGCGCGCTCACGTCGTTGGCCGCCTCGACGATCGCCAGCCGCAGCGTCTCGCCGGGAATGGCCCGATCGGCCCGGGCGTAGAGCGACTCCATCAAGGCCAGCGTGCGCTGCGCCGCGACGCGTTCGCCCTCGATGTTGAAGTGCTCGGCACGATGGGTGATCCGCACGGACAGGGCCGCCTCGATCTGGCGGAGATGCTCGTCCAGCGGGCCGCACAGGTGCGACAGACGCCGGTTGTCGGCGGGGGTGAAGGCGTGGCGCAGGTTCAAGGCGGAGGAAGCTCCGTATTCAGGGGGGTTGAGGGCGGTATTGTCGCGCGTCGATGCGCCACGCGCGTGCCGCGCCTGCACAATCGCGCCCCATGCACCGGACCACAGAACAACAAGGGGACGCCACCGGCCGCAACAGCGCCGCGTCGGCGCCGGGAGCCGCCAGGCAATTCGCGGCCGGCACCGCAGCCGCCTTGACCTTGGCGGTGCCCGTCTGCCTTGCGCAAGTGGCGGGCGCGGCGGCCGCCAACGCCGAGGGCCTCTCCGCCTGGCCCTTCGCGACGCTGTGGAGCAAGCTCGCGCCGCAACTGGCCTATGGCCTGCAGTCGGCGCTGGTGCTGATGGCCTTCGCCCTGGGCCTGCTGATCTGGCAGCGCCGCGCCCAGCGTCACATCGCCTGGCTGCTGGCGCTGATGCCGGGCTGGGTGGTCATGGTCGGCCTGTCGCCGCTGTCGTCCTGGCAGACGGCGATCGCGGTGGTCCTGGCGCCGTGGCTGCTCTGGTGCGCGGTTCACTACCTGATGCGTCGCATGCGGCGGCGCGACCGGCGCCTGCATCGCCTGCTGCTGGCCCAGGCGCTGATGTTCCCGGCCGCCTTGCTGCTGCCGGTGCCGGCCTCGCGCGTGGCCGGCTTCGCGCTGTGGTGGCTGGGCGCGCAACTGCTGGTGTCCATGGGTTGGCATCTCTGGCAGCTGTGGCAGGACATGTTCCTGCCGACGCTCGAGGAGCGCTATCCCCGCTTCGACTTCGTCCTGAGCTGTGTGCTGATCGGCTTCGGCGCTCTGGCCGTTCTGTCGGCCTGGTTCCTGCCGGGCAGCGGACTGCCCGGCATCCTCGGCCCGCTGTCGCTGCTGGGCCTGGGCCTGCACCGCGTGCGCGAGTTCGCCCGGGCGCTGACGCAGTCGGAGCTTGCCGTGCTGCAGGGGGAACTGCGCTTGCAGGAGCGCATCGCAGAACTGGAGCGCCACTTCGATCAGGTCGCCGAGGCCAAGCTGGAGCAGGTCACCGAGCGCGAGCGCAAGCGCATCGCCGCCGACCTGCACGACGACCTCGGCGCCAAGCTGCTGACCATCGTCCACACCAGCGAGTCGGACCGCATCTCGACGCTGGCGCGCGAGGCGCTCGAGGAAATGCGGCTGTCGGTGCGCGGCCTGACCGGCAAGCCGGTCCAGCTGCTGGACGCGCTCGGCGACTGGCGCGCCGAGGTGGTGTCCCGGCTGGCCCAGGCCAACATCCTGGCGGAATGGAAATCGCCGGCCGAAGACATCGAGCACACCTTCCCGGCGCGCGCCTACGTGCAGACGACGCGCATTCTGCGCGAGTCGGTCAGCAACATCATCAAGCACAGCGGCGCGACGCATTGCGTGATCAGCTGCTCGGCCCAGGACGGCTACTTCTCGGTCGTCATCCAGGACAACGGCCAGGGCATCCCGCTCGAGTTGGAAGGTCGCCTGGACAAGGGACACGGCATGGCCAGCATGAAGGCGCGCGCCAAGCAGATGCATGGCCAGTGCCTGGTCGAGTCGGGCCCCGGCTGGGGCACGGTGATCCGGCTGACCATCCCGCTTTGACGATCGCCGGCGGCGGCCGCCGAGGCGCCGGGCCCGTGCCCATCGAGCCAAAACCGGTCCGCACGCCGGTCGACATCCCGCCGCGGCTCGCCGCAAGGCCGCCTCGGGCGTGATCCATTGCCGACGACGCCACACTCCCGCGTCGATCAGGATGGTCAGCTCGCCGAGAAAGCCGTACCGTTGCAAACACCCGCCAGGCCGGCTGCCGGGGCTTCATTCCTGAGCAAGAATCCCGCGCCATGAACCACATCCTGCTGCTCGAAGACATTCCCGAAATCCGCGCCTGGCTCAAGGTCCTGGTGAAACAGGTCTTCGCCAACGCGGTGGTCACCGAATGCTCGCGGGTGCAGGACGCGCTGCAGCAGGTCAACACCCAGCGATTCACCCTGGCGCTGCTGGACCTGGGCCTGCCCGACGGCTCCGGCGTCGACGTGATCTCGGCGCTGCGGGAGAAGCAGCCGGAGGTCCAGTCGGTCATCGTCACCATCCACGACGACGACGAGCACCTCTTCCCCGCGCTGCAGGCCGGTGCCTTCGGCTACCTGCTCAAGGAACAGTCGCGCGAGCTGCTGGTCGAGCAGCTGCAGCGCATCAGCCAGGGCGAGCCGCCGCTGTCGCCGTCGATCGCGCGCAAGGTCATCGCCTACTTCACCTCGCAGCGTCGGCCGCAGGCGGCGCAGGTCTTGCACGAGGTCTCGCTGACCGACCGCGAAACCGAGGTGCTGCTGCGCGTCGCCAAGGGCTTCACCCTGCCCGAGATCGGCGTGCAGCTAGGCCTGTCGCGCCACACGATCGCGGATTACGTCAAGCAGATCTACCGCAAGCTGAACGTGAGTTCGCGTGCCGAGGCCGCGCTGGAAGCGCAGCGGCTGGGCCTGTTCGGCCGCAACTGAGCGCAGCGCCGACGGCGCCGGCCGGGTGAGGTCGGCCTCGGGAAAATACTGGACAAACATCCAGCAAAATACCCGCCGACCGCCGCCGAACGCGGATAATCCGCGCCCATGATCGGCAAGCTCACCGGCGTCATCGCGGAAAAGTCGCCCCCGCAGGTTCTCATCGACGTGCAAGGCGTCGGCTATGAAGTCGACGTGCCGATGAGCACCTTCTTCAACCTGCCGAACCTGGGCGAGCGCGCCACGCTGTTGACGCACCTCAGCATCCGCGAAGACGCCCATGTGCTGTTCGGCTTCCTGACCGCCGAGGAGCGCGCCACCTTCCGGCTGCTGATCAAGATCAGCGGCGTGGGTCCGAAGATGGCGTTGTCGCTGCTGTCGGGCATGTCGGTGGGCGATCTGGCGCAGGCGGTGTCGCGCCAGGAGGCCGGACGCCTGGTGAAGGTGCCGGGCATCGGCAAGAAGACGGCCGAGCGGCTGCTGCTGGAACTCAAGGGCAAGCTCAGCCCCGACCTGTCGCAGCCGGTGGCCATCGCCAACGACGCGCAGGCGGACATCCTGCAGGCGCTGGTGGCCCTGGGCTACAGCGAGAAGGAAGCCGGCGCCGCGCTCAAGACGCTGCCGGCGGACGTCGGCGTCAGCGACGGCATCAAGCTGGCGATGAAGCACCTGTCATGATCGGCTCCCCGCTGCCCCGCCCTCTGCCATGAGCATCCAGACCGACGACTTCACCCCCGCGCCGCAGCAGGCTCGTCTGATCAGCGCGCATCCGGCTTCGCCCAACGAGGACGCGATCGAACGCGCGCTGCGGCCGAAGCTGCTCGATGAATACGTCGGCCAGGCCAAGGCGCGCGAGCAGCTGGAGATCTTCATCGGCGCCGCCAAGAAGCGCCGCGAGGCGCTCGACCATGTGCTGCTGTTCGGACCGCCCGGCCTGGGCAAGACGACGCTGAGCCACATCGTCGCCGCCGAGCTGGGCGTGAACCTGCGCCAGACCAGCGGCCCGGTGCTGGAGAAGCCCAAGGACCTGGCGGCCATCCTGACCAACCTCGAGCGCAACGATGTGCTGTTCATCGACGAGATCCACCGGCTGTCGCCGGTCGTCGAGGAAATCCTGTATCCGGCGCTGGAGGACTATCAGATCGACATCATGATCGGCGAGGGCCCGGCGGCCCGCTCGATCAAGCTGGACCTGCAGCCGTTCACGCTGGTCGGCGCGACAACGCGCGCCGGCATGCTGACCAACCCGCTGCGTGACCGCTTCGGCATCGTGGCGCGGCTCGAGTTCTACACGGCGGACGAGTTGCAGCGCATCGTGACGCGCTCGGCCTCGCTGCTGGGCGCGGCGATCGAGCCGGCCGGCGCGCTCGAGGTGGCGCGGCGCTCACGCGGCACGCCGCGCATCGCCAACCGGCTGCTGCGCCGTGTGCGCGACTATGCCGAGGTCAAGAGCGACGGCACCATCACCCGCACGATCGCGGAGAAGGCGCTGGCGATGCTGGACGTCGATCCGCTCGGCTTCGACCTGATGGACCGCAAGCTGCTGGAAGCGGTGGTGCACCGCTTCGACGGCGGCCCGGTGGGACTGGACAACGTCGCCGCCGCCATCGGCGAGGAGCCGGGCACCATCGAGGACGTCATCGAGCCCTACCTGATCCAGCAAGGCTTCCTGCAGCGCACGCCCCGGGGACGGATTGCCACGCTGGCGGCCTACCGCCACCTCGGGGTGGCGCCGCCGAAGCAGGCGGGGCAGCTGTTCGACCTCGAGTGAGCCGCGCGTGGCGCGCCACGCGACTTCGGGCCGGCTGACCCGGCGTTGGCTCAGTCGACTCGCCCGCGCCGGCCACCTATCAACGCAGCAATGAAAAAGGCGCTCCGAAGAGCGCCTTTGTCGTTCCTGATCCGAGGATCAGAAGTTGTGGCGAATGCCCAGAGCGAACGAGTTCAGGTCGTCGACCTTGTTCGCGGTGGTCGCGTCCACGGCGGTGTAGAAGGCGTACAGCTTGGTGCGCTTGCTCAGGTTGTAGTTGTAGGCCAGCGTGTACTGCTTGCCGCCGTTGCGGCCGCTGTTGAACGAGGAGCCACCGGCCTTGGTGCCACCGACGTTCAGGTGGAATTCCGACTGGCCCATCGTGTACATCACGGCAGCGCGGCCGATCCAGCGCTTGTCCTTGCCCAGCGAGCGCGAGTCGTCTTCACGCTGCGCGTAGCCGCCGAAGGTGAAGGCGCCCAGTTCGTACAGGCCGCGGATGGCCCACTGGTTGGCGTCGCCCTGCTTGCTGTAGCCAGCGCCCAGGTGCAGCGGGCCCTGGTCGTAGTTCAGCGCCACGTCGTAGCCGCGCGGATCGACGCCTTCGCCGGCGTGCAGCGCGAACTCGGCGTTGAAGCCGCTGACGTTCGGGGTGAAGTAGCCGACCTTGTTGGTCTGCGTGAAGCCGGCACCCGAGTACAGCTTGTCTTCCGACGTGCCGGTGTCGTGGTTGTGCATCGACACGTAGTCGGCGGTGGCGTAGTAGGAGCCCGGGGTCCAACGGCCCAGACGGACCGCGCCGAAGTCGCCGGACAGCTGCACGCTGGCTTCGCGGTTCCAGAACGCGCGGGCCGTGCCGTTGGCGTTGACGTCGGTCTGGCGACCGTCATCCGAGTTCAGGCCGTGCTCCAGGGCGAAGCTGGCCTTCAGGCCGCTGCCCAGGTCTTCCGTGCCCTTGAAGCCCAGACGGGAGTTGTTGTTGATCACCGAGGCAACGCGGTCGCGGTTGCCGGTCTTGATGCTTTCCACGGAGGTGTTGATGCGGCCCCAGAGCGTGACGGAGCTTTGCGCGAACACCGGTGCGGAGAGAGCCGCGATGGCCGCAGCGATTGCAATCTTCTTCATATCCACCTTCATCAGTTGGAGGTTTCAGCCGGTCTGGCTCAATGGCGGTACTGCAAGGTGTGCGGAGTATAGAAGTGCGTTGCACGCACCCATAACACTCGACGCGAAATTGCAACAGTTCCCCGTTAGGGGTGGGATCCACGCGGCGAAGGTGTAAGCAGACGGGCCATCAGCACCTGGCCCCCGAGCAGTCCCGCCAGCACGGCGAGTTGGCCCGCAGCCCCGAGCCGGTGGGCGTTCCAGAGGAACAACGCCACCGCAGCGAGCATCAACAGGAACATCGCCGCCGCCGCCCACGCGTGCGAGGGCGCGATCGCCGGATCGAAGAGCGCCCGCGCCCGAGGGTCGTAACCGGGCGCTATGCGGGCGCCGACGCCGGGCTCCCAATGGGCCGGTTCCCACCAGAGTCGCAATTTGTCCCGCCAGCGCGGTGTGCGCCGCATCTTGCCGATCAGCCTGGCGTAGACCTGGACGTTGGCGGTCCACGGATTCCAGCTCCGCAGCGCGTCGCGGGTGCCATAGACGCAGGGTTCGCCGTCCAGTTCCTCCTGGAAGCTGCCGAACAGACGGTCCCAGATCACGAGGATTCCGCCGTAGTTGCGATCAAGATAGGGGTCGTTGACGGCGTGATGCACGCGGTGGTTCGACGGCGAGCAGAACCAGCGATCGAACCAGCCGAGCTTGCCGATCTGCTGGGTGTGCACCCAGAACTGGTACAGCAGATCGATCAGGGCGACGACGGCGTAGACCAGTGGCGGGAAGCCCAGGATCGCCATCGGCATGTAGAAGATCCAGCCGACGAGCCAGCCACTGCCGGTCTGGCGCAGCGCGGTGGACAGGTTGTAGTCCTCGCTCTGGTGATGCACCGCATGGGCCGCCCACAGGAGCGCCGTGGTGTGGCCGAGCCGGTGATGCCAGTAATAGAGGAAGTCGTAGAACAGCAGTCCCACCAGCCAGACCCACCAGGCGCCGGCCTCCAGCCGCGTCAGCGCCGCATGCTCGAACACCCAGGTGTAGATGCCGAGGGTGAAGAGCTTGGTCAGCACGCCCACCACCTGGCTGAGCATGCCCAGCGCGATGCTGCTGATCGCATCGTTGAGCCGGTAGGTGTTGCGGCCGCGGCGCACGCCGATCCAGTACTCAAGCCCGATCAGGGCGAAGAACACCGGCGTGGCCAGCACGATGATCTGTGCGTCGGTCATGTGTCTCCTCGATGAGCGCTCGATGCGGCGCTTCTGTCGATGTCGGCGGTCGCGGTCCGGCGCCTCGAGCGTCCGGTGGCGTCGATCCGCGGGGTCAGGCCCTGGCCGCCTGCGGCGCGTTGGGCAGGAAGCCGGGGACGCCAGGATCGTCCAGCGCCAGGCCGTGCAGGTGATGGTCGTCGTTCCAGCCCACCAGACTGAAGCCCTCCGGCGAATGCAGCAGCCGGTTGATGCTGGCGTTGCCCAGGACCCAGCTGCGCGGTGCCCGCAGGTCGATGCGGGTCGCGGCACGGTACAGGCAGTCCATCACGCCCCCGTGCGCCACGATGGCGATCGTCTGCCCGGCATGCGCCGCGGCCAGCTCCGACACCACGGCGATGCAGCGGGCGTAGAGCGCGGTCAGGCTTTCTCCACCGGGCGGCTCGAAGTCCGGATCGCGGCGGCGCCAGCGCAGCGCGTCCTCGGGGAATGCGGCCTCGATCTCGGTCCAGAGCTTGCCTTCATGGACGCCGAACGCGCGCTCGCGCAGGCGCGTGTCGTGGCGAACCTCCAGCCCGTGCGGCGCCGCGACATGCCGGGCGGTCACCGCGGCCCGCGACAGGTCGCTGGCGTAGATCGCATCGATCGCATGGTCGGCCAGCGCCGCACCGAGCCGCTCGGCCTGGCGGATCCCCATCGCGTTCAGCGGCAGGTCGAGGTGACCTTGCAGGCGGCCTTCACGGTTCCATGCGGTCTCGCCGTGCCGGATGGCCAGGATCTGGGTCGAGTCCACTCAGACGCCCCAGACCACATCGGTGTCGGCGGACCGCGCGGCGCGCAGCAACTCGAGCAGCGGCCACAGCCGCTGACGCAGCATCACCTCGGGCTTGGGCGGCGCCTTGCGGCCCTCGGCCTGCGCCTCCTCCGCGGCGCGGTCCAGCGCCTGCTGCTCCTCGGCGATGGCCGCCTCGCCGCGCGCGATCAGCGCCGGCAGATCCGCCGCCTGGAAGATGCCCTGCGCCGCGGGATCGCGTCCCAGCGCCTTCAGGGCCTGATCGCCATGGGCCGCCAGCATGATGACGTCGGCGCCCGCCTTCGACTTGAACTTGTACAGCACGCTTGTCTCCCGGCCGTCGACGGCGGCCACCGGCGCATTGTGCCGTCCTGGCTGCAAGGCCAGTGGAGAGGTCTCCCGATCCGCCCCGAGCGCTGCGGTCCGCGTCAGGCGCCGCGCAGCAGGTGCACCGATGCGCGCGCCGGGCGCAGCGCCGCGGTCTGCGCGCGAGCGGCCTGCCCGGCCTGGGCCTGCGCGGCGATCTGGGCATGGCGCTCTTCGAAGGCACGCGTCTCCAGCGCCGGCGCGCACAGGAAGCCCTGGTACTCGTGGCATCCGCAGCGGGCGAGGAAGTCGCGCTGCGCGTCGGTCTCGACGCCCTCGGCGATGACCTGCAGGTTCAGCGCGCGGCCCATCTGCACGATCGCGTTGACGATGCCGGCGTCGCTGGCGTCGCCCGGCAGTCCCTTGACGAAGCTGCGGTCGATCTTGAGGCGCTGGATCGGAAAGCGCTTGAGGTACCCGAGGCTGGAATAGCCGGTGCCGAAGTCGTCGATCGCCATCAGCACGCCGAGCTCCGACAGCGCCTGCATGCGATGCAGCGCCTCCTCCGCGTCGCGCAGCAGGACGGATTCGGTCAGCTCCAGCTCCAGCAGCGACGGCGGCAGGTCATAGGCGCGCAAGGCCTGGGCGACCTGCTCGACGAACTGCGTCTGCTGGAACTGCAGCGCCGACACGTTGACCGCCACCGGCACGCGCAGGCCCTTCTTGAGCCACGCCGCCGCCTGCGCCACCGCCTGCTGCAGCACCCACTGGCCGATCGCGACGATGAAGCCGCTCTCCTCGGCAACCGGGATGAACTCGGACGGCGGCACGTCACCGCGCAGCGGATCGCGCCAGCGGATCAGCGCTTCAGCGCCGATCAGCTCGCCAGTCTCGAGCGACACCTGCGGCTGGAAGTGCAGCCGGAACTCGCGCTCCTGCAGGGCTTGGCGCATCGCGTGGTCCAGCCGCATGCGCGACAGCAGGTCCACGTCCTTGCGCGGCTGGTGGAAGCGAAACGCGCTGCGGCCGCTTTCCTTGACCCAGTGCATCGCGCGCTCGGCACTGGCGAGCAGTTCCTCGGCGCTGCCGCCGTCGCCCGGGAACAGCGCGATCCCCGTGCTGCAGGTGACGGTGAAGCTCAAGGTGTCGAAGCAGAACGGTCGCGACATCGCCTCCTGCACGCGACGGGCCGCGTGCTCCGCGCCTCGGGCATCGGCCTGGTGGATCAGCAGCGCGAACTCGTCGCCGTCCAGCCGGGCGACCGTGTCGACCTCTCGCAGCGACTCCTTCAGACGCAGCGCGACTTCCTTGAGGACGCGGTCGCCATAGGAGTGGCCCAGCGTGTCGTTGATCTGCTTGAAGCGGTCCAGATCGACGTTGAGCAGCGCGAACGGCGTCGTCTCGCGCCGCGCCATGGCCTGCGCGTAGTCGACGCGCTCCATCAGCGCACGTCGGTTGGGCAGGCCGGTGAGCATGTCGTTGTGGGACAGCTCCTCGATGCGCTGGTGCGCGGCGAGCTTTTCGCTCAAGTCACGGAAGGAGTACACGCGGCCGATCGGCCGACCGCGGCTCCACTGCGGCAGCGACACACGCTCCAGCACGCGGCCGTCGATGAGCTTGAGGTTGTCGCTGGTGTGCAGCAGCGGCGATTCCTGGATCGCGCCCAGACGCATCGCGTAGGCCGCGCCGTCGACGACGCTGCGGCGCATCCAGGCCTGCACGGCCTCGTCGTTGCGATCGTTGAGCAGGTCCTCGGGAATGCCCCACAGCGACGCCAGCCGCTGGTTGAAGCTGCGGATGCGTCCGGCCAGGTCGGTCACCAGGATGCCGTCGGCGGTCGATTCGAGCGTCGCGCGCAGTTCGGCGAGCAGCGTCTCCCGCTCCTCGTCATGCTGGCGCTGCTGCGTCTGGTCGCGCATGGCGACCAGCCACAGTCCATCGCCCTGCGGCTGCGCCACATGGCTGATGCGGCGCGAGACCCAGAGCATGCGGCCATCGGCATGGCGCATCATCGTGTCGGTGTGCAGGCTCTCGCGTCGACCGATGGCGGCATCCATCCAGAACAGCGCATCCTCCGGCGTCGACGCCAGCGACTCGACGCTCGCGCCGACCAGGTCCTTCGCCGGCAGGCCCAGCAACTGCTGCGACGCGGCGTTCACCGCGACCACGCAGTGCGTGCGGGCATCCACCAGCCACACGGCTTCCTGCAATCCGTCGATCAAGGGAAGGAAGGCGGTGTTGAACGCCGCGGGCGCGGGCGTCACGGACCGGGCAGGCAGGTTCACGCGGCCATCTCCCCGGGCGGCGAGGGCGGTGTGGACAGCGGACCGGCCGACTCGAAGAAATAGGCGATGCGGCTGCGCGGGCTGAGGTAATCCAGCGACGCGCGCGGCAGTTGCTGCGGCTTGACGCTGCGGCGGATGCCAAGGTCGGGCAGCTCTTCCAGGTTCAGCACCAGGGCTTCCTCGCGCGGCACCTTGGCGTCATGGACCATGACCCGGGGCTTGAGCGGCCGCGATGAATTCACCGCCACGACCAGCGCGTAGCGGTCGTCGGTCAACTGCACCACCGAGCCCGGCGGATACACGCCCATCATGCGGATGAAGGCGTTGAGCATGGTGGCGTCGAAACGGCTGCGCCCCTGCGCGAACATCAGCGAGAGCGCCTCATGCGGCGTCATCGCCTTGGAACTGAGCAGCGGATTGCACAGCCCGTCGAAGCGGTTGACCAGCGCCACGATGCGGGCGCCGATGCTCATGCGGTCGGCGTTCAGCCGCTGCGGGAAGCCGCTGCCGTCGGCATGCTCATGGTGCTGGGCAATGATCAGCAGCGGGCCGGCGCCGACGCCCATCTTCTGGCCCACCATCACGCCCTTGGCGACGTGCTGCTGATAGGCCGCGACCTCGGCGGCGGTGAAGCTGTCGTCGCGATGGCGGAAGCGCGGCGTCAGCTCCATCTTGCCGATGTCGTGCAGCAGCGCGCCCTGGCCCAGGTCCAGCATCTCGTCGCGCCCCAGGCCGAAGGCCCGGCCCAGCAGCATCGCGATCACCGCGACGTTCAGCGCATGCGCGGTGCCGCGGTCGCCGGCGCCCTCGTTGAGCAGGCGGATGTTGATGTCGCCCTCGACCAGCATCTTGTCCAGCAGCGCGCGGGACAGCGCGGCGGAGCGGTCGCGGGCGTCGGTCGGCTCGCGCGGCACCAGGTCGATCAGGTCGCGCAGGGCGGTGGCCGCCTCGGCGTACTGGCGCTCGCACAGCAGCAGCGCCTCGCGCTGCTCGGCCAGCAGCCGGCGATGACGCTCGCGCGCATCGTCCTCGGCGTCATGGGGCGGCTCGGCGGCTACGGCCGGAGCGGCGGCCGGCGGCGGCATCGGCGTGGCGTCCAGCGGGAGGTCGCTCTTGCCCGGGCTCCAGCGCACCTGCTTCAAGCCCAGTCGACGCAGGATCAGCAGCTGCTCTTCCGAACTCAGCTTGAAACTGCTGAGCGGAAAGGGATGTGACATCCAGCCGAGGTCGAGATGGATGAACATCCCCACTTTCAGCTGGTTCACATCGATGAGCGGATCGGCCGATCTGTCCTTCATTCTTGTAGTTCCGCGCCCGGTTCAGGCGCCTTCGTCAGCAGCTTCGGCTGCCCAGGGCCACAACTTAAATGAAAAGCGCGTCCCCCGCGCGGCGCCGCGCATGATCGCGGAGTGAGCGTGCAACTTGTCACGGGTTTTTCCGGAGGGCCTCTATGATCCCGCGCAACCCGCATTCTCATAAATATTCAGGAGACTTTCATGCATGCCTTTGTTTGCGATGCGCAGCGCACCCCTTTCGGGCGGTACGGCGGCGCCTTGTCGACGGTCCGGGCGGACGACCTGGGGGCGGTGCCGATCCAGGCCTTGATGACCCGCCACGCGTCGCTGGATTGGGAAGCGCTCGATGACGTGTTCTATGGATGCGCCAACCAGGCGGGCGAGGACAACCGCAATGTGGCGCGCATGTCGGCGCTGTTGGCCGGCCTGCCGATCGCCGTGCCAGGGGTGACGCTGAACCGCCTGTGCGGCTCCGGGATGGATGCCGTCGGCACCGCGGCCCGGGCGATCCGCGCGGGCGAGGCGCAGCTGCTGATCGCCGGCGGCGTCGAGAGCATGAGCCGCGCACCCTTCGTGATGCCCAAGGCGGAAAGCGCCTTCTCGCGGGCGAACGCGATCTACGACACGACCATCGGCTGGCGCTTCATCAATCCGAAGATGAAGGCCCAGTACGGCGTCGACGCGATGCCGGAGACCGCAGAGAACGTCGCCGTCGACTTCGGCATCGAGCGCGAGGCGCAGGACCGCATGGCGCTGGCCAGCCAGACGAAGGCGCTGGCAGCGCAGCGCAGCGGTTTCTTCGACGCGGAGATCTGTCCGGTCACGATTCCCCAGAAGAAGGGCGAGCCGGTGGTCGTGCGTCAGGACGAGCACCCGCGCGAGACCAGTCTGGAAGCGTTGGCGAGGCTGAAGGGCGTCGTCCGACCGGACGGTAGCGTGACGGCTGGTAACGCGTCGGGCGTCAATGACGGCGCCTGCGCGTTGCTGATGGCCAGCGAGGCGGCGATCACCCGGCATGGGCTCACGCCGCGGGCGCGGGTCCTGGGCATGGCGACTGCGGGCGTGGCGCCGCGCATCATGGGCATCGGCCCGGCGCCGGCGGCCCGCAAGGTGTTGGCGCAGGTCGGGCTGACGCTCGCGCAAATGGACGTGATCGAGTTGAACGAGGCCTTCGCCGCCCAGGGCCTGGCGGTGCTGCGCGACCTGGGCCTGCGCGACGACGATCCGCGGGTCAACCCCAACGGGGGCGCGATCGCGCTGGGCCACCCACTCGGCGCCAGCGGCGCCCGGCTGGTCATGACGGCGATCAACCAGTTGCATCGCTCGAACGGCCGGTATGCGCTGTGCACGATGTGCATCGGCGTTGGCCAGGGCATCGCGGTGGTGGTCGAGCGCGTCTGAGTTGCTCGCCCGCGCGCCGAGCGCGGGTCTCGCGCCGGTTAACGGCCGCGTCCGATCAGTTCGGCGCGGCCGTTTTCAATTAGTCAGACGATTTCCCTCCGATAGGGCGGTTGTCTGACCTCTTTTTGGTGCAGACCTTCCTCCCAGAGCGCCGTTGTGTGGCGATCCGCCCATATCCAAAAGTTGGGGGCGATAAAGAAATAGTCATGGGCGCCCGTAGGACCACGTAGGCGCCAATCGCACATCGCGTGGGATACTGACCGAGTTTGATGGCGCATACCGCTCATATATGTAGGGCGTAGCGCCACAGGCATGATGTCTGACTATTGACGGCTTGCTTAGCGACGCTTCGATCGCGATTCCGCGCACCTTTTTCCCGCTGACCGCCCGACCACACCGCCCGACGCTAGCGGTGGGGCGTTCTGCGCAGTCAATGCACCAAATTAATGCATGTAGGTGCGAATAGCGGAACAAAACAATTGCCCTGGCAAACATTCTTCACAGGGTTGTCCCTATAGTTTTGGACATCACCTGCTTACGCCCAGCAGATTTGGGCGTCAAACGCACGACCACCTCCCCACCATGTCCGCTGCTCGAGCTCACGACGACGAATTGACCGCCCTTCAGGCGGTCGTCCCCACCCCCGAAGCTGAAGTCCGCACCGGTCCGCTGAAACGCGACCTGGTTGCCGGTCTGGAAAAAGGCCTGGCCGTGATCGAAGCCTTCGATCAGGAACGTCCCCGCCTGACCATCAGCGAAGTCGCCGGCCGCACTGGCCTGACGCGCGCCGCCGCCCGCCGCTACCTGCTGACGCTGACCCACCTGGGCTTCGTCTCGCAGGACCGCAAGATGTTTGCGCTGACCCCCAAGGTGCTGCGCCTGGGCCAGAGCTACATGCACTCGGCGCGCCTGCCCCGCATCATCGAACCCGAGCTGCACAAGCTGGCCTACGCGATGAAGGAAGCATCGTCGGCCGGCGTGCTCGATGGCAACGATGTGATCTGCATCTCGGCGACGAGTGCCGGCCGCGTGGTCTCACCGACCCTGCAACCGGGCACCCGCGTGCCGGCCTACTGCACCGGCAACGGCCGTGTGCTGCTGGCGGCGCAGCCGCAGGCGGAAGTCGATGCCTTCATCGCTCGCCAGGAGCTGAGCGCGCTGACCCCGCACACGATCACCCATCCCGAGCGCCTGCGCATCGAGATCGCCCGCGCCCGCGCCCAGGGCTATGCGCTGATCGATCAGGAGCTGGAGCAAGGCCTGCGCTCGGTGGCCGTGCCGCTGAAGAACTACAAGGGCGACACCGTCGCCGCGATGGCCATCAGCGTCCACGCCACCCGCATGAGCATGGAGCAGATGGTCGAGCACTGCCTGCCCCCGCTGCTGCAGGCGCAAGCCCACCTGCGCATGCTGCTCTGAGGCCACCGCGCCGCGCGGTGTTCCAGGCACCGCCTCCGACGAAGAAGCGACCCGCGGGTCGCTTTTTTCATGCCCGATCGCCGGGCTCGATCCGCGGTCGCACCGGGGCGCTCACGCCCAGACGCGATGGCGCAGCAGCGGGCTGACCCGATAGCGCTCGCTGCGGCAGGCGTCGAACAGGCCATCGAGCACATCGACGACGGTGTCCGCGCCCAGCAGTGCGAGCCACTCGAAGGGGCCAGCCGGATAGTTGACGCCCAGCTTCATCGCGGTGTCCGCGCCGGCCTCGTCGCAGACGCCTTGCCAGACGGCATCGGCGCCCTCGTTGACCAGCATCGCGATCGTGCGCGCGACGACCAGTCCCGGCACATCGCGCAGCACCAGCGGCTCCCAGCCGAGGCGGCGCAGCAGCGCTTCGGCCCGCGCGCGCGGCGCGGCGTCCACCCGCGGCGCGAAGGCCATGGCCAGCCCGTCGATCCGGTCCGGTGCCAGCGGCCAGTCGATCACCGCGAGTCCCAGTTGGCGGCGCTCATGCGCAAGCTGCGCGGCGCAGCGGCCGCGCGTGATGTGCAGTTGCAGGCCTTCGACCGCGACGCCGTTCCAGTCGGCCGACTCATCCCGCGCGAAGACCAGACCCCGCGTGCCCAGCCACTGGCCGAGCCGCTCGACCAGCGGACCCCGCCCGACCAGCGTCACGGCGCCGACCGCCTCGTCGTCGCTCTCCCCGACCGTCACCGACACGGTCGCCGCCGGCACTCCGTCGTAGAAGCCCTTGCCGACCTTGCGTCCCAGCCGCCCGCCGTCCACCAGCGCCTTCTGCACCAGTGAGGGCTGATAGCGCTTGTCGCCGTAGTTCGCCTCGAAGACGGACTGCGTCACCAGGTAATTGGTGTCGTGGCCGATGAGGTCCATCAGCTCGCAGGGGCCCATGCGGAAACCGGCGCCGCGCAGCGCGCGATCGAGCTGGGCCGGCGTGCCGGCCTGCTCCTGCAGCAACGCGAGGGTCTCGGCGTAATACGGCCGCGCGATGCGATTGACGATGAACCCGGGCGTCGACTTCGCATGCACCGGCGTCTTGCCCCAGCGGCGCGCGAGCTGCTCGATCGCCTGCGCCGCGCTCGGGTCGGTCTCGGCGCCCCAGACGACCTCGACCAGCTTCATCAGCGGCACCGGATTGAAGAAGTGCATGCCGACGAGCCGCCGCGGATTCGTCATCCCGTTGGCCAGCGCGGTCAGGCTGATCGACGAGGTGTTGGATGCGATCAGCGCATCGGCCGGCAGCAGCGCGTCGAGCTCGCGCAGCAGCGCCTGCTTGGGCTCGAGCTTCTCGACGATCACCTCGATCACCAGCGCCGCGTCGCGCAGCTCGGCCACCGCGCTGGCGGCGGACAGCCGGCCCATCACCGCCTCGCGCTCGGCCGCTTCCAGGCGGCCCTTGGCCACCAGCCCATCCAGTGCCTTGCCGATCTGCGCGATCGCGGCGGCGGCCGCGCCCTCGCGCAGGTCCATCAGTTGCACCGGATGGCCGGCCTGAGCCGCCACCTGCGCGATGCCCGCGCCCATCACGCCGGCGCCGATCACCGCCACCGGCGCCTGCGCCGCCGGTGGCGTGGCAACGCGCCAGGATCCCGTCGATTCCGTCATTGCTGTCTCCGTCATCTGCTTCGAATCTAGTGCGCGGGAACGCCTTGCGTCAGTCCCGCGGGCGTCATGGGCGTGGCGCGCCAATGGCGCACCAGGTGACGACGCGGGCCTCAGGACGCCGTGTCGCCCTTCGGCACCCAGGCCGCGGGCCGCTTGCCGAGGAAAGCCGCGAAGCCCTCCCGAGCTTCGGCACCCATGCGCACCCGTGCGATCGTCTGCGCGGTCAGTTCACGGACCTCGCCGTCCACCGGACCCACCTCGAGTTGCGCGAACAGCGCCTTGATCTCGGCCTGTGCCTGTGGCCCGTTCATCAGCAGTTCCGCGACCCAGCGCTCGACGGCCGCATCGAGCCCGCCAGCGGCGTCGCTCTCCACGACCTCGTGCAGCAAGCCGATGCGCAGCGCCTCGGCGGCGGGAATCCGGCTGGCGGTGAGCGCAAGCCGGCGCGCCTCGCGCGGCCCGACCGCATTGATCACGTAGGGACCGATGACCGACGGCAGGATGCCGAAGCGGGCCTCGCTGACCGCGAACTGCGCGCCCGCCGCGGCGACCGCGATGTCGCAGGCGAGGGTGAGGCCGACGCCGCCGCCCAGCGCCACGCCGTGGACCTTGGCGATCGTCGGCTTGGGGCAGCGCGCGATGCGGTCGAGCATGCCGGCGAAGCGGCGCGCGTCCGCGACGTTCCAGTCCTGCGTCGCTTCCGACGCGCGCTTCATCCATTGGAGGTCGGCACCGGCGCTGAAGGCCTTGCCGGCGCCCTCGAGCACGATGATCCGCACGGCCGGGTCCCGGCCCAGGCGGTCGAAGGCGGCATCGAGGTCCGCGATCATGGCCTCGTCGAAGGCGTTGAACACCTCGGGCCGGTTCATCGTCACGCGCGTCACGCCGCGCGCATCGGTCGCCATCTGCAGGGTTTCCACGTGCGAGTCTCCGTTGTGATCGGCGGAGTATCGCAGCCCGACCGGTCGGTCGAAAATACCCCCCTCCCAGGGCGGCGCTTGCCGCCGGGCGGGATCAGTCCTGCCAGACCTCGCGCACCAGCTCGTGCAGCGCGTGCAGCGCGTGGTCCTCGGCCTGTTCCTGCTGAAGCCAGCACAGCCAGGTCTCGTCCTGCCAATGCGGCCAGATGCGCAGTTCGCCGGCCTCGACCGCCGCCTGGGCCTGGTCCTTGCGAAGCACCGCGGCGCCCAGGCCGCTGGCGACCATGCCGCGCACGGCCGCCTCGGTCTCGGCCATCAGGCTGTGCGGCGGTTCCTGGCCAGCGCTCTGGAACAGCCGCTCGGCGGCCGGCCGCAAGCCGCAGTCCGGCGGCGTGCCGATCCAGGGCAGCGACAGCAGCGCCTCCCGCGACACCGGCCACTCGCGGTCGGCGAAGCGGCGTGGCACCGCCACAGCCAGTTCCATCCGGCGCAGGCGCTCGACCACCAGGCCGTCGGCGGCTTCGCCGTCGTAGAGCACATAAGCGCAGTCGACCTCGCCGCGGCGCAGCGCCTGCACGCTGTGCAGCGACAGGCGCTGCATCAGCTGCAGCCCGATGCCGGGATGGCGCTCCGCCAGCTTCACCAGCACCTCGCCCAGGCGCAGCGCCAGCGGGTCGGTGACGGTCCCCATGCGCAGCCGCCCCTGCACCTCGCCACGGATCTGCGCGGCGGCCTGGCGCAGGCGCTGCGCCGCGTCGAGCGTGCGGCGCGCCTCCTCGGCGAGCTTCTCGCCGGCGGCCGTCAGGGTCATGCCGCGCGAGCTGCGCTCGAACAGCTGCACGCCCAGTTCCTCCTCCAGCGCCTTGATCTGGGCGCTGACGGCGGGCACGCTGGTGAACACCTTCTCCGCGGCGCGGGTCAGGTTCCGTTCGGCCACGACGGCCAGAAAGCTCTTCAGCTGGTACAGCTCCATGGGCCGGATTGTGACCAGCCGCCGCACCGGCCACGTTCGGATTCTTCAAACGCCTGTTCCAAACATGCGCATGGACCCCGCGCGAGGCGACGCCCAGACTGCCGTCCCATCGCAGTCTTCAAGAAGGGTCGGTCGCCGTGACTCCCACCTCTCCCCTGGCCGCCACCATCGCGATGCTGTTCGCCGCGATCTCCTGGGGCAGCCTGTTCCTCGTCGGCAAGCCGGTGCTGGGCCGCCTCGACCCGGTCTGGTTCACCGCGGTGCGCTACCTGCTGGCCGGTGTCGGCATGACGCTGCTGGTGATGCGCTTTGGCCAGCGCCCCTGGGCCAAGCTCAAGGCGCATTGGGGCACGCTGACCGGCCACGGCGTGCTGGGCTACGGCTTCTTCGGCGTGCTGGTGCTGGAGGGCCTGAAGCTGTCGCTGCCCTCGCACGGCGCGGTGCTGATGGCCACGATGCCGATGACGACGATCCTGCTGCGCTGGCTGCTGGACGGCCACCGGCCCGGCCTGGGCGTGGCCGGCGCGGCGGTGCTGGCGCTGAGCGGCGTGGTGCTGGTGTCCGGCGTGCTCGGGCGCACCGACGGCCCGCCGCATATGCTGCTGGGCGACGCGCTGACGCTGCTGGGCACGATCGGCTGGGTGCTCTACACCCGGGGCGCGGCCCGGCTCCCCGCATTGAGCCCGCTGGAGTACACCGGGTTGACCGCGATCGCGGCGCTGCCATGGCAACTGCTGTTCGCCGTCGCCATGACGGCCGCCGGCTGGGTCGACGCGCCCACCTGGCAGGACCTGACGCCAGTCGCGCCGCATCTGCTCTACATCGCGGCGGTGCCGACGGTCGCCGCGGTCGTGGCCTTCAACTTCGGCGTGCGGCAACTGGGCGCGTCGCGCGGCACCCTGTTCCTGAATGGCGTCCCGGTGTCGGCGCTGCTGATGAGCGTCGCGCTCGGCCAGCATCCGGCGGCGCAGGAGTGGATCGGCGCGGCACTGGTGATCGCGGCACTGACGCTGAGCACGCGGTCGCCGGCACCGGGGCGTCGTCCGCCCGCTCAAGAAGGCGTGAAGACCAGGGCGGCGGTCGGTGCCGACGGGCGTTGTCCAGCCACTTGACGAGCCGCGCGGCAAGCTGGAAAGCCCCGGTGCGACGGCCGCCACAAGCGGCCTCATGGCTTTTGTCATGGGTCTGTCTTGTGGCATAGGCTTCCGGCTCCGACGGGCCCGGCCCGCGCTCCAGACCAGCTTGCGATGAAGAACGCCCTCCGCCTCACCACCCTCGCCCTGCTGATGCAGCTGGGCGGCCTCGCGATGGCGGCGCAGCCGCAATCGGGCCTCGACCTGAAGGGCTACGACAAGACCGTGCGTCCCCAGGACGACCTGTTCCGCGCCGCCAACGGCCACTGGCTGTCGACGACCGAGATCCCCGCCGACAAGTCGTCCTACGGCGCCTTCCACCTGCTGGCGGACCTGTCCGACAAGCGCGCCCGCTCGATCATCGAGGACCTGTCGAAGAAGAAGGCCCAGGGCGGCACCGTCGAGCAGAAGATCGGCGACTACTACGCCGCCTACATGAACACCGCCGCGATCGACAAGGCCGGCCTGGCCCCGATCAAGCCGCTGCTGGACAGCATCGCCGCGATCCAGACGCGCGCGCAGCTCGCGACCTGGCTGGGCGCGCAGACCGGCGTCGTCGATACCCCGGTGCCGCTGGGCATCGAGGCCGACTACCAGGACCCGACCATCAACCGCCTGCAGACCTGGCAGGGCGGCCTGGGCCTGCCCGACCGCGACTACTACCTCAAGAAGGAGGACGAGCGCCTGGCCAAGGCGCGCGCCGCCTACGTCGACTACCTGCAGACGCTGGCCAAGGCCGCCGGCATCGCCGATCCGGCCGGCAGCGCGCAGCGGGTGCTGGCGCTTGAGGAGCGCCTGGCCGAGGTGCAGTGGGACAAGGTCGCGCTGCGTGATCCGCAGAAGACCTACAACCCGATGACGCCGGCCGAGCTGGCGCAGAAGGCGCCGGGCTTCGACTGGAACGCCTTCTTCACCGCGGCCTCGCTGCCGGGCCTGGACAAGCTGTCCGCGTCGCAGCCGAGCTACCTCACCGGCGCGGCCAGGATCCTGGGCGAGGCACCGCTGGAGGACCTCAAGCTCTACCTGAGCTTCCGCGCGATCGACGCCAACGCCACCACCCTGCCCAAGGTCTACCGCGACGCCCATTTCCAGTTCCACGGCGCGGCGCTGACCGGCGCGAAGAGCCCGCTGCCGCGCTGGCAGCAGGCGGTGGGCAACGTCAACGGCGCGCTGGGCGAGGCGGTCGGCGAGGTCTACGTCAAGCGCTACTTCCCGGCCGCCGACAAGGCCCGGATGCTGCAGCTGGTCAACAACCTGCTGGCCTCCTACAAGGAGTCCATCGACAAGCTCAGCTGGATGACGCCCGCGACCAAGGCGCAGGCCCAGGACAAGCTGTCCAAGTACATGGTCAAGATCGGCTACCCCGATGTCTGGCGCGACTACGGCGCGCTGGAGGTCAAGGCCGGCGACCCGGTGGGCAACAACCTGCGCGCGGCCAGTTTCGAGTGGAAGCGCCAGGCCGCCAAGGCCAGCAAGCCGGTCGATCGGCGCGAATGGCTGATGACGCCGCAGACGGTCAACGCGTACTACAACCCGACGCTCAACGAGATCGTCTTCCCCGCCGCCATCCTGCAGCCGCCCTTCTACAACACCAAGGCCGACGACGCGGTGAACTACGGCGCGATCGGCGCGGTGATCGGGCATGAGATCAGCCACGGCTTCGACGACCAGGGTAGCCAGTTCGACGGCGACGGCAAGCTGCGCAACTGGTGGACCGACGACGACCGCAAGGCCTTCGACGCCATCGGCGCGAAGCTGGTCGCGCAGTACGAGGGCTACGAGCCGATCCCGGGCAAGCACCTGAACGGCAAGCTGACGCTGGGCGAGAACATCGCCGACCTGTCCGGCCTGCAGATCGCCTACAAGGCCTACCTGCGCTCGCTGGGCGGCAAGCCGGCGCCGGTGATCGACGGCTACACCGGCGAGCAGCGCTTCTTCATGGGCTGGTCGCAGGCCTGGCGCGAGAAGGCGCGCGAAGAGCGCAAGCTGCAGCTGCTGACCATCGACCCGCACTCGCCGCCGGAGTTCCGGGCCAATGGCGCGGCCGTCAACCACGACGGCTTCCACGAAGCCTTCAAGACCAAGCCGGGCGACAAGATGTTCAAGCCCAGCGAGGACCGCATCCGGATCTGGTGATCCGGGGCTCCCGACGAAGCGGCCGGTCTCCGGCCGCTTTTTCATTTCCGCGCCGACCCGGATCGAGCGAGTCAGCCGGTGATCGGGAACGGCAGGGCGCGCGCAGGCGGTCTCAGTGCGTCAGCACATCCCGATCCAAGGCCCGGCTGGCCCCGAGCAACGGCGCCTGGTCGGCCTCCTGCACGACGTAGGTCGGAATCGCCCGCAGGTAGGACGTCAACCGGCCGCAGGACTCGAAGCGCGCCCGGAACGGGCTGCGGTCGAACCAGTCCCCCAGGCGCGGCACGATGCCGCCGCCGATGTAGAGCCCGCCGCGCGCGCCGAGCGTGAGCGCCACATGCCCGGCGACGTCGCCCAGCAGCGCGCAGAACATGGTGACGACTTCGCTGCTGAAGGGCTCGCCCGCCAGCGCCGCCGCGGTGATCGCCGGCGCGGCGCGGCCTTCGCCCGGGGCGAGCTTGAGGCCGCGCAACTCGGCCAGCGCCATGTAGAGGTTCTCCAGGCCCGGGCCCGACACCGCCCGTTCCGCCGACACATGACCGAAGCGCCGGTGCAGCAGGTCGAGCACGGCCCGCTCCTCGGGCTCGTAGGAGGACAGCGTGGCATGCCCGCCCTCCCCGCCGACCGCGACCAGCGTGGCACCGTCGTCGGACCGCAGCAGGCCCGACACCCCCAGTCCGGTCCCGGGGCCGACCAGGCCCTTGGCCGCGCCGGCCACCGGTTCGCCGCCGCCGACCTTGCGCATCGACTGCGGTCCCAGCGCCGGCAGCGCCAGCGCCAGCGCGGTGAAGTCGTTGATCACCAGCACCCGCTCCGCGCCCAGCGCCGATTGCAGCGCCCGGGTGGAGAAGCTCCAGTGGTGGTTGGTCATGCGCACATGGTCGCCGGTGACGGCCGTGGCGATGCCGATCGCGCAACTGCGCGGCCGCGGCAGGCCCTCGCGATGCAGGTGATAGAAGATCGCGTCCGCGAGCGTGTCGAAGTCGCGGCACAGGTAGCGCGCGACGTGTTCCAGCGGCTCCGCCGTTCCCCCCTGGCTGGCGAAGCGCACATGCGTCGCGCCCACGTCCGCCAGCAACCGCATTGGCGTCGTTCCGCCCTGACTCATGCCTTCTGCTCCTTCACCGATGCATCGCGCATCCCGTCTCCACGCGGCAGGAGCCGTGCCCGCCCCGCGCGCCAAAGCCCCGGATGCTGCCACAGTCCACCCGCGGCCGGACCCGACGGGCGCCGCGGCGCCCGATGTTCAGTCCATGGCGCTCAACGCGCGGCCTTGAAGGCGGCGATCGCGTCGCGGTACCAGTGGGCGCTGTCCTTGGCCAGGCGCTGCTGGGACGCATAGTCGACGTGGAACAGGCCGAAGCGCTTCTGGTAGC
This sequence comes from Roseateles chitinivorans, assembly GCF_002761755.1. GTDB lineage: Bacteria > Pseudomonadota > Gammaproteobacteria > Burkholderiales > Burkholderiaceae_C > Roseateles > Roseateles chitinivorans. The sequence continues at coordinate 42,208 of NZ_PEOG01000046.1, forward strand.
CCGAGTTCCATTCGAAGTTGTCGAGCAGGCTCCAGTAGAAGTAGCCCCGCACGTCGGCGCCCAGCGCCACCGCCTGGGCCAGCGCCTCGAGGTGGCCGCGCAGGTAGGCGATGCGCGCCGCGTCGGGCACCCGGCCGTCGACCACGCTGTCGGCATTGGCCATGCCGTTCTCGGTGATGACCAGCGGCGGCGGCGTGTACTCGCGGGTGATGCGCAGCAGGTGCTGGGTGAGCGCCTGCGGATAGATCTCCCAGCCCATGTCGGTGAAGCCCAGTTCCCCCGGCGGCGTCACGAATTGCTGCCGGCCGTTGAGCACGCTGCGGGTGTAGAAGTTGATGCCCAGGAAGTCCAGCGGCTGCTGGATCAGCGCCAGGTCGCCGTCCTGCACCCGCGGCGCATCGGCGCCGAGGTACTCGACGATGTCGGCCGGGTACTGGCCGCGGAACACCGGGTCCATGTACCAGCGCACATTGGTGCCGTCGTCGATGCGCGCGGCGCGTCGATCCTCCTCGCTGAGCGGGTCGGCCGGGAAGGACGGCGTGTGGTTGAGCACGATGCCCAGCTGCGCCTTCGGGCCGACCGCGCGCATGGCCTGCATCGCCGCGCCATGCATCATCAGCAGGTGGTGCGAGACCTGGTAGGCCTCCGCGCGGCTGGTGTGGCCGGGCGCGAACTGCGCGGTCTCGTAGCCCAGCGTCGCCGAGCACCAGGGCTCGTTCAGCGTGGCGATCGTCGACAGCCGGTCGCCGAAGCGGCGCGCGATCTCGGCGGCGTAGTCGGCGAACAGCGGCACCACCTCGCGCGACAGCAGCCCGCCGATGGCATCGTCCAGCGCCTGCGGCAGGTCCCAGTGGTACAGCGTCGCGTTGGGCTTGATGCCGGCCTGCAGCAGTTCGTCGATCAGGCGGTCGTAGAAGTCGAATCCGGCCTCGTTCCAGGCGCCGCGACCCAGCGGCTGCACTCGCGGCCAAGAGAAGGAGAAGCGGTAGGCGTCCAGGCCCAGCCATCGCATCAGCTTCACATCCTCGGGATAGCGGCGGTAGTGGTCACAGGCGATGTCGATGTTGGAGCCGTCCTTGATGCGGCCCGGCTGGGCGCAGAAGCGGTCCCAGATGGACTCGCCCTTGCCGTCCTCGCGGCCGGCGCCCTCGATCTGCGCGGCGCTGGTCGCGGAACCCCACTGGAAGTCCGCGGGCAGCGACCGGATCAGCGATTGGAAGGTGGCGGTATCGGCGGCGGGATTGGCGTCGTTCGCGTGCATGGTGGTCGGCGTCGTTGTCGTGGAAATCGTGGAGGAAGCGTCGCCGCGATCACTGGCGGACGTCGGGCGGGCCGGGGGCATCGCAGGTCCGGTGGGCGTCGAGGCGGCGGGCATGGTCGGAGGGTGGTCGGTCGGTGGCGGTGCGGTCAGCCGCGCACGGCGCCGGAGGTCAGCCCGGCGACCAGCCGCCGGGCGCTGAAGAGGTAGGCCACCAGCAGCGGCAGCATCGCGATGGCGCTGCCGATCATCAGCGCGCCCCATTCGGTGTTGTTCGGCGCCTGCATCGAGCGCAGCGCCAGCGGCAGCGTGTAGTGCTCGGCCGAGCGCATCACCACCAGCGGCGCGACGAAGTTGTTCCAGCTCGCGATGAAGGTGATCAGGCCCAGCGTGCCCAGCGCCGGCGTGAGCAGCGGCAGCACGATGGACCAGAAGATGCGGAACTCGCCGCAGCCGTCGATGCGCGCGGCGTCGATCAGGTCCGGCGGGATGGCCGAGCCGATGTACTGCCGCATCAGGAAGATGCCCAGCGCGCTGGCGGCCGCCGGCACGTAGAGCGCGCGCGGTTCGTCGATCCAGCCCAGCGCGTCCATGACCATGAAGCTGGGGATCATGTGCAGGAAGGCCGGCAGCATCATCGAGCCCAGCACCACCGCGAAGAGCGCGCGCTTGAAGCGGAACTCGTAGATCGCGAAGGCGTAGCCGGCCAGCGAGCACAGCAGCAGGTTCAGCGCCGTCGTCATCGACGCGACGTACAGGCTCATCCCGAGGTTGCGCCAGAACGGCAGGCGCTCCTGCAGCAGCCGCAGGTTGGACGGCGCCGCGTCGCCGAACCACAGCGGCGGCGGCGTGTCGAAGATGGCCGCGCGGTCCTGCGTCGCGAAGACGAAGGTGAAGTACAGCGGCGAGACCAGCACCAGCGCGCCGGCAATCACCAGGCCCCAGGCGAGCCACGGCCGGCCCGCGGAGCGGCGCGCGCGCGTCGCGCGCCCCTCGCGCGTCGGCGCGGGCCCCATGGGCAGGCCGTCAGCGCGCGCCATGGCGGCCTCCCGGGTCGCGGCCGAACAGCTTCGCATTGAGCCAGGTCAGCGCGGCGATCAGCACGAACATCAACCAGGACATCGCCGACGCGGTGCCGAAGTCGCCATCGGAGAAGGCGGTGCGATACATGAAGATTGCCGTGGTCATCACCGACGAGGCGACGCCCTTCTCGCCATCCACCAGGATGAAGGGCTCCTCGAACAGCTGCAGGTTGCCGATGATCGTCAGCGTCACCGCGAAGAACATCATCGGCTTGAGGAGCGGCAGCGTGACATGGCGGAACTGCTGCCATTCGCTCGCGCCGTCCAGCGTCGCGGCCTCGTAGAGGTCCTTGTCGATGACCTGCAGCGCCGACAGGTAGAGCACCAGGTTCCAGCCCAGGTAGCGCCAGAACACGACGAAGGCGACGGCGGGCCGGGTGACGTCGGCGTCGCCGAGCCAGTCGATGCCGCCCTCCCGCAGCGCCGTCAGCGAGGCCAGCGGGCTGCCGATGAACGGGATGCGCGTCAGTTCCGCGAGCGCGGCGTTGATCAGGCCGTAATCCTTGGAGTACAGCGTGGTGAAGATCAATGCGATCGCGACGCTGGAGGTGATGTACGGGACGAAGTAGGCGCCGACGACCAGGTCGCGGCCGCGCTTGAAGCGGCGGTGGATGAAGAAGGCCAGCGGCAGCGCCACCAGGTGCTGCGGCAGGCCCGAGACCAGCGCGAACCAGGCCGTGTTGTAGAGCGCATCCCAGAACCACGGGTCGGTGAGCGCATAGCCGTAGTTCTCGAGCCCGACCCAGTGCATCGTGTGCAGGCCCTCGGCGGGGTTCCACTGCTGCAGCGACAGGTAGATCGAGAACAGCAGCGGGAACAGGCCGAACACCAGGAACAGCGCGAAGAACGGCGCGATGAACAGGTAGGGCGCGATCCGGCGCGATCGCAGCGCCGGCAGACGCGGCAGCCAGGACAGGCGGCGCGGTCGGGAGGCGCTTGACGTCGGGGACATGGTCCGGCCTCCTCAGCGACGACGCGCGCGGCGCTCGATCAGGCGACGGGCGTCGGCCAGCGCCTCGGGAATGGCCTTGCCCCGGGCGACGACCCGTTCGAACTCGTCGCGGATCACCGTCGTGGCGAGCGCGTCGAAGCGGTTGACCGGGATCGCGGGAATGCGGACCGCGGTCTCGCGCCACAGCTGGCGCGCGCGCTGCCCGCCGAGGAACTCGATCGGCTCGTCCATCACCGGGTCGTCGAGGACCGCCCGCATCGCCGGGAAGCTGTCGAGCGCCTTCAGGCTCTCGCGCTGCACCGCGGCATCGGCCGTCATCAGTCGGATGAAATCCCAGGCGGCAGCCTTGTTGGCCGCCTTCTTCGGGATCGCATAGAAGGAGCCGCCGTAGGCGGCCTGGACGCCGCCGGGCAGCGGCGCCGAGCGCCACAGGCCCGAGGTCGCCGGCGCGATCCAGTTGCGCAGCTGACCGACGAGCCACGCGCCGATCATCTGGGTGGCGATGCGGCCCTGCTTGAAGCCGGCCGCCCAGTCGTTGGTCCAGGCGATCGCGCGGGCGTCCAGGCCGGCACGGCGCGCGGCACGGCCCAGTTCGAAGGCCTGGCGAAAGCGCGCCGACTCGACCAGCACACGGCCGTCGGCGTCGAAGTACAGGCCTTCGCCGTCCTGCAATCCCTGCCGCAGCGCGATGTCGCGCAGGTCGGCGGCGTCGGCCATCAGGTAGGCGCCGGTGGCCTTGCGGATGCGCTCGCCCGCGGCCAGGTAGGCGGACCAGTCGCGGGTGATCTCGGCCTCGCCGACGCCGGCACGGTCGAGCAGGTCCTTGCGGTAGATCAGCGTGCCGGGGCCGATGTCGGCGGGAATCGCCACCTGCGTGCCGCCCGGTCCGGCGCCCTGCGCCATCGCGAAGCGGACATAGTCGTCGGCATGCGACGCGGCCAGGTAAGGCGCCTGGTTGAGATCGACGAAGCCGCCCGAGCCGGCGAACTTGCCGATATAGCGCAGGTCGATCGCCATCACGTCGGGCAGGCCGGAGCCGGTCGCCAGCGCCGTCGTCATCGACAGGTGGTGATCGGCGTACTGCATCGACAGCAGCTTGAGCTCGACCGCCGGATGGCGCGCGCGCCACCGCGGCGCCGCGGCGATCGCGGCCCGGTCGAGATCGGGAAAGGTGGCGAC
>NZ_PEOG01000047.1 GCF_002761755.1 Roseateles chitinivorans
GGTCCGCGGCGCCTCGGCCGGTCCGGCGCCGTCGACACGCCATGCGGCCGACGCGCGCCTGGCGGGCGGCGAGGTCGAGCCGCTCGACTGGCAGCAAGGATTGCGACTGTGGGGCAGCGTCACCGCGTGGCAACGCGGCCTGCGCCGCTTCGCCGAGGAACAGCGGGAAGGCGTCGCGCGGCTGCATCAGCTGACGCAGGCGCGGCAGTGGATCGAATTGCGCGGGCTGGTGCACCGCTGGCGCGGCGTCGCCGGCAGCCTGGCGATGCCACGGCTGCTCGCCGCCGCGCAGCCGGTCGAGACGGCGCTGCGGCTGGGGCGGGAAGATGACCTGATGGCGCTGGTCGACACCCTGGCGCTGACGCTCCAGGACACGCTCGACGCGGTGGCGGAACTGGACGGCCGGCCCTCGGGCTTCGCCGCGAGCGCGCCAATGCCGATGCCCGCCGATCCGCCGGCCGAAGCGGCCGCGCGCGACCTCCGGGGAAAGAAGCTGCTGGTGGACCGCCTCGCGGCCGCGCTCAAGCGCAGCGAGCTCGACGACGAGTCGCTGGCCGCGCTGCGCCTGGCCTTCGGCGCGGAGGCGCTGGGGCCGCTGACGCGCGCGCTCGATGACTTCGACTTCGACGCCGCCTTGCTGCTGCTGCAGTCGCTGCGCACCCGGCTGAGCATGCCGAACGTCCCGGAGGAGCTGTCGTGAACGCCGATCACCGGCCCAAGCTGCTGCTGGTCGACGACGAGCCGGCCAACCTGCAGGTGCTGCGGCATGTGCTGCAGGACGACTACCGGCTGCTGTTCGCCCGCGACGGCCAGAAGGCCCTGGAGCTCGCGAGGAGCGAGGCGCCGCAGCTGATCCTGCTGGACATCATGATGCCGGGGCTCTCCGGGCTGGATGTCTGCCGCGTGCTCAAGTCGCAGCCGGCGACCCGGCGCACGCCGGTGATCTTCGTCACCGCGCTGGCCGACACCAGCGACGAGACCGAGGGCTTCGAGGCGGGTGCCGTCGACTACATCGCCAAGCCGGTCAGCCCGCCGGTGGTGCGGGCGCGGGTGCGCACCCACCTGTCGCTGGTGCGCGCGGACGAACTGCGCGAGACCCGGCTGCAGATCGTGCAGCGCCTGGGCCGCGCGGCCGAATACAAGGACAACGAGACCGGCTGGCACGTCGTGCGGATGAGCCACTATGCCCAGCTGCTGGCGCTGGCGGCCGGCTGGACCGATCAGGACGCCGACGACCTGCTGCATGCGGCGCCGATGCATGACGTCGGCAAGCTCGGCATCCCGGACGCGATCCTGCAGAAGCCCGGCCCGCTGACCGAGGCGGAATGGATGGTGATGCGCCGCCATCCCGCCATCGGCGCCGAGATCCTGGGCGACCAGACGACCGGCCTGCTCGGCATGGCGCGGCGCATCGCGCTGGCCCACCACGAGAAATGGGACGGCAGCGGCTATCCCGAGGGACTGGCCGGCGAATCGATTCCCCAGGACGCCCGCATCGTCGCGATCGCCGATGTCTTCGACGCGCTGACCAGCATCCGGCCCTACAAGCCGGCCTGGCCGGTCGAGCAGGCGGTCGCGCACCTGCGCGCGCAGGCCGGCCGGCACTTCGACCCCGCGCTGGTGGAGCTGTTCATCGGGGTGCTGCCGCAGGTGCTGGAGGTGCGGGACCGCTTCCTGGAGGAAGGCTAGGCGGCCGCCAGCGCTTCCGGCCATCCACGGATCGGCGGTCGGGTTATGACCGCCCGCCAGATCGTGATGCTCGCATTCCCGCAACACCTGGCGTCCTACGCGCGCGGCCGCGTCGCGGACCGGAATAATCCGCGCCCATGGTGCTGAACTTCATCTGGATCGGGTTCTTCCTGATCGGCTTCGCGGTCGCGCTGGCGCGGCTGTTCCAGGGCGACCTGACCATCTTCACCCAGGTGCTCACCGGCATCTTCGACACCGCCAAGACCGGCTTCGACATCTCGCTCGGCCTGGTCGGCGTCATGAGCCTGTGGCTGGGCCTGATGAAGGTCGGCGAGACCGCCGGCGTGATCCAGCTCTTCGCCCGCGCGATGGGACCGTTCTTCGCGAGGATCTTTCCCGAGGTGCCGCGCGGCCATCCGGCCGGCGGCTCGATGGTGATGAACTTCTCGGCCAACATGCTGGGGCTGGACAACGCCGCCACGCCGCTGGGCCTGAAGGCGATGAAGGAGTTGCAGGAGCTCAATCCGCACAAGGACACCGCCAGCAACGCGATGATCATGTTCCTGGTGCTGAACACCGCCGGCATCACGCTGATCCCGACCTCGGTGATCGCGATCCGCCAGGCGATGGCGGTGGACCAGGGCCTGGTCGGCTTCAACGCGGCCGACATCTTCCTGCCCACGCTGATCGCGACCTTCATCTCCTTCATGTCCGGCCTGGTCGCGGTGGCCTGGGTGCAGCGCATCAACCTGTTCAGCGCACCGGTGCTGGTGTTCGTCGGCGGCTTCATCGCGATCATGGCCGCCGTCTTCGGCTGGCTGCACAGCTATCCGCCGGAGCTGATGTCCAGGTACATCGGGCTGCTGGGCAGCGGCGTGATCCTGAGCATCATCGTGATGTTCATCGCGGTCGGCGCCTGGCGCCGCATCAACGTCTACGAGGCTTTCGTCGAAGGCGCCAAGGAAGGCTTCGGCGTCGCGGTCCAGATCATTCCCTACCTGATCGCGATCCTGGTGGCGATCTCCGTGTTCCGCACGACGGGCTGCATGGACTTCGTCGTCCAGGGCATCGCCGCGGGCGTGGCCGCGCTGGGCCTGCCGACCGATTTCGTGCCGGCGCTGCCGGTCGGGCTGATGAAGACGCTGTCGGGCAGCGGCGCGCGCGGCCTGATGGTGGACGTGCTCAAGACCTACGGCGTGGACAGCTTCGAAGGCAAGCTCGCCGCGATCATCCAGGGCTCGACCGAAACCACCTTCTACGTGCTGGCCGTCTACTTCGGCAGCGTCAACATCAAGAAGACGCGCTACGCGCTGAGCTGCGGCCTGCTCGCGGACGCGGTGGGCCTGGTCGGCGCGATCCTGGTGGGCTACTGGTTCTTCAAGTGAGCGCCGTCAGCGCGGACCGCGACGGGCGCCGCGCGACCGCCGCGCCTCACGCCACCCGGTTGCGCCCGTTGGCCTTGGCGCGATAGAGCGCCTCGTCGGCGCGCGCGAGCAGCGCGTCCAGGCTGGTGTCCCCGGGCTGCGCCCATGCCAGGCCCAGGCTGGCCGTGCAGGGCGGGATGCCCGGCTCCGGCGCATGCGCGGCCAGTGCGACGCGCACGCGTTCGGCCGAGGCCCGCGCCGCCTCGGCATCGGTGGACGGCAGCAGGATCACGAACTCCTCGCCGCCATAACGACCGAGGCGGTCGTTCACCCGCAGTTCCCCGCGCATCGCCGCCACCGCGCCGGCCAGCACGCGGTCGCCGGCCTGGTGGCCGTACCGGTCATTGACCTGCTTGAAGTGGTCGATGTCCAGCAGCACCAGCGACACCGGCTGGCCATAGCGGCGCCAGCGGTCGAATTCCTCGCCGCCAGCCTGCAGCACCGCGCGGCGGGTCAGCGCACCGGTCAGCGCGTCGCGGGTGGCGAGCAGCTCGAACTCCTCCCGCACCCGCTCGCTGGCCATCAGCAGCACGCCCACGCTCAGCAGCAGCACGCTGAAGCAGTAGCTGGCGATGTAGCTGGTCTGCACCGTCGTCGTCGCGAAGCGCGAGGACTGCGCCCCGTCCACCCAGAAGCTCGCCAGGCCGCGGCCGACCAGCACGATGGCCTGCAGCAGCAGCGTGCCCGCGATCAGGCGCGCCGCGAAGCCACGGCCGTCACGCAGGACCAGCCGCGCATGCGCCAGCACGCAGGCCGTCATCGTCCCGGTGAACACGACCATGCGCACGCGGTAGTCCGGCCGGACCAGGAACCAGGTCAGCACCGCCAGGCTGAGCAGCGCGATTCCGCCCCACAGCCGCCAGGTCACCCGCCGGCCGAAGAAGCGCTGCGAGCCGAAATAGAACAGCCCGCAGCCGGCCAGCAGCAGCGCGTTGCCGGTCTGCGCGACGGCGAACTCGGGCCACCACCCCTGCAGCGCATAGACGCCGGCGGCCCCGGCGCAGGTCATCGGCGCCAGCGACCAGGGCAGCAGGCCCTGGATCGTCGGCGGGCAGTTGCGCCGCACGCCGAGCAGCACCGCCCCCAGGACCGCCGCCATCAGCGCGGTCATGACGGTGATCGAGCGGGGATCGAGCTGCATGAGGCCGGCAGTGTAGGCGGCGCCGATGACGGGCAAGCGGCCGTCGCTCAATCACGGGCGCGATGAGCGCCCCGCGGCTCACATCGATCGGAACAGGTGGACGTAGGCCCGGCTGACCGGCAGCTCGCTCGCATGGCCGCGCAGGCGGACGAACAAGCGGCTGAGTTCGTCGCGCCGGGTGCCGGCGACGTGATCCAGGTTGACGATGGTCGAGCGATGCACCTGCCAGAAGCGCTCGCCGTCCAGCTGCGCGACCAGCTCGTGGATCGGCGTGCGGATCAGGTACTCGGCCTCGGCGGTCTGGACGCAGGTGTACTTGTCGTCGGCGCGGAAGAACAGCACCTCGTCGACGCAGACCTGGTGCATCAACTCGCCCTGCGTCGCGCGGACCCAGCGCAAGGGCCCGGCGGGCCGGGCCGCGCCGCCCGCCGGCGCCTGCAGCGTCCGAAGCGCCGCCAGCAGTCGCGCATCGAGCTCCGCGCCGCTGCCGCCCTCCGGCTTCGCCAACGCGCGCCGGATGCGCTCGACCGTGCGACCCAGCCGCTCCGGCTCCACCGGCTTGAGCACGTAGTCGATCGCTTCCTGCTCGAAGGCCTGCACCGCGTACTGGTCATAGGCGGTGACGAAGACCACGCGCGTCGTGCCCTCGATGCCCTCGGCCACCTCCAGGCCGGTCAGGCCCGGCATCTGGATGTCGAGGAAGGCCAGGTCCGGCCGCAATGCGGCGATCCGCTCGGCCGCTTCCGAGCCGTTGCGGGCAACGTGGACGATGTTCAGCTCGGGCCAGACGGCGGCCAGCTGCGCGGCGAGCGCGCGGGCCAGGTGGGGTTCGTCGTCGGCGATCAGCGCGGTGGGTGCGGTCATGGTCGGAAAGGCAATTGGCAGAGCGAAGGAAGGGCGAAAGCAGAGGCAGGCAAGCAGGCGAGAAAGGCAGCTCGGAGATTGCCGGACGGTATTGGGTGCAGAGGCGGCGCCGTGCTGGCGTTCAGACGTCCAGCGGCACGCGCAGCGTCACCAGGCAACCGGGATCGGCGGCGACCAGGCTCAGCGAAGCGCGATCGCCGTAATGGGTCATCAGCCGCTCGCGCAGGTTGGACAAGGCGATGCCGTTGCCCGCGCGGCGCGAAGCGCCCGGTCCGACGCCGTCGTCCCGCACCTCGATGACCAGGAAGGCGGCATGCAGCGCCGCATCGACGCGCACCGTGCCGCCGTCGATCTTGGGCTCCAGGCCGTGGTGCACCGCGTTCTCGACCAGCGGCTGCAGCAGCATCGGCGGCAGCATCACCGCGCGGGCCTCGGGCGTGGCCTGGATCTCGAAGCGCAGCCGGTCCTCCATGCGGGTGCGCAGCACCGTCAGGTAGGCCTCGGCCAGCGCGAGCTCGTCGTCCAGCGGACCGGTCTCGCGCCGCAGGCCGCCAAGCGAGGCGCGCAGGTAGGCGGTGAAGGCGCCCAGCATGTCCTTGGCCTTGGCCGCGTCGTAATCGATCAGCGAGTGGACGTTGGCCAGCGTGTTGAACAGGAAGTGCGGCTCGATCTGTCCCTGCAGCAGGCGCAGCTGGGCCTCGGTGGCGCGGCGCTCGGCCTTGAGCTGCCGGTTCTTCGACGCGAACCAGTGATGCAGCACGAAGGTGATGCCCAGCGACAGCGCCGAGGTGATGCCCAGGACCTTGCCGCCCTGCGACCAGTCCAGCCGGACCCACGAGGTCAGCCCCGCGAGCCACATGCCGGGCAGCCAGCCGATCACGGTGCCGAGGATGGGGATGCCGGAGAAGAACAGCGTCCGGCGCCAGTCGCTCCACTGGCGGATGCGGGCGCGGCCGCCCAGGCGCGGCGTCAGGATCGCGAACAGGATCTGGATGACCACGCCGATCGTGAGGCAGACCGTCAGGTTCTTGCCGTACCACCATCCCCACTGGCGCAGGTCGAACCAGTTGAGATACCGGTAGTTCATGACGAACCCCAGCAACGTGAAGCCGGCCGCCAGCGCGGCGCAGAAGACCAGGGTCCAGATCCATTGCATCCATGCGGGACCGCTGGGCTGGACCTCGTTGCTGATCCAGGCGTGCCAGGAGGCACGCAGGCGACGGGCATCGCGCCAGAGCGGTCGGGACGGGGCGGAAGTCATGGGGCGCAGTGTAGGAAGCGGTCGACGGCCAGCCGCCCGGGGAAACGACGGATCGACAGCCGGCCGGACGGATCGACGGCCGATGCCCCTGACCTTCGGCTGGACATCCGGTCCATGGTGTCCAATAGCCCGCTGATTCGCCTCCCCGGCATTTCGCCCGCATCCCAACGGAGACCCGCATGAGCTACATCCTGCTGATCAACGAACCTGTCGGCCAACGCGAGGCGCGCACGCCGGAAGAGGGCCGCGAGGCCTATGCCCGCATGACCGCCTTCGCCGGCCAGCTGCAGGCGCAGGGCCTGCTGCAGGCGGCGCAGTCGCTGCAATCGGTCAACGGCGCCACCCGCGTCGCCAGGCGCGATGGCCGCATGACGACGGTCGACGGCCCCTTCGCCGAGGCCAAGGAGATGGTCGGTGGCTTCTTCTGGCTGAACGTGAAGACCCGCGAGGAGGCGCTCGCCATCGCTCGCGAGTGCCCGGCGGCCGAATGGTGCACGGTGGAAGTGCGCTCGCTGGTGCCCTGCTACGAGGAATCGAAGGCCTGAGGCCTCGTCGGCCCGTCCGCTTCCGGACCGGTCGCCCCCGCTTTTTTTCGCTGATCGCGTCCGGGCCTGTCGAAACCGACGGGCCTGGGCCGTCGTGCCAGTGTGGACGCTCCGGAGGGACCGGAGCGCCGCCATCCGGAGGGCACGATGCGACCGCTTCCTCATCCGCTCGGGCTCGCCCCCTTCACCTCCCTTCAGGAGTGCCGCCATGCGCCACAAGCAAATCTTCGTGAACCTGCCCGTCAAGGACGTCGAGCGCAGCAAGCGCTTCTACAGCGCGATGGGCTACGAATTCAACCCGCAGTTCTCCAACGAGCAGGCGCTGTCGATGGTCATCTCGGACGACATCTACGCGATGCTGCTGGTCGAGGAGTTCTTCCAGACCTTCACGCCGCGCAAGATCTCGGACGCGCACACCACGACCGAGGTCCTGACCTGCCTGTCCTGCGACAGCAAGGCGCAGGTGGACGAGCTGATCGCCAAGGCCAGGGCCGCTGGCGGCACCGTGCCGCGCGAGCCGCAGGACATGGGCTTCATGTACTCCCAGGCCTATGCCGACCCGGATGGACACATCTGGGAGCTGATGTACATGGACATCACCCAGTTCCCGGGCGCCTGAGTCCCGGCGGGCACTGCCCGACCCCACACGCGGCATGCGGAGCGGCATCCCCGCCGCCCAGGCCGTACGATCGCGCGCATGACCGACGAGACCCATCGCGCGATCACCACCGTCTGGCGGCAGGAGTCCGCCAAGATCATCGGTGCCCTGTCACGGCTGACCCGCGACGTGCCGCTGGCCGAGGAGCTGGCGCAGGACGCGCTGGTCGCCGCGCTGGAGACCTGGCCGCGGCAAGGCCTGCCCGACAAGCCGGCGGCCTGGTTGATGACCACCGCCAAGCACCGGGCGCTGGACCGGCTTCGCCATGTGAAGCTGAGCGGCGACAAGCTGGAGCAGCTGGGGCATGAGCTCGATGCGCGCGAGGCGATGATCGTGCCCGACTTCGTCGACGACCTGGATGACGAGCGCGCCGCGCGCGAGATCGGCGACGACGTGCTGCGGCTGATGTTCTGCGCCTGCCACCCGGTGCTGGGGCTGGAGGCGCGGGTGGCGCTGACGCTGAAGATGGTGGCCGGCCTGACGACCGGCGAGATCGCTCGCGCCTACCTGCAGTCGGAGCCCACGGTGGCACAGCGGCTGGTCCGCGCCAAGCGCACCCTGGGCGAGGCGAACGTGCCCTTCGAGCTGCCGCGCGGCGAGGCCTTGACCGGCCGATTGACGGCGGTGCTGGAGGTGCTCTACCTGATCTTCAACGAGGGCTATGCGGCCACCAGCGGCGAGCGCTGGATCCGGCAGGACCTCTGCGACGAGGCGCTGCGGCTGGCGCGGATGCTGGTGCGGCTGGCGCCGCGCGAGGGCGAGGTCCATGGGCTGCTGGCCTTGATGGAACTGCAGGCCTCGCGGGCTTCGGCGCGGGTCGATGCGCAGGGGCAGCCGGTGCTGCTGCTGGAGCAGGACCGGTCGACCTGGGACCAGGGATCGATCGAGCGCGGCCTGGCGGCGCTGGCGACCGCCGAGCGCTTGGCCGCCGAGGCGGATGACGGCGAGGGTCCGGGCCCCTATGCGCTGCAGGCGGCGATAGCGGCCTGCCATGCGCGGGCCCGGCGCGCCGAGGACACCGACTGGCCGCGCATCGCCGCGCTCTACGAGGTGCTAGCGATCCGGCAGCCGTCGCCCGTGGTGGAACTGAACCGGGCGGTGGCGCTGTCGATGGCCTTCGGGCCGGCGGTCGGCCTGGAGATCGTCGACCGGCTGATGGAGGAGCCGGCGCTGAAGCAGTACCCGTGGCTGCCGAGCGTGCGTGCGGATCTGCTCGCCAAGCTGGGACGCAATGCCGAAGCGAAAGAGGAATTCGAGCGCGCCGCCGCGATGACCGCCAATGCGCGGGAGCGGGAGCTGCTGCTCAGGCGGGCGCGGGAGCAGGGGCACTGAAGACCCGCAGGTCAGAACAGCCGCACGCCGACGCGCTCCGCCGCGGCGATCAGGCGTGCTGGCAAGTCCAATGGTGGGGCGCCCTCGTCCGACGTAACGATCCATTTTCGGGAGCGGCAGTCAGGCTCGGGTCGAACGGGTCGACCTTCACTCACGGCGCGATTTCGGCGAAACAATCACGCACGTTCTTATGTATCGAGGCAGTCGGCTCACGACCCCGATGAACACGCGCGTCTCCGCAGGTTCAGTCGGGCGAGTCGCCTTCGCCCTCGCTCTCGTCGGTGAGCCGAACCGCAGCGCCCTGGCGCTCCCGCTTGGCGGCATACATCGCCGCGTCGCTGCGCGCCATCAAGGTCTCCAGCGTGTCGCCTTCCTGCCGCTGCGCGGCGCCGATGCTGATGCTCACACGCAGGCCGTCGGACACCGCATTCCAGTCGTGCCGGCGCACCGCCTCGTCCAGGCGACGGCAAGCCTGCTGCGCGACTTCCTCGGTCGCGCCGCGCAGCAGCAGCACGAACTCGTCGCCCGCCAGGCGCGCCGCCACGTCGTGCTCCCGCACATGCTGTCGCATCAACCGCGCGATCTGGCTCAGCACCTGGTCCCCGACCAGGTGCGAGTGCCGGTCGTTCACCTGCTTGAAGTGGTCGACGTCGATCAACGCCAGACTCACCACGCCGCCGGCTGCAAGCTGCGCGCGCGCGTGATCCTCGAAGCTGCGGCGATTGGCCAGCTCCGTCAGCGGATCCTCCATCGACAGCTTCTCCAGCCGCTGCGCCTCGCTGGCGAGTTGCACCCGGTCGCGCTCGCTGCGACGCGCATCGAGCTGCCATTGCACCGTGGCCTCGCGGCTCGCGAGGCTGGCGATCCGGACCCGCGCCTCGCGCTCCCGCAGCGCGCGCAGGCGCTGCAGCGCGCGTTGCGGCTGCCCTTGCTGTTCCTCGATCTGGCTGGCGATCAGCTCGCCCAGCTGGGCCAGGGGCTCGTGCTGGACCAGGTCGGCCTCGGTCACCAGCTGCGCCGCGGCCCGCCGCGCCTGCGGCCACAGCCGCCGCGCCCAGGCCAGTTCGGCCTGCACCCAGCCCGCCAGCGAGGCGAGCCAATGCCGCTCCTGCGCCGGCAACTGGGCCAAGGCCTGCTGCAGTTCCGGCTGCGCGAATGCCGAAGCGCCTTTCCAGATCTGCGCCATCGTCTGCATCAGCGTCCACCAGCACTGCGCTTCCGCATCGCCTTCGGCCAGCAGATGCCGCGCGTTGATGAGGTGCCCCTCGAGCGGCCCCAGCGGCGGCAGCTGCCCGCGCTGTTCCCGCTCGCCGGCATAGGCCAGCAGCGAGCCCATCGCCAGCCACAGGCAGGCCGTCAGCGGGCTGAGCCTCGGCTTGCAGGCATTGGCCGCGTCGGCGGCCTGGCGCAGCACCTCGGCCGCCTTGTCGAAGTTGCGCGCCCACACATGGCAGGCGCCCAGATCCTCCAGCGCCAGCACCAGCGCCGCGCCGTCACCCCGCAGCTGCGCGAGCCGCAATCCCAGCAGCGCCGCCTCGATCGCCTCCTCGTGATGCCCCGCCAGCGATGCGCTGTGCGCCAGCACCGACAGCGCCCCGGCCTCGCCGGACGCATCGCCTTGCTGACGGAACAGCCGGGCCGCCAGTTCACTGCGGCCGCGCGCGTCGCCCGGTCGATGCAGCGCGCGATCGCAGCGCGCCAGGTGCAGCAGCGCCTGGGCCTGCTGCGCCTCGTCCGCCTGCTCGAGCGCCAGCAGCAGCCACTCCTCGCCGAGCGGCTGCGCCGCGGCGGCATCGCCGGCGGCGAGCAGGGCGCGGGCTTGCTGGGAGAGCGCGGACTGCGGGTCCAGGGCGGAATCGGAACGCAAGGCGGTTCAGGAGGTGGGTGCCGAGGAGGCAGAGGATAGCGGCAACAGCCGCGGCGCCAGCAGGTCGGCCAGCCACTGCATGAAGGCCTGCACCCGCCGCGGCAACTGGCGCCGGTGCGCGTAGAGCAGGTGCACCGGCATCGGCGCGGGCCGGAAGCGCGGCAGCACCTCCACCAGCCGGCCGTCCAGCACCTCCGCCTCGATGCCGTGCCGCGGCACTTGCGTGAGGCCCAGTCCCGCCAGGCAGGCGGCCGCATAGGAGCCCGAATCGCTCACCGTCAACGCGCCGGTCATCGGCACGAAGTGCGTCGCGCCGGCGTCGTCGCACCATTCGAAGCCGGGGCAGCGCTGGCCCAGCGTCGTCACGTACTGGACGAGCCGGTGGCGGGCCAGGTCCTCGAGGGACTCCGGCATGCCGAACTCGGCGATGTATCCCGCACTGGCGAGATTGGCCATCGCCAGCGCGCCCAGCGGCCTGGCCACGAGGGTGGAGTCGCTGAGCGGTCCGACCCGCAGCACGCAGTCGAAGCCCTCGCGCACGAGATCGACACGGCGGTCGGTGCTGCTGAGCTCGATCTCCAGCCCGGGGTGCGCCGCGAGGAACTCCGGCAATCGCGGCACGACGAGGTCCTGCGCGATCCGCATCGGCATGTCCACGCGGAGCCGCCCGCGCAGGCCGCTCGCGGCCGGCTGGAACATGGTCTGCATGTCGTCGAGGTCGGCCAGCAGGTCCTTGCAGCGCTCATAGCAAGCCTGCCCGTCCTGCGTCAGCTGCACCCGCCGCGTCGTGCGATGGAAGAGCCGCGTGCCCAGGCTGGCCTCGAGCCGCTGCACGGCGGTGGAAGCGCTGGCCTTGGGCAGGCCCAGGCTCTGCGCCGCCTGGGTGAAGCTGGCCAGTTCCGCGACGCGGACGAAGACCTGGAGCGTCTCGATCGAGGGCGGCGGAGAAGTCGGCAAGCGGAGAACGGCATCGCTCATTTGTTCGCCTCACGTGAACGGTCAAATCAGTCTAGGACGATTTATACGACAGCAATCGATCAATAGAGTTCCTACATCCGATTCACCGACGCCAACAGGAGCTCACCATGACGACCCCCACCTCTTCCACTTCCACCGCTTCCCGGATCGCCCTGATCACCGGCGGCAGCCGCGGACTGGGCCGCAACGCCGCCGTGCACCTGGCCCGCCGCGGCATCGACAGCATCGTGACCTACCGCAGCCAGCAGGCCGAGGCGCAGGCGGTCGTCGACGAGATCCGCCAACTGGGCGGCCGCGCAGCGGCATTGCCGCTCGACGTGGGGAACAGCGGCAGCTTCCCGGCCTTCGCCCAGGCGCTGAAGCAGACGCTCCAGCAGCAGTGGCAGCGCGAGCGCTTCGACCACCTGGTCAACAACGCCGGCATGGGCGTGCATGCGCCGCTGGCCGACACCTCCGAGGCCCAGTTCGACGAACTGATGCGCGTGCATCTGAAGGGCCCGTTCTTCCTGACGCAGACGCTGCTGCCTCTGATCAACGACGGCGGCAGCGTGCTGAACGTGTCCAGCGGCCTGGCGCGCTTCGCCCTGCCCGGCTATGGGGCGTACGCGACGATGAAGGGCGGGATCGAGGTGATGACGCGCTACATGGCCAAGGAATTCGGCGCGCGCGGCATCCGCGTGAACACGCTGGCGCCTGGCGCGATCGAGACCGACTTTGGTGGCGGCACGGTGCGCGACAACGCGGAGGTCAACGCCTTCGTCGCCTCGGTCACCGCGCTGGGCCGCGTCGGCCTGCCGGACGACATCGGGCCGGTCGTCGCCTCGCTGCTGTCGGACGACAACCGCTGGGTCAACGCGCAGCGGGTCGAGGCGTCGGGCGGGATGTTCGTCTGATCAACAGTGGCGGGGTGGCCTCACCGCCCCGCCACTCAAGATCCGCCACGCGCATAGGTCCCCTGCGGTTCATGTGCGCTTTGGACGACCTCTCCCAGGCAATCGGGATAGCGACGTTGAAGATGCTTCAGCCCCGTCTGCCGACTCGCCTTGTAGTCGAGGTTTTCCTGGAGAAATTGGAGGCGCGATCGGTTCTCGTCGATCAACTGCGACCAGGTCCTGACTCGAACTGAGAAATTGAACGGGAGGTGCAGTTCGCGCTCGATCTCCGCAATTTCTCGTGCGTCCTTCTCGATTTCCCGCCCGACCAACCAGAAGGACCACTCCACGTTGACCGAGCGGAAGCGTTCATCCCGGGCCACGCGCAAGGCATAGCGATTGATCTGGTTGATCTGCTCCTCCGAGATCTTGACGCGCGGCGCCTTGAGCTCGACCACGAGATGTTCGAGCGTGGAAGGCTGATAACGACGCGTGGCGCGCGAGAACATCAGGTCGATGATGGATCGCCTTTGATCCGGACCTTCGATCGACTCGGCGATCTGGATATCCGAACCCAGCATCTTCAGATGCTTGCGCAGGACTTCCGTGAGCGATCGGTTGTCGACCGAAAGCGCGAACTCGTCGCCAAAGATCCATGGGTTACGCGCAACGATCCGGTGCAGCTCGCCGCGTTCCTTCACATGCGGTTGGAGCTGCTTGTCGAACAGGATCGTCTCCAGCCCATCGAGCAGCTGGAGTCGCTGCGTCACGACATGCGACTCCCGGATCACCGACGACAGCGACACGTCCTTCAGCAGTTCCGCCATCATCTGGCGATCCTCCGCCGGCAGGTTGAGCACCTCGGTCAACAGCTTCTGGAGTTCCTCCGGGCCGCATTCGACCGCCTGCCTCAGCAACCGGAATTGCAGGGCGACCGCTTCCGGCGCCAGCGTGCGAAACACCGGATGGAAGCGGGACAGGTGCCACGCCGCCTGGTCGAAGAGCTGGCGCTCCAGGACCTCGACCGCGGTCTCCGGGTCGCGGGAGAACGGATAGAGGCCCTGCGCCTGCCAAGCCTCGACCGGCGGTCGATCAGGCTCGCGATGGGAAGCGTTCGTCATGACTGCACCTCGCTGGAGGAGAAGCCCCGGAGCGGGGCGAGGCCGTCACTCTAGGCATCGCGTCAGCGCGCCGCACTCCTGCATTCGCAATGGACATCGCAGCGATTCCAGCTGCTTGGAGGCGCTCGATGCCCGATCGAAGTGGTCGTGCGGGTCGGGCGGGCGCCTCGGGGCCGGCGTCAATGCCCGCCGCCCAGGTAGGCCGCCTTCACCGCCGGGTCGGTGCGCAGCTTCTCGGCCGGACCGTGCAGCGAGATGCGGCCGTTCTCCAGCACATAGCCGTAGTCCGCCACCGCCAGCGCGGCCGCGGCGAACTGCTCCACCAGCAGCATCGTCACGCCCTGCGCCTTCAGCCGCTCGATGATGCGGAACACCTCGTCCACCAGGATCGGCGCCAATCCCATCGAGGGCTCATCCAGCAGCACGACCTCCGGGTTGAGCATGGTCGCGCGCGCCATCGCCAGCATCTGCTGCTCGCCGCCGGAGAGCGTGCCCGCGAGCTGCTGGCGCCGCTCCTTCAGGCGCGGGAAGAGTTCCATCGCCTTCTCGAGGTCCGCGTCGACATCGCCCTTCGGCCGCGCGCCGGTATAGCGCGGGAAGGCGCCCAGGCGCAGGTTGTCGGTGACGCTCATCGTGGCGAACACGCGCCGTCCCTCCGGCGAATGCGCCAGCCCCAACCGAGCGATGTGGTACGACTCCAGGCCGTCGATGCGCTTGCCGTTGAGGGTGATCTGCCCGGAGCTGGGCGCGATCATCCCCGACACCGCGCGCATCGTCGTCGTCTTGCCGGCCCCGTTGGAGCCGATCAGCGTGACCACCTTGCCTTGGGGCACCTCCACCGAGATGCCGTGCAGCACTTCGACCTTGCCGTAGCCGGCATGCAGTTGATCGATCTTGAGCATGTTGGTTCCACTCCGCGCTCAGGCCGGCTGGCCGCCGAGGTAGGCCTCGATCACCTTCGGATCGGCCTGCACCTGCGCGGGCTTGCCCTCGGCGATCTTCTGGCCGAAGTCCAGCACCGACACCACGTCGCAGATGCCCATCACCACGTCCATGTGGTGCTCGATCAGGATCACCGTGATGCCATGGTCGCGGATCTTGCCGATGATGCGCATCAGCTCCTTGATGTCCGGCGCCGTCAGCCCGGCCGCCGGCTCGTCCAGCAGCAGCAGGCGCGGATCGAGCGCCAGCGCCCGCGCGATCTCCAGCAACCGCTGCTTGCCGTAGGGCAGGTTGCGCGCCTCCTCGAACGCCAGCTCGCCCAGCCCGACGAACTCCAGCAGGCCCAGGGCCCGCGCGCGGGCTTGGGCATCCTCCGCGTTGTAGCGCGGCGAGTGCAGCGCGACCTGCACCAGGTTGCTGCCGAAGCTGTGATGCAGCGCCACCATCACGTTGTGCAGCGCGCTCATCTCGCCGAACAGCTGCACGTTCTGGAAGGTCCGTGCGATGCCCGACAACGCGATGTCCGCCGAGGTCCGGCCCACGAGCGAGCGATCGACGAATTTCAGCTCGCCCGCCGTCGGCACGTAGATGCCGGTCAGCACATTCATCATCGTGCTCTTGCCCGAGCCGTTCGGGCCGATCAGGCCGTGGATCGTGCCGCGGCGCACCTGCAGGTCGACGTTGTTCAGCGCCTTCAGGCCGCCGAACTGCATCAGCACGCCGCGCGCGTCGATCAGCACCTCGTCGCTGCCGCCCGCCGCGCCGGCCGCGGCGATCGCGTCCGCGGGCTTCGCGCCGACCGGACCGCCCTCGCCCACCGGCTTGGCCTTGATGTGCAGCGCGTTGCGGACGAAGCCGACGATGCCGTCCTGCAGGTAATAGACGACGAACAAGGTGATCAGCCCGAAGACCGACAGCCGCCAGTCCGTCATCGTCTCCAGCACGAAGGACAGGCCCGCCAGCGCGATGCTGCCGACGACCGGGATCGCCGCCTGCGCCGCCGTCACCTTGCCGCGCCGGAACGCCACCACCGTCACCGCCACCACGAGGATCGCGAAGATCACCGACACGTAGCGGAACAGCTGCAGGTCGTCGAGCAGCTTGGGCAGCAGCACGATGATCGCCGCGCCCAGCAAGGCGCCGGTGCGGGTCTTGCGGCCGCCCATGATGATGGCCAGCAGGAAGAGCACCGTCAGCTCGAAGTTGTAGGTATTGGGCGAGATGTACTGCTCGGAATACGCATACAGCCCGCCGGCCAGGCCTGCGAGCCCCGCGCTGATCACGAACGCGTAGACCTTGTAGCGATACACCGAGACGCCCATGCAGTCCGACGCGACCGGGCTGCCGCGCAGCGCCTCGAAGGCGCGTCCGAGGTGCGAGCGCAGCACGCGGTGCACGAACACCAGCGACGCCAGCAGCAGCGTGGCGACCAGCCAGTAGTACTCGTCCTCCGTCATCACGTGCCCCATCAGCTTGGGCTTGGTCAGCGTGATGCCCATCGGCCCATTGGTCAGGAAGTCCATCTCGTTGATCAGGATCTGGATGATGGTGCCGAAGGCCAGCGTCACCATCGCCAGGTAGGGGCCTGTCACGCGCAGCGCCGGCAGCGCCAGCAGCGCGCCGAAAGCCGCCGTCAGCGCCACTGCGGCCGGCAGCGTCACATACACCGGCATGCCCAGCTTCATGACGAGCACGCCAGCGGTGTACGCGCCGACGCCGAACAGGCCCGCATGGCCCAGCGACACCTGCCCGGTGTAGCCGACCACGATGTCCAGCCCGAACAGCACGATCGCGTAGATCAGGATCGTCTCGACCAGGTGGATGTAGTACGGATTGCCCGACACCAGCGGGAACGCGAACAGCGCGACGATCCCGACCGCGCCCGCGATGAACTTCTTCGGATCGATCTTGGCAATCATGGGCTCAGACCTTCTTGATCGCGGTCTTGCCGAACAGACCCGCCGGCTTGAGCGCCAGCACGATCAGCAGCAGCACCAGGCCCGGCACGTCCTTGTAGCCGGTGGAGAGATAGAAGCCGGTGGTCGTCTCGGCGATGCCCAGGATGATCCCGCCGACGATGATGCCCATGCCCGAGGTCAGCCCGCCGATGATCGCCACGGCGAAGGCCTTCAGGCCGAGCACCGCGCCCATGGTGGCGCCGGTCAGCGTCAGCGGCGCGATCAGCACGCCCGCGAATGCCGCCGTCAGCGACGACAGGGCATACGAGAAGGTGATCACCAGCCCGGTGTTGATGCCCATCAGCTTGGCGGCGTCGCGGTCGTTGAAGGTCGCGACCACCGCCCGGCCATAGATGGAGCGGCGGTTGAACAGCTCGACCGCCAGCATCATCAGCAGCGCGCCGACGACGACCAGGATCTCCATCGGCAGCACGTTGGCGCCGAGGATCTTGATCGGCGCCTCCGGCAGCGGCGACGGGAACTTGAGGTCGTCGCGGCCCCAGACGTTCTCGGCGACGTTCTTGAAGATGATGCCCAGCGCGATCGTGGACATGATCCAGCCGAACTCCGATTTGATCTTGATGGCCGGCCGCACGCCGATGCGCTCGACGAAAGCGCCCTGCAGCGCGCCGAACAGGCACACCAGCGGGATCATCAGCCAGTAGTTCACGCCATGCCCGACCAGCGTCAGGCCCACCAGCGCGCCCAGCATCAGGGCGTCGCCCTGGCCGAAGTTGAGGGTGTCGGAGGTGGAGAAGGTCAGCTGGTAACCGAAGGCGATGACCGCGTAGATCATGCCGAGCGCGATGCCGCTGAACACCAGTTGGGTCAGGATCTGCATACGGAGTCCGGGACTGCGGTGAAGACCGAGGAGCCGTCGGTCCGACGGCGCCCGGTCCGCGCGGCCACGCTGTTCACGCGCGACCGCAGGGCCCATGAAAACGGCCGCGCTGGGCGGCCGTTTCAGGGGGTCACTTCTTCTGGGTCAGCGCGCCCTTGGCGTTGACGTCCTTGACCTTGACCTCGGAGGCCGCCTTGAAGTCGGCCTCGTAGGCATAGACCACGCGCTGGCCCTTGACCTCGCCGAACACCGGGATGTTGGCGGTGATGGCCTCGTGGTCGGTCTTGGTGAACGGCTTGTTGTAGGTCGTCACGACGCCCTCGACCGGCGCGCGCAGGTCTTCGAGCGCGGCCTTGACCTTCGGGCCCTCGGTGCTGCCGGCCTGCTTGATCGCGGCCGCCAGCAGGTAGATCGAGTCGTAGCCCTGCGCGGCCGACACCGGCGAGTCGATGCGGCTGTTCTTCGGGTTGAACGTCTTGAGGTAGTTGACGATGAAGGACTGGCGCTTGGGCGTGGTCGGTTCCTGGATGAAGGTCTGCGGCATGCGCGCGCCTTCGCCGCCGGGGCCGGCGTTGTCGATGTAGTTGGCCATCGACAGTGTCCAGCTGCCCACCATCGGCACCTTCCAGCCGAGCTTGGTCATGCCGTTGGCGATCTGCGCGAGCTCGGGGCCGATGCCGTAGGTCAGGATGACTTCGGCGCCGGCCTCCTTGGCCTTGAGCAGCTGGGCCGTCATGTCGACGTCCTTGATGTTGAACTTCTCGACCGCGACCGGCTTGATGCCCTTGAGTTCGAGCGCCTTCTCCAGGTCGGCGCGGCCGAGCTGGCCGTAGTTGGTGGAGTCCGCGAGGATGGCGACCTTCTTGAAGCCGCGGCGGGTGACGGCCTCCTCGACGATCATCGGCGCCTGGATCGAGTCATGGGCGGCGTTGCGGAAGACGTAGTTCTCGGGCTGGTCCTTGAACTGCTGGGTGATCACCGAGCCGGTGGCCACGTTGTTCATCACCGGGATCTTGGCGTCCTGATAGAAGCGCTGCGCGGCGAGCGCGACGCCGGTGTTGATGAAGCCGACGGTGGCGGCGACCTTCTCGCGGTTGATGAGTTCCTGGGCGATCTGGACGCCGCGTTCGTTCTTGGCCTCGTCGTCACGCTCGACGAGCTGGATCTGGCGGCCCAAGACCCCGCCGTTCTTGTTGATTTCCTGAGCCGCCAATCGCACACCGTCGCGCATGCTGACGCCCATCGACGACGAGCCGCCGGTGAAGGGGCCGGAGACGCCGATCTTGATCGGGTCGGCCGCGAGGGCGGCGAAGCTGGCGGCTGCCAGTGCGGTAGCGGTGATCCAACGCGCGCTGAACATCATGTTTGTCTCCGAATGGTCTGGTCCATGAGGGGTCGGAACGCCAACCCTCGAGCGCCGGTACAACAAACAGCCGGACGCACGGCGTCAGCCTTCTCGGAACATGGTGCATGAAGCGTGTCGGATTGCACGCATGCGACTACGTACTCGCAAACCCGGAGCGGCAAGTTCAGCGTCGTGTCAGCAAGTGGGACGTGTCGTGGCGATTCGCCAACGTGGTGCATGCGTCAACGACGCGCTCGCCTCAAGCAGCCTCGGCGCGCGAGCGCGTGCGCAGCACCCACGCGGTGATCGCCGCCACCGCCAGCATCGCCAGCGCATAGCCGCTCAGCGCCGCCCAGCCGCCGTGGTCCCAGAACCAGCCGCCCATCGCGCCGAGGGTGCTCGAGCCGAGGTAGTACGCGAGCAGGTACAGCGAGGCCGCATGTCCCTTGCTGCGGCCACCGAGCGCGCCGACCCAGGCGCTGCTCACCGAGTGCGCGACGAAGAAGCCGATCGTCAGCAGCACGATGCCCAGGATGACGGCGGGCAGCCAGCCCGCCGCCGTCAGCACGACGCCGCCGCCCGCCAGCGCGATGCCCGACAGCAGCGCCGGCGCGCGGCCGAAGCGGTCGGACAGGCTGCCCGCCGTCGCCGACGCCGCGATGCCGAAGAGGTAGGCGCAGAAGATCAGGCCGATCGCGCTCTGGCTCAGCGAGAACGGCGGCTTCATCAGCCGGAAGCCGGCGTAGTTGTAGACCGCGACGAACATGCCCATCATCAGGAAGCCCATCGCGAACAGCAGCGGCAGCATCGGATGCGTGAGGTGCGAGCGCCACGCGGCGACGTGCTCCGCAAGCTTCACGTCAGTGCGGCGCACGAAATGCCGCGACGGCGGCAGCAGCAGCCAGAAGCCGATCGCCGCCAGCAGGCCCAGCACGCTGACGATGAACAGCGCCGGCCGCCAGCCGAAGGCGTCGCTCAGCATGCTCACCCCGACCCGCCCCATCATCCCGCCGAAAGCCGTGCCACCGACGTACTGGCCCATCGCCCGGCCCAGGCCCTTCGGATGGATCTCCTCGGCCAGGTAGGCCATCGCCACCGCCGGCACGCCGCCCAGCACCAGGCCTTCGAGGGCACGTGCGACCAGCATCCCGCGCCAACTCGGCACCACCGAGGCGATCAGGTTCAGCAGCGCGGCCATCGCCATCGACCCGAACATCAGCCGCTTGCGGTCCATGCTCTCCGACAGCGCCCCGGCACAGAGGATCGCGAAGGCAAGCGCACCGGTCGCCAGCGACAGGGCCAGCGCGCTCGTCGCCGCGCCGACCTGGAACTCCGCCGCGAACAGCGGCAGCAGCGGCTGCACGCTGTACAGCAGCGAGAAGGTCGTGAAGCCGGCCAGGAACAGCGCGAAGGCGATGCGACGGTAGGCGCGCGTGCCGGGCTCGGCGTGGTCGGCGTGCTCGGCACCGGTGGGCGCCGGGCTTGGGGAACTGCTCATCGGGAGGACAGCGGCCGGCGGCTCAGCGGCGGCCGAACATCATCTGCCCGGCCAGCGCCCGCTTGAGCGGCGGCAGCGCCTGCAGCGCCGCCAGGCCGAGCCCGCGCGCGGCCGGCAGTCCCGGCCAGCGCCAGGCGAAGGTGCGGGCGAGGAAATCGGTGGTCAGGATCGTCGCCCAGCGGTCCGGCGCGCGCTGCCATTCGACGCGCCGCAGCGCCTGGTCCACCCGCGGATCGCGCCGCAGCGCCTCGACCAGCGCGAAGGCGTCGCGCAGGCCGAGGTTCAGGCCCTGCCCCGCCACCGGATGCAGCGTCTGCGCCGCGTTGCCGATGCGGATGCGGCGGCCCTCCACCAGCGTGCGCTCGGCATTCAGGCCGAGCGGGAAACACTTCAGCGGGCTGATGCCCAGCAGGCGGCCGACGCGATCCGGCAACTGCTGCTGGATCACCGCCAGCCGCTGCGCATCGCTCAGGCCCTCGACCTCGTCCTCGTCCCGCGGCTGGCACCAGACCAGCGCGGCACGGCGCTGGCCGTCCCGGTCGGGCAGCGGCAGCAGCGCCAGCGGCCCACGCCGGGTGAAGCGCTCATAGGCCACGCCCACCGGGCTGTCCGGCGCCAGCGTCACCGTGCCGACCCAGGCGTTCTGCCGGTAGTCGTGCGTCAGCGATTTGCGCGCCTGCTCGGAGAACACGCCGCCCTCGGCCACCACCGCCAGGTCGAAACGCTCGGCGATGCCGGCATCGATCTCGATCTCGTCCGGCCGGTCCTGCTTGAGGCCGTCCACCGCCTGGCCGAAGCGGCTGATCAGTCGCCGCGGTTCCAGCGCGCTGGCCTGCTGCCAGGCGGCCTGCAGCGGCGCGACCAGCTGACCGTAGGCCAGCACCGCGCCCAGTTGCGGCACCGCCTGCTCGGCGGCGCTGATGCGGACCTCGGGCTCGCCGGACGGACCGAACCAGGGGCTGGAAAGCGTCGGCGGCGCCTGGCTCACATGGACCTCGCGGATCGGCTGCGCCTGGGCCGCCGGCCACACGCGCAGGCGCTGCAGCAGCTGCACGCTGCCCAGCGACAGCGCCAGCGTGCGCGGATCGCCGGAGACATCGCGCTCCAGCGGGCGTGCATCGAAGAGGCTGACCTGCGCCTGCGGCAGGTAGCGCGCCGCCAGCAGCGCCAGCGCGAGCCCGGCCGGCCCCGCGCCGATCACCGCCAGCCGCAGCGGCGGCGCCTGGCCGTCGAAGGCGGCGTCGAAGGCGTCGGTCGCGGTCGCGGCGGCGGCATGAGCGGCGGAGTCTGGAGCTTGGGACATGACGTCGACCCGGGAAAACTGGTGCCGGCCGCGTCAGGCGGCCGGCTGCGAACGACTATAGCGCCGGCGCTTTCCGGACCCGCCCCGCACCGATCACACTGCGACCAGCCGGCGCTGCGCCGCGCCCGGCAAAGTGCGCAGCGATTGCGCCACCGTCGCCGTGTACTCGCGGCTCAGGATGGTGCTGACGAAGATCCAGTCGCAGCGGCACTCGGTCGCCGTGGCGGTGACGACCATGTAGCCGCGGCGCGAGGTGTCGGCATAGACCAGCGGCCCGATCAGCTGCGTCAGCGCGGCCGCGAGCTGCTGCGGGTTCTCGTTCGGGAGATAGTCCTCGAAGCCCGGCGAAGTCACCGATGAGGTGGCGAACTCCACCCCCACCTGCCGGCCGGCCCCGTCCAGCAGGTCGTTGGCCCAGGCGTTGTGGGTGTCGCCCGCCAGCACGACCAGGTTCTTGTCGAGCTGGCGCGCCGTGGCCAGCAGCGTCTCGCGGGCGACCGGATAACCGTCCCACGCGTCGAGGTTGTACGGCAGGCTCGGCGCATTCAGCACCGCCTGCTCCTGCGGCGTCAGGCTGGCCGGATCGTTCTGCGCCTTGGCGACGATCGCCGCGTACTGCGACACCGTCACGCCGGTGCCGGGCGCATTGGCCTCGAACAGGATCGGCGACGGGATGTCCATCCGACCCATCAGCACCTGCTGCCCGAGCACCTGCCAGGTCGCGGTCGACGCCTGCATCCGCGCCTGCAGCCACTGGCCCTGCGTCGTGCCCAGCAGGGTGCGGTCGGCGCGGGCCATGTCGGCCTGGAACCGGCCACTGTCCAGGCCCGAGGCGGTGAGGTAGTCCGCATAGTCGAGCTGCTCGTCGCGCGCGATCACTCGCGTGTCCAGCATGTGCAGCGCCATCAGCGAGCCGAAGTCGAAGCCGCGATAGATCGTCAGCGGATCGGCGCCATCGCGCACCGGCAGCCACTCATGCCAGGCCTGCGCCGCCGCGGCGCGGCGCGCGGCGAAGTCGCCCTCGGTGGCGGGCTGGTGGTTCTGGGCTCCGCCCTGCCAGGCATCGTTCGCGATCTCGTGGTCGTCCCACACGGCGATCATCGGCAGCCGCGCGTGCAGCAGTTGCAGGTCGGCATCCGCGCGGTATTGCGCATGGCGGCGACGATAGTCCGCCAGGGCCACCAGCTCCTGCTGCGGTTCGACCACCCGGCCCAACGCCTGGGCGTTGCCGCTGGCGTACTGGCCGGGGCCGTATTCGTAGAGGTAGTCGCCCAGGTGCAGGGCCACGTCGTACTCCTCGGCGCCCGCGCGTTTCACCGCCTCGGCATAGACGTTGAAGTAGCCGGTCGGATAGTTGGCGCAGGAGAACACCGCGAGCTTCACCCGCGCGACATCGCCAACGGGCAGCGTCTTCGTGCGGCCCGGCGGCGACACCGCCCCGTAGGCCTTGAACCGGTACCAGTACCGGGTGCCTGGCTGCAGCCCGGCGGCATCCACCTTGACGCAGAAGTCGCTCGACGCGCGCGCGGTCGCGCCCCCGCTGGCGACAAGGGTGGCGAACGCGGCGTCGCTCGCCACCTCCCAGGTCACCGGCAGGTCGCGCCCGTCGGTGGTGTTCTGCGCCAGCACGCGGGTCCAGAGGATGACGCGGTCGCTCAGCGGGTCGCCGCTGGCCACGCCATGGCTGAAGACGACCGCGACGCCCGGCGCGCCATCGTCTCCGCCGCCACCGCCGCAGCCGGCCAGCGGCAATCCCGCCAGCGCGCCGGCGGCCAGTGCGCCGCGCACCAGGTGGCGGCGGGTGTGGTCGACGGACTCGGCCGGCGAAGCGTCCGCGTCCTTCTTGATCAGGTTCAGCAGCGGGGTCTGGGTCATGGCGGACAGGGGCATTCGGCATGCCGCGCTGACGCCGCGCGCCGCCTCCGCTACCCTTGCGCCCCGCGAAGGCGTCACGGGCGCCCCCACCGACTCACGCACGAGGAAAAGCGCATGCAATACCGTCGACTCGGCCGCAGCGGCCTGCAGGTGTCCGAACTGTCCCTGGGCTCCTGGGTGACGTACCACAACCAGGTCGATACCGGCGCGGCCGTCGAGATGCTGGCCGCCGCCCGCGACGCCGGCATCAACTTCTTCGACAACGCCGAGGCCTACGCACTGGGCAAGAGCGAGGAGATCATGGGCCAGGCCATCAAGCAGCTCGGCTGGGGCCGCCACACCTACGTCGTCTCCACCAAGTTCTACTGGGGCATCGACAAGTCGGGCACGACCGTCAACTACAAGGACACGCTGAACCGCAAGTACCTGATGCAGGCCATCGATGGCTCGCTCAAGCGCTTCGGCCTGGACGAGATCGACCTCGTCTACTGCCACCGCCCCGACCCGCACACGCCGATCGAGGAAACGGTGCGCGCGATGAGCGACATGATCACGCAAGGCAAGGCGCTGTACTGGGGCACCAGCGAATGGAGCGCCGACGAGATCCGCGCCGCCTGGGAGATCGCCGAGCGCCACCACCTGCACAAGCCGGTGATGGAGCAACCGCAGTACCACCTGTTCCACCGCCAGCGCGTCGAGAAGGAATACGCCCGCCTGTACGAGGACATCGGCCTGGGCCTCACGACCTGGAGCCCGCTGGCGTCCGGCCTGCTGACCGGCAAGTACCGCGACGGCATCCCGGCGGGCAGCCGGGGCGCGCTGGAAAGCATGTCCTGGCTGCGCGAGCAGCTGCAGGAGCCGCAGCGCAACGCCGCCGTCGGCGAGCTGGCCACGATCGCGCAGGAGCTGGGCTGCACGCTGGCGCAGCTGGCCATCGCCTGGATCAATCGCAACCCGCGGGTCTCCACGGTGATCCTGGGCGCGAGCAAGCGCTCGCAGCTGCAGGACAACCTGGGCGCGCTGGCCGTCACGCCCCGGCTGACGCCAGAGGTCCTGGCCCGCATCGACGCGATCACGCTGCCGCTGGCCAAGTAAGCCGGCCCGCGGCGGTCGACATCAACGCCGCGTCGGGGTTTATCCGCACACCGCCCGCCAAGCCCCTCATTGACGGGGCTCGGCTGTCGCGCCGCTGCCGCAGCCGCGACGGGAGGCGCCGCTAGCATCCCCGGCGATGCTGCGACGACGTGCCTTTCCCCTGCTGCCGAGCCTGTGCGCCGCCGTCGCGCTGGTCCTGGCCGTCGCGACGGGCAACGCCGTGACGCCGCGGGACGAGGCCCGGCCGGAACGCGCCGCGCCGGCCGCGGTGCCGCTGCTCGCCGAGCCTCGCTTCGAGACCGTGGGCATCGACGCCCCGGTGCCGCTGAACGTGATCTCCGCGCTGGCGCAGGACCGCGCCGGCTTCCTGTGGATCGGCACCGGCGCCGGGCTGGTGCGCTTCGACGGCTACAACTTCCGCCAGCCGGGCGCGCCCCTGGAGAACGGTGTCCGGTCGGCCCGCAGCCTGGGATTCATCCGCTGCCTGCTGGTGGCACGCGATGGCCGCCTGTGGATCGGCACCGAGGCCGACGGCCTGGCCGCCTATGACCCGCAGACCGAGAAGCTGTCGCTGTTCCGCTCCGAGGCCAGGCCGCAGCCGCGCGGCGCCGTCTCGGCCGGCACGATCCGGGCGCTGGCCGAAGACCGGGACGGGCGGCTGTGGATCGGCACGATCGGCCACGGCCTGGACCGCTACGACCCGGCCGAGGGCCGCTTCCAGCACTTCCGCCATCAAGCCCGGCAGGCTGGCAGCCTGCCCGACGACCGGGTCCAGGCGCTCGCGATCGACCGCGAGGGCTCGCTCTGGGTCGGCACCTGGCAGGGCCTGGCGCGCAAGCGCGCCGGCGCCGACGTCTTCGAGCCGGTGTTCTCCATGCCGGGACGCCCCGGCCTGGCCGGCAAGATCGTGCTCAGCCTGTTCGAGGCGCCCGACGGCCGGCTCTGGGCCGGCACCCAGCAGGGCGACCTCGCCCTGATCGATCCGAAGACTGGCGAGGGCCGGATGCTCGAGCGCGCCGAGGACGCCGGCAACGGCTCGGTCAACAGCTTCGTCGCGGTGGACGAGCGGCATGTCTGGCTGGGCCGCAACGGCGGGCTGGAGCTGCGCGCGGTCGCGGGCGGCGCGCTGCTGCGGGTGATGAAGCACGATCCGCTCAACCGCGGCAGCCTCGGCGGCAACGAGGTCCGCGCGTTGATGCGCGACCGCGCCGGCTGGATCTGGACCGGCGGCTACGGCGGCGGCCTGCAGCGCCACAACCCGGCCAACACCAGCACCTGGGTGCGCGGCCGCGATCCCGGCAAGCTGCCGCAGCTGATCGACCCGAGCACCCGCGCGATGGTGCAGCTCGACACCGGCGAGATCTGGCTGGGCAGCAACGAAAGCGGCGTGACGGTGCTCGACGAGCAGCTGCGCTCGATCGCGACGCTGCGGCCCGCGCCCGGCCAGCGCGGCGGGTTGGCGGGCGGGCGCATCTCCAGCCTGGTCCAGATGAAGGACGGCAGCATCTGGCTGGGCAGCGATGGCGGCCTGCACCAGTACACCCGCGACCGACAGCTGCTGCGGGTGATCCAGGCCGGCACCGGTCGCGCGCGACGCCTGCTGGCGGGCCGCGACGGCACGCTCTGGATCGGGACGCAGGACGGGCTTTATCGGCTGCCGCCGGACGCCGGCCCGCAGGCCGCGCCGGAGCGCCTGCGGCAGGACGGCGGCCAGCCGCTGACCGGCGACGTCAATGCCCTGTCCGAGACCGCCGACGGCGGCCTGTGGGTCGGCACCGAGAAGGGCCTGTACCGCTTCGAGCCCGGCGGCAAGGAACTGGTCGCGGTGCGTGCCCGGCCGGGCCGCGACCTGAGCCATCACTCGATCGTCGGCCTGCTGGTCGATTCGCGGCAGCGCTTGTGGGTGGACACCGCCTCGGGCCTGCACCTGCTGGCGCGCTGGGAAGGCCGCGAGGCCGAGTTCGAGCGCATCAGCGAGAAGCACGGCGTGATCGGCCGGGCCTTCGGCGCCAACCTGCTCGAGGACGGCGAGGGTCGCATCTGGACGCAGAGCTTCGTCTACGACCCGGCCAGGGACAGCTACTACGAGCTGACCAACGCGGACGGCGTCGACATCGGCACCGGCTGGTTCCGCGCCTACCTGAAGACCCGCGACGGGCGGCTGCTCTATGGGGGCAGCAAGGGCGTGCTGGTGGTGACGCCGGAGCGTTTCGAGGCCTGGACCTACCAGCCGGCGCTGGTCGCGACCGAGCTGCGCGTGGACGGCCAGCGCCTGGGCGCCGGTCGCCTGCCGCAGGAAGGGCTGACGCTGAACGCGAGCAACCGCAGCTTCAGCGTGGAGTTCGCCGCGCTGGACTTCAGCGAGCCCGAACGCAACCGCTACGCCTACCAGCTCGAGGGCTTCGATCCGGAATGGATCAGCACCGGCGCCGATCTGCGCGTGGCGGTCTACACCAACCTCGATCCGGGCCGCTACCGCCTGCGGGTGCGCGGCACCAACCGCAACGGCGTGTGGAGCCCGCTGGAACTCAGCATCCCGGTGCGGGTGCTGCCGGACTGGTGGCAGACCTGGTGGGCCCGCACCCTCGGCGGTGCGACGCTGATCGCGCTGGTCTATACGCTGGTGGCGCTGCGCACCTCCTACCTGCGGCGCTCGCAACTGGCGCTGGAGATCAAGGTGAAGGCGCGCACCGCCGAGTTGGAGCGGCTCTCCGCCGACCTGCAGGCGAAGAGCGTGGCGCTGGAGGAATCCAGCCTGTCGGACCCGCTCACCGGCCTGCGCAACCGGCGCTTCCTGACGCAGCACATCGAGGGCGACGTGGCCCTCGCGGTGCGTCGCCACGAGCAGGCGCGCGACGATGGCTACGCGCCGCCCGACGATGGCGACCTGATCTTCTTCCTGCTCGACCTCGACCTGTTCAAGGCGCTGAACGACCGCCTCGGCCATGCGGCGGGCGACGCGGTGCTGCAGCAGATGCGCAGCCGGCTGACCGCCGTGTTCCGCGAGGCCGACTACCTGGTCCGCTGGGGCGGCGAGGAATTCCTGATCGTGGCGCGCGGCACCTCCCGCCGACATGCGGCCGAGCTCGCCGAGCGCGCGCGTCTGCAGGTCTGCAGCGCCCCCTTCGACCTCGGCGAGGGTCGGCAGGTGGACGTCACCTGCTCGGTGGGCTTCGCGGTCTTCCCGCTGTCGCCGGCGCTGCCGCGCGCGCTGGACTGGGCCGCGACGGTGGCCCTGGCCGACGAGGCGCTGTACGCGGTCAAGCGCGCCGGACGCAACGGCTGGGAAGGCGTGACCGGTGTCGCCGCCGTCACTGGGGCGTCGCACGACGCTCACGAGGCGCGGCCGGCGCCTGGCGCTGAAGGCGCTGAATACGTCGAGGCCGCCGAGGATGCCGAGGGCGCATTGCGCCAGCGCTCGCGCGGATCGATGGCAGACTGGCTGGCGAGCGGCGTCCTGCGGATCGTTCGCTCGTCGCCGCCGGCCGATGCCGGAGCCGCCGCTTCGCGGCCGATCGACGCCGGCAAGTCCTGACCCCGGCTGCCCGGTCGCGTTTCCCGCCAAGGGCGGACCCGCCGATTGCCGAGGCTTTGACAAGAACGGCACGAGCGCGGCAAATGGCGCTCCCGCCGAGTGCCGATGACCGGCAATCGGTAAAGCCGACAAGTAAAGGCTGCCAGCGCCTGCCCCGGCGCCGCTCCGCGGCGACCGGAATGGCCCGATGATCGGGGGCTTCCCCCGGCCGGATTGGCCGCCGTCCACGAATCGAGGAGAACCTTCGTTTTGATGAACGACCTTGCGAACTTCCTGCAGTTCAGCGCCTGGCCGCCGCGCCCGGATTGGCTGTTCTGGGCCTCGCTCACCATGGTGGCCGCCGGCGTGCTCGGCGAATTCGTGAACCGCCGCCTGGGCCTGCCCCGCGTCGTCGGCTACAGCGTCGTCGGCATGATCCTCGCGGCACTGGGCCACGGCATCTTCGCCAACGGCGCGCTGGACGCGCGCTTGCGGCTCGTCGTCGATCTGGCGCTGGCGTTGCTGCTGTTCGAGATGGGCTCCCGCGTGAACCTGCGCTGGCTGCGCAACAACAAGGCGCTGCTCGGCGCCAGCGCGGCCGAGGCCGTCGTCAGCTTCGTCGTCGTCGGCTACGGGCTGACGCTGCTGGGCGTGAGCCCGCTGGTGTCCATCAGCTGCGCGGTGCTGACGATGGCCTCGAGCGCCGCGGTCGTCGGCCGCGTCGGCGCGGAGCTGCGCGCGGCCGGCCAGGTCAGCGAACGCATGCTGGCGCTGACCTCGCTGAACACGATCTATGGCGTGCTCGCGCACAAGCTGTTGCTGGGCTGGCTGGCGCTGGACCAGAAGGGCGACTGGCTGGAGGCCGTGGCGCAGCCGCTGTATGCCTTCGTCGGTTCGGTGATCGTCGCGGCGCTGCTGGCGCGGCTGACGGCCGGCCTGATGCGGCGGCTGGACCTGCGCAACGAGAACTCGGTGCTGATGCTGCTGGGCCTGGTGCTGGTGGCGCTGAGCGTGGCGCGGGTGCTGAACCTGTCGACGCTGCTGGTGCCGCTGCTGGCCGGCATGATCCTGCGCAACACGACCGAGCGCCCCTGGGTCTGGCCGCGCCACTTCGGCACGGCCGGCGGCGTGCTGGTGCTGATGCTCTTCGTGGCCGTCGGCTCCGCCTGGACGCTGCAGGCGCTGGCCGCGGGCGCGGTGCTGGCGCTGGCGCTGCTGCTGCTGCGCCTGGTGGCCAAGGCGATCGCCCTGACCGGCATGGCGCGGCTGAGCGGCATCGACACCCGCCAGGGCGTGGCGCTGGCGGTGTGCCTGAGCCCGGTGTCGGGAACGATGCTGGTGCTGTTCAGCGAGGTGCAGTTGCACCATCCGCAGACCGCCGCGCTGCTCGCGCCGGTCATCCTGTCCACGATCGCGCTCATGGAGCTGGTCGGACCGATCGCCGTGCAGTGGGGCCTGCGCCTGGCCGGCGAGCATCACCCTGAAACCCCTGTGAAGGAGGCTGCGAAGCGATGAGCCTCGAACCATTCGCCACATCCAAGCCCTTGACGATGGGCGTGGAGCTGGAGCTCCAGATCGTCAACCGTCACGACTACGACCTGATGCCGGGGTCCAAGGACCTGCTGCGGGTGATGAAGGGCGAGACGCTGCCCGGCGACGTCACGCCGGAGATCACCGACTCGATGATCGAGCTCTGCACCAACGTCTGCACGAACTACGAGCAGGTGCTGGAGCAGCTGACGATCACCCGCGACGCGCTGGTGCGCAGCGCCGACAAGCTCAACCTCGGCCTGTCGGGCGGCGGCACGCATCCCTACCAGCACTGGAGCAAGCAGCGCATCTTCGACAAGCCGCGCTTCCAGGAGATCTCGTCGCTGTACGGCTACCTGAGCAAGCAGTTCACCGTCTTCGGCCAGCATGTGCACATCGGCTGCGAAGGACCGGACCACGCGCTGCGGCTGCTGCATGGGCTCTCCCGCTTCATCCCCCACCTGATCGCGCTCTCCGCGTCCTCGCCCTATGTGCAGGGCAACGACACCGGCTTCCACTCGGCGCGGCTGAACTCGGTGTTCGCCTTCCCCTTGTCGGGGCGCGCGCCCTTCGTGCTGACCTGGGACGACTTCCTGGTGTTCTTCGAGAAGATGACGCACACCGGCGTCGTGAAGAGCATGAAGGACTTCTACTGGGACATCCGTCCCAAGCCCGAGTACGGGACGATCGAGGTGCGGGTGCTCGACACGCCGCTGACGATCGAGAAGGCCTCGGCGCTGGCGGCGCTGATCCAGTGCCTGGCGCGGTGGATCTCGCATGACCACCCGTTCGAGCTGCACGAGGACGACTACCTGCCCTACACCTTCAACCGCTTCCAGGCGTGCCGGTTCGGGCTGGACGGGACCTTCGTCGATCCGAAGACCGGCGAGCACCGCAGCCTGCGCGAGGACCTGAATGTCACCCTGCATGCGCTGGAGCCGCATGCGGTGGCGCTGAAGGCGGAGCCGGCGCTGCGCTATGTGCGTGAGGAGATGCGCTGGCAGGGCAACGACGCCACCTGGGCGCGCGGCGTGGTCGAGAAGGAACAGCTGCTGAACGAGCTGGTGCGCCAGCAATGCGAGCGCTGGGCCGGTCGGCCGGTGGCGAACACGCGCTGAGTCCGCCCGCCGACGCGCCGCTCAGCGGGTGGCGTTGAGTTCCGCCAGCTGATCCGGCGATCCCACGTTGGCCCACGGCCCGGTGTAGAGCTCCGCGGTCACCGCGCGGGCCTGGATCGCACGGTCCAGGCTGACGCGGATGCGTTGGTGCTCGCCCGGCTTCACGCCGTCGAAGAAGGCGCGCTTGTAGAGGCCGATGTTGCTGTAGACCTCGAGGTCGCCGGTGATCGTCGCGAAGCCTTGCGGGTCGATGCCGAAGTCGCCGGTCGGATGCCGCGCCTGCTTGGGCACGAACCACAGGTGCGCCAGCAGCGGGCTCGCGGCGAAGGCGGCGGCCTGCGCCGGATCGAAGACGAAGTCGGGGATGAAGATGTCCGCCGACACGGCCCAGAAGGCCTCGTCGCCATCGGCGCACAGCAGGTCCAGCGCGGTCGCGATGCCGCCCCCGGTCTCCAGCGCGCGGCCGTAGCGCGCGCCTTCGTGGCTGTAATGCAGCTGCACGCCCCAGCGCGCGCCGTCGCCCAGCGTGGCCTCGAACTGCTCATGCAGCCAGGCGGTGTTGACGACGATGTCCCGGATGCCGGCGCGGGCGAACGCCTCGATGTGCCACTCGATCAGCGGTTTGCCGCGCACCTTCAGCAGCGGTTTGGGCGTGTGGTCGGTCAGCGGCCGCATGCGCTCGCCGCGCCCGGCCGCGAGGATCATGGCTCGCATCGATCAATCCTGAAACGTCTGAAGACCGCCGCCCGCGCTCCGCGGCGCCGGCGGCGGAGCGGGAGTGTAGGCGTCCCGGCCGGGGCCTCGGGCGCGCCGGCTCGCCGCCTCCTCCGTACCCCGCCGGAAAACCGCTGTCGCGCGGCATCACTAGAATGCGCGGTTTGCCCCACTCCCGCCCCAGATCACCATGGCCGACTCCGCCGCTGCCGCCGTCTCCCCGAACACCACCCAGATGGCCAACGCCATCCGCGCCCTGGCGATGGACGCTGTCCAGCAGGCCAACTCCGGCCACCCGGGCGCGCCCATGGGCATGGCCGAGATCGCCGTCGCGCTGTGGAAGCGCCACCTGCGCCACAACCCGACCAACCCGCTGTGGCCCGACCGTGACCGCTTCGTGCTGTCCAACGGCCACGGCTCGATGCTGATCTACGCGCTGCTGCACCTGACCGGCTACGACCTGCCGATCGCGGAACTCAAGGCCTTCCGCCAGATGCACTCCAAGACGCCGGGCCACCCGGAAGTCGGCATCACCCCGGGGGTGGAGACCACCACCGGCCCGCTCGGCCAGGGCATCACCAATGCCGTCGGCCTGGCGCTGGCGGAGAAGCAGCTGGCCAAGGAGTTCAACCGCGACGGCCATGCCATCGTCGACCACCACACCTACGTGTTCATGGGCGACGGCTGCCTGATGGAAGGCATCAGCCATGAGGCCTGCTCGCTGGCCGGCTCGTGGAAGCTGAACAAGCTGATCGCGATCTACGACGACAACGGCATCTCGATCGACGGCCAGGTCGGCCCCTGGTTCGGCGACGACACCGCCAAGCGCTTCGAAGCCTATGGCTGGAACGTGATCGGCCCGGTCGACGGCCATGACGTCGACGCGGTCGACGCCGCCATCGCGCTGGCCAAGACCAGCAAGGACAAGCCCTCGCTGATCATTGCCAAGACGCACATCGGCAAGGGCAGCCCCAACCGCGCCAACACCTCCAAGGCCCATGGCGAGCCGCTGGGCGCCGAGGAAATCAAGCTGACCCGTGAAGCGCTGGGCTGGTCGCACGAACCCTTCGTGCTGCCCGCCGAGGTCTACGCCGACTGGGACGCCAAGGCCGCCGGCACCGCCGTCGAGACCGCCTGGGACGACAAGTTCGAGGCCTATGCCACCGCCTTCCCCGAGCTGGCCGCCGAGTTCTCGCGCCGCATCGCCGGCGTGCTGCCGCCCAACTTCGCCGACGTCGCGGCGCAGGCCGTCATCGGCGCGCACGACAAGGCCGAGACCGTCGCCTCCCGCAAGGCCAGCCAGCTCGCGCTGGAAGCCTTCACCGCCGCGCTGCCCGAGCTGCTGGGCGGCTCGGCCGACCTGACCGGCTCCAACCTGACCAACACCAAGAGCACGCCCGCCTTCCGCCTGGAGGAAGACGGCAGCAGCAACGGCGGCCGCCACATCAACTATGGCGTGCGCGAGTTCGGCATGGCCGCGATCATGAACGGCGTCGCGCTGCACGGCGGCTTCATTCCGTACGGCGGCACCTTCCTGACCTTCAGCGACTACAGCCGCAATGCGATCCGCATGGCCGCGCTGATGAAGCAGCGCGTGATCCATGTGTTCACCCATGACTCCATCGGCCTGGGCGAGGACGGCCCGACGCACCAGTCGGTCGAGCATGTCTCCAGCCTGCGCCTGATCCCCGGCCTGGATGTCTGGCGTCCGGCCGACACCGCCGAGACCGCGGTCGCCTGGACGATGGCGCTGGCCAACGCGCAGCGCCCGAGCGTGCTGGCGCTGAGCCGCCAGAACCTGGCCTACCTGAAGAAGTCGGGTGAGGCCGTCGACGCGATCACCAGCGGCGGCTACGTGCTGAGCGAGCCGGCCGATGTCGGCCTGAAGAAGAAGGCCCAGGCGGTGCTGATCGCCACCGGCTCGGAAGTGCAGCTGGCCATCGCGGCGCAGCAGCAGCTGGCCGTGGCCGGCATCCCGGTGCGCGTGGTCTCGATGCCCTGCACCAGCCTCTTCGATCGCCAGGACGCCAAGTACAAGAAGAGCGTGCTGCCGGAAGGCCTGCCGCGCGTGGCCATCGAGGCCGGCGTGACCGACCTGTGGTGGAAGTACGGCGTCTCGGCCGTCGTCGGCCTGGACACCTACGGCGAATCGGCGCCGGCCAACGTGCTGTTCAAGCACTTCGGCTTCACGCCGGAGAACGTGGCCGATACCGTCAAGGTGGTGCTCGGCAAGGCCCGCCTGAAGGGCTGATCGCCCTCCCCGGCGGAACGAAGGAAGAGGTGCCTCGCGCACCTCTTTTCACGTCTGGACGGTCCATCGCTGCCCGCGGCGCAGCGGCGCGCCGTCCCTGGAAATCGCTGCGTTCCTCGCCTGCGCTTCACGCTCCGGCGCATAGACTGCGCAGCGTCCGCGATCGGCTTCGCGCCGTCGACCGGACGCAGGGACAGGACAAGCACAAGGAACCTCGTGAAACGGCATCCCTTCACCGCCGCGCTGCTCGCGCTCGCCTTCGGTCTGGTCACTGGCCTGCTCGGCGCCCAGCCCGCCCACGCCCAGCAGGACGCCATCAGCGTCGCGCCCGCCGATCCGGCCACCAGCCCGCTGCGCTGCCTCCAGCAGCCGGACATCCCGCTCGAGTACCCGGCCGAGGCACGGCGGCTGCAGATCGACGGCATGGTGCGTGTCGGCCTGTCCTTCACGGCGCCCGACCGGCCGCCGGAGGTCGAGCTGTTGGCCCGTTTCGCCGACGATCGTTTCGTCAATGCGGTGCGCGAGCGCATTGCCGCCTATCGACTGCCCTGCCTGGCCGCGGGGCAGGGCACGGTGCGCGCGGTGCAGACCTTCGTATTCCGTCTGCGCGAGCCGGTGCCGGTGCGTTGGACCACCCCGGTCGAGATCGACGACCCGGCTCGCGCCCGCGCCATGAGCGCCTGCCTGCGCACCCCGCCGGAGGAACTCCTGGTGCATGCGTCCCGCTTCGACCGGAAGACCGTCGGCAACATCATGGTCCGCATGACCTTCACCGCACCGGACGAGCCGCCGCAGGTCCAGGCCTTGTATGCCTCCACCAGCGGCAGCACCCAGGAGGCGATCCTCGATTGGACCCGCAGCTATCGCCTGCCCTGTCTGGCCGCCGGCGAGCGACCGGTGAGCTTCGTCCAGCACTTCATCTTCCACGCCGGCGGCGCTGGCCGGGCGAACTTCAAGGACGAGGTCACGCTGGGCGAATTCCTGTCCAACATCAAGGACATCCGCCAGCAGCAGGTGGAGTTCGACTTCAACACGATGAACTGCCCGTTCACCGTCGCCTGGACCCTGGGCAAGCCGGCATTGGCGAACCGCGTCGGCGAGGTCGGCAGCGAGCGCGACCGCAACCGCGCCGAGTTCCTGGCCTGGCTGGCCGGTCTGGAAATGGACCTGACGCCGGAGCGCTTCGAGCGGCTGCTCGGTCGCATGGTCAAGATCAAGGTCGCCTGCGGCACCTTGCGCCTGCAGCCGGCCACGACCGCTGCCGCCGCGCCTTGAACGCCGCCGTGATGTAACCGCGCGGTTCCGCGCGGTGAAACCCGGTAACCCGCTCGAAACGTGCGGGC
The DNA here is from genome assembly GCF_002761755.1 of Roseateles chitinivorans. Taxonomy (GTDB): domain Bacteria; phylum Pseudomonadota; class Gammaproteobacteria; order Burkholderiales; family Burkholderiaceae_C; genus Roseateles; species Roseateles chitinivorans. The sequence goes on from NZ_PEOG01000047.1 coordinate 35,080, forward strand.
GCGCCGATCTGTTCAAATCGTGCGTTTCCGGCGCCTGCGCCCGGCCCTCCGTCCGGGCCTCGCGGACATGCCGGACCGAACACCTCCGCGGCACGACGTCCACTGGCTGGGCGACGCGCCCATGACGTCATCGATTCATTTCACTCGCAGGAGACTTTCCTCATGACCATCAAGATCGGTATCAACGGCTTCGGTCGCATCGGCCGCATGGTGTTCCGCGCCGCCGTGGCGAACTTCAAGGACATCCAGATCGTCGGCATCAACGATCTGCTGGAGCCGGATTACCTGGCCTACATGCTGAAGTACGACAGCGTGCATGGCCGCTTCGACGGTGACGTGGCGGTCGACGGCAACACGCTGATCGTCAACGGCCAGCGCATCCGCCTGACCCAGGTCAAGGACCCCGCCGAGCTGAAGTGGAACGAGGTCGGCGCCGACATCGTCGTCGAGGCCACCGGCCTGTTCCTGACCAAGGAAACCGGCGAGAAGCACCTGGCCGCCGGCGCCAAGAAGGTCATCATGTCGGCCCCGTCCAAGGACGACACGCCGATGTTCGTCTACGGCGTCAACCACGCCACCTACGCCGGCCAGGCCATCATCTCCAACGCCAGCTGCACCACCAACTGCCTGGCGCCGCTGGCCAAGGTGCTGAACGACAAGTGGGGCATCAAGCGCGGCCTGATGACCACGGTGCACGCCACCACCGCCACGCAGAAGACCGTCGACGGCCCGTCCAACAAGGACTGGCGCGGCGGTCGCGGCATCCTCGAGAACATCATCCCCAGCTCCACCGGCGCCGCCAAGGCCGTGGGCGTGGTGATCCCCGAGCTCAACAAGAAGCTGACCGGCATGTCCTTCCGCGTGCCGACCTCCGACGTCTCGGTCGTCGACCTGACCGTCGAGCTCAACAACGAGGCCTCCTACAAGGAGATCTGCGCCGAGATGAAGGCCCAGAGCGAAGGCGCCCTGAAGGGCGTGCTGGGCTACACCGAGGACAAGGTCGTCGCCACCGACTTCCGCGGCGATCCCCGCACTTCGATCTTCGACGCCGAGGCCGGCATCGCCCTGGACGGCACCTTCGTCAAGCTGGTGTCCTGGTACGACAACGAGTGGGGCTACTCGAACAAGGTGCTGGAGATGGTCAAGGTCGTCGCCAAGTAAGCGGCCCTCGACCCGTGCCCGAAGCCCCGCCCCCGGCGGGGCTTTTTCATTTCCGGCCGCTCCGGCGGGGCTGCCCGATACGAGTCGTCACAACAACGCCCGGCCGCGGATTCGATCCGGTGTGAGAAATCCCCCATCGGTAATGCTCTGCTGCGAATGTGTCAGGGCATTAGTGATTTCTTGATGGTGCCCACCCTAAACTGGTTAGCCCAGTTTTGTGGAGCCATCGCATGTCCGTGCTGTCTTTGCCGAAGCGCCTGGCCGCCGCCGTGGTCGTGTTCGGTCTGTTCGGAGCCGGCGGGGCCGGCGCGATCGCCGGGACCGCCATCCGCCCCGACCAGCAACCCGACTTCGCCCGGGTGATCGTGCGCTTCAAGGTCCAGGCGGACGCGGTGAAGGCCCGCCCGCTGGCGACGCGGGCAACGGCCACCGAGGCCCGGGACATCGCCCAGGTCCGCGGCTCGACGCTGGGCCTGCGCCATGCCGCGTCGCTGCATGCCCGCATCAGCCTGGACAGTCGCACCCATGTCTACACCGCCACCGGCATGAGCTCGGCCGAGCTGGCACGCCGGCTGGCCCAGGACAGCGAGGTCGAGTCGGTCGAGGTCGACCGCTGGTGGCGGCATTTCTCGGTCCCCAACGATCCGCTGTACGCCACCGCCGCCTCGGCGGGCGTCACCGCCGGCCAGTGGTACCTGAAGGCGCCCGACGCGACGGTGGTCTCGTCGATCAACGCGCCGGCGGCCTGGGACCGGGCGACCGGCACCGGCGTCGTCGTCGCGGTGCTGGACACCGGCGTGCGCTTCGACCATCCGGACCTGAGCGGCCAGTTCGTCAGCGGCTACGACCTGGTCGGCTACAACCAGGGCGGCACGGCGACGTCCAGCCAGATCGCCGCCGCCAACGACGGCAACGGCGCCGACAGCGACGCGAGCGACCCTGGCGACTGGGTCAGCCAGGCGGACATCGATTCGGGCGCATTGGGCAACACCTGCACGTCCGACGACATCGGCAGCAGTTCCTGGCACGGCACGCGCGTGTCCGGCCTGGTCGCGGCGATCGCCAACAACGGCCAGGGCATGGCCGGCCTGGCCTACAACGCGAAGATCCTGCCGGTGCGGGTGCTGGGCAAGTGCGGCGGCTGGGCTTCCGACATCGCCGCGGGGATGCGGTGGGCGGCCGGCGTGGACGTGCCGGGCCTGCCGACGAATCCCAACAAGGCCAAGGTGATCAACCTGAGCCTGGGCGGTGACGGCACCTGCGTCTCGACCTACCAGGATGCGATCAACGCCGCCTACAACGCGGGCGCGACGGTCGTGGTGGCGGCGGGCAACGGGGTCGAGAACGACGACCCGACCAAGGAAGGCGGCATCGCCGTCGGCACGCCGGCCAACTGCAACAACGTCATCGCGGTCGCCGGCCTGCGGCACGCGGGCACCAAGGTCGGCTTCTCCAACCTCGGCCCGCAGGTGACGGTCAGCGCGCCGGGTGGCAACTGCGTCAACACCAGCGGCAGCTGCCTGTACCCGATCCTGTCGACCAGCAATGCCGGCACGACGACGCCGGTGGTGGGCAGCAGCGCGTTCAACTACAACGGCACCGGCACCAGCTTCTCGACACCGCTGGTCAGCGCCACCATCGCGCTGATGCTGTCGAGCAATCCGGCCCTGACGCCGGCGCAGATCAAGGCGGCGCTGCAGAGCTCGGCCCGTGCCTTCCCGACGGTGGCCGGCGTCGCGCAATGCGTGGCCGGCAACAGCGCGCAGCCGCAGCTCGAGTGCAACTGCACGACCAGCACCTGCGGCGCCGGCATGCTGGACGCCAATGCCGCGGTCGCGGCGGTCGCGCCGACGACCAACACCCCCACGACGCCGACCACGCCGACCGAACCGTCGTCGGGCGGTGGTGGTGGCGGCGGCGCGATGAGCGGCTTCTGGCTGGCCGCGCTGGTCCTGGCGATCGTGGCACTGCGCTGGCCGAAGGCGAGCCCTCAGGCCCCTGCCGCGAAGCGCGCCGGCACGAAGCCTCGAACGTAGCCAACGCAGGGCGAGGAGATTTGCTCCTTCTCCCGCTTGCGGGAGAGAGGGTGAGAGCCGAAGGCCGTCGCAGGAAGCCCAGGCCGGCGGGAATCTGCTGACCCTCACCCTGCCCTCCCGCAAGTGGGAGAGCGAGTTCGGAAGAGGGGGCTCGCTTGGTCAGCGGCTCGCGCCAGATCCCGCGCCGTTGGCGGCGCTGGCCTCGGAGGCTGCGGACGGCGCATCCGCCGCGCAGTCCTTGCGCTTCTCGCCCCAGGGTGGGTTCGAGAGCGCATTCAGCTTGCCGATCTGCACGCCGTCCAGGCGCGCCAGACGCAGCGTCGTCTGCTGCAGCGGTTCCTGCAGCCGCAGGACGCGCAGGCCCTTGTAGTTGCGCCGGGTCATCGCGTCGAGCGCCGCCTGCGCCGCCGCCTCGCTGTCGTGCTTGCTCAGCACCAGCGTCGGCTGCTCATCGGGGAAGCCCTGCAGCGGCTCGAAGGCGATCCGGGCATTGCGGTAGGTCTCTTCCTTGCGCTCGCGGAAGTCCTTGCTGGGCATCTTGATCGTGGCCAGCGCCCACACGCCGCCGGTGTCGACCGCGCGCGACTCGATCGCGGAGCCGGGCACGCCGGCCGACGCCAGCGCCGCATTCGCGCGCTTGAGCAGCTCATCGCCGATCAGCGGTCCCAGCTCGACGCAGGTGCGCGTCGCCAGCTGCGTCACCGCCTGCTGGTTGAGCAACGTCAGGCGCTGGGGATTGATCTGCTGCTCCAGCCGTGGCGCGGTGGCAGCCGCGCCGCCGACCCAGCCCTTGTTCCATGCGAAGACCAGCACATTGGCGACGAACAGCAGGATGACCGCGGCGCGCAGCATCGCGGCTTACCCCTGGGCGCCGGCGGACGCGCCGCCGAGCCGCACGCTCACCTCGCCGCCGCTGACCGTCTGGCGGCCCTGGGCGGTGTCGATCAGCAGTTCGCCGCGTTCATTGACGCCGGCCCCGGTGCCTTCCAGCACGCCGGCGGTGATCGCCTTGCCCTGCAGCAGGTCGCGCCGGGCGAAGCGCTCGCGCCAGGCGCCGAAGCCCTCGCGCGGGAAGGCGGCCAGCGCCTTCACCAGCACCGGCGCCAGCCGTGCCAGGGCCTGCGGCGGGGTGATGTCCGGCAGCAGCTCCTGCAGGCAGGCGAAGCCGGTGTTGAGCTGCGACTCGGCCACCTTCGCCCGGTCCGACACATTCAGCCCCACGCCGATCACCGCCATGCGCGACGACCCGGCGGGCACGGTCTCGATCAGGATGCCGCCGAGCTTGCGCTCGTCCAGCCACAGGTCATTGGGCCATTTCAGGCCGAGCCGGCGGCCGTCCGGATCGAGCGCCTCGGCGATGGCCGCACCGACCACCAGGGACAGGCCGGACCAGTCGGTGATCTCCAGCGGCAGCGACAGCGAGAAGGTCAGCGACGCGCCGGCCGTGCTGTGCCAGCTGCGGCCCTGGCGGCCACGGCCGTGGGTCTGGTGCTCGGCGATCAGCAGGCAGGGATGCAGGTCGTGCTGGCGGCGTCCGTAGGGACGATCGCCCGCCCGGCCACCGCCGCCGCCGCCGGATGCGGCGCCTTCATCGCGCCGCACGCGCTCGACCAGGGTGGCGTTGGTCGATTCGACCCGCGCCAGCACCTCGATGCTGAGCCCCGGCAGCAGCGGCTCCAGGTCTTGCCAGAGGGCTTCTGCGCCCCAGTTCTGATGTTCTTGCATCACCGCGAATGTGATCCTGCGATTCCCGTCTTGGTCTTCCCGGGCCGGCCGGTCCGGTGGTCGTGAATGGCCGGAGTCTAGAGGGAGATGCCCCCCGTCCGGGGGAGCGGCACCACGAATCGGTGGCTGTAGGACCTGACAGGGTCCCCCGCCGGCCTGGCGCCCTCCCGGCCGGACGCTCAGCGCCGCTTGGGCGCGAGCATCGTGCCGCGGCAGCCCGGCGTGCCGCAGCGGCACTCGAAACGCTTCTTCAGCTTGGGCGTATAGCGTTCCTCGATCACCAGGCCGTAGTCGTAGAACAGCTCCTCGCCCGGCGAAATGTCGGTCAGCGCGTGGATGAACACCCGGCCGTCCTTCTCCCGGGCCTCGCAGTTGGGGCTGCAGGCGTGGTTGATCCAGCGCGCGCGGTTGCCGTCGACGGCGGCATCGATGACCCCACCGGTCTCGAGGTGGAAGTAGAAGGTATGGTCCGGCTGCGACGGATCGTGGGGATGGCGGCGCAGGGCCTCGTCCCAGTCGATGCGCTCGCCCTTGTACTCGATGAGCTTCTCGCCGGCCTTCAGCGGCTCGACCGCGTAGACGCCGCGGCCATGCACGCCGGAGGCCCGGACCTCGATCCGGGCGCTGCGCTTGCCCGGCTTGTCCGCTTTCCCGGCCTTGTCCGCCTTCGCGGCCTTCTTGGCCTTCCTGGCTTTCTTGGCCTTGCCGGCCGCGTCCGACTTCTTCATCTGCTTCGACCCGGCGCCCTTGCCGGGTCTTGCCTCCGGCCCGTCGGGCTGGACGGCCGCGCCGGTCTCCGGAGCGGTGGGCGGGAGCTGCGAATCGGGACGCTGTTGCGGCATGGAGCGAGTCCGGTACATTGAATTCATGGGTGCGCGCGCGTGCACACACGTACGTAGGTGCGTGGGCGCGCGCGAGGCCGGATTGTAGGCAGGCGTTCACGAGGATTTCGGACGCCTGAACGAAGACGAAAGAAACAAGCGCATGAGCAAGGCATTGGTGATCGCGGAGAAGCCGTCGGTGGCGCAGGACATCGTCAAGGCGCTGACCCCGCTGTCGGGCAAGTTCGAGAAGCACGACGAGTATTTCGAGAACGACGCGTACGTCGTGAGCTCGGCCGTCGGCCACCTGGTGGAGATCAAGGCGCCGGAGGAATTCGACGTCAAGCGCGGCAAGTGGAGCTTCGCCCACCTGCCGGTGATCCCGCCCCACTTCGACCTGAACCCGATCGACAAGAGCAAGGGCCGGCTCAATGCGCTGGTCAAGCTGATCAAGCGCAAGGATGTGACCTCGCTGATCAACGCCTGTGACGCGGGGCGCGAAGGGGAACTGATCTTCCGCCTGATCGTCCAGTACGCCGGCAGCGCCAAGACGCCGATCAACAAGCCGGTGAGCCGGCTGTGGCTGCAGTCGATGACGCCGCAGGCGATCCGCGACGGCTTCGAGGGCCTGCGCAGCGACGCGCAGATGCTGCCGCTGGCCGACGCCGCGCGCTGCCGGTCGGAGGCCGACTGGCTGGTGGGCATCAACGGCACGCGGGCGATGACCGCATTCAACTCGCGCGATGGCGGCTTCTTCCTGACCACCGTCGGCCGGGTGCAGACGCCGACACTGTCGATCGTCGTCGAGCGCGAGGAGAAGATCCGCAAGCACGTCTACCGCGATTACTGGGAGATCCGCGGCACCTTCGACGCCGAGGCCGGCCAGTACGACGGCAAGTGGTTCGATCCCGGGTTCAAGAAGAACTCGGAGGATCCGGAGCAGCGCGCCGACCGCGTCTGGACCCAGGCCGAGGCCGAGGCCATCGCCGCCGCGGCCAAGGGCCAGCCCGCCACCGTCACCGAGGAATCCAAGCCCAGCACCCAGGCCAGCCCGGGGCTGTACGACCTGACCACGCTGCAGCGCGAGGCCAACTCGCGCTTCGGCTTCTCGGCCAAGACGACGCTGGGCCTGGCGCAGGCGCTGTACGAGAAGCACAAGGTGCTGACCTATCCGCGGACGGACTCGCGCTACCTGCCCGAGGACTACCTCAACGTGGCCAAGGACACCGCGCGGATGATCGCCAGCGAGGACCTGCCCGGCCCGCTGCAGGCGCTCGCGCCGCATGCGCGCACTGCCCTGGACAACGGCTACATCAAGCCGACGAAGAAGGTCTTCGACAACAGCAAGGTGTCGGACCACTTCGCGATCATCCCGACGCTGCAGCCCCCGCGCAGCCTGACCGAGGCCGAGGCCAAGCTCTACGACATGGTGGTCAAGCGCTTCCTGGCGGTGTTCTTCCCGCCGGCGGAGTTCCAGGTCACGACCCGCATCTCGACGGTCAAGACCGCGGACAAGTCCTATGCCTTCCAGACCAACGGCAAGGTGCTGGTCAAGCCGGGCTGGCAGGCCGTCTACGGCAAGGAAGCCACCGACGAGAACGCCGAGCCGGGCACCAGCGGCGCGATGCTGGTGCCGGTCAAGGTCGGCGAGCTAGTCCGCACCGAGGGCACCGACGTCAAGGCGCTGCAGACCAAGCCGCCGGCGCGCTACACCGAAGCGACGCTGCTGTCGGCGATGGAAGGCGCGGGCAAGCTGGTCGACGACGACGAACTGCGCGAGGCCATGGCCGAGAAGGGCCTGGGCACGCCGGCCACGCGCGCCGCCATCATCGAAGGCCTGCTGGCCGAGAAGTACATGCTGCGCGAGGGCCGCGAGCTGATCCCGACCGCGAAGGCCTTCCAGCTGATGACGCTGCTGCGTGGCCTGGGCGTGGAGGAGCTGACCAAGCCTGAACTCACCGGCAACTGGGAGTTCCAGCTGTCCGAGATGGAGAAGGGCCGCCTCAAGCGCGAGGCCTTCATGGCCGAGATCGCCGCGATGACCGAGAAGGTCGTGCGCAAGGCCAAGGAATACGACCGCGACACCATCCCCGGCGACTACGCGACGCTCAAGACGCCGTGCCCGAAGTGCGGCGGCGTGGTCAAGGAGAACTACCGCCGCTTCACCTGCACCGGCAGGGGCGGCGACGGCGAGGGCTGCGGTTTCTCGATCCCCAAGATCCCGGGCGGCCGCAGCTTCGAGCTGCATGAGGTCGAGGCGTTCCTGCGCGACAAGAAGGTCGGCCCGCTGGAGGGCTTCCGTTCCAAGGCCGGCTGGCCGTTCACCGCCGAGCTGGCGCTGGTGTTCGATGCCGAGATCGACAACTGGAAGCTGGAGTTCGACTTCGGCGAGGACGCGAAGAAGGCCGAGGAGAACGGCGAGCCGGTCGACTTCAGCGGCCAGACTTCGCTGGGCCATTGCCCCAAGTGCAACGGTCGCGTCTTCGACTTCGGCAGCAACTACGTCTGCGAGCACGCGGTCGGCGACAAGGTCACCTGCGACTTCAAGAGCGGCAAGATCATCCTGCAGCAGCCGATCGAGCCGGAGCAGGTCACCAAGCTGCTGGCCACCGGCAAGACCGACCTGCTGGAGAACTTCGTCTCCAACAAGACGCGCCGCAAGTTCAAGGCCTTCCTGACCTACGACCGCAAGGAAGGCAAGGTGGTCTTCGAGTTCGAGCCGCGCGCCGCCAAGACCGGCGCCAAGCCGGCCGCCAAGAAGGTCGCGGCCAAGAAGGCGACCGCCAAGGGCTGACCCTCAGCGCAGGAAGGCCTCCCCCGCCAGCACCGGCTGGTCGCGCAGCCGCGCGGCCATGTGGTCGATCAGCAGCCGCAGCGGCACCGGCACGCGCCGGCCGGCGGCATGCACCAGGTGCACCGGCGCGGCGGGGATTTCATGGTCGGCCAGCACGATGCGCAGGCGCCCCGCCTGCAGCGCCTGGGCCGCCTGGTAGATCTGGCAGCGGGCCAGCCCCACGCCGGCCTCGGCCGCGGCGATGCCGGCCGCGCTGTCGTTGACCATCAGCGTCGGCGTCAGGGCCTGCGACCCATCGCGAAAGCGCCAGGGCGTCATCCCCTGGCCGTCGAAGTAGCCGGCGACGATGCGATGCCCTGCCAGCTCGCGCGGCGACCGCGGCTCGCCGGCCCGTGCGAGGTAGTCCGGCGAGGCCACGATCACCCGCCGCATGGCGCCCACCGGCACAGCCGTCAGCCCTGAATCGGGCAGGTGGGCGATCCGCACGGCCAGGTCCAGGGCCTCGTCCAGCAAGGACACGACGCGGTCGACCAGCAGCAGCTTCATCCGAAGCCGCGGGTACTGCTGCAGGAACTCGGCCGCCAGTGGCGCGACATGCATGCGCCCGAACATCGACGGCGCGGTCAGCGACAGCAGCCCGGCCGGCTCCGCCTGCGCGCCGGCGACGGCCGCTTCCGACGCGTCGAGGTCACCCAGGATGCGGCGGCAGTCGAGCAGGAAGCGCTCGCCGGCCTCGGTCAGCCGCACCGAGCGCGTGCTGCGCTGGAACAGCTGCGCGCCCAGGCGCTGCTCCAGCGTCGCGATCGCGCGGGTGGCGGCCGGCGCCGAGCAGCCCAGCCGTCGCGCGGCACCCGCGAAGCTTTGCGTGTCCGCCACCGCGACGAAGCAGCGCAGACGCTCGAGATGATCCATCGCGGCCCCCTCATTGTTTCGGTGGCTGCAATTCTGAATGATGCACGGCGCCCATTCCGGCCAGCCGCTGCAATGGCTACGGTAGAGGCCTTGCTGACGACATCCGATTGGAGCCGCCCCCGATGAACGCCCCCGTCCTCCCCGCCGCCACCGGTCCATCCACCGCCGCAGCCCCCGCGACCGTCCCTTCGGCGGCCCCTGTGGCCTTCCCGGCCGCGCCGCTGCGCCTGCACCGCCTGGCCGCGTCGGGCCATTGCCACCGCGTCGAGCTGTTGTTGTCGCTGCTGGGTCTGCCCTATGAGGTCGTCGACCTCGACCTGCGCCGCGGCGACCAGCATCAGCCAGCCTTCCTCGCGCTGAACGCGCTGGCGCAGGTGCCGGTGCTGGAGGACGGCGATCTCGTGCTGCCGGAGAGCAACGCGATCCTGGTCTACCTCACAACCCGCTACGCCCCCGAGGCCGGCTGGCTCCCCCGGGACGCGGTCGAGGCCGCCTGGCAGCAGCGCTGGTTCAGCCTGTCGGTCAGCCTGCTCGGCCCGGGCGCGGCCTCGCCGCGCTACCGCGCGCTGACCGGCCAGCCGGTGGATCCGGCCTCGCTGGCGCTGGGACATCGGCTGTTCGCGCTGATCGAGGACCGGCTCGCCCGCAGCGCCTTCCTCGTGAGCGACCGGCCGATGCTGGCCGACCTCGCCTTCTACGGCTACACCTCGCAGGCGCCGATCGGCGGCGTCTCGCTGGCGGACTATCCGCGGCTGCGCGGCTGGCTGGCGCGGATCGAGGCGCTGCCCGGCTTCGTCCCGCTCACCGATCAACTCTGAGCCCCGCCGAGCTTCACCATGGACTTGACCCTCGACCGTTCCGGGGACACGACCTGGCACCCCGGCGAGCAGGCGCTGCAGGCGCGCAGCGGCATGCGCGAGCGCATGGCCGAGATCGGCCCGCAGGTCATCCGCGACCACATGCCGGACCAGCACCGCGAGCTGTTCGGCAAGCTGCCGACGATGCTGCTGGGCGCGCTCGACGCCGCGGGGCAGGCCTGGGCGACGATGCTGGCCGGCCCGCCCGGTTTCGTCGCCACGCCGGACCCGCGGACGATGACGATCTCGACGACGCTGGACGGGCAGGATCCGGCGCTGGCCGCGCTGCGCGCGCAGGGACCGGGCGCGCCGGTCGGCTTGCTGGGCCTGGAGCCGCACACCCGCCGGCGCAACCGGATGAACGGGCGGCTCGCGGCGATGTCGGAGGGCGGGCTCGAGGTGACCGTCGTGCAGAGCTTCGGCAACTGCCCGAAGTACATCCAGGCGCGCGAACCGCTGCGCTGGGACGGCGCGCCGCCGGCCCTGGCACAGCCGCTGGACGCGGCCCTCGATGCCCGCGCGCTGGCCTCGATCGAGGCGGCCGACACGGTGTTCATCGCGAGCGCCTCGGCGCCGGTGCCTGGCGACGGTCGCGCCGAGGGCGTGGACGTGTCGCACCGCGGCGGTCCGCCGGGTTTCGTGGCGGTGCAGCGGCGGCTGGACGGCGGTGTCGAGCTGCTGATCCCCGACTTCCCCGGCAACCGCTTCTTCATGACGCTGGGCAACCTGCTGCGGCATCCGCGCGCCGGACTGCTGGTGCCGGACTACGCGAGCGGCGAGCTGGTGCTGCTGGCCTTCGACGGAGACCGCCTCGTGGGATCCGCCGGCCTGCATCCGGTCGGTCCGCAGGCACGCCGCCGCCACGCGATGATGCTGGGCATCGGCGTGCATCCGGACG